>NZ_JASHKW010000012.1:0-284405 GCF_030056915.1 Rhodococcus sp. IEGM 1307
CCGTCGAGGCCGCCAACCGGTACCGCATCGACGACGTCCGCGCCGCGGCCGTCTCCTACGCCGACACCGGCAGTGCCTAGAACGGAATCGAAAATCCGATGACAGCAACAGTTTCCGAATACCTCGGCACACCCGGCCGGGAGGCGCCCGCATCGGCGAGGCGCGCGAAGATCGTGTGCACCCTCGGGCCCGCAACGGCAACCGGCGACCGCATACGTGAACTCGTCGACTGCGGAATGGATATCGCACGGCTCAACTTCAGCCACGGCGAACATTCCGATCACGAGGAGAACTACCTCCGGGTGCGGGACGCGTCCGAACGCACCGGCCGGGCGGTGGGTGTTCTCGCCGACCTCCAGGGCCCGAAGATCAGGTTGGGGCGTTTCGCCGAAGGCAACACCGTCTGGTCGGACGGCGACCTCGTGCGGATCACCGTCGACGAGTGCGACGGCACCCACGACCGGGTGTCGACCACCTACAAGCAACTGGCCGAGGACGCCGAGCCCGGTGACCGGTTGCTCGTCGACGACGGCAAGATCGGATTGGTCGTCACGGACGTCGACGGCAACGACGTGGTGTGCCGGGTCACCGAGGGCGGTCCGGTCAGCAACAACAAGGGTGTGTCGTTGCCGGGGATGAACGTGTCGGTCCCGGCGCTGTCGGGCAAGGACATCGCCGATCTCGAGTTCGCACTGCATCTCGGTGTCGACCTCATCGCCCTGTCGTTCGTGCGATCGGCGGCAGACATCGAACTCGTCCATGCCGTGATGGATCGGGTCGGCCGCAGGGTTCCGGTGATCGCGAAGCTGGAGAAGCCGGAGGCGATCGACAACCTGGAGGCGATCGTGCTCGCGTTCGACGCGGTGATGGTCGCCCGCGGCGATCTGGGCGTCGAGCTTCCTCTCGAACAGGTGCCGCTCGCGCAGAAACGGGCCATCCAGGTCGCCCGCGAGAATGCGAAGCCGGTCATCGTCGCGACGCAGATGCTCGAGTCGATGATCGAGAACTCACGGCCCACCCGCGCCGAGGCGTCCGACGTGGCGAATGCCGTCCTCGACGGCGCCGACGCCGTCATGCTGTCGGGCGAAACGTCCGTCGGGAAGCACGTGATGGAGACGGTCCGCACCATGGGCCGCATCATCAGCGCGGTGGAGGAGAAGTCCACGCAGGTTCCGCCGCTGGCGCACGTACCCCGCACGAAGGGCGGAGTCCTGTCCTACGCGGCGCGCGACATCGGGGAACGATTGGGTGCGGCGGCGCTCGTCGCGTTCACCCAGTCCGGGGACACCGTGCGCCGGCTCGCGCGGCTACACACTCCGCTGCCGTTGCTGGCGTTCACCCCGCTCCCGGAAGTGCGCGCTCAACTCGCGCTGACCTGGGGGACCGAGACGTTCCTCGTCGACCCCGTCGAGTCGACCGACCAGATGATCCATCAGGTCGACCACGCGCTCCTCGGCCTGGGCCGGTACCAGCGGGGCGACCTCGTCGTCATTGTCGCGGGATCGCCTCCGGGCACCGTCGGCTCGACCAACCTGATCCACGTCCACAGGATCGGCGAGGAAGACCACTGATCGGATGTGACGCTGTAACCGTACGCCCGTCCGCTATTGACAGAACTCGATGGACACGGTTTTCTTAATGTCAAGATACGAAACTGTGTTTTCGCATCGTGGAAGTTTTGCCAAGTGCGGAAGGTGGTCATTTCATGACTGAGCGTGTTGAGGTCGGCGGTCTGCAGGTCGCGAAGGTGCTCTACGACTTCGTGAACGAGGAGGCGCTGCCGGGGACCGGGGTGGACGCCGACGGGTTCTGGTCGGGTGCGGCCAAGGTGATCGACGAGCTGGCGCCGAAGAACAAGGCCCTGCTGTCCACCCGCGACGACCTGCAGGCCCGGATCGATTCCTGGCACCGCGACCGGGCCGCCGCCGTGATCGACCCGGCCGAGTACAAGGCGTTCCTGACCGAGATCGGGTACCTGGTGCCCGAACCGGCCCCGTTCGAGGTGTCCACGGCGAACGTGGACACCGAGATCACCTCGACCGCCGGCCCGCAGCTGGTGGTCCCGGTCCTCAACGCCCGCTTCGCGCTGAACGCCTCCAACGCGAGGTGGGGGTCGTTGTACGACGCCCTGTACGGCACCAACGCCATCCCCGACGACGGCGGCGCGGAGGCCGGGAGCTCCTACAACAAGGTCCGCGGCGACAAGGTCATCGCCTGGGCCCGCACCTTCCTCGACACCGCCGCCCCCCTGACGACCGGGTCGCACGCCGACGCCGCCCGCTACACCGTCGACGGCACCGCCCTGACCGTGCAGCTCGCCGACGGCACGATCACCGGCCTCGCGGAGCCGGGCAAGTTCGTCGGCTACCTCGGCGACCCGGCCGCCCCGACCAGTGTGCTGCTGCGCAACCACGGGTTGCACGCGGAAATCCAGATCGACCCCACCTCCCCGATCGGCCAAACGGACGCGGCCGGGGTCAAGGATGTGGTGCTCGAGTCCGCGGTCACCACCATCATGGACTTCGAGGACTCCGTCGCCGCCGTCGACGCCGACGACAAGGTGATCGGCTACCGCAACTGGCTCGGCCTCAACCGCGGCGACCTGACCGAGGAGATGACCAAGGGCGGCAAAAGTTTCACCCGCCGCCTCAACGGCGACCGCACCTACACCGCCGCGGACGGGTCCGAGCTCACCCTGCACGGGCGGTCGCTGCTGTTCGTCCGCAACGTCGGCCATTTGATGACCACCCCGGCGATCCTGCACGGCGACGGCACCGAAATCCCCGAGGGCATCCTCGACGCCCTGATCACCTCCCTGTGCGCCGTCCACGGACTCAGCACGGGCGAGCAGACGGGGCCGTTGGTCAACTCCCGCACCGGGTCGATCTACATCGTCAAACCCAAACAGCACGGCCCCGACGAGGTCGCGTTCACCACCGAACTGTTCGGCCGCGTCGAGCAGGTGTTGGGGCTGCCCGCCAACACCCTCAAGGTCGGCATCATGGACGAGGAACGCCGCACCACCGTCAACCTCGCCGCCTGCATCCGGGAGGCGTCGGAGCGGGTGGTGTTCATCAACACCGGGTTCCTCGACCGCACCGGCGACGAGATCCACACCTCGATGGAGGCCGGACCGATGATCCGCAAGGCCGAGATGAAGAAGCAGACCTGGATCACCGCCTACGAGGACTGGAACGTCGACACCGGTCTGGCCTGCGGGTTGCAGGGGCGGGCGCAGATCGGCAAGGGCATGTGGGCGATGACCGAGCTGATGGCCGAGATGCTCGAGCAGAAGATCGGCCACCCCAAGGCCGGCGCGAACACCGCGTGGGTGCCGTCCCCGACCGGGGCCACCCTGCACGCCACCCACTACCACCAGGTCGACGTCGTCGCCGTCCAAAACCGGCTGACGGGCACCCGGCGGGCCACCCTCGACGAGATCCTCACCATCCCCCTCGCCCCGAACACCGACTGGTCCGAGGCCGAGAAGCAGGAAGAACTCGACAACAACTGCCAGTCCATCCTCGGCTACGTGGTCCGCTGGATCGACGCCGGCGTCGGCTGCTCCAAGGTCCCCGACATCCACGACGTCGCCCTGATGGAAGACCGCGCCACCCTCCGCATCTCCTCCCAGCTGCTGGCGAACTGGATCCGGCACGCAGTGGTCACCGCCGACCAGGTCGTGCAGTCGCTGCAACGGATGGCCCCGGTCGTGGACCGGCAGAACCAGAACGACCCCACCTACCGGCCCCTGGCCCCCGACTTCGACACCAACATCGCCTTCCAGGCCGCGAAGGAACTCATCCTCGACGGCACCAAGCAGCCGTCGGGCTACACCGAACCGATCCTGCACCGCCGCCGCCGCGAATACAAAGCAGCCAACGCCTGACCGGTCGCCCCCCACGTGAGTGGCAAAGCGTGCTCGCGCACGCTTCGCCACTCACGTATCAGGTGAGGTTCACCGTCGCGAAGATGTCGCCGGTCGGCTGGGTGGAACCGCCGGGCGGTTCCACACTGAATCCAAGTTCCGTGGACTGGTCGATGTCGTTCACGACCGCGGTGGTCGACGGTGACACGTCATCGGCTTCCATGATTCCGGCGGACACCGGCTCGTGTGACGGTCCGAGCAGCCACATCTGATACACCGAACCCGGTGCGGGCGGCGGGACGTCGTTCATCACCAGCACTCCGGCGTCGACGTCCTTGGAGTACACGACGGTGGCCGAACCGCCACCGGCGATCGGTGCGACCGCCGTGCGGACGTCGTCGGCCGCGAGGATCTGAGCGGGCACGGGTTGGCCGTCCTCGCTCTGCAACTGCTGGGCGACGGTGATGCCACCCACGGCGAGGACGATCACCGCTGCCGCCGCGCTCAACGCCGCCACGAGACGCCTGCGCTTGCGCGCACGAACCTCGTCCAGTGCTATCGGCGCGGGCGAAGCGGCGGTGCCGGGCAGCGCATCGAGGATGCGCCCGAGCAGGTGAGCGGGCGGCTCGACCGCGGTGGACGCCGACTGGGCGGCCATCGTCTCGTGCACACCGCGGACGGTGGTGTCGAATTCGAGGCGAACGTCGGGCGGTGCGCTCTGGACCGCGGTGTCGATCTCGCGGCGCTGCTGATCGTCGACGGCGTCGAGGGCGTACACCTGGGCGAGGTCGAGGATCTCGTGCTGGGACTCATCCATCGAACTGCACCCCCAGACATTGCTTGAGCCTGATCAATCCGTCTCGAATTCGTGATTTCACCGTCGGAAGCGCCACGGACAGCCGTTCCGACACCTCTCGGTACGTCAGGCCTCCGTAATAGGCGAGGACCACCGTTCTCTGCTGGACTTCGGTGAGCGTGCCGAGGCAGTCGACGACGTCGCTGGTGTCGCCGCGTCGGGTGACTTCCTCCGACACCGCGTCGAACGGTCCGTACCAACTCGAGGCGCCGTAGGCGGCTTCCCGTTCGGTGCCGGACTGCTCCGACCGCACCCGGTCGACGGCACGGCGATGAGCGAGGGTGATCAGCCACGACAGCGGCGACCCCTGCTTCGGATCGAATTTGTCCGCGTTGTTCCAGACCTGCAGGTACACCTCTTGGGTGGTTTCCTCGCTGTATCCGGGATCGCGCAGGACCCGCAGCACCATGCCGTACACCCGCGCGCTGGTGCGTTCGTAGAAGTCGCTGAAGGCATCCCGCTCGCCCTGTGCGATACGCGCCAGCAACGCCGTCAGCGTCACGTTCTCCGTGTCCCTGTCGACACCGGTCATCGGCCCATTCCGTTCATCGATCCACAGCCTAATAGCAGGTTGCGGCCGGTGTGACCACGATGGGATCCGAGGGGATGCGAGCGATGCCGGCATGGCACTCACCGCTTCGGCGGCAAGGGGAGGAAATAGCTGGTGCGCTGCTGGTATTCGGGGTAGCCGGGACGCTGCGACATCGTCTTCTCGAGCAGTCGCGCGCCGGTCGCGAACACCAGGAAGTACGTCATGACCACGGGAGACAGCACGGTGACGGCGCCGGGCCACACGCTCGCCGCGATGAGCCAGAGTCCCCACCACACGCAGGAGTCGCCGAAGTAGTTCGGGTGCCGCGTCCACGCCCACAGGCCGACGTCCATGATCACGCCCTTGTTGGACGGGTCCGCCTTGAATGCCTTCAACTGGTGGTCGCCGACCGCTTCGAACACGACACCGACCACCCACAGGAGGACTCCGAGTACCGCGACGACCGCGCCGAGGCCGGATGCGGGACCGAGTACGGCCGACATCTGCAGCGGCAGCGAGACGAACCACTGCGCGAGTCCCTGGGTGAGAAAGATCTTCCGGACGACGACCCAGGGCGAGTCGCCGCCCGCCCGGTCGAGCATCTCCACGTAGCGCGGGTCCTCGCCCTTGCCCGCAGACTTGGCGTACATGTGCCAGGTCAGCCGCAGACCCCACACCGCGACGAGCACCACCACCAGCCAGCGGCGCAGTGCGTCGCCGTCGCCGACGACGGCGGCCATGAGCGCTACCAGGACGAAACCGAGGCCCCAGGACACATCGACGACGTTGTAGCGTCCGATCCGCCGCCCGATGAGGAACGTCGCGGCCTGGAGGACGGCGAGCACGAGAACACTCGCCGCGGTGACGGCGCCGAATTCCGACCAGTCGATCCCGTTCATCGGAGCACGCCGGATCCCGCGGAGTCGACCCGCACGGCAGGCATCATCGACCGACCCGCCGCGGTCGGCTTGACGGCCAGGATCTGATCGACACCCATGCGGCCCTGCTCGAAGCTCATCGCGCCGCCGACGAGGTACAACCGCCACACCCGGGCCATCTCGAGCCCGACCATCTCGACGACGTCGTCCCAGCGGGACTCGAACTTCTCCAGCCAGGCGTCGACGGTCCAGACGTAATGCTCACGGAGACCGTGCACGTCGCGCACCTCGAGCCCGGCTCGTTCGAGGTACGCGACGCTCTCACCGACGGGACGCATGGTCATGTCGGGAGCTATGAACGACTCGATGAACGGGCCGCCGCCGGGATGGCGTCCGGTGCGCGACATCTGCTGGATCAGCACCCGCGCACCGGGCTTCGCGTTGTCGTGGAGGGCCTGCGCGTACCGGGCGTAGTTCTTCTCGCCCACGTGCTCACCCATTTCGAGGGACGCGACGGCGTCGAACGGGCCGTCGGGGACCTCGCGGTAATCCTGCAGACGGATCTCGACGCGGTCCTGCAAACCGCGCTCGGCGATCCGCTTGTCGATGAACACTTTCTGCTCACGGGAGATGGTGACACCGACGACGTGTGCGCCGTATTCGGCCGCGGCGTGGAGGCTCAGCGATCCCCAGCCGCATCCGACGTCGAGCAGTCGCATGCCGGTTTCGAGTCCGATCTTGCGGCACACCAGGTCGAGTTTGTCCCGCTGGGCGTCCTCGAGTCCGTAGTCCGAATCCTGCGGCGTTCCCGGCGCATTCCGGGTGAAATAGGCGCACGAGTAGGCCATCTGCGGGTCCAGGATCAGTGCGTAGAAATCGTTGGACAGGTCGTAGTGGTGACTGATCGCGGCGCGGTCGCGCAGCATGCTGTGCAGCCGTCCGCGGATGTTCGCCTGTGCGGCGGGTGCGGGAAGCGGCCCGCCCGTGACACCCAGCTTCGCGGCGACGCGCAACACCTTCGCGACCGTCCACGGGCTCGGCCGGACGCCGCTGAGACCTCGCTCGCGCGCCACCGCCCACACATGTGCCAGGGCCTCGCCCAGGTCGCCCTCGACGTCGATCTCACCCGTCACGTAGGCCTGTGCGGCCCCGAGTTCCCCGGGGCTCCACAGCAATCGGCGCAGGGCGTCGGGACTGCGCAGCACCACCTTCGGCGCCGTCACCGGGCCGGCGGTACTGCCGTCCCACGCGGTCAGATGAACGGGCAATTCCCCGCGGACGAGCGGACGCAACGCCTTGTCGAGTTCGGCGGCAACGGTCACGGTCATGCTCCCGTCTTGTCGAGGACGAACTGCTGGACGTCGATGTAGCCGGAGCGGAACCCGGCCTCGGAGTAGCAGAGGTAGAAATGCCACATGCGGCGGAACGTCTCGTCGAATCCGAGTTCCTCCGCCTGCGCGCTGTGCGCGGCGAACCGGTCCTTCCACAGCCGGAGCGTCTCCGCGTAGTGCTGTCCCATGCTCAGGCGCTCCCGCACCCGTAGCGCGGTGTGTTCGGCGGTGACGGATTCGATCGCCTCCGTCGACGGGAGGAAACCGCCCGGGAAGATGTACTTGTGCACCCAGGTGTAGGTGTTGCGGGTCTGGAGCATCCGATCGTGCGGCATGGTGATCGCCTGCAGCGCGACCTTTCCGCCCGGAGCGAGGAGTTTGTCGAGCACCCGGAAGTAGGTGGCCCAGTACTCATGTCCGACTGCCTCGATCATCTCGACCGACACGATGGCGTCGTACTCGCCGTCGACGTTGCGGTAGTCGAGCAGGTCGATCTGCACGGTGTCCGAGTGGCCGGCCTCGGCGACGCGCAGGCGGGCCAGGCTCTGCTGTTCGCTGGACAGCGTCACCGAGCGGACCACGGCGCCGCGTTCCGCCGCCCGGATGCACAGTTCTCCCCAACCCGTCCCGACCTCGAGCAGCCTGGTGCCCGCACCGACGCCGGCCTCGTCGAGCAGCCGATCGATCTTGCGGCGCTGCGCGTCCGCGAAATCCTCCCACTTCGGGGTGATCTGTGGGACGGGTGCCCGCAGGACCGTCACGTCCCGGACCTGCCCCACCCGGGTCGGGGTCGACGCGAACAGTGCGCTCGAGTACGTCAGCGTCTCGTCGAGGAACGTCTCGAACATCTCGTTGGACAGGTCGTAGTGCCGGGAGATGTTGGAGCGGGTGTTCTGCTCGGTGTTGCGTTCCTGGGCGGGGTGTTTGGCGACATAGAGTGCGCGCAACCGTTGCAGCGGGCGGGGAACGAGGGTCGCCATCCGTGAGGCGAACACGCTCAGCACCGCGGCGAGATCCGGCGACGTCCAGTCGCCGGCCATGTACGACTCGCCGAAACCGATGAGGCCGCTCGTCCCGACCCGCCGGGCGAACGCATCCGGGTTGCGGATGATCATGCGCGGCAGGATCTCCTGTTCCCGGCGCGCCCCAACCAGGGTGCCGTCGGGGTACTCGATGCGGACGTCGAGGTCGGCGGCCGCGCGGCGGAACAGGCGGTCGGCAATCTTCGCCGACAGCGAGGCACGCAGACCGGTCGGCACGTCGGCCAGGCCGGGCCAGATCCGGTTGTCGATCCGCGGATCCTCGACGGTGAACGCGAGGTCGGCGGTACTGACGGCAGGCGATGCGTCCATGTCCGTGTCCTTGTTCCTTCTCACTGAACTGTCTCCTTCTGCCGGCCGTCGGGCCGAGCCGTGACGGGGAGTCCACGGGCCCACAAAGTGATCCCCTGGATGCGAATGCGAGCCGACACCACGAGAGGTGCCAGGGGAGTGCGTAGTTGGGTCCTCAGGACCGTGCGGTGGGTGGCGGGCTGCCGCGTTCCCCGCACCGTCGCGGTGAACGGGGCGTGCCCGTCCCGGTGGAGTACCACGTTCAGCGAGAGCGTGTCGCCGGGCTCGGGGAACCACATCTCGTAACGGCCGCTCACGTCGTTGAACGGGGAGACGTAGAACTGCTTGTCCACCTCGGCACGGTCGCGGCTGTCGGGTCGGATCAGGTAGCTGTGCCGCTGACCATAGGTGTTGTGTACCTCGGCGATCACACAGCGGAGGCTGCCGTCGACGTCGTGGCACCAGTACACGCTGAGCGGGTTGAACACGTACCCGAGCACCCGCGCGTTCAGGAGCGCCGTCACCGTCCCGCCGCCGAGGTCGATTCCGTGGGTGGCGAGGAACGCATCCACCCTGGCGCGCAGCGTGTCCGCGGCGGCACCGGGGACCGGCTCGAAGTGGTCCTCGGCGCGGAAGCGGGCGAACGGGCCGAGCCACCCGGGCAGGTGTGGAAGGTCGTCGACGTCGACGTACCAGCTGTAGCTCGAATACTGGAAACTGTTGCGGACGGGTTCGGTGCGGGCGTGCCGGATCGTCGTCGAGTAGATCGCCGGCGCGGTCATGACACCGTCTCCCGGTCGCGGTGTCGTCCGGCATGTGTATCCCACGAGCCGCCGATCCGTTCGGCGGCGCGCAGGCCCGAGAGTGCCCCGTCCTCGTGGAACCCCCAGCCATGGTAGGCGCCCGCGAAAGCAAATGTGCCGGAGCCGAGTTCGCTCAGCCGCGACTGCGCCGCCACGGATTCGGGGGTGTAGACGGGGTGCTCGTACGTCATCTCGGCGACGACCGTCGACGGGTCGACGAGGTGCTTCCCGCCGAGCGTGACGAGGAACCGCCGGTCGTGCACGGTGTTCAGGCGCATCAGCCGGGTCATGTCGTAGGTGACGATGACGCCCGTCGCGTCCGTGCTGTCGGCGGGAGTCAGGTAGTTCCAGGAGGCCCGGGCGTTCTCCGCGCGGGGGAGCAGCGACTCGTCGGTGTGCAGCTGGGCGTGATTCACCGAGTACGGCATGTCGCCGAGGATCTCGATCTCGAGGTCCGCGGCGTCGCCGAGCAGGGCGAGCGCCTGACGGGGGTGAACGGCCACCACCACGGCGTCGAAGTACCGGACGTCGTCGCTGCCGTCGACGACGCACGCGCCGCCGTCCTGGGTGCGTTCCACCCGCTGCACGGGGGTGCCGAGAAGTATCTCGTCGAGGTGCGCCGCCACCTTCTCGACGTAGCGGGCCGAGCCGCCCGTCACGGTGCGCCACGTGGGTGATCCGAAGACGGTGAGCATTCCGTGGTGCTCGAGAAAAGTGAACAGGTAGCGGGCCGGGTAGTGCGCCGCTGTCGTGGGATCGCACGACCACACCGCCGCGACGAGTGGAGTCATGAAATTCTCGACGAAGTACGGGCTGAAACCGCTGCGGCTCAGGAACTCGCCCAGCGGTTCCTGCGCGCCGGCCTCGTCGACCGGGGTGTCGAGCACGGCTCGGGCACAACGGTGGAACCGGAGGACCTCGCCGAGCATCCGCCAATACCGCGGCCGGGCAAGGGTGCGGGCGGTGGGGAACAGCCCGCGGATCCCCTTCGCGCCTGCGTATTCGAGCCCGCTCGCATCGGATCGGATCGACATCGACATGTCCGAATCCTGGGTGGCCACGTCGAGTTCGGCGAACAGGCGCAGCAGCGTGGGGTAGGTGCGGTCGTTGTGCACGATGAAGCCCGTGTCGACGTCCACTTCTGCGCCCGAGTCGAGTGTCAGGTGGTGCGTGTGGGCGTGGCCGCCGAGACGGGCGTCGGCCTCGTAGAGGGTGACGCGGTCGTGGCGGGACAGAACGTAGGCGGCGGTCAACCCTGCGACGCCGCTGCCGATCACCGCGACGTTCCTGCGTTCGAGCTTCTCCGAATCATGCATGGCGACCTGCTTTCCGGTCAGTCGGTGCGGCGACGACACCTTCCGCGGCGAAGGCGTCGAGAACGAAATCGGCGGTGATGCGATGCCACCAGCGTGGCCGGGTGAGCATGAAGTGTCCGGCTCCCGTCAGGGGAATCCACGAGGCGTTCACCCCACGAGCCAGCGCCTGCTCAGTCTGGACCCGGGAAGCTGTGGGATCCGTCCAGCGGTCGGCGGTTCCGTGCGCGACCATCAGGCTGCGGTCGGCGGGCACCAGTTCGCCGTCGGACGCGGGCCACCAGGGTGCGAGCGCGGCGATCGCCCGGACGTTGTCGAGGGCGGCGAGGTGGGCGGCGACGCGGCCGCCCATCGAATGCCCGACGACGGCGACGGGGACTTCCCCGAACCGCAGCCGGGCCCGTTCGACGGCTACCCGGGCGTCGTGCACCGGGCTGGCCTCGGGGGCGTTCCATCCGCGGACCCGGTACTGCAACCGCTCCACGACGATTCCGTGCCGCCCGAGCCTGGACTTCAGAGACCAGGCCATCCAGGTCATGCGCAGATTCGACAGATGCCAGCACCGCGAGGGTGCCTGACTGCGTGGTTTGCCGCCGGGCAGCACGAGCACGTACGCCGGGGTGGTGGGTGAGCCTTTCTCCATAACCGTTATTCGGAGCTGAGTTTGCGTCGGATGGGCGCACCCGCACCCGCTCACGTGAGTGGCGAAGCGTGCTCGAGCACACCGCGGCACTCACGTGGGAGCACGCAAGAGCCCGGCGGCATCGGTGTGGGACCGATGCCGCCGGGCACGGAGAACTCTGAGACGAGCGTGCTTACTGGGGCATCAGGACGGTGTCGACCAGGTACACCGTGGCGTTGGCGGTCTGGACGCCACCGCAGATGACGCCGGCGTCGTTGACCTTCAGGTCGTCGCCCGAACCGGTGACAGTGACCGTGCCACCCTCGACGGTCGTGTGCTGGCCGTCGATGTCACTCGGCGCGATCTGGCCGGGGACCACGTGGTAGGTCAGGACCTTGGTGAGCAGCGCCGGGTCGGTCTTGAGGGTCTCGATCGTGGCCGGGTCGACCTTCGCGAACGCGGCATCCACCGGCGCGAACACCGTGAACTGTCCGCTGTTCAGCGTGTCCACCAGGTTGACCTGCGGGTTGAGCTGACCGGATATGGCGGCGGTGAGGGTGGTGAGCAGCGGGTTGTTGGACGCGGCGGTCGCGACCGGATCCTGCGCCATGCCGCTGACCGAACCGGCACCGTCGGGCACCGTCTTCGCGTACTCGGCGCAGCCCGGACCGACCAGGTTGGCGGCGGGATCGGCCATCGCGGACGAGGTCATCGAACCGGACGACATCGACTCGGACGTCATCGCCTCCGAGGCGGAGCCGCTGCTCGACGAGTCGCTGTCGTCCGACGAACACGCTGCGCCCAGCAGGACGAGGGACGTGCTCGCTGCGACTGCCAGAACTCGTGTGCTGATGTTCATGGGTTATTGCCTCTCTCCGGTGTGGGTGCGGATGAGCACCATCGACAGGCATTCGGAGCGGTCTCCGGAACGGATGGGTCGAAGGTTGTCCCGGATCGACCCATCCGATCCGGAAGTGGCGTCGAATGTCCCGAGAGAGGGTGCTGCACAGGCACTCCGTTCAGGTTGCCCGTTTCGTCGACGCATGATCGTGAAAGGACCCGAGATGACACTCTCGAAGGCTCGTGGATTCGCCGCAGGACTGCTGGCCGCCGCTGCGGCCGTGGTGCTGGCGGCGAGCCCGGCGCAGGCTCAGCCCGGTGCGCTCGCACCAGTCCCGTCCCTCGACGTGCCGCGGTACCTCGGCACGTGGTATCAGTTGGCCGCTGTGCCACAGCCCTTCAACCTGGACTGCGCGCGGGACACCAGGGCGACGTACGGACTCGTGGACTCGTCGAACGTCAGCGTCGCCAACTCGTGCACCACCTGGGCGGGAGGGACGAACGGAATCAACGGCAATGCGCGTGTCAACGACCCGGTCACCAATGCGCTACTCCACGTGAGTTTCCCGGACGTGCCGTTCCAGAGTTCACCGGACGGTCCCACCAACTATGTGGTCACCTACATCGCCGACGACTACTCGTGGGCGCTCGTCGGTGACCCGGCACGGGCTTCGGGTTTCGTCCTCTCCCGCAACCCGGCGGTCGACGACGTGGGATGGAAGCAGATCCGGCAGGTGGTGGAATCGCGTGGCTACAACTCGTGCCTGCTGCTGACGTCCCCGACCACCGGTGGCCGAGAGGCTATTCAGCCGCTCTGCACGGTCTGACGGGCAGCGGAGCCGGTGATGTTCTCCATCATGCCTTTGAAGATGATTCCGTGGAACGGCATGATGGAGTACCAGTACAGCCTTCCGGCGAGGCCTTTCGGGAAGAAGATGGCCCGCTGATCGAGTCGGGACCGGTCGGAATCCACACTGTGGACGCGCCATTCGAGCCACGCCCCGCCCGGTGCCCGCATCTCGGCGCGCAGTCGTAGCAGGGACCCCCGGTCGATGCGTTCGACCCGCCAGAAGTCCAGGGGGTCGCCGGTGTTGAGCTGCTTCGGGTTCCGGCGTCCGCGGGTGAGACCGACACCGCCGACCACACGGTCGAGCCAGCCGCGCACCGACCACGCGAGGGGGAACGAGTACCAGCCGTTCTCACCGCCGATGCTCTCCACGACGCTCCACAGCGTTCCGGCGTCCGCGTCGCAGTCCATGGTGCGTTCGTCGGTGTAGACGACCTCACCGGCCCAATCCGGGTCGGACGGCAACGGATCGGACGGGGCGCCGACCGGGGACGCACTGGCCCATGTCGTCTCCACCTCGCCGTTGTCGATGCGCCGCAACGCCAGTCGCACGGCGTCCCGGTACGTGGTCAGGCCTGCCTTCGGCGGTGGGATGACGTCGTCGATGTCGTGCTCGGAGGCGACGGCGTCGTTCTGCAGGGATTCGATCAGGGCCCGCCCGAGCGAGCGGGGGATCGGGGTGACCAGGCCGATCCACAGACCGGCGAGCTTCGGGGTCAGCACCGGAAGGACGAGGATGCGACGCTGACGGAGACCGGCGACCTCGGCGTATGTCTGCATCATCTCGCCGTAGCGGATGACGTCGGGGCCGCCGATGTCGAAGGTGCGGCTGCGCGGCAACGGTGCCTCCGCTGCGGCGACGAGGTAGTGCAGCACGTCGCGGACCGCGATCGGCTGGATCTTGTTGTTCACCCACCGCGGGGTGGTCATCACGGGGAGCCGGTTGGTGAGGTGGCGGATCATCTCGAACGACGCAGAACCGGAGCCGATGACGACCCCGGCCTGCAGAACCATTGTGGGAACGCCGGAGTCGACGAGAATCTGCCCCACCTGTGTGCGGGAGTGCAGGTGCGGAGAGAGGTCCACCGAGTCGGGATGAAGCCCGCCGAGGTAGACGATCCGGCCGACACCGGACGTGCGGGCAGCCTCGGCCACGTTCTCCGCGCTGACGCGTTCGGCCTCCTCGAACTCGTCCGAACCACCCATCGAATGCACGAGGTAGTAGACGACGTCCACGTCCGTGAAAGCGGCAGAAAGGGATTCGGGATCGCTCAGGTCGCCGCGGGCGATCTCGACGTCGGACGCCCACGGGACGTCGGTCAGTTTCTCGGGTGAACGCACCAGCACCCGCACCCGATAGCCGGCTTGCGAGAGCCGGGGAGCGAGGCGTCCGCCGATGTATCCGGTGGCACCGGTGACCAGTACACGTAACTGCGTCATTCCCACACGCTACTCGTCGTTGTCACCGCCTCGCCCGCCATCGCGGCTAAGGTCGGGTCATGGGCATCGTGCATTCGAGTGTGGTCGAGGCCTCGCGGGACGAGTTGTTCGCCTGGCACACGAGGGCCGGGGCGTTCACCCGGCTCTCACCGCCGTGGCAGCCACTGAGTCTCGCGAAGGAATCCGAGTCTCTGAAATCGGGTCGTGCAGAATTGCGCCTACCCGGCGGACTGACGTGGATCGCGCAGCACGACGCCAAGGAGTACGACCCCCCGCACCGGTTCGTCGACTATTCGGCCGCGCTGCCGCTGCGCCTGCTGGTGCCGTGGCGGCACACGCACACGTTCGACGTCGTGTCCGAGGGCCGGACCCGGGTCACCGACCGGGTCGACACCATCGTGCCCGGCCACTTCCTCCGCTCGACGTTCGTCTACCGCCACCGCCAGCTCGCCGACGACATGGACCGGCACCACTGGGCGTCCACACTCCTGCCCGGCCCCCTCACCATCGCCGTGACGGGGAGCTCCGGTCTGGTCGGCTCCGCCCTCACTGCGTTCCTGAGCACCGGCGGGCACCGAGTGATCCGGCTCGTGCGCCGCGCGCCCGGCACACCCGACGAGCGGCGCTGGAACCCGGACGCTCCTGCCGCGGACCTGCTCGACGGAGTCGACGCCGTGATCCACCTCGCAGGCGCGTCCATCGCGGGACGGTTCACCGACGGTCACCGCCGGGCGATCAGGGACAGTCGCATCGAGCCCACCCGTCGGCTGGCGGAAGTGGCGGCAGCGTCCGGGCAGGGACCGAAGATCTTCGTCGGTGCGTCGGCGATCGGGTACTACGGCCCCGACCGCGGCGACGAGGTGCTGCACGAGCAGGACCCGCGGGGCGACGGCTTCCTCGCCGACGTCGTGGCGGACTGGGAGGACGCGGCGAAGCCTGCCGCCGACGCCGGACTGCGGGTGGTGCACGTCCGCACCGGGATCGTCCAGTCGCCGAGCGGTGGCGTGCTGCGCCTGCAACGGCCGCTGTTCGAGGTCGGACTCGGAGGTCGTCTCGGTGCCGGAACGCAGTGGCTGTCGTGGATCGACATCGACGATCTGATCGACGTCTACCATCGCGCCGTCGTCGATTCGGGATTGAGCGGTCCGGTCAACGCGGTGGCGCCGAATCCGGTTCGCAACGAGGAGTACACCGCAGTCCTGGCGTCGGTACTGCACCGTCCGGCCTTCCTCCCGGTCCCCGATTTCGGGCCGAAGCTCCTGCTCGGAGAGCAGGGTGCGCGCGAACTCGCCCTCGCCGATCAGCGCGTCGCCCCGGGCAAGCTCCTCGACCGCGGTCACCGGTTCCGGCGCCCCGACCTCGACACGGCGCTGCGCCACCAGCTCGGGCGGTTCAAGGCCGACGAGGGGTGACGCAGCGCAACCGCGTGGATCAGGTGTGCGCCAGTACCTGCCGGCTCTCCACTCGGGCCTTGGTGGAGATCCGGGCCGCCGCCGCGGCGAGAACGCAGATACCCGCAACTGCCGAGGCGGCAAGGACCCAGTTGTCGTCGCCGCCGATCAGGGCGTAGCAGATCGTGGGTGCGAAGCCGGTGAGCAGGAAGCTCAATTGGGTTGACACAGCGACACCGGTGTAACGGACGTTCGGCGTGAACATCTCGGCGAAGAACGACGGCCACAGGGCATTGGGAGCCGAGTACACGACGCCCTTGAGTCCCACCGTCGCGATGACGATGAGTACCGTACTGCCGGTGGAGATCGCGCCGAGGAACGCGAAGACCCCCACGGCACACAGCAGACAGCCGCTGACGTACACCACTTTCCGGCCGATCCGGTCCGCGATGAATCCGAACAGCGGATGGAAGAACAGCGCGACCACTTGGCTGGCGGCGATCGCCGTGAGCATCGTGGACCGATCGACACCGTGTTCCTGTGTCGCGTACGACAGGCCGAAGACGATCACGATCGTCGAGATGACCGTATTGAAGGCCGCGACGAAGACGATCACGGTCGCGCGCAGCTGAGTGCGGAGGAGCGTGGTCACGGGGAATTCCGATACAGCATCCTCCTTTTCGGCTTCGACGAACTCGGGGGACTCGTCCACCCCGCGCCGCACCAGGAGGGTGATGAACACCATGACGAAGCTGAGGAGGAACGGGATACGCCATCCCCAGGTGAGAAGCTGCTCCTCGGGCAACGCTCCCACGGGGATGAAGATCAAGGTCGCCAGGATCGAACCGGTGGCGGCGCCGTTGAGGAGCCAACTCGTGTAGAAGCCGCGACTCTTCTCGGGGGAGTGCTCCATGGTGAGCAGGCTGGCCCCGACCTGCTCGCCGCCGGCAGAAATTCCCTGCAGGAGCCTGCATACGACGAGGAGGGCGGGCGCTGCGGCGCCGATGGTCGCATGGGTGGGCAGCAGCCCGATGGCGAAGGTCGACGCGCCCATGAGGAGCAATGTGAAGAGGAGGACGTTCTTGCGGCCGATCCGATCGCCGGCGTGCCCGAAGAGCAGGGCCCCGAGCGGTCGCGCGATGTAGGCGGCCCCGAATGTGGCGAGCGATGCCAGTGTGCCGGCAGCGGAATCACTGTTGGGAAAGAAGATCTTGCCGAAGACCAGGGCCGCGGCCGTGCCGTAGACGAAGAAGTCGTAGTACTCGACGACGCTGCCGAGGAAACTTCCGAGTGCTGCCCTGCGGGCCATCTTCTTGCTGGGCTGAGGAGTCGGATCGTCGGGGTGAGGGCATGTGGAGTGTGTTCCTTTGGCTTGTTACCCGGTGAAGGCGAGGCAGGGGTGGTGTGGGTACTGAGGCGAGCGCGTCACGGCGCCGCCGCGAGTTGGGCGCCGCCGCACACGTGCAGCACTTCGCCGGTGATGAACGTGGCCCTGTCGGACGTGAGGAACTCGACGGCGTCGACGATGTCGTCGGCTGTCGCGAGACGGCCGAGAGGCGACATCCTGGTGTGTCTGTCGACGAACAGCGCGAATTCGTCGTCTGTGCGCCCACCCTGGGTGAAGGGCGTGACAACCATGCTGGGCGCGACGGCGTTGGTGGTGACACCGAGGGGACCGAGCTCGACTGCCAGGGAGCGGGTGAGGCCGACGACTCCGGCCTTGGAGGTGACATAGGCGGTGGGTCCGCCGCTCAGCCAGGTTCGTGAGGTGATGTTGACGACCCGTCCCGACCCGGTGCGAGACCAGATCGGAACGGCACTCCGGCACAGCGACATCGGACCGCGAAGGTTCACTGCCATCGCCGTGTCCCATTCGGCGTCGTCGACGTTCGCGAGCCGTGCGCGCGGGTTGATCGCCGCATTGTTCACGAGGCGGTCCAACCGCCCGAAATCTTCGTCGATTCGCTTGACGGCGAGGCGGATCGATTCCTCGTCGGCGATGTCTACGACCCATCCGAGAACCTGTGCGCCGGTCTCGTCCGACAGCGTCCGGGCAACGGCCCGCACGGCATCCGCGTTGTTGTCGAGGAGGATCACGGTGTCACCGCCCTGCGCGAATCGGCGGCTGATCGCCGAGCCGAGGGCCCCTGCGCCTCCGGTCACAACTGAAACCGGGGTGTTGTGGTATTCGTTCATGATCGTCCTGTCGAGATGTGATGTGTGGATCAGAGTGACTGGGGGACTGGAGTTTCGAAGTCGGCATGTTGCCGCAGGAACTGCGCGTTGAAGCGCAGTCGTTCGTGGACGGGCCGGGAATCGCTGAAGTCTTCGACGGACACCCACCCGCGGTAGCCGGCTTCGGTGAGGAGGCGGAGAACCCGGGGGATGTCGGCGACGCCGTCGTCCATCGGCGACCACCGGTGGGTCCATACCCCGCCGCCTGCCGGCCTGACGTAGTGAGCGTTCTTGACGTGGACGTGGGAGAGGTGGTCGCCGAGAATCTGCAGGGCCATGCGATGGTCTTCGTACCCTTCCACCACGAGATTTCCGACGTCGTAGATCACTCCTACTCGATCGGGCGGCAAGTGGCCGACGAGTTGATGCGCGAGCGAGACACTGGGGCAGATCGAGCGTTGGTGGATCTCGAGGAGCGCCCGGACCCCGTAGTGCCCGGCCAGGGTAGACACGTGGTCGAAGAACTCCCGCGCTTCCGCGAACAGTCGGTGAAACCCGCGGTCATCCATCCACGGGGCGCGCAACCGGATGCTCGGCACCGAATTCGCTCGCGCGAACCGCATCATCTCCTCGACCCCCGCAACGTCGCCGGAGTCGATGTACGGGCTGAGCGCGACGACCTCCAAGTCCGCAGCACGTGTCCGCGTGCAGATGTCCGCGACGGACCGGCTGTCGGGAGCGACGGTACAGCGATTGTTGGTGAGGAAATGCGGGTGGCCGGAAGAACCGATGTCACTCGCGACGCGCCATTCGATGCCTGCGTAGCCCGCCGCTGCCGCCGCATCGATCGCTTCGGGCGGAACCAGGGAAGGTAGGCAAGCTGAGTAGACCCCGAGCTTCATCGGTCTCCTTGAGTGTGAGCGGCATCTGAGGGTGACTCGCCCTCGGCTTCGTTCCATTAGAGACCGCCCTCACAGGGATTGTCCAAGCCCTGTTGAGCACACCAGCTATACGCAGTAGGCATAACCGGTGTCGTATCCTGGTCGAACGCCTGCAGTGGAGGAAACCGACCGTGGAGTTTCGCCATCTTCATTACTTCTTGGCTATAGCCGAAGAAGGATCGTTCAACCGCGCTGCGGAGCGGTTGCGGATTTCTCAACCGTCCCTCAGCCGGCAGGTGCAGGCGCTGGAGAGGGAACTCGGCCAGGCGTTGTTCGACAGAACGGCACGTGGCGCCACTCCGACTGTCGCGGGCGAGGCACTCCTCCAGCACGCACGACAACTGCTGGCGCTCGAGGCTGCAACCCAGGAAGTGGTGTCCGGCGCGACCGAGATCCGGGAAGTCGTCACGATCGGCGTCCCACCGGGTACGTCCAGCGAATGGCTCGTGAGCATGGTCGGCCGCCTCGACGACGAGGTGCCCGGATGCGCGCTACAACTCGTCGAGGCGAACAGCACGAACCAACTGCGGATGCTCCGGGAAGGGCGACTCGACCTGTGCATGGTGCACCAATCACCGCCCAGTGATTGCTCGTCGTGGAAACTCCGCGAAGAGCCGTTCGGGCTCGCCGTTCGCCCCGGCCACACCCTGGCGTCTGCAGAATCCTGCTCGCTGCGGGATCTCGATGGGCTCCGGGTGCTCGTCCATTCCCGCGACCAGGTTCCCACGCAGCAGGACGGGTTGATCGGCGCGGCGGTGGAGGCCGGTATCCGGCCGTACTGGCAGTTCGCGCAGTTCGTCGAGCACGCGCTCGCCGGTGCGGCTGCCGCGAAGGCGGACGCTGTGCTGGTGAGCCGGTACACGGCGGAGAAACAGATGCCGGGGTGGCCCTGGCGCCCGCTGACCGAGCTGCCGCTGGCAATGACGACGTGGCTGGTGTGTCAGCGGCACACGAGGGCGGTGGTCGGCGACGTGACGACAGCCATCATGTCCTGAAATGCAGGCCCGCCGCGGCGTCGTACGCCGCCACGACCCGCTTCGGGGCGGTGAGACGCCACGCCTCCTCGACGAGTTCGGCCAGTTCTTCGGCGTCGACTCGGTCGAGGACGACGTCGATCCAGCCCCACCGCCCGAAGAACGGTGCGACCAGGAAGACGTCGGGATCCTCCTGCAGCAGGGCCGCCTGCGTTTCCTTCGTCGCTTTGAGGCAGACGGTGGGGGCGCCGTAACCGACGAGACCGAACATCTTCTTGCGGACGCGGAACGTCGGCTGGTCGCCCCAGTTGGCGATCACCACCTCGTGCGCCTCCGGCAACGCCAGCATCATCGCGCGCACGTCGTCTTCGGTGGGCATCACAGCTCCTGGGCAGCGGGTCGGTGGTCCGGGACCTTTATATCCCGGATCACCGACAGCCCGGACCGTGGTGGGCGCGGAGACGCGATGGTCCGAGGCAGGCGGGCACTCCGTCGTCGAATCGTAGAGTGACTCCCGAACACGTAGGCGCTGTGAACAGGAGTGAACCCATGACCAGTGAAGAACCCGGGAAGCGGAGTCCGGCCGTCGAGGCGGGGCTGACGGTGCGGCGTGAGGTGATGGGCCCCGACTTCGTCGAGCGGGCACTCACTCGCACGGCGGGGACCGACAGCGAACAGCTGCAGGAGTTCGTCACCGAGCACGTCTGGGACGCCGTGTGGAACCGGCCGGGGCTGGACCGGCGCAGCCGCAGCCTCCTCAACCTCGGCATGCTCATCGCGCTGCGTGCGCACGGTGAACTGAAGGGCCACGTGCGGGGTGCACTGCGAAACGGTCTGACCCGCACCGAGATCGTCGAGGCGGTGATCCACGCGAGCGCCTACTGCGGCGCCCCCGCCGGGTTGTCGGCGATGGCGGTGGTGCAGGAGGCGCTCGACGCGGAACTGGGACCGCTGGAAACCGAAGACTGACGCCGCGGTAAGCGAATCAGCCCGTGACGCCGGTGATCTCGTTCGGGGTCTCCGGCAGGTCGGCCTGCCCGGATACGGTCCAGGTGTCGAGGTCGATCGTGTGGATCTTCTTGTTCGCGGGGTCGGTCACGTAGGCGGTGTGGTCCTGCACGTACAGCGCGGGCCGCGGCGACTGCCACTTGTCCGGCTCCGTCCACGGATCGAGGACGTCGACGGTGCGGCTGACCGCCTTGCTGTTCGGGTCGATCACGTGCACGGCGCCGTCGGTGCCGAGGACGAGGGCCTCACCGTGCGGGGCTCGACCGAGCGAGCGGAACGTGTAGCTGGTGCCCAGGTCGACGAGGGTGAGTTGTCCGGTGGCGGTGTCGGTGAGCGAGACCCGTTCGGGGCGTTCGAGTTCGGCGTCGGGATCGGTCTTGTAGTCGCCCAGGATCATCGGTGAATCCTCGTCGCCGGCCTGGTTTCCGATGCGCCCGTAGGGGTCCGGGCTGGTGACCTTGGTGATGACGCCGCCCCGGTAGATCAGCAGGCCGTTCTGGCATCCCACGACCACCGTCTCGCCGGCGGCGACGGCCTCACCGTGCACACCGGGGCAGTCCTCGTTGCGCGCGATCTCCTTGCGGTCGCGGTCGAGTACGACGATGCCGGTGCGTTCGTCCTCGTTGCCGACGGTGGTGAGCAGGCTGCCGTCGGAGAGTTCCACGGCCACTCCGTGATGCGCCTCCGGCGTCGTGAACTCGGTGGTGTCGGGTGTGCCTTCGGAGAGTCCGGCCGGATCGAACACGCGCACCAGTCCGGTGCCGTCGTCGAACAACACGGTCTTGCCGTCGTGCCGGACCACGTGTCCGGGCGTCTTCGCCTCGAACGCGACGTCGGTGAGGGCGGGTTCGGCGGTGTCGAGGGCGGTGAAACTGTTTCCGGTGCTGACCAGCACGTGCCGGTCGTCGCCTGCGGGGTTGAGCCGGGTGAATCCGTCCACCTCGGCCGAACCGACCACGTCGAGGCTCTGCGCGTCGAGAACCAGCACGCCGCCGTCGTAGCTCAGTGCCAGCCGCGGTGTGGCCGAGTCGGTGGTGGTCGCTTCGGCCGTGCCGGAGTCGGTGGAGCAGGACGTGAGCAGTGTCGCCGAGAGTGCCACGGCGGCAACGGCGGTGGGGAGAGGTCTACGCGTAAGGGTCACCCAGGAGAATTAACTCTTATTGCAAACGGTTGTCAAAGTCGGAAGTGTGCATGTGTGAATGCATCGCTATTTCAACCCCTCCGCGATCGCCAGGGAGTTCGAATCCATCATCTCGATGTACGTGCCCGCGCCCGAGCCGTTTTCGCCCAGTGATTCCGTGAACAGCGAGACGACGTCGACGGGAACACCGGCCTCCGAGGCCAAGACCTGCGCGAGCCGATCGGGCTGGGAGGAGTCGACGAAGATCGCGGGAACCCGCGACGCGGTGATCGTCGCGGCGAGGTCCGAGAGGTCCGACGCGCTGGGCGACGCCAGGGTGGTCCCGCTGGGAATCACCGCCCCCACGGTGACGAAGCCGAAACGTTCGGCCAGATAACCGAAGACGTGATGATTGGTCACCAGCTTTCGCCGGTCTGCGGGGACGGCCGCGAATCTGTCCGTCATCCGGGCGGTGAGTTCTTCGAGTTGCCGGGCGTAGCTGTCCGAGTTCTGGCGGACGGCCCCCGCGTCGATCTCCGGCACGTGGTCGATCACCGCGTCGCGGATCAGTGCAACGGCCTCGCGTACCCGGTCCGGGTCGGTCCAGATGTGCGGATCCAGGGTGCCCGTGGACTTTCCGGAACGGTACTCGATCGGCCGCACGGCCTCACCGACCTGCAGGATCGGAACTCCCTCGGAGTGTGCAGTGTCGACGGTCTTGCCGATTCCCTCCTCGAGTCCGAGACCGTTCGACACGAGGAGGTCGGCGCGCTCCACCCGCGCGGCGTCCGACGCGGAGATCTCGAACGAATGGGGATCGGCGCCTCTCGGCATCAGCACCATCACGTCGGCCTCGTCGCCGACGACGTTCTGCACCACATCACCCAGAATGTTCGTGGTCACGACCACGACCGGTCCGTCGGAGGCGCCCGGGGAACACGCCGTCACGGACAGCGCCGCGAGCGCGGCCAGCAGGGTCAGCGGCAGCAGGCGCCGCATCCCGGTCACAGCCCCACCACGCCGAGGGTGGACGCGGCGACTCCGACGTCGAGAGTCCGCGCCACCCGCGCGTCGTCCCGGAAGTCGATCTCGGTCACCGTCTTCGATGCGGGATCCGAGACGTATGCGCGGGTGCCGCCGACGACGACGGCAGGCAGCGTTGCGGACTCGTCGCTCCCGTCGTAAGGGGCGGCCAGCACGTGCGAGGACGCGGTCTCCGCGCCGGTCGTCGTGTCGTACACGCGGAAGGTGCCGTCCGCGAGGACCGCGAACACGGAGCGACCGTCGCCCGCCAGTGCGACGCTCAGCGCGCGATCCGGCGTCCGGACGTGCGTCCACCCGCGGGTGCGGGCATCGAAGACCAGCACCCCGTCGTTGGTGGCAGCGGGTCCGGCGGCGGCGACATGGATCGGCAGGCCGTCGTGTCCGCGGAACGACGTGGGTCGGGTGGCGGCGCCGATGCCTGCCGGGTACGGAACCTTCTCCGACGTCCACGCCCCGGCGGCGGTGGTCGCGAGGAACAGTCCGTCGTCGCACGCGGCCAGCACGTTCGTGTCGGACACCGCCGTGCCGTGCATGTTCGGGCAGGCGGTGTCGAAGCTCTGCTCGACCTCCCCGTGCGCGGTGTGGACCTCGAACGTGCCGGGGCGGGAATCGCTTCCGTCCGCGGCCGAGTGCGACACCACGAAACCATCGGCGATCGGCAGGGCGACGCCGTGGTGCGGTGCGTCGGCGTCCACGACGGCCCCGACGTCGATGCTGTCCTTGCGGAGGGCGGCGAAATCGATCACGCGGGCGAGTCCGTCGCCGTCGAAGAACGTCGCCACCTTGTCGTCGCCTTCGATCACGTGCGCAGGCTTGCCACCCTCGAGGGCGCCGAGTTCGACCGGCGGTTTGGTGTACGAGTGGGTGTGGTCACCGTGATCGATGGTCCAGGAACCGGCGTCCACGACATGCACCGCGCCGCCGGCGCCGTCCACGGCGAACGCGTAGCGGTCCTTCACCGTCGTCACCCGCGCCGGATTGTCGAACTCGAACGAATGGAGTCTCTCTGCCGTAGCGAGGTCGAACACGTCCACCCGGCCGGAGTCGGCGTCCGACACGACGAGCCGGGGTTCGGGCCCGTCGACCTCGGTGGATCCGGCCTCGGCGGCAAGGTCGCTACCCGGTTGACTCCGGCCGTCGGGGGACGCGGCCTCCTCCTGTGGAGATGCGCAGGCTCCGAGGGCCAGCGCGGCGACCGCGGCAATTGCTGCGCGGGCGAGGGTGGTGTTCGGCATTCATGGTCTCCATCTATCGAACGGGTATCGGGGTTGGCCGAAAGGCAGGCCGAAGTCGTCGCGCCGCCGACCGGGCGAGGGCTGCGACGAAGAACTGGAGCACGGCGATTCCGGCGATCGTCGCGCCCGCAGCGGTGTCGGCATTCCACGACACGATCAGCCCGGCGAATGTGGCGGACCAGCCGAGGAGCACGGCAATCGCCATCGTCGCGCCGATCGACCTGCCGAACAGTGCTGCGGTGGCGGACGGGGCGACGAGGAGACCGAACACGAGGAGGGTGCCGACGATGCGGAACGACGCGACCACCGCGAGGACCACCAGAGCGAGCAGTGCGAGGTGCGCCCACCGTGGTTGCAGGCCCAGGGTGTGGGCCTTGCGTTCGTCGAAGACGAGGGTGACGAACGGGCGGTACGCGATCACCGAGACGATCCCGGCGACCGCGGCCGCCGCCGCGAGCCAGATCAGGTCTCCCGGTGTCGCCGACAGGACGTCACCGAACAGGAAGGCTGTGAGATCGACCGCGAACGACCTTGCACGCGAGACGATCACGACACCCAGCGCGAGCATGCCGACGAACAGCAGGCCGATCCCGGTGTCCTCGGACAGTCGCGAGTTCTTCGACACCCAGGCGACGCCGAGGATCATGACGACCGCACTCGCGGCCGCGCCGACGAGGAGATTCGCGCCGGCGAGATAGGCGACGGCCACGCCGGGCAGCATGCCGTGCGAGATGGCCTCGCTCATGAAGGCCATGCCGCGCAACACGACCCACGTGCCCACCAGCCCGCAGAGCACGGACACCAGCATTCCCGCGAAGAGCGCACGCCGGACGAAGGACACCATCAGGGGGTCGAGTAGCCACTGCACTCTGCTAATCTAACGATAATGATTGTCGTAAGCGAAATCGAGGTTCGGTACGGCCAGACCCCGGCGTTGAACGGTGTGAGCGCCCGGCTCGGGCCGGGTACGGTCACGGCCGTCGTGGGGCACAACGGTTCGGGGAAGTCGACGCTCCTGCAGTGCCTGGCCGGCATCGCGCGACCGACGGCGGGACGGATCGACGGCACGAAGGGGTTGGGCACGGCATATGTGCCGCAACGCAATGCGGTGAGCGATCAGCTACCGCTGACCGTGCGCGAGGTGGCGGCCATGGGAGCCTGGCGCCGGCGTGGCTTGTGGCGACGGCTCACCCCCGGCGACCGGGAGGCCGTCGACGAGGCGCTGGGCAGGCTCGGTCTCGCAGACCTCGGCCGGCGGCGGATCGGCACACTGTCGGGCGGCCAGCGTCAACGTGCCCTGCTCGCGCAGGCGCTCGTGCAACGCGGCGACCTGTTACTCCTCGACGAGCCGACCACCGGTCTCGACGCGGAAGCCCGCGCGGTGATCGGCGACGTCGTCGGCGAAGAGGCCGCGCGCGGTGCGACCGTCGTCGTGGCCACGCACGAATCCTGCGACGCGGAACGCGCCGACCAGGTGCTGACCCTGTCGTCGGGGGTGCAGCTCAACCCACTTCGACGATGACCAGTTTGTTGCCGTCCGGGTCACGGAAGTAGAACATGGGCGGCACGTAGTCGCCCATCCGCAGCACCTCCGCGTCCACGTCGACGCCGTTCGCCGACAGGGTCGCATGGTCGGCGTCGGCGTCCGAGGTGGTGAGGCGGATGCCCGTCTCGACGCCCGCGGGGACGCCGTCGCGTGCGGGCACGAGCGCGATCGACGTCGCCGATCCCGGTGGCGCCACCTCCACCCACCGCTGTCCGGGACTGAACTCCGCATCCATGCGGCGTTCGAAACCGAGTGCGCCCAAATAGAATTCGAGCGCCCTATCCTGATCGGTCACGGGGACCGCCACCGTGTGCACCCCGTTGATGTGGGTCTTGCCGTCCGCGCTCATGCCGTCCACCTTCTCGTCGGCAGGCATCACGCCTGCGCGAACGCCTTCTCGAGTTCGGCGACGTCGAGTTTGCGCATCTGCAGCATGGCCTGCATGGCGCGCTGCGCCTTCTCGGTGTCCGGGTCGCGCATGAGTTCGTACAGCCGCTCGGGCACCACTTGCCAGGAGACGCCGAAACGGTCCTTGACCCAACCGCATTGGCTTTCCTCACCACCGTCGCCGGTGAGGGCGTCCCAATACCGGTCCACTTCCGCCTGATCCTTGCACAGGATCTCGAAGGAAATGGCCTCGTCGAACGTGAACTGCGGGCCCCCGTTGAGCGCGATGAACGGCTGCCCGTTGATCTCGAAGGACACCGTCAACACCGCCCCCTCCGGACCGGGAGTGTTCGGACCGTAGTGGGTGACCTCCGTGATCCGCGAATTCGGAAACAGCGACGTGTAGAACTTCGCGGCCTCTTCACCTTCGGTGTCGAACCAGAGGCAGGGGGTGATCGGTTTCATGGCGCAGTTCCTCTCGCAGGTCCTCGTCGATTCATCCTCGCCGATATAGACCGCGCCCACGCCCGAAACTCATCGAACGGCTGTCAGGAGTTCAGCGCACCGTCCGGGTGGAGGAGATGGCGATCGCTCCGAACAGCCCTACCAGGGCGAATGCGTAGAAGCCCCACGGAACCGCGTAGCCGGCGCCCAGCAGGACGCCGCCGAGGATCGGACCGCAGATCGCGCCGACCCGGCCCACACCGGCCGACCACCCGAGCGCGGTCGCGCGGATCTGCGGCGGGTGGTTCGCGCTCGTGAACGCGTAGACGAGAACCTGTGCGCTGAACACGAAGCAGCCGGCGAGGAACACCAGGGCGTAGATGCCGAACGACACCTTGACGCTAAGCAGGGCGAGGAACACCGCGGCGCCCGCGAACCAGATGATGGCCGCCGTGCGCGGGCCGATCTTGTTGGCGACGCCGCCCGCGATCAGCAGACCGACCACCGCGCCCGCGTTGAGGATCAGCAGGAACGTCAGCGACGCGCCGAGGTTGTAGCCCGCCTCACGCATGATCGTCGGCAGCCACGTGTTGAGACCGTAGACGAGCAGCAGTCCCATGAACGACGTGACCCAGATGGCGATGCTGTTGCGCAGGAACGGACGCGAGAACAGGGCGCGCACCGGGTTCGCCGAGGCCGCGACGGGAGCGTCGGCGGCGGGTGCAGCCTCCAGCTCCAGGCCGTACTGCTTCGCGACGGCCTCGGCCTCGGCGCGCTTGCCGTGCGCCAGCAGGTACGACGGGGACTCGGGGAGATACCGCAGCATCAGCGGAATCAGGACCACGGCGGGCAGGGCGCCGACGACGAACATCGAACGCCAGCCGAACGGTTCGATCAGCACGATCGCCAGCGCAGCGGTTGCGACGGCACCCACGTGATATCCGGTCATCAGCAGCGTCGACGCGGAACCGCCGCCCTGCCTCTTCGAGAACTCGTTGACCAGGGCCAGCGCCGTCGGCAGTGCGCCGCCGAGTCCGACTCCCGCGAGGAAGCGGAACAGCCCGAAGAAGAACGGATTGGGCGCCATGGCGCAGAGGAGCGTGAGAACGGAGAACGCCGCAACGGCATACAGAAGGGCTCGCCGGCGTCCGATGACGTCGGTCAGCGTCCCGATGACCAGTGCGCCGATGGTCATGCCGACCAGGCCGAATGTCGAGATGAACGTGATCGTTCCAGTGGTCAGACCCCAGTCCTCGTAGTCGAGGAGTGAAGGGATGACGGCACCGAGGACCACCAGGTCGAAGCCGTCGAGCAGCACGGCAACCCAGCACAGGGGCGCGACCCAGAGGGCGGTGGAGGCGCGGGCGGCGCTTCGTTGGGAAGTGGTCATGATGTCCTCGACATTCGGCGGTGATGTGCGCGGGGCGTTCGCGATGCGAACCCTAGTTCTATACGCGGACTTATTGTGTGGCGCGCCATAGTTGCCTGTCAAACATCGGCTACTCCACGCCCCGGCAGGTCAAGAACTGGTAAAGCCTGTGTGGATAATCGATCGGGTACCGAATCGATGAGCCAGGACGGATTGTGAGACCCAACCCCCAGGTGGCTGCGAGCCGTCCGAGCCACGCCGCGGCGCCACCGTCGGCCGTGAACGGTTACCGGTACGACCTCGACGGTCTGCGCGGAATCGCGATCGCGCTGGTCGTGGTCTATCACGTGTGGTTCGGGCGGGTGTCCGGCGGCGTCGACATCTTCCTGGTCCTCTCCGGGTTCTTCTTCACGGGCATGCTCGTGCGACGCGCCGGGGCGGATTCGGGTCCGTCGATTCCCGCCGTCCTGCGGCGCACCGCCCGCCGGCTGCTGCCCGCGCTCGTGGTGGTGTCGGCCGCGACCGCGGTCGTGACGGTGATCCAGCGGCCGTTCACGCAGTGGTCGGGGATTGCGGACCAACTCCTCGCGTCACTGCTGTACGTGCAGAACTGGCAGCTGGCCCGGACGGCATCCGACTACGCCGCCGCCGACGCGTCGGTCAGTCCGCTGCAGCACCTGTGGTCGATGTCCGTGCAGGGGCAGTTCTATCTGGTCGCCCTCGCGGTGGTGGCCGGGATCGCGTGGACGTGCCGTCGTCGCGGCCGACCGGACCTCCTCCGCCGCGTGCTGGGTGGTGTCCTCGTTCTCGGGTTCGGGGCGTCGTTCGCCTACGCGGCCGTGCTGTCGCAGGACCGGCAGTCGTGGGCGTACTTCGACACGTTCGCGCGACTGTGGGAGCTGCTCGCGGGGGCGTTGCTCGCGCTCGTCGTGCACCGGGTCGCGCTGCCCCGGTGGTCGCGGACCGTCCTCGCGGTGTCGGGCTTCGCCGTGGTCCTCGGATGCGGGTTCCTCGTCGACGGCGCCGCCCTGTTCCCCGGACCGGCGGCCCTGATCCCGGTCGGCGCGGCGGTGGCGCTGATCCTCGCGGGCGCCGGGCGGTCCGAGCAGCCGGGGATCGTGACGATGATGGCGTCGCGGCCGTTCGTCGAACTCGGTGGCCTGGCGTATTCGCTGTACCTGTGGCACTGGCCGATCCTCATCTTCTACCTCACGTGGCGGGAGCGGCCCGCGGTCGGAGCGCTCGGCGGACTCGCGGTGACCCTCGTGTCGCTGGTGCTGGCGTGGCTCACCCAGCGGCTGATCGAAGCGCGGTTCCAGACCGGGTCGGCCCGGCCGAGGCGAGCGCTGACCGCGCTGGTCGCGATCCTCGGCGTCGCCGTGGTCGGGACCGCGTCCGGCTGGCACGTGTATCTGGTCCGCAACCCCGAGACGACCGCCCGGGTCGGTGAGCTGGACCCGTGGCTGTACCCGGGCGCGGCGTCGTTGACCGACGGCGCGTTCGCGCCGCGCACGGACATGCGACCCACCCTGCTCGAGGCGTCGGGAGATCTTCCGCAGCCGACCCTCGACGGCTGCATCTCCGATCTGAGCACCCGCGACGTCGTCACCTGCGTGTACGGCGACCTCACCGCCGACCGGACGATCGCCGTGGTGGGCAGTTCCCACGCCGAGCACTGGGTGCCCGCGCTCGATCGCATCGGGCAACAGCGCGGCATCCGGGTCGAGACGTACCTCAAGATGGGGTGCCCGCTGACCGTCGCGGACGTCCCGCTGCTCGCCGGCGAGCCGTATCCCGAGTGCGGCGACTGGTCCCGCGACGTGCTCGACCGTCTCCGGGATCACCGGCCGGACTGGGTGTTCTCGACGTCCTCCAGGCCCAACGAGGAGGGCGCCGGCGACGTCACCCCCGACGACTACGTGGGCCTGTGGGCGCGGCTGGCGGATTTCGGGCTCCCGTTCCTCGGCATCCGCGACACGCCGTGGCTGCACAACGACGGCGTCCCGTATTCGGTCGTCGACTGCCTCGCCGACGGCGGCGACGCGGACAGTTGCGGGATGCCCCGCGACGACGTGCTGGCCCCGGACAACCCGACGCTCGAGGCGGCCCGCGACCTGCTGTCGGTGCATCCGCTCGACCTCACGGACGCCGTGTGTGACGTGGCGATCTGCCGTGCGGTGCAGGGAAACATCCTCGTGTACCACGATTCGCATCACCTCTCGGCGACGTACGTCCGGAGCCTCGTCCCCGAACTCGACCGTCAGATCGGCATGGCCACCCGCTGGTGGTGACCGGGATACTGGCGGCATGTCCGAAGACGACCGCAGCATGCTGGGACGCGCCTTCCTGGTGCTGGGTTCGTTCACCTCGGAGCGCCCTCGGCTGTCGCAGTCGGAGCTGAGCCGGCGCACCGGACTGCCGCTGCCGACGGTGCACCGGCTGTGCCGTCAACTGGTCGGCAACGGCGCGCTCGAACGCGTCGACGACGGGCACTACGAGATCGGGGTGCGGCTGTGGGAGTTGGGTGCGCTCGCGCCCCGCGCCCACGGATTGCGGCAGGTGGCGTTGCCCTACCTCGAGGACCTGTACGAGGCGACGCGTGAGAACGTCCAGCTCGTGGTCCGGGAAGATCTCGAGGCGCTCTACATCGAACGGTTGTCGGCGCGCGGTGCCGTGACCGTCGTCGGGAGGGCCGGCGGCCGGTTGCCGCTGCACGCGTCGAGCGGCGGCCTCGTGCTGTTGGCGTTCGGCGGCAAGGACCTGCTCGACGAGGTCCTCGCGGCGGGCCTCGAACGCTTCACCCCGTCGACCATCACCACCGAACATCGCCTGCGCAGCACCCTCGACGACATCCGCCGAACCGGCTGGGTCACGTGCCGCGAACACCTCAACGTCGGAACGCTGGCCGTGGCCGCGCCGGTGTCGCGGTCGACGGGTGAGGTGGTGGCAGCGGTGTCCGTCGTGGTTCCGGCGGAGAAGGATCCCGCGCCCCTGATCCCGGCGGTGCGGGCGGCCGCACGCGGCATTTCCCGCGGCGTCGCGTAGCTCGTCTTTCACTCAGTGAAAGAGGGGGTGTTGCGATCACACGGCGGGCAGCACAGTGACTGGTGTCACGAACTACGCGAGGAGTCTGCTCATGAACACACAGGTCGGGATCGTCGGCGGGGGTCCCGCAGGACTGATGCTGTCCCATCTCCTGCACCTGAAGGGCATCGATTCCGTCGTGCTCGAAAGCCGCACCCGCGAGGAGGTGGAGGGCACGATCCGGGCCGGTGTGCTCGAACAGAACACCGTCGACCTGATGGTCGACACCGGACTCGGCGACCGCGTCAAGCGTGAAGGACTCACCCACCACGGCATCGAACTGCGGTTCGGCGGCCGCGGCCACCGCATCGACTTCGACGAACTGACGAACGGTCGCGCCGTCACCGTCTACCCGCAGCACGAGGTCCTCAAGGACCTCATCGCCCGGCGTCTCGAAGACGACGGCGACATCCGCTTCGGCGTCTCCGACGTGCAGGTTCTGGACCACACGTCCGACAACCCGAAGATCACCTACCTCGACGCCGACGGCAACGAGCAGACACTCACCTGCGCGCTCGTCGCCGGTTGCGACGGCTCGCGGACCACCACCCGCGGTCTCATCCCCGAGACCACCGTGCGCACCGACCACTTCCGCCAGTACCCGTTCGCCTGGTTCGGCATCCTCGCCGAGGCCCCGCCGTCGTCCGAGGAACTGATCTACGCCAACCACCCGCGCGGCTTCGCGCTCATCAGCACCCGCACACCGGAGGTCCAGCGGCACTACCTGCAGGTCGACCCGGACGACTCCGTCGACAACTGGTCCGACGACCGCATCTGGTCGGAACTGCACGCCCGCGTCGACGGCGAAGGCGCGGAGATCAAGGACGGCAAGATCTTCCAGAAGTCGATCCTGCAGTTCCGCAGCTTCGTGTGCGAACCCATGCAGCACGGCAACCTCTTCCTCGCCGGCGACGCCGCCCACACCGTGCCCCCCACCGGCGCGAAGGGCATGAACCTGGCGATCGCCGACGTGTACTTCCTGTCCAAGGCGATGGCCGAATACTTCGCGACCCGCAGCCGGGCCGGGCTCGAGGGTTACACCGACAGCGTCCTCCCACGCGTGTGGCGGACCCAGCACTTCTCCTGGTGGATGTCCTCGATGCTGCACCGACTCCCCGACGACACCGGATTCGGCCACAAGCGGCAGGTCGCCGAACTCGACATGGTCACCCGCTCCGTCGCCGGCCGCACCCTCATCGCCGAAAACTATGTCGGCACCCCGCTGGGCTGACACCCCGTGAGTACTTATAAACGTCGGGCGGTTAATAAGTACTCATGGGTGGCGGAGCCGCAACGAACGGGGCGAACAGCTTGGCGGTGTTCGCCGACGCCGCCGCGGTGTCCTCGGGTGGGTTGGCGATGAAACTCAAGGCGAGCCGGACGATGGCGTGCGCGATAATGTCCGCGTCGTCCGGGGACGAGTTCACCCACGACCGCTGCAACGTCACTGCGAGCCGTTCGGCTGCGGGACGAATGATGATGTTGCTGTCCGTCGTGATCAGGCGCAGCAGATCCTCGGGTGCCTTCCCCTGGTGCAGCGACATCACCAGGGGATCGGCTCCGCTGAGTTCGAAGAACGTCGCATAACCTTCCCGCAGAGCAGTTGTCGCGTCGCCGGGGTTCTCGTACAGAGCGGATTCGATGACGGTGACGAGGCTGTCGGTCAGCCGAAGTGCGTACCCCTCCGCCAGGCCGCGCCGCGAGCGGAACTCTTTGTAGATCGTCTGCCTGCTCAGCCCGGCGGCGACCGCGACGTCGGTCATGGTGATTGTCGGCCAGGGACGTTCGAGCAGCAGTTCCCGGAGCGCATCGAGGGTTGTCTCCCGCATCAGCGACGTCGCGGCCAGCCGGTATCGACTCTGTCGCTCGGTGCGGTCGTCTGCGGACATGACCTCGATGCTAGCGGGCGGCCGGAACCCGACCTTCCCGCTCGCCGGCGAGCACGTCGGTCAGAGCAACCGACTCGTCCGCCAATGCGGCGCGGTCGACTGTGCCGCCCCGGGCGATCATGGTGCGCACGGTTCGGAGGTCTTTCGGGCGGCCCACGGCGATGACCCCGACCGGCGTGCTCGCACGCACCGCGACCGCTGTGAAATCGCGATCGTCGATCGAACCGCGGATCACGTAGTCGTCGTCGAAACGGGTCGTGCCGGCGAACTGCACGTTGTGGCCGTACTGCGTGGACCATCCCCACGGAACGTCGGTGAACGGCGTGGGTTTCCCGAGGATGGAGTGCGCGGCGGCAATCCCCTGTGCCTGAGCGCCGTTCCAATGTTCGGAACGGAAACGCTCGGAGACACGCGCACCGGGGAGGTTGGCGGCGTCTCCGGCCGCGTAGACGCCGTCGGCCGAGGTGCGAAACCGCTCATCGACGGTGATGCCGTTGTGGACGCGCAGTCCCGCCGCGACCGCGAGCGTCACCTCGGGGACGGTGCCGACAGACACGAGGACGGTGCCTGCACTCCAGCTGCGACCGTCGTCTGCGGTGGCGCGGACGGAGCCGTCGTCGCTCACGTCGAGCGACGACAGTGCGACATCCGTGCAGACGTCGACGCCGTTCTCGGAGTGCAGCGACGCGATCATCGTCGAGATTTCCGGGGGCACAATTCGACTGAGGAGCGACGGGTCTCGTTCGAGGACGGTGACCTCCGCGCCGAGCGACCTCGCCGTGGCCGCGACCTCACATCCGATGAGACCCCCGCCAATCACGAGCAGGGAACCGGTGCGCCGAATCGACTCGCGAAGGGAATCGGCATCGGCCATCGACCGCAGAGTGAAGACGTGCGCACCGGAGACACCCTCGAGTTTTCGGGCCCGGCCACCGGTCGCGAGCAGCAGGGCACTGAACTGCAGTGTGTCGCCGGAGGAGAGCGTCAGCAACTTCCGCCGGGTGTCGAGTTCGACTGCCGTTGCACCGGTGATCAATTCGATATCTCTTTCCTTCCAGAAAGAGTCCGGCTTCAGCGCGGCCTTCTCCGGGGTAGTGGCACCCGACAGGAGGTCCTTCGACACCGTCGGCCGCCGATACGGCGGTGCGGGTTCGTCTCCGATCAGGACGACGCGCCCGCTGAAGCCTTCCGACCGGAGCGTCTGCGCGGCGCTCGCCCCTGCGATACCGGACCCGACGATGACCACCGTCGACAGTTCCGCGGGGAGATTCGGCATTGCGCTCATGCCCGGCTGACCTCGACCATGTCGAAGTCCGCCTTGGCGGCCCCACAGTCGGGGCACGACCAGTCCTCGGGAATGTCGTCCCACCTGGTGCCGGGCTCGATGCCGTCCTCCGGCCAGCCCTCGGCCTCGTCGTACTCGAATCCGCATTGGGCGCAGCGGTAAAGCTTGAAATCGGTACTCATGTCACGCCACCTTCGGGTCGAAATCGATCTTTTCGCGGACCCCGCAGTCGGGGCAGCACCAGTCGTCGGGCACATCGGTCCACGCGGTGCCGGCGGGGAATCCCTCACGCGGTGCGCCGGAGGCCTCGTCGTAGACGTAGTCGCAGACCGGGCACTGGTAGGCGGCCATCACCGAACTCCGCCGCTGTACTTGGCCAGCACCTTCTCGCGCTTGCCGGGTTGGATGTTCACGCGGGTGATGTCGCCGTCGTAGTGGTCGAGCACGCGGTGATCCATCACCTTGCGCCAGAGCGGCGGGAAGTACGCGAGCGTGATCATGCTGGCGTAGCCGCTGGGCAGGTTGGGGGCGCCGTCCATGCTCCGGAGCGTCTGGTACCGCCTGGTCGGGTTCGCGTGATGGTCGCTGTGACGCTGCAAGTGGTAGAGGAAGATGTTGGTGACGATGTGGTCGGAGTTCCAGCTGTGTGCGGGAGCGCAGCGTTCGTAGCGGCCGCTGGCGGTCTTCTGACGCATCAAACCGTAGTGCTCGAGGTAGTTGACCGTCTCGAGGAGAGAGAAACCGTAGACCGCCTGAATGATCAGGAACGGGATGACGACCGGACCGAAGACGGTGATGAGCACACCGAACAGCACTACTGACATGAGCCAGGCATTGAGTACGTCGTTGTGAATGCTCCACGTGCTCTTGCCGAGTCGCTGCATCCGCGTCTTCTCGAGCTCCCAGGACGACTTCAGGCTTCCCCAGACGCTGCGGGGCAGGAACGTCCAGAAGCTCTCGCCGAAGCGTGAACTCGCCGGATCCTCCGGCGTGGCAACCCGAACGTGGTGGCCACGGTTGTGCTCGATGTAGAAGTGACCGTAGAAGGTCTGCGCGAGAGTGATCTTGGCCAGCCACCGTTCGAGCTCGGTCTTCTTGTGGCCCATCTCGTGTGCGGTGTTGATGCCGATGCCGCCCATGACGGCGACGCTGAACGCGACGCCGACCTTCGACACCAGCCCGAGGCCGCCGTCGATGCCGAGCCAGGAGAGGTTGTCCGCCGACCAGAGGTAGCACGCGAACACCAGGCTCGCCATCTGGAACGGGATGAACACGTAGGTGCAGTACCGGTAGTACCTGTCGTTCTCGAGCTGTTCCATCACTTCCTCGGGCGGGTTCTGGCCGTCGGGCCCGAAGAACCTGTCGAGGAGTGGAAGCAGTCCGAACAACAGCAGGGCGCCGATCCACCACCACACCGGAGCCGCCGCCGACCATCCCCATTGGTTGAAAGCCCACACGAGCCCCGCAGCGAGGAACACTGCGGTCGGGGGAATCAATCCCATCAACCACAGGTAGCGCTTGCGGTCACGCCACGCTTCCGGTGGCGCCTCTCCTGAAATCCTGCCGACATTCGACGTCGTCACGATCCGAACCTCCTCGTCCAGTAGCCGTGCCGGTATGAACCAGCTCACTCTCATTTGGACAGTACACGGGCTTTGATCCAGGGGCTAGACAAATATGAAGATTTGTAAATCCGACGGAATGCAGTGCTCTAACGCCGGGGTCTTCGGTGCCGATAGACAGGTCGACACCGTTACACCGTGCTGAGGAGGCCCTCGATGTTCCGCGATCCCGGACTTCCCGACTGGCTCGAATTCGTGCTGGGCCTGCTCGGGTACCGCTGGTAGCTCCGCCTGTGAGTACTTATTAACCACGGGCGGTTAAGGTTAATAAGTACTCACGGGCGGAGCATCGCGCCCATGTGCCCGAGTCGAGGAGCAGCGCCGTGGTGTGGTCGAGCACGCGGTGGTCGAGCAGTCGGACGGCGCCGTCACCGTCCCAGGCCGCGAGTCCGTCCGCTTCGTGCAGTGCCTCGTCGTGTCGCCAGCCGACCTTCAGCACCACGCGTTCGCCGGCGGCGGTACGGGCGGGCGCCGTCCAGGACGTCACGCCGCCCGGCTGGAACGGGCGACCGATGTCCAGCGACCACTGCCGACTCAGCGTTTCGACGACGGCGGGGAGGTCGGACAGCCACGTTCGGCGCGGCGCGTCGGGTCACCGCCTTCCGCGGTCCCACACGCGCCGCGTCTGCTCGGCGATGTCAGGGTGGTGGGTCTGTTGGAAGTTGCGTCCACCGCGGGCGAAGGTGTGCACGGTCGCGGGCGGTACGTCGAGCTCGGCGACGGGTACGTCGAGCCACTCGCAGTCTCGGAGGTGCACCAGATCCACAGCCGTGGCCTCCGGACTCGAGTCGTAGCGCCACGGACCGTCGATCCGGCCGAGGAGGTAGAGCCCGTCGGCGTCACGCGACCAGACGAACGATCCGTCCAGCACCTGCGTGAAGCGTTCGAGCCGGCGTGCGGCCGGATCGCCGTAGGTGCGCTCGGTCGCGTCGAGCGCCTCACTCAGATCGACGGGAGGTGGGGCCAGCAAACCGCCGATTCCACACACGTGCATGGCGAGCGCGCGCTGCACCGCGAGCCCTGGGTCCACGTCGTCGCGACGGGAACGCATCGGTGCGCGGTAGACGTCGGTGGGTGTCATACGTATGGATTCTCCCTGACGCCGAACCGCGATAGCACTCTTCGGCAATCGTCCACCCGGTAAACTAGAACCTGTTACATTCGCGGGAGGGGTGCTACTTCTGGAACTCGGAGAGAACTCATGAGATACCGCGTCGTCGAATGGTCCACCGGTACGGTCGGGCGTCACGCCATCGCAGGGATCGACGCCCGCGACGACCTCGAACTGGTCGGTGTGTGGGTGTCCGATCCGGAGAAGGTCGGGAAGGACGCCGGGGAGCTGGCCGGTCTCGGAAGAGAACTCGGCGTGGCGGCGACCGACGACAAAGCAGCACTTCTCGCCCTGAAGCCGGACTGCATCGTGCACACCGCGATGACGGACGACCGCATCTTCGACGCCATCGAGGACCTGATCTCCTTCCTCGAGGCGGGCATCAACGTCGTGTCCTCGGGACCTGTTCTGTTGCAGTACCCGATCGGTGTGGTCCCGGACGAACTCGTCGACCGCATCCACCGCGCCGGCGAGCAGGGAGACGCGAGCCTCCACGTGAACGGTATCGACCCCGGATTCGCGAACGACGTTCTGCCGCTGGCCATGACGAGCCTGTCGCAGCGGATCGACGAGGTGCGCTGCGCCGAGATCGCCGACTACTCCACCTACTACCAGCCGGTGGTGATGACCGAGATCTTCGGTTTCGGCAAACCTGTCGAGGAGACGCCGATGCTGTTCCAGCCGGGCGTGCTGTCTCTGGCATGGGGGAGCGTCGTCCGCCAGATCGCCGCGGGACTGGACCTCACGCTCGACGAACCGCTGGTGGAGAAATTCGAACGCATCCCCGCCGAGCAGGACCTGGACATTCTCTCGTGCCACATCGCGAAGGGAACGGCGGCGGCGGTGCGGTTCGAAGTCGTCGGCACGGTCGACGGAGTGCCTCGCGTGGTCCTCGAGCACGTCACCCGCACCCACCCCGAACAGAAACCGGACTGGCCGAAACCGACCCGCGGCGACGGGTGCTACCGCATCGACATCACGGGCGAGCCGATGATGACCGTCGAGTTCAACCACCACGGCGAAAACGGCGACCACAACGTGTCGGGGATGATCGTCACCGCGATGCGGCTGGTGAATTCGGTGCACGCGGTGGTCGGGGCAAAGCCCGGATTGGTGACCGCACTCGACCTGCCTCTCGTCACCGGCCGCGGATTGTGCGCTTCGCACCCGTGAGTACTTGTTAACCGCCCGTGGTTAATAAGTACTCACAGGCCGAAGGCACCGAGGGCTGTTCGGAGACCGTCCGGGCGCTCCGCGAGGGGAACGGGTTCGACGAGTGCGAACGCGCAGCCCACCTTTCGTGCCGCACCGTCGGCTTCCTCGCTGTCGCCGATCATCAGAGTACGTTCGGGCTCGGAACCGAGTGCGGCGAGAGCGTGCTCGAAGATCTTCGGGTCCGGTTTGATCGCACCCACCTCGAACGACAGCACGAACGCATCGACGAGATGCTCGACTCCCAGATCCGCGAACGCGGGCCGGATGTCGAACGCGATGTTGCTCAGCACCGCGACCTTGATTCCCCGGTCCTTCAGTGACGCAAGCACTTCCGCGGTGTCGGGGTATGCGCTCCAGCATCCCGGGTCGATGACCCGCTCGTACAGTCCGACCGCCTGGTCCTCGTGTGCGACCCCGGACTTGCGCAGAACGTCGAGGTACGCCTGCCGGTGGAACCGAGGGTCGAGGTCGCGGTTGGTCCACGCGTGGTGCTCGGCGGCATCCATCTCGACGGTCTGACCGACGGGCGCCGTCATGCGCCGCATCAACTCGGCCTGCTGGTGGAGGTCGAACGGCTCACCTTCGTGGTCGGTGAGGTCGGCCATCCAGCTGTCGTCCTCTTCCAGCCGGAACAGCGTGCCGGAGAAGTCGAAGATCACTGCGTCGAATTCGGTGAGATCGGAAGCCACGTTTCCAGGCTAACGCGCGGTGCACGCGACTTCAGCGTGAAGCCGGACGAGGTCAGTCGACTTCGAGTTCACCCATCAGCGACCACTCGGTGCCGTCGATCGTGGTGTTGATGATCCGCGGCGTCTGCGCGAGGGCGGGTTTCAACTCGCGCAAGGCGTTCTGGAAGTGCTCGCTCTGCACGTGGGCGACGGCGGCGTCGTCGTCACGGAACGCTTCGACGAGGACGTACAGGTTCGGATCCTCCACCGCCCGCGACCAGTAGAACCACAGGTTGCCCGGTTCGTTTCGGGTCGCGTCGGTGAACGGCTGCACCAGGTCGAGCCAGCCGTCCGCGTGGTCCGGTTTCACGGTGAAGTTGACGACGATGAAGATCACGGCTGCCTCACTTCTCGAGTTGACGCATCCGAATCCTACGCGCGCGATGTCGTCGGATCTCCGACCGAGCGGCGTAGCCGGGTGAGGATGCGCGTGAAACTGTCGGGGTCGTCCAGGGCGCGCGCGAGGACGAGCGCGCCCTGGATTCCCGCGACGACCTCCTCGGCGAGCGGCCGCGACTGCCTGCCGTGGCCGGTGTCGGCGAGAGCGCCGGCGAGCGAATCGACCCAGTCGGTGAAGTAGGCGCGGACCCGGTCGGCGAAGCGGTCGCGTTCGAGGCCGAGCGCGAACGCGCCGAACAGGCAGATTCGGCGTCCCGACCGGAAGTACGTCTCGACCTCGTCGAACATCCGCTCCAGACGGGCAGTGGCGGGCTCGGACCCGCGCAGCGGCAGGTATACGGCGGTCTGGAACCAGGCGTCGACCTCGTCGAGGACCGCCTCCGCCATCTCGTCCTTGCCGCGAGGGAAGAAGTTGTACAGGCTGCCTTTGCCGAGTCCCGTGTGCTCGGTGATGACGGCCAGGCTCGCGCCGTCGAACCCGTGGGATCGGAACACCTCCGCCAGCACGGGGACGACGTCGCCGCGCTCGGCTACTGCTCGGGGCATGACTACTCCTCGTGTGGCGGTCAGAGGCCGAGATCGCTCAGTCCGGGATGATCCGACGGTCGCACGCCGGACATGTCCCAGAAGAACTTGCGGTCGGATTCGTCGATCGGCACGTCGTTGATGCTGGCGTGACGCCACCGCATCAGACCGTTGTCGTCGAACTGCCAGTTCTCGTTGCCGTACGCGCGGAACCACTGCCCGTCGGTGTCGTGGAACTCGTACGCGAACCGGACCGCGATCCGATTCCCGTCGTGCGCCCACAGTTCCTTGATCAGACGGTATTCCAGTTCGCGGTCCCACTTCCCGGCGAGGAAGTCGACGATCTCGCGGCGCCCCTGCAGAAAGGTGGACCGATTGCGCCACCAACTGTCCTCGGTGTAAGCCTGCGCGACCTTCTCGGGATCACGGGAATTCCAGCCGTCCTCGGCGGCGCGGACCTTCGCGATCGCGGTGTCGAGTGTGAACGGGGGTGCGGGTGGGCGAACGGACATGGTGGGCGCTCCTCCAGGAGTTCTTGTACCTTTCAGTACAGACTGTACCGATAGGTACAAGTGCTGTCCAGGGTGGCGCCGGACACACGTCACGGCCGATGCCCCCGCCGTGACGGCGGGGGCATCGGCCGAGCGTGAAACCTAGTGCGCCTCTGCGAGTTCCGCGCCGATACCGGTCTCGGCGCGCACCAGCATCTCGGCGAACTTCTCGTCTCGATCTGCCGAACGGCCGTGAAGGCGTTCGCCGGCGAGGGAGCCGATCACGGCGGCGGCGAGCCCGAGCGGCATCGTGATGATCACCGGCAACTGAATGGTCAGCGGCGCCGGTCCACTACCCAGCCAGAGCGCCTCCGTGAACATCAGGCTGACCACGGTGGATGCTAATCCGACGGAGATGCCCCACACGGCGCCTGTGCTGTTGAACCGCCGCCAGTTGAGACTGAGCAGCAGGCTGGGCAGGTGCGCACTGCCTGCGACCATGAAGGCCATACCCATGAAGTAGGTGATATTTGTAGTGTCGCCGATTGCCATCGTCAGTCCGATCGCGACGACGCTGAACGCGACCGCCGCATACCGGGCGATCTTCGCCTCGCGGGCATCCGCAGTCTCCGTGCCGGCGTCGGCCGACTTCCGGCGGGTGAGGGTGGGCCACACGTCGTGGGCGAACGTTCCCGCAGCCGAGATCACGACGCCCGCGACGACGGCGACGATGCTCGCGAACGCGACGGCAGCCACCATGGCCAGCGCGATCGAACCACCGATGGTGCCGACGCCTCCGCCGAGTTCCGTGACCAGCGTGGGTGCTGCGAGATTGCCGCCGGCGCCGACACGATCCGCCCCGTCGGGACCGAGAAGCGCGGCGGTGCCGAAGCCCATGACGATGACGATCAGGTAGAAGATGCTGCACAGCGCGACGGTCCAGCCCAGTGACTTCCGGGCCGTCGCGGCCTCGGGGACGGTGAAGAAGCGAATCAGGATGTGCGCCATACCGGCCGTGCCGAGCGCGAACGCCAGGGAGTACGAGATCAGGTTGATCGCACCGGTCTGCCCGAAGATCAGGCCCGGCGAGAGGATGGCATCTCCGGCCGCGGCGTTCGAGGTTGCCGCCCCGAGCATGCCGGGGACGCTGAAGCCGAACTTCGCGAGGATCCCGAGGCACACCACGATCGCCAGGATCGACAGGATGGACGACTTGATCACCTGAACCCACGTGGTCGCCAGCATTCCGCCGACGAAGACGTAGATGCCCATGAGTGATCCGGCCACCACGACGGAGAGACCGAACGGGATCCCCGAGACGGACTCGAGCAGGACACCCGCCGCCACGAGCTGGGCGAGCAGCACGAACGTACCGGTGACGATGGTGCTGAGCGCAACCACCACCCGGACGCGTCGTGCGCCGGTCCGGAACACCAGAACATCCGCGAGCGTGAACTTTCCGACGTTCCGCATCTTCTCGGCGAGGAGGAAGAGGACGGGGAGGAAGGAGACCACCGACGTGCACAGAATGACGGCGCCGTCGACGCCCTTGTAGAAGATCAAGCCGGTGGTGCCCAGGAAGCTACCGGCCGAAATGAATTCGCCGGCGATCGCGAAACCGTTCTGCCAGCCGGTGATCGAGCGACCCGCAGCGAAGAATCCGGTGGCGCTTCGGCTTCGGCGCGATGCGGCGAATGTCACCCACAGCGTGAGTGAGATGACGGCAGCGCAGATGCCGATGGCGAGGAAATCGGCGTCGCCGGTCATGAGGCAACCTCCTGATCACGTTGCGCGATGGCCCGGACTGCGGCATCGGCTGCGGGTTGGATATAGGTTCGGGAAAGCCGGAAGTACGCGTACACGAGCACCCAGGTGCCGGCGAACTGGGAGAACACCACCCACAGAGACAGTGGAATGCCGAACGCCGAGTTGTCGCCGAGGAATTCGGGGAAGAAGGCGAATCCGACGAGAAAGCCTGAGAACAGTGCGATCGCGATCAGGCCGAGTCCGGCAGTGACCGCCCGGCGTCGTCGTCGCAGTTCGACGAACTCCGGCAACACGAGAATCGGTGACCAGACGGCTGCGCTCGCCGCGGTGGCGGGGGACTCGGTGGTCACGCGTTCACCGCCGCACGTCGTGCCGAGTCGAGCGCAAACTGGTTCTCGTCCCAGCCCTCCGCGAGCGGACCGAAGTAGTGGAAGCGCACCTGCTTGACGCGGTACAACCAGCGGCCGTCGACTTTGACGGCCTCGTCCGTGTATCGGCCGGCGGCGATGGAGGCGTTGCCGTCGGATACACAGGGCTGCCACAGGAACGAGCGGACGGTGGCGCGATCGCCGTCGAGGTCGATCTCCAGGTTGGTGATGAAATGCCAGAACGCGGTGAGCCCGCCAGGGGCGAGGCCGGCGAAGAACGCCCGCATCTCGCTCTTGCCCTTAGGGTTGGACAGCCCGTCGAATTCGCCGTCGTCGGTGAACAGATCCATCAGGGCGTCCCAATTGCCGTCGTCGAGATGGCGGCAGTACTGCGCGTCGAGGTACCGGATGGCCTCCAGGTCTTCCAGGCGGCGAATTCGATCTTCGAGGGTGCTCAAGGTGGCATACCTCCACGGTGTGAGGAGCGGAATGCGCGAACTGGTCATTAACGAGTGTTCACGTGATGTGGACCATAATGGACGCGCTACCGCCGGTCAACACCGTGCGCCGTTCACCTGGATCGACGTGCGTGAAGGCTGGTGAGCTGCGTTTTCTGCAGGGTGTGTTGCCCGCGCCTTGTGCGGCACCTACCCTCCGAGGGATGAACACTCGGTCAAGCGGTGCGGTGATTCCCTCCGTCCGGCAGCGGATCCTGGACGCGGCGCTGGAGGAGTTCTATACCGCCGGCTTTCATGCGGCGACCATGCGCACCATCGCCAAACGTGCGGGCTGCAGTGCCGCCAACGTGTACAACCATTTCGAGAACAAGGACGAGCTCCTGGTCGAGATTCTGCGGTCGGCCAGTGACGAGCAGTTCACCGCCACCCGGACCGCTCTGCGGAAGGCTGGGTCCGCGCCGGCGGAGCAGTGGACGGCCGCGGTGGTCGCGCATTCGCTGTACACCGCCCGCAATCAGCAAGCCTGCCTGGTGGCGAACACCGAGCTGCGGTACCTCGACGAGGTGGACCGCAAACGGGTCGTGGGCTCGCGCGACGCGCAGGAGCACCTGTTCGTCACCATCGCGGAGGCGGGTGTGGCGGGTGGTGACTTCGACGTCCCCCATGTTCACCAGGCGGTGACTGCGGTGCTCACCATGTGCGCGGGAATCGCGCTCTGGTACCGCCCGGACGGACCGTTGTCCGCGCAGGCGGTCGCGGACTCGTACGGCGTCTATGCGCTCAACCTGGTCGGATACCGTCCCGCCTGACTCGGGGAGATTCGGCATTGACGGTGCGTCCCGTCCGTGCTCTACTGGGTGAACAAGCGTTAATGTGATCCGAGTGTGGAACCGCGAGTTCCCCGAGTCACGCGCCCCGTAATTCGAGTGGATGAGGAGTGTCCATGACTCACCGGCCGTCACAGCCGCGTACCGACTCGCCGCGGTATCTGACCGAGGACCGGGTGGCGATCCGTGACCTGGCTCGCGAGTTCGCGATGAAGCAGGTGCTCCCGGTCGCCAACGAACTCGACCCGGTCCGCGGCACCATCCCGGACACGGTGAAGAAGGCGATGGCCGAGGTCGGGTTCTTCGGGATCATGATCCCCGAGGAGCACGGCGGTCTCGGTCTCGGGGTGTTCGAGTACTGCCTGGTCGCGGAGGAGTTGTCCCGGGCGTGGATGAGCGTGTCGGGGCTGCTGGCCCGCGGCAACGGGATGGGCGGCGGGTTCACCGCGGAGCAGGAGGCGGCGTTGCTGCCGAAGGTCGCGCGTGGTGAGTACCTCGGGGCGTATGCGCTGTCGGAGGCCGAGGCCGGATCGGATGTGGCGAACATTTCGTGCCGCGCGACCCGCGACGGCGACGATTGGGTGATCAGCGGCACCAAGATGTGGTGCACGTACGCCGACGAGGCCGACTACCTGGTGCTGTTTGCGCGCACCGATCCGCACAAGGATCCGGCGAAACCGCACCGGGGGATCAGCGCGTTCCTGATCGACAAGCAGCGCGGCGGGTTCCCGGAGGGGATCAGCGGGACGAAGATCCGCAAGATCGGGTATTTCGGGTGGAGCACGTGGGAGCTCTCGTTCGACAATTTCCGGGTGCCGGCCACGGCCATGCTCGGTGCGGAGGGCAAGGGTTTCTACCTGGCGGTGTCCGGTCTGGAGGTGGGGCGGGCGCATACCGCGGCCCGGGCGATCGGTCTGGCGCGGGGTGCGTTGGAGGATTCGATCGCGTATCTGCACACCCGCCGGCAGTTCGGGCACGAGTTGGCCGATTTTCAGCATCTGCGGTTCAAGGTCGCGAAGATGGCCGCCGACATCGAGGCCGCCCGGCAGTTGATGTATTCGGTGGCCACCGATATCGACACCGGCCGTCGGTGTTCGCTGGAGGCGTCGATGTGCAAGCTGGTGGCGACGGAGATGGCCGAGCGGGTGACGAGTGAGGCGGTGCAGATTCACGGCGGCGCCGGGTACACCACCGACTTCCAGGTCGAGCGGCATTGGCGGGATGCGCGGTTGACGAAGATCTTCGAGGGCACCAGCGAGATCCAGATGCGGATCATCTCCGACGAACTGCTGGGGAGGGCAGGCGAATGAGCACACTCACCACAAGTATCGCCGTCGGCGATCGCACTGTGAGCGACGCCCGACGCGTCTCCGAACTCGGACTGTCGCTGCCGGAGGCGTCGTTGACGGGAATCGTCGTAGCGGGAGTACTCGCTCCGGCGACGACGTCCGGTGCCACACGCAGCGGATTGCAATGGAATTCGCAGTACGCGGTGGCGGGCGACGACGTCGTCCACGTCGAGTCCGTAGTCACGCGCGTCGAACAGTCCGAGACCGGAGCCGAGTTCGATCGCCACGTGCGGCTCGTCGACGAGGCCGGGTCGATTCGCGAGGAGGGAATCGAGACGTGGCGTTCGCCCGAACCGTCCGACGTGCGATTCGATCCCGGTGTCGACTTCTGCACACCGGCCTGGGGAGAGCGTCTCCGCGAATCTCTCTCCACCGATACAGCCTTCGCGTCCTCACTGTCGACGTGGGACGGCACCGTGGGTCTGCGGTGCACCGACTCCTCGGGCCGGGCCCGCGAACTGCAGCTGCGGATCTACCGCGGAACGATCATCGACGTCGCCCGCCGCGTCCCGGGTGGGGCAACGTTCACACTCATCGCCCCGGCCGTCACCTGGGTCGACCTGGTGTTCGCCGAACGGAACGATTTCATGCGCCGCGCCATCAGCGGTGAATTCTCTTCCAGCGGTGAGGGGTACGAGTACCTGCGCCTCACCAAACCGCTCGACATCATCATCGCCCATGCCCGCAGCGCCGCACGTGAGTGGCAAAGCGTGTCGGGGCACACTTTGCCACTCACGTGCGGAAGGCAGGCCCGGCCATGATCGAGGCCCGATACCTGGAGATCGACGGAGCGCTCGGCTTCGCCGAGATCATCACCCCCGACAATCAGCCGGCCACCGAGGCGCCCACCGTTCTATGCCTGCACACCGCAGGCCAGAGCGGAGTCCAGTGGCGGCACGTCGCGTCCGAACTGGCAGGCCGGGGCTACCGGGTGATCGTCCCCGACCTTCCGGGGCACGGACGTTCCGAGCCCGCGGTCGACGGTCCCGTCACCAGCATCGTCGCCTTCGGAGACTGGCTCGGGAAGGTCCTCGATGCGCTCGCCGTCGAACGCCCCTTCGTCGTCGGGTGTTCCATCGGTGGCAAACTGACACTCGAACTCGCCACGCGGTCGTCGAGGCCGCTGGCCGGAGCGATTGCGATGGCAGCGGAGGCCGGTCCCGGCCGCGTCAACGTGGGAGGGTTGCGCCGCGAACTCGAGGATGTCGCCGGGCCCAGCCGCGCCGACCGCACCTACCTGGGCACGCTCGCCTCCGTCGGACATTCCGTGCCCGAGGCGAAGGCGCACCTGATCGCCACGATGCACAAGCGTGAGGACCCGGAGATCTCGTCGTCCGACCTGATCGGCTGGGGGACGCACGACGTGCGCGACCGGATCGCCGAGATCACCTGTCCTCTCAGGCTCGTCGCCGGCGCGCAGGACCCGTGGATCGACGCCGGACGCGTCGAGCAGACCGTGTCGGCGCTCGACGCCGCCCGTCCCGGACTTGCGTCCTTCGCCCTGCTCGAGGGCATCGGCCACTACCCCATGGAGGAGATCGACGACTTCGCCTCGGTGGCGGACGAGTGGTTGACCGAACTGCGTGCGGCGGTGGTGCTCTCGTGACGGCGCACGACACGGCGACGCGGCGTGACACACTCGCCTCGCTGCTCGACGAACTCGTGACCGCCGACCCGGGTGCCGCCGCAACCCTCGACGTCGTCGACGGCGATCCGGTCGTCACCAGCCGCACCGAACTTCGTGCCCACGTCGACGCCCTGAAGTCGGAACTCCTGCGCGTCGGCGTCCGGCGCGGCCAGTGTGTGGCCGTCCTGTTGCCGAACTGGTCGGACGCGATCGTCTGGCAACTCGCCGCGTCCGCTGTGGGTGCACACGTCATCGGCGTCAACACCCGCTACAACACGCACGAGATCGCACACATCCTCACCTCTGCGCGTCCCGCGGTGGTGGCCGTGGCCGACCACTTCCACGGTCTCGACCTGTTCGGCCGACTCGAAGAGGCACAGCACTCCCTCGACCTCCCGGCACCGGCTGTTGCCGTCGTGTGCGGACCTCGAACGGAAAGCGCCGCTCCCGACCTGGCGCGATTCGACCTCGGCGGCGGTGCCTGGACAGCGGGCAGCGCGGACACCGGAACCGTCCAGGTGCCGGAGACACCCGACAGGGCAACCGTCACGGCTGCCGGCGAGCGGGCTGACCCGGACGACGTGCTCGCAGTCGCGTTCACGACGTCCGGATCCACCGGTGTCCCCAAACTCGCGGCGCACCGCGAATCGGCGGTGGTACGGCACGCGCGAGCCGACGCCGTCGTCCTCGGCGTCGAACCGGGCGACGTCACCCTGTGCGTCCTGCCGGTGTCCGGGGTATTCGGATACTCCACTGCTCTGGCCACTCTCGCGGGTGGCGGCACGCTGCTGATGGAACCCGTCTTCGACGCCGCGGCCACGCTGGCCCGCATGGAATCGGCGAAGGTGACGCACGTCGTCGGCGGTGACGATCTCTTCACCCGGCTCCACGACACGTGGCACGCGGGTAACCGCGCCGACCTGTCGTCGTTGAAACGCCTCGGGATCGCCGACTTCCTCGGCCGGTCGCACGAGGTCGCCGCGTGGGTGCGCGACGAATTCGACGCCGTCACCACGGGCGTCTTCGGGTCGTCCGAGGTGTTCGCCCTGATGCTCCTGTGGGATGCCGCGGACCCGGAATCCCTGCGCTGGAACGGCGGTGGGCGTCCGGTCGAACCCGGCATCGAGGTTCGCATCGTCGACCCGCTGGACGACTCCGTCCTTCCGGACGGTGAGCAGGGCGAGCTCCAGGTGCGCGGACCGAACGTCGTCGACGCCTACCTCGGCAATCCGGATGCGGCGGGTCGGGCGTTCACGAGGGACGGGTGGTTCCGCAGCGGCGACCTGGCCGTCGCGACCGGCGACGGCGGCTATACGTACGTGTGCCGGATGGGGGACGTCCTCCGGCTACGCGGATTCCTGGTGGACCCCGCCGAGATCGAGCACCGCCTGGCCGAACACGACGCCGTCCACCTGACGAAGGTCGTGGGCATCACCGGCTCCGGCGGATACACCGAGGCGGTGGCGTTCGTCGTCCCCACCGACGGTGCGTCGGCCGGCGCCGCCGAGCTCAAGGCATGGTGCGCAGAGTCGCTGGCGGCGTTCAAGGTTCCCGCCGCGGTGCACGTGATCGAGGAAATGCCGACCACCGTGGGCGGCAACGGAGCCAAGATCCGAGCGGTCGAACTGCGTGAATGGGCGCAGCGCTGGACCGATCACGAAAGGGATTTCCGCAGTGCCTGAAAATACGAATGCCCAGGCGGACGATGTCGTCGTCTGTGAGCCCCTGCGCACCCCCGTCGGCCGATACGGCGGTCAGTTCAAGGACGTACCCGCCGCCGACCTCGGCGCTCGGGTGGTGTCCGAACTGCTCGCGCGGACGAAGGTCGATCCGGGCAGGGTCGACGACGTGATCTTCGGTCAGTGCTACCCGAACGGTGAGGCGCCTGCCATCGGCCGCGTTGTGGCCCTGGACGCGGGAATGCCGGTGACGGTTCCCGGTCAGCAACTCGACCGTCGTTGCGGATCCGGTCTGCAGGCGGTGCTCGACGCGGCGATGCGGGTGCAGACGGGGATCGCCGAACTGGTGATCGCCGGCGGCGTGGAATCGATGAGCCGCGCCGAGTACTACACCGAGTCGATGCGCTGGGGAGCCAACGGTGCGCCGGCAGCGCTCCACGACCGGCTCGCCCGCGGTCGTGTCACCGCAGGCGGACGCAATTATCCGGTGCCGGGCGGCATGCTCGAGACGGCGGAGAACCTGCGCCGCAAGTACGACATCAGCCGCCTCGAGCAGGACGAACTCGCAGTGAGTTCCCACCGGCGGGCGGTCGCCGCGATCGACTCGGGAAAGTTCGCCGAGGAGATCGTGCCGGTGGAAGTTCCCGTCCGCAAGGGCGATCCGCAGGTCGTCGACCGGGACGAGCACCCCCGAGCCGACACGACAATCGAGTCGCTCGCTCGGTTGCGGCCCATCATGGGCGGCACCGACCCCGACGCGACCGTCACCGCCGGCAACGCCAGTGGGCAGAACGACGGTGCGGCAGCATGCCTCGTCACTACCCGGGCGGAGGCGGAGCGTTTGGGGCTCCGGCCCCTCGCACGCCTGGTCACCTGGGCGGTCGCCGGGGTGGAGCCGTCCGAGATGGGCATCGGACCGGTGCCGTCCACCGAACGGGCCCTGAAACGCGCCGGGCTGACGCTCGCCGACATCGACCTCATCGAACTGAACGAGGCCTTTGCGGCGCAGGCGCTGGCTGTCACGCGCGAATGGAATTTCGGTGCACAGGATTTCGACCGCACCAATGTCAACGGCTCGGGAATCTCGCTCGGGCATCCCGTCGGTGCGACCGGGGTGCGGATCCTGACTACACTGCTGCGCGAGATGGACCGTCGCGGAGCCCGTTACGGCCTCGAGACGATGTGCATCGGCGGTGGCCAGGGACTGACCGCGATCTTCGAGAGGGTCTGACCACTCAGCTGTCGAGAGCCCGAATCCAGTCGGTGAGCGCCCGCACAACCTGTGCGGGCGCTTCCGGCATGAGCGCATGGCTCGCATTCGGGATGACGGTCACGGTGACCAACTCGCCGAACCGATCAAGCAATTCGTTCTCCGTCTCGCGCGGACGGAACGGATCGAGAGCGGATTGCAGGTCCAGGATCGGCTGGTGCGCGACCTCCCACCACTCGTCCTTGGGTGTGGCGGCCGAGGCAGCGAGTTGCCGCTTCGACACCTCCGGATACCAGCCGGTCAGCCACTCGGCCGGATCGTTGCCGGGTGCGAAGAATCCGGCCTGCAGGTAGCCGATCCGCTCTGCCTCGGGCAGTGAGGAATCGGAGCATTTGACCGCCAGCGCCGTCAGCGCGGCTGGGTAGTTGCGGGCACCCGCCGCAGCCACGACGACCCCGCGCACCAGGTCGGGCCGGTCGGCGGCGAGCATCCGTGCGACGTAGTGCCCGAAGGCATGTCCGAGAACGACGGCCGCACCGTTGTCCTGTTCCTCGATCACTGCTCCGACGTCGGCGGCCAGGTCGTGCAACGTGATGTCCTCCAGCGGTCCCGTGCTCCGGCCGATGCCACGCGGCTGGGGACGGCACACCCGGAAACCGTTCTGCGCGAGTCCCGCCGAGACGTCGTCGTAGTCGTATGACTCGCGGCCGAGGGAAGGCAGCAGGATCACCGACGGACCGCTGCCCTCGACGACCACTTCGATCACGGCCGTCGCGGTGTGCACGAACTCTGTCGTCCGCGCCGGTGATGTGCTCGGCATGATGTTTCCTCCACAAACGTCGATCCCCCGGGCGACACGATCTTTCGCGTCGCCCGGGGGAGGGTGGGTGTCTCAGTCCGCGGCGGGATCGAGCGCGAAGTCGTAGCTGACAACCTTACGCCCGGCGTCGTCGAGCTGCGGGTCGAGAAGGAGTTCGGGTTTGGTTGCGGTGGCGACGTCGTCGTCGATCCAGTCGCCGCCGGCGAAGTACAGCTGGGTGATGATCGGCTGCTTGCCCGGGGACGTCACCCGCAGGTGCAGGTGCGCCGGACGCCACGGGTGCCAGCCGGCCCCCTCGATGAACTGTCCGGTCGGGCCGTCGGTCGGGATCTGGTACGGGGCAGGCTCGATGGTGGTGATTTCGTACCGCCCGTCCGGGTCGGTGACGATGGTCCCACGCAGGTTCCATTCCGGCAGGTGCGGGGCGAACTGCGAGTAGTAACCCTCGTCGTCGGCGTGCCACAACTCGATGATCGCCCCGCCGAGGCCTGCCCCGTCGAGGTCGGTGACCCGGCCGCGGAGGACGAGGGCGGGGTGGGCCCGGTCCTCCTCGCGCATCGGCAGGGTGCACCGCGCGGGCAGTTCCGGTGCGCCGGGCACGTAGTACGGTCCCTCGATGCTGCCCTTGGTGCCCCGGAACCGGGTGGAGTTGACCTCCTCGATGTCGTGCTCGACGAACACGTCGAGCAGCAGCGGCCACTCGCCACCCTCACCGACATCGATGAGCCACTGCTTGAGGACCCGGTACTCCGGGTAGGTGACGGCGTGCTTGTGGATCAGGGCGCTCAGCCCGGCGAGCGCCTCGGTGGCGATCGCGGACAGGCGTTCCGGGGACGTGTCGGCGGTGAACCTTGCGCCCTTGAACTTGTCGGTGGCGGCGTTGCCGGAGCCGACCGCGGTGGGGCTGTCGATGGTGGTCATGGTTTCTCCTGGTCTGCGCGGTTAGCTGCGGCCGAAGTAGGACACGTCGTCGTTGCCGATCAGGTCGGGCACCGTCCACCCGTCCAGGTCGTACTCGGCCAGGCACTGCTCGGCCAGACCCTTCATCGAGCTGACCGTGCCCCGGTTCTCGGCGAACATCAGCAGTTCCGCCTTCACGCCCTCGTGGTTGCCGGCGTAGTTGCGCTCGTAGAGTTCGTGGCGGCCACCGAACTCGCTGCCGATCGAATCCCACAGCGCCTTCATGATCTTGACGCGCTCGACCGCGGTCATGCCCTCCGAGCCGCGGACGTACTTGTCGAGGTACGGGCGGACGTCGGGGCTCTTGAAGTCGGCGGACGAGGACGGCAGGTAGATCAGCCCGGACGCGACGTCCTGTTCGATGATCTCCTTGATCCGCGGGTAGCCCTGCTGCATGAACATCCGGTACGTCAGTCCGTACTCGAGCTTCGGGATGACGGTGTCACCCACCCACGGTTCCGGGTCGCGGACCATCGATTCGGTCAACGACCAGAACAGGTTCCGCCAGCCGATGACCTCACCGACGCGGGTCTGCACCCCGCGGAAGCCGCCCGCTCCGGTGGCGTCGAGGGCCTTCATCAACAGCCCGGCGATGAAATCCAGTTTCACCGCCAAGCGGGTGCAGCCCTGAAGGGTGAAGCGGGGCAGGAACCCGGACTGCGGGAAGAACGCGTTGATCTTGTCCACGTCGCCGTACATGAACACGTTCTCCCACGGCACCAGCACCTTGTCGAAGACGAAGATGGTGTCGTTCTCGTCCATCCGGCTCGACAGCGGGTAGTCGAACGGGGAGCCCATCACCGCGGCCTGCTGGGTGTAGGAGGTGCGGCAGATCAGCTTCACCCCCGGTGCGTCCATCGGCACGGTGCAGATCAGCGCGAATTGCTTCTTCTTGATCGGCAGGCCGTAGTGGGCGATGAAGTTGTAATTGGTGATCGCCGACCCGGTCGCCACGACCTTCGCACCGGAGACGATGAGGCCGGCGTCGGTTTCCTTCTCCACCTTCATGAACACGTCACCCACCTCGTCGGGCGGGAGCTGGCGGTCGACCGGCGGGTTGATGATCGCGTGATTCCAGTACAGAACCTTCTCCTGCGATTCCTTGTACCAGCGTTCGGCGTTGTCCTGGAACGGTGAATACAGTTCCTTGTTCGCGTGCAGGGTGCCGAGGAACGACGCCTTGTAATCGGGGCTCCGGCCCATCCACCCATACGTCATCCGCGCCCAGGTGGCGATCGCGTCACGATCCTTCAGCAGATCGTCGGAGTTCTTCGGCGCCCGGAAGAACGGCATCGTCACACCCCCGCTGCCGGTGTCCGTCGGGGTGGTCAGGGCGTCGACGTGCTCGCCGGTGTGCATCGCGTCGTAGAGGCGGGCGGTCATCCGGATCGGGTTACGGAACGCCGGATGCGTCGTGACATCCTTGACACGCTCGCCGTGCAGGTAGATCTCGCGGTCGTCACGCAGCGACTCGATGTACTCGTCACCGGTCATCGGGCGGGTGGCGAAGTTCGCGGTCCGGTTCGCTTCACAGTCCGCGGCGACATTGACCTTCGTGCGGTCGACGTCGGTATCGGCGGCAGCTTCGGTGGTGGTCATGGTGTTCCCTTTCGGTCAGGATTACGAGGCAGCCTGGGCGAGCTGCAGGTGGAGTGGTGTGAACGACGCGGCGGCGTCGAACCATCCGCTGTGGGGGTCGTCGAGGCAGCCGTTCCACGCCGTGGTGCCCGACGCGGCACCGAGATCGTGGAAGGTGCTGCGGTAGAACAGCAGTGGGTCCTTGGTCTGGTCGACGGATGCATCGACGATCTCGCCGATGAAGATGATGTGGTCACCACCGTCGTAGGACGCCCAGGGCGAGCACGTGAGCGTCGCCGCGTTGCCGGACAGTGCGGGAGCGATGCCTGAGGAGTCCCACACCGGTTCCGTCCGTTGCGGTTTGCCGGCGAAATGCATGGCCGTGTCGAGCTGATCGGCGGCCAGAATGTTCACCGCGAACGGTGCATCACCGAGGTAGCTGCATGCCTTCGATTTCCGGGTCAACGTCACCTGGCACAGCCGCGGCTCGATCGAGACGGCGGTGAAGGCGGTGACGGTCGCGCCGTGCGGCTCGCCGGCGGCATTGGCGCACGTGATCACGGTGACGCCACTGGCGAACTGGCCGAAAATGTTACGCAGAGTGCGCTGGTCCATTTCTCCTGACCGCCTTTCTGCACGATTCGTGCGATAGCCCCCGCGATGAGGGACCTGCACAACGTATGACGGGCGTCACAGTCCGTCGATCCGCATTGCGAAGGCGCGATCCGGAACGCGAAACGGGTTTGCCGGACAGGTGTCGGACGCCCTTGCAGTGACGTGAGTCACAGGCGATGCTAGGGTCGGGAGTTGCCCATGCGCGGTCGTGGCGCGAGGTGAGAGGTCTGGACGTACGCATGCGAGGAGAGCTGGAAGGTCCCGGTTTCACCGACTGGGACGAGGTTCACGAGGTGGTTGCGGACGCGTACTTCCCTCACGAGCTGCGTCCGCTGTCGCGGGACACCGCGGCGCGATCGTCGCTGGAGTCCTCCCAGATGGGCGCGTCCAGGCTCGCCCGGATCGGTTTCGGGGCGCCCGTGTCGATCGAGTCCGACCATCCCGGTGCCTACGGCATCAACATCCCGCTGGCCGGCCGCATCGTCTCCGTCACCGGCGGCACGGAAGTGACCTCGACACCGGGGCTGGCCACCATCTGCCCGCCCGACACCCGGACCGTCATCACCAACTGGAGCAGTTCCTGCGAGATCATCGGGTTCAAGGTGGACAGGGACTACCTGCAGCGCGAAATGGACCGCGTGCTCGCACGGCCCGGGCAGGAGTTGCCGCGGCAACTCGACCTACGCACCGGCGCCGGCGCCGACTGGCTGAGGTTCGTCCGCTCCGTCGCCGACCAGGCGTTGCGCGACAGCGTTCTCCTGCACAGCGATCAGGTGTCGCAACAACTGTGTGGAGCATTGACCACGGCGCTCGTGCTCACCGCGATGCCGGACGACGACACGGGTGCCGCGGGAATCCGGCCGCGCATCGTCAAGCGGGTCATCGACGCGATCCAGCAGGACCCGGCCCGCCCGTGGAGCGCGGGGGAGATGGCCGAACTCGTCGGCGTGAGCGTCCGGCGCATGCAGCAGGGGTTCCGAGAATACGTGGGCATGACACCGATGGAGTACCTCGTCGACGTGCGCCTCGAGCGTGTCCACGCAGACCTCACCGGAAGCGATTCCTGCGCAACTGTTTCCGAAGTCGCGACACGCTGGGGGATCATGCACACCGGCAGATTCGCCGCCGCCTACCGCCGCAAGTACGGCGTGACGCCGTCCGAGTCACTGCGCGATCGCGGGCTCTGATCGGTTCGGTGGCGAGGCTCGGTCGGAAGCGTGTCCAAAGGATCGCTGGCGACAGCTACGTTGCATCGTGGGCTTGGCTTCCAGCGTCAGGTATCTCTTTATGAGTCTTGCTTGCAACGGTTCTGGCGTACTGAATTTTGTTTGTCCTCCGGCGGGGGTGCATGTCCACGCGCCTGCCGGCTCTGAGCGGCTCGTGTATGTCGCGGTGTCGAAGCGGTAAGGCCGTCGGGTTTCGCGTCCGAAACTTGTCGGACCCCCGCGATACTATTCGCACATGAGTTCGACTGGGGGGTCGGTGGGTAGCGGGGTGGCGGAGCATCTGTTGAATGTCGCTGCCGCTGTCGACGAGCTGCTCGATGCCGGGCTGGCCGAGTTGTCGGACTCCGAGCTCGTCGAGGTGATGCGCGGAATGGAGCAGTGCCTTCGCCGTGCGGAGTCGGTCTCACACCGATTGGTCGTGGAGAGCGTGGAACGTTCGGTCCCGGCGAGTCTGGGGTATACCTCGCCGAAGAAACTCCTGATCGACGTGCTCCGGATCTCGGGCGCGGACGCGTCCGCCCGCGTCACCGCCGCCCGCGAGCTCGGGGTGTGGCACACTCTCGCTGGCGTTCCGATGCCACCGGTGTTGCCGGAAACCGCTGCGGCACAGAGCGACGGTGACATCGGCACGGATCATGTGCGGGCGATCGCGAAGGTGATGCGCAAGATTCCCCACGCCGTCGACAACGACGCGGTGGCCGACGCCGAGGCCGTACTGGCCACGTTGGCGAGGAGCGGAACCCCGGAGGATGTGGAGCAGGCGGGGCATCGGCTGCTGGCATACCTGAATCCGGACGGGAACCTTGGCGACGACCGCGACCGGAAACGCCGACGGGGCATCTCGATCGGCCGGCAGGACACCGAACTGATGTCGAGAATCTCCGGTGAACTCGACCCCGTCGCGCGGGCGATGCTCGATCCGATCCTCGCAAAATGGGCGCGGCCCGGAATGAACAATCCGGACGATCCCGACTCACCGGCCGGTGACGGCGAAGACCCGTCGATCGATCGTGACCTGTTGGCGGCGGCGGCCGCCCGCGATACCCGCACCGCAGCGCAGCGCAATCACGACGCCTTCAGCGCAGTGTTCCGGGCGCTGCTCGAGTCGGGGGTGCTCGGCCGGCACCGGGGTCTACCGGCCACAGTGATCGTCACGATGACACTCGAGCAGTTGGAGCAGGCGGTCGGGGGCCTGGCCACGACAGCCACAGGTGGGGTGCTCCCCATCGCGGACGCATTGGCGCTGGCCGAGGAGGCGCATCCGGTGCTCGCGCTGTTCGACCATGCGGGTCGTCCACTGCACCTGGGGCGGCGGCGTCGTCTGGCCAGCGCCGATCAGCGGCTCGCCCTGATCTCCTCGGACGGGGGTTGCACCCGGCCGGGGTGCTCGGCACCGGCGAGTCTGTGTGCGGTGCACCATGTCACGGACTGGCACAAGGGCGGACACACCGACATCGAGGGTCTCGCCCTGGTCTGCGACACCTGCCACGCTCAGGTCAACGACGGTCCGGCCGGGTGGGCGACGAGGTCCGCGCCCCGCCACTCCGCATACGCCGGCCGAACCGAATGGATCCCGCCACCACACATCGACCCCACCCGAAGACCCCGCATCAACCACCGACATCACCCCGGTGAGTTGATCGAGGATGCGCGGCGGCAGCTCACCCACAGTCCACCAGCAGGTGCCGGGGACCTCGCAGCACCGGGTTGGGCCGGTAGGGCGGCGGGTCCTCGACGAGGCGCGGATTGGGGAGGCGGCGGATGAGTTCGGCGAGCGCCATTTGCCCCTCGAGGCGGGCGAGGGGTGCGCCGAAGCAACTGTGGATGCCGCTGCCCAGACCCACGTGCTGGTTGTCCGCGCGGTCGGGAACGAACTTGTCGGCGTCGACGAAACGTTCGGGATCACGATTCGCCGATGCCAACGCGAGGACGAGGGGCGAACCCTTCGGGACGGTGACACCGTCGATTTCGATGTCCACGATCGGCGTGCGCTGGCCCAGGAGATGCACGGGCGGTTCGAAGCGGAGCAGTTCCTCCACGGCCTGCGGCATCAACTGCGGTTCGGCGCGAAGACGTTCGAGAACGTCGGGATTGCGCAGCAAGGTCAGCATGCCGTTGGTGATGAGGTTGACGGTGGTCTCGTGCCCGGCGATGAACAGCAGGATGGAGTTGGTGACCAACTCGACGGTGTTCAACTGACCGTCGGGCCCCGAATCGTTGGCAAGCCCCGACAACATGTCGTCACCGGGTTCGCGGCGACGGTCCTCGATGAGACCTGCCATGAACATGGCCATCTCCATCTGAGCCTTCTGCGCCACCTTCACCTGATCGTTGTCGGCGCTGGCACGCCGCGGGTCGATGGCTGTCACCAGCGCGTCGGCCCAGGCGTGGAACCGGGGTTCCTCCTCGTGGGGCACCCCGAGTAGTCGGCAGATCACGGTGACGGGGAAGGGGTACGCGAAGTCGTCGACGATGTCGATGCGCTCCTTACCGTCCAGCCCGTCGACCAGCTTCGTGACGAGTGCGGCGAGTTCGCCACGCATGGAGTCGATTCGGTCGGGGCTGTGCGGCGGACCGAACTGCCGCGTCGTCAGTCTGCGTAGTCGATCGTGCTCGGGCGGATCGAGTTTGAGGAAGGACTCCGGCCCCTCGCCGGCACGATCCGATCCGGGGAGTCCCGGTCCGCGGTTGTGCAGGTCGGAGCTGATCCGCGGGTCGTGCAGGAGTGCCTTCACGTCGTAGTACCGTCCGACGAGGTAGGAACCGTTGTCCTGCGGCGCCACCCGAGTCTCACGAAGTTCCTCGTACAGCGGATACGGATTCGGCCGGCTCGCCTGGTCGGTGATCCGCTGGAACAGCTGCGCACGCGACATGGACACTCTCCCTGTTACTTCGGTAGCGAGACGAACTCGACGCGACGTTCGGTGGGCAGATGGCCGGTCACCGCGACGGTGGGGCCGTGGCTGAGAACGGCCGGGTCCGGCAACTCCGACGCACGCACCTCGAACGGCTCCTCCCGGTCCATGACATCGAAGTCGGGGGGAAACGCCGCGGCAGACTCGATCAGTCCCCGGTAGAAGTCGAGCCACTTACCCTGATTGAACGCCACAGCGGCCGTGACGCGTCCGCGGAAGCCGTATGCCGCCACGAAACGCCGGTCGGCGACGGACCCCTGCGTGATCACCACCTGATCGGAGTAGGTGGGGATGCCCACGGACTTGATGTTGACGCCGAACTGGCTGGACCAGAACGCCGGAATCTCGAGGTGCGGCCGCCGGCGGAGACCGTCGTGGATCATGTTGTGCGCCGCCACCTCGGCCTGACCGATCGCGTTACCCCAGTGCTCCAATGCCAGCAGCTGGTAGTCGTAGAGCGGATGCGGTTGCCGCGCAACGTCGCCGGCGACGAACACGTTGTCGGTGACGATGCCGTTGATGTCGAACGCCCGGCAACCGGCGTCGCACGTGACTCCGCGGGGCCCGGCGGCGAGGCCGGAGCCGAACAGCCAGTCGGTGTTGCGGATACTGCCCTGCGCGACGATCGCCACGTCGACGTCGAGTGTGGTCCCGTCCGACAGATGCGCACGGCACAGCTGCCCGTTGCCGTCCCCGTCGAGCCCGGTCACCGTGACCCCGGTGCGCAGGTCGACGCCGTGGTCGCGTTGCATGTCGGCCGCGACCGCCGCCACCACTCCGCCGAGCGCGCCGACCAGCGGTGCCGGGCCGCGTTCGGTGACCGTCACAGACAGCCCGCGTTCCCGGCACACCGACGCGATCTCCGAGCCGGTGAACCCGGCCCCGATCACCAGGACATGACGTGGTCCGGCGGACAGTCGCTCGTTCAGCCGGCGTGAGTCGTCGCAGGTTCGGATGGTGAAGACGCCGTCGAGTGCGGCCTCGGACGAATTCGACCACGGCCTGGCGCGGACGCCGGTCGCGATCAGCACCTTGTCGAACTCGACGGTGTCGCCGTCGCTGAGAACCACCCGGTTGTGCTCCAGATCGAGACTGGTGGCCCGCACGCCGAGCCGCCACTGCGCGTCGAGGTCCGGGCGGAAGGGCAGCGCCGCGTGGTCGGGCGGCATGATTCCGAGGAGCACGGCCTTCGACAGCGGGGGCCTGTCGTACGGCTCGTAGGGTTCGTCGCCGATCAGGGTGAGGGAACCGTCGAAGCCCTGCCCCCGCAGTGCCTCCGCGGCGCGCAGGCCCGCGAGCGACGCTCCGACGATGACGATCCGCACGTCACTGCCCATCGTGTCGGTCGGGGATGTCCGTGGTGATGGCATGCACCGGGCACGCGGCGGCGGCTTGCGCCACGTGGTCGCGTTCGTCGTCGGTGGGGCCCGCGTCGTAGAGAAGAGCCTCTTCTCCGTGCAGGGTGAAGACGCCGGGTGCGAGGAACACGCACTGCGCGTAGCCCTGGCACCGATTGAGGTCGACGACGAGTTTCACGTCAATCATCCCGATTCTGAACAGTTCTGGTCACACGGGTCCACAGGACTGCGCGGCGCACGGCCGTCCGATCGCGTCGGGCGGAGGGCCTCCACCCGGAAACCAGTATTACGGAACGGCCAGTCTGTTCGGTTTCGATCCGCTGTTCTGGAGCCATTCAGAAATGTCGTGCCGCCCGCCCCCTACCGACGGGTAGAACCCTGGAGTAGTAACGCGAGTTACAAGTATCTTGCCGGAGTTCGTATCCTGCTGGCGAGAAACAACTTTCGGACACGGTCTCGATTCGGCAACACGGACGTCCGGATCGTGATGTGATGTGATGACAAGAGACCGGCAACGCCCAGTGGCGACACCTCAGAGGCGGAAGATTGACGATCGAAGCTCACCGCGACACCCGCGCGACACGGCACCTGTCCGCTTTGGACGCTGCAGTACAGATCCTGACCACCGCGCGCGGTAGCTCGTACAGCGCGGACCAGGCCTTCGACGAACTACTCGACTCCTCCATGCGGCATCAGGTCGATGTCGGGGATCTGGCGGAAGCTCTCGCCGACCTCGCCGACGGCGTGCACCCCGACGCCGACGACCATCGACGGGCACGGGACGTGGCCACCCGGGAATGGGGAGCCCTCCTGCCCGGCGACACCGGCTAACCGGCGCAGTCGATACAGGTCTGCGCGGCAGGCAGCGCGTCGAGTCGCACATCGGCAATCGGCAGACCGCACCGAATGCAGAGACCGTACGTCCCACGGTCGAGTCGCTGCTGCGCCGCCGCCAGGTCCTCGACCTCGCGCCTCGCGTCTGCCAGTAGAGCCGACACCTGGGCCCGTTCGAAGGCGATCGTCGAGCCCTCGGGGTCGTGTTCGTCGTCGTCCGTGGTGAATTCCGACCCCTCCACAATTGCGGTGAAGCGGCCGGTCAGCGAGGCGATGCGGCGTTCGGCATCGGCGCGTTCCTCGGCGATTCGGGTGCGGTGTTCCGGCACGGTCATGCCTGGATCAACATCGGCGAGGGTCCGGTGCTTCCCTGATAATCCGCTCGATCGATCCGGGACTTTCTGACAGGCTTCCCGGCATGGCACGCACATTCGAGGAGTTGGTGGCCGAGGCGGAATCCGTGTCGGTGGACGGCTGGGATTTCTCCTGGCTGGACGGCCGGGCCACCGAACAGCGGCCGTCGTGGGGGTATCAGCGTCTGATGAGTGAACGCCTCGCGCGCGCGGACGCCGCTCTGGACATCCAGACCGGGGGAGGGGAGGTCCTCGCCGGTGCAACGACGATGCCTCCCGTGATGGTGGCGACGGAATCGTGGCCGCCCAACGTCGCGAAGGCCACGGCGCTGCTGCATCCGCTCGGTGCGGTCGTGGTGGCCGACGCGGACGAACCGCCGCTGCCGTTCGCCGACGGCGCCTTCGACCTAGTGACGAGCAGGCATCCCGCGACGGTGTGGTGGGACGAAATCGCCCGCGTCCTGCGACCCGGAGGCACGTACTTCTCGCAGCACGTCGGGCATGCGAGTGTCTTCGAACTCGTCGAGTACTTCCTGGGGCCGCAACCGGAGAAGGTGCGGCGTGGCCGCCACTACGAGGACGAGAGTGCGGACGCGCAGGCCGCCGGTCTCGACGTCGTCGATCTCCGCTTCGAATCTCTGCGGATCGAGTTCTTCGACATCGGCGCCGTCATCTACTTCCTGCGCAAAGTGATCTGGATGGTGCCCGGCTTCACCGTCGCGGAGTACCGCGAACGTCTGCGGGAACTGCACGACCTGATCGAGGCGGAGGGGCCGTTCGTGGCCCACTCGACCCGCTTTCTCATCGAGGCCCGCAAACGCGGCTGACTCAGCCCATCGACTTCGACCCGTCGAGAGCCTCCCTGATGATGTCGGCGTGCCCGGCGTGCTGGGCGGTCTCCCCGATGATGTGGAGCAGGACCCGGCGCGCGGACCAGCGTGATCCCGGTTCGAACCACGGCGCCTTCGGCAGCGGATGCGAGATGTCGAGGTCGGGCAGCGAGGCCACGATCTCGTCGGTCCGGTGCGCCACCTTCGCGTAGCGGTCGAGGACGTCGGCCAGCGTCTCGTCGTCGCGGAGGGTGAACTCCTTCTCGCGATCGTCGGTGCCGGTGCCGTCCGCGGGACCGCCACGCACGGCGTCGGTGCCGCGCACGATGAAGTCGGCCCACACCCGTTCGACGTCCGACACGTGTTTGACGAGTCCGCCCAGGCACAGTTCGCTCGCCGTCGTGCGCTGGGCCGCCTGTTCGTCGGTGAGGTCCCGGACGGTGTAGCGGAGGAAGTAGCGGTGTTTCGCCAGCGACTCCAGCAAGTCGGCGCGCTCGCCGGTAGTCGACGATTTCGCGGTAGAGGTCACGGTGATCACCTGCTCCAGCCGGTCCGATGATGCGCATTCGACCGGAGCGGTCAGTTGCCGTGCACGGTGACATAACCGGTCGCGCGGCCGTGGGTGTCGAGTTCCCACCCCATCCGCTTCCGGGACCGGAGCGTGACCGACGAGTCGATGATCTCGAGGCTGGGGGCCCGGCTCTCCAGCCACTCCTGCACCCGCAACAGGTCGGGCAGCGAAGGCACCCACATGCTGACGAGGAAGTTCGCGGGTCCGGTGAGCGACATGCACAACCTCAGTTCGGGCCGGGCGTTGACGATCTCGACGACTTCCCGGTGTGCACGCACGGGCAGGCGACACCACCACGTGACGGTGATGGGCCACCGCGTCGCGTCCTGGGCCACGTCGCAGCGCAGCACCACGGCCCGGGAGCGCAGCAACCCCGCGAGCTGTCTGCGAACCGACGACGCGGGCCGGTCGATGACCGAGGCGATCTCGCGCGCGGATGCCCGGCCGTTCCGGGTGAGTTCGCGGACGAGCGCGCGGGCGACCTCGTCGGTCAGGCTTTCCGGCCGCGCCGATCCGGACTGCGGAGGGGTGTTCTCCAGTGCGGCGATCGCGGCGGACTGTGCCGTGTCCAGGGAATCGAGGCGCCAGCGGCTGCCCTCGGCGTGGAGTGCGGTGCACGTGTGGGTCCGGGTCGAATTGACACTCGGGTGGCGGGGCAATTCCTCGAGCACCAGGTCCGACAATTTGTGCAGGGATCCCGTCTGCACCGTCAGGATGAGGTCCCGCCCGCGCGCCGCATGCTCGATCGACGCCACCCGCGGGTCCCGGGTGAGCGCCTCGACCAGTGCCTTCGTGCCGCTGAGATCGCACGTCACCTCGATCATGGCGGTGAACGCACCGGCGCCCGTCATCGGCGCGGGGTACGCGGTGATCCAGGCCAGTCCGCGTTCGGTGATCGACTCCCACCGCCTCGCCAGCGTCGCGGACGTCGTCCGCAGGATCGGGGCGAGCTCGGACCACGTTGCGCGTGGACGAATCTGCAGTGCATGAATGAGCGAAAGCTCGGATTCTGTCAGCGTTTCGCTCATAAAACCTTCCATCAATCGGCGCAGATGATCGTTTTCGACGATCTCGGCGGTCCGTCGCTGTGCGGATCACAGCATATGACCACCGACGCATTCGGTCGAGAAAGTGACCACCGACATAAGGGAGAGCAATGAATCTCGTGGACGACGCCCGCGCCCTCCAGGGCGACCTCGTGCAGTTGCGTCGCGTGCTGCACCGCGAACCGGAGGTCGGACTGAACCTGCCGCGCACGCAGGAACGTGTCCTCGAGGCGTTGGCCGGCCTGCCGCTCGAGATCTCGACGGGAACGAACACGACGTCGGTGACCGCGGTGCTTCGCGGCGGCAGGCGCTCGATCGACGCCGCGCAGACGGTGCTGCTGCGCGCCGACATGGACGGACTCCCGGTCACCGAACAGACCGGACTCGACTTCGCGGCACAGAACGGCGCCATGCACGGATGCGGGCACGACCTGCACACCGCCGCGCTGGTCGGCGCCGCCCAACTGCTCAGCCGTCATCGCGACCAGTTGGCGGGCGACGTCGTCCTGATGTTCCAGCCCGGTGAGGAGGGGTGGGACGGCGCCAAGGTGATGGTGGACGAGGGTGTCCTCGACGCCGCCGGCCGCCGCGCCGACACCGCCTACGGCATGCACGTCTTCTCCTGCCAGAAGCCGCAGGGGCGATTCTTCTCCAAGGCGGGGACGCTGCTCGCGGCGTCGTACAAGCTGACGGTCACGGTGCGCGGGGCGGGTGGACACGGATCGTCCCCGTCGACCGCCCGGGATCCGATCACCGCGATGGCCGAGATGATCACGTCGCTGCAGATGATGATCACCCGGACGTTCGACGTGTTCGACCCCGTCGTGGTGACGGTCGCGAACGTGCAGGCCGGGTCGCGGCACAACATCATCCCCGACGATGCGCGGTTCGAAGCGACGGTCCGGTGCTACTCGCCCGCCACGTATGAGAAGGTGCCGGCGGCGCTGCGCCGGGTGCTCGAGGGGGTGGCGTCCGCGCAACGGGTCGAGGTCGACGTCACCGTGGCCCCGGAGTTCCCGATGACGATCAACGACGTCGACGAGGTCGCGTTCGGTGCCGAAGTGGTCAGCGACCTCATGGGCGAGGACCGATACGAGACGGTCACGCACCCGATGGCCGGGTCCGAGGACTTCTCCTACGTCCTGCAGGAAGTGCCCGGTGCGTTCATCGGACTGGGCGCGTGCATGCCCGGCGCCGATCCCGCTGCCGCTCCCATGAACCATTCGCCCCGAGCGCAATTCGACGACGCGGTGCTCGCCGACGCCGCCGCCATCTACGCCGGACTGGCCGTTCGACGGCTGGACAAGGCCCGGTCCGACAATGCTGCTGTGGCGGCGGGGAGCGACGCACGATGACCGAGATCGCCACCGAGAGCGGGACCGTGAACACCGTCCAGCAGAGATCCGAGCGCTGGGAGAAGACCCGCGCGATCGTCGGCGTGGGCACGGGCAACGGGATCGAGTACTTCGACTGGACCGTCTACGCGACGTTCGCCGCGTTCTTCGCCCCGCAGTTCTTCCACACCGGCTCCGCGGTCTCCGACCTGCTCGCGTCGTTCGGCGTCTTCGCCGTCGGATTCGTCGCCAGGCCGTTCGGCGGTCTGCTGTTCGGCTGGCTGTCGGATCGGCGGGGACGCAAGCTGTCGATGACGCTCGCCGTCGGACTGGCCGCGGTCGGCAGCCTGATCATCGGTCTGACCCCGACCCATCAGACGATCGGTGTCGCGGCGGCGGTGGTCCTCGTCGTGGCGCGCCTCGCGCAGGGCGTCGCGCACGGCGGTGAATTGCCCTCCGCGCAGACCTACATCGTCGAATTCGCGCCGACGGCCCGGCGTGGACTGTGGTCGAGTCTCATCTACATCTCCAACACCACCGGAGTCGTCGTCGGCACGCTTCTCGGCGCACTGCTCACGACGACGCTGAGTTCGGAGCAGATGGCCGACTGGGGGTGGCGGGTGCCGTTCCTGCTGGGCGGCGTGCTCGGGCTGTTCGTGCTGTGGATGCGGTCCCGGATGAAGGAGACCGAAGTCTACGAGGAGTCGGGTGACGAGACGGCGAAGCAGTCGATGTGGCAGCTGTTCCTGGCGCACCGGCGGCAGGTGTTCCAGATCCTGTTCTTCACGGTCGGCGGCACCGTCGTCTACTACGTGTGGGCCGTGTCGGCGCCGGCGTACGCGATCACCGTCCGGGGCATCGATCCGTCCGGCGCTTTGTGGGCGGGGGTCGGCGCGAACCTCGTACTGATTGCGTCGCTGCCGTTCTGGGGTGCGTTGTCGGATCGGATCGGACGCAAACCGGTGCTGTACATCGGCAACGTCGGTATCGCTGCCCTGCTGTTCCCGCTCAACGCCATGATCGGGCACAGCGCGGTCACGCTGTTCATCGCGATGGCGATCGCCCTGTTCGTGATGGGCGCGATCCTGTCCGTGATGCCCGCGATGATGGCCGAACTGTTCCCGACCGGATTACGTGCCGCCGGTGTCGGAGTGCCGTACTCGATCGGTGTGGCAGCGTTCGGCGGGACGGCCGCATACGTCGAGACGTTCTTCGCCGACCGCGGTACGCCGGAACTGTTCGAGTGGTACGCGCTCGCGCTGGTCGCGGTCTCGATCGCCGCACTGTTCACGATCCCGGAGACCCGGGGACGGGATCTCGCGTCCCAGACGTAGCGCACGTGAGTGGCAAAGTGTGCTCCCGCACGCTTTGCCACTCACGTGCGGGGAGGCTCTATCTTGAAGCGGTGAAGACACACTCGGTACGTATGGCGCGAGCCGCGGCAAGTGTCGCGATCGCATCTCTGACGGTGGGCGGCACCTGCCTCGCCTCCCCGGCCGCGTTCGCCGACGAGGCCGAACGCGCGCCGGGGAGCGTCGTGGAGGTCGAGCCGCTACCGGCCGACCTCTGGATCCCCGGCGCTGCCGACGCGCAGCGAATTACCTACTGGTCGATCGGGTCCGACGGGAGCCCCGCACTCAGCAGCGGCGCCGTGTACGTGCCATCGGGGGAGGCGCCCGACGGGGGATGGCCGGTGGTCGCGTGGGCGCACGGCACGTCCGGGCTCGCGGACGACTGTGCTCCCTCGCTCGTCGGTCCCGCGCTTCCCGAGCGTGACTACCCGTATCTCGGACGCTGGCTCGAGCAGGGATATGCCGTCGTCTCCACCGATTACGTCGGCCTCGGCACACCCGGTGTGATGCCGTACCTCGACGGAAAGGTCGAGGCGCACAGCGTCGTCGACTCGGTGAAGGCCGCCCGCGCCGTCGACGAGTCCCTGTCGAACAAGTGGGTGGTGGTCGGCCAGTCGCAGGGTGGCGGTGCCGCGATCACCACCGCCCGCTACGCCACCGAGTACGGCGGCGAGACGCTCGACTACCGCGGGGCCGTGGGAACGGGTGTGCCCGCGAACATCGAGCTGACACTGCTGCCGCTGGGCCCGGGGGTGCCGCCCACGGCGATCCCCGCCGGCCTCACGTCGTACCTGTTCTACATCCTCGCGGGACTGCGGTCGGCGCACCCCGAGATCGACCTCGACTCGTATCTCACCCCGCTCGGCGCCCGATACGTGGACGCCGCGGAGCAGCTGTGCGTCAACGACCTCCACGACGCCGCGGAGGGTGTGGTGGTCGGCGACCTGTTCAGTAAGCCGCTGAACCAGATCCCGAACTTCCATGGGCTGCTCGTGGACTACATGGGCGTCCCGACGAGTGGGTACGACCGTCCCCTGTTCATCGGGCAGGGGCTCACCGACATCGACGTGCCCGCGCCCTCGGCGTTCTCGCTGGTCGCGGCACTGACCGCCAACGGTGAGCCGGTCACGTTCAAGACGTATCCGACCGACCACAGCGGCACTCTCGTCGATTCGCAGGCCGACACCATCCCGTTCGTGCGGGGGCTGTTCGACGAGTGAACCCGGCACTGTCCAGATTCCGGACAGTTGCTCGCCGCGCCCACAGGCACTATGGCGTGGGTCACACTGGGTGGGTACGTTCGGGTGTGAGTCGTGCACCGGTGCACGACCCGACCCGCGCGCGGCAAGGAGTCGAGGTTGGAGTTTGGCGGCATGACCGGGCACGCGGCGATGCGGCCGGAGATCGCGTTGTCCTGGAAGCGTTCGGCGCTCAGCGGCCTGGAACCGAGTTCGACGCCGACCGGTGACCCCTGCTCCGACCTGGACAAGTCCAGCCGGCTGCTGCAGGCGGCCCGGCCCGTCCTCGACGAGATGGAACAGCAGATCCAGGGCACCGGATTCTGTGTCCTGCTCGCCGACCGCGACTGCCGCATCGTCGCCCGGCTCTTCGACGGCCCCCGACTCGAGCGCCTGATCGACGGTGCCGGGGCGGTGCTGGGTTCGCGGTTCGGCGAGGACTGCGTCGGGACCACCGCGCTGGGGACGCCGATGGAGGTCCGGCGTGGAGTCGTGATCCACGGCGAGGAGCACTACCTCGAGCGGTTCAAGGACCTCAGCTGTTACGGACACCCGATCGTCCATCCGGTGACGCGCCGCGTCGAGGGCATCCTCGACATGACGGGCGTCGCGTCGCGCGCCAACCCGCTGTTCGCCCCGTTCCTGGCCCGCGCGGCCGGGGACATCGAACGACGGCTGCTCGAAGGGTCCCGGGTGTCTCAGCAGCGGCTCGTGGACGCGTTCCAGCGGGTGTCGCCGCAGAATCAGATGGCGGTCACCGCGATCGGCGAGGACATCCTGCTCAGCAATCGGGTGGCGCTCGACCTGCTCCAGGTGTCCGATCACGCGACGCTGCGAGGACTTGCCGCGGACCTGCGTCCGGAGCAGTCGAAGACGGTGCGCATCCAACTGTCCTCGGGCGAACCGGCGTTGGTCCGCGCCGACCGCGTGGCGGGCACGGACGGCGGGGCCGTGTTCGTCGTCCGACCGGACCGCCGGACCAGCACCCCCATCCGGCGCGGCAAGTCCCCGTCGAGTTCCGTCGTCGAACGCAGCAGGTCGGAGTTGTCGCGGCTGCGGGAGACCCGGGATCCGGTGGTGATCAGCGGAGAACCGGGAACCGGCAGGACGACGGCGGTTCGTGATCTGGCCGGCGACCGGTCGCTCGTATGTATGGACGCCGCCGCCATCGCCCTCGACGGCGCCGACGCGTGGATCGACCGACTTCTCACGCTGGCGGCCGGACCCTCCGCGGTCCTGGTGATCGAGGAAGTGCAACTGCTGCCCGAGTCGATGCTGCCGCTGGTCGTGAAGATGCTGGCGGCCGACGCGGGGCCACGCATCGTGATGACGAGTTCCCCTCTGGGTGACCTGCCGCCGGGCGTGGCGGGTCTGGTGGGCCGCTGCCCCGGACAAGTGGTGCTTCCGCCGTTGCGACAACGCAGCCGCGAATTCGCCGACATCGCGCAGGGGATCCTCGATTCCGTCGATCCCGGTCTCCGGCTCACCGCGAGCGCGCTCGACGCTCTGATCGCCCGCGACTGGCCGGGCAACATCGCGGAACTGTCCGTCGTGCTGCAGGCTGCCGCGGGCAGGCGCAGCAGCGCGAACATCGCCGTCGTGGATCTACCCGACCAGTATCGGACGCCGACACGGGTGTCCCGGCTGGCCGGCCGCGAGCGCGCCGAACGGCAGGCCATCGTCGACGCACTGCAGGAGTGCGGCGGCAACAAGGTGCATGCCGCGGCCGCGCTGGGCATCAGCCGCAGCACGCTGTACGTCCGGATCCGAGCCCTCGATATCACCGTCTAGCTGCAGTTTCATCCACCGATCCGCGACCGTCCGGAGGTGTCCGAAGTCAGGACAGTTAGTGATATGGCAACCAGTGCACTATGAGCCACGTCACATTCACAACTTCGGAGGTTTTGATGACAGCGACGATCGAACCCAGCCAAGCGGAACTCTTGCCGTCGGTACGGAACTTTCTGTCCGGCACCAAGCGATTCCTCGTCGGAGGGCAGTGGGTGGAATCGGCGAGCGGTGAGACGTTCGAAACGATCGACCCGGCCACCGGGCACGTGCTGACCACCGTCGCGCGCGGCGGCGCCGAAGACGTCGACCGCGCGGTCCGGGCCGCTCGTACGGCATTCGACGAGGGCCCGTGGGCCACCATGAAGCCCAACGAGCGGGAACGGCTGATCTGGCGGGTCGGCGACATCCTCTCCGAGCGCGCCGAGGAATTCGGCCAGCTGGAGGCGCTGGACAACGGCAAGTCGGCCGGCATCGCCGCGGCAGTCGACGTCGCCTGGTCGGCCGACATCTTCCGCTACTTCGCGGGCTGGGCCACCAAGATCGAGGGCAGCACGGTCAACGTGAGCATGCCGTTCGTCCCCGGTGGCCAGTTCCATGCGTACACGCTGCGTGAACCCGTCGGCGTCTGCGGTCTGATCGTTCCCTGGAACTTCCCGTTGCTGATGGCCGCATTCAAGCTGGCCCCCGCGCTCGCCGCAGGCAACACGGTGATCCTCAAGCCCGCGGAGCAGACCCCGCTCACCGCGATCCTGCTCGGTGAGGTGTTCGAGGAGGCCGGCTTCCCGCCCGGCGTCGTCAACATCGTCACCGGCTACGGCGATGCCGGCGCGGCACTGTCGGCCCACGACGACGTCGACAAGATCGCGTTCACCGGCTCCACCGAGGTCGGGAAGAAGATCGTCGACGCCGCAAGGGGCAACCTCAAGAAGGTGTCGCTCGAACTCGGCGGCAAGAGCGCCAACGTCGTGTTCGCGGACGCCGACTTCGACGCCGCCGTCACCGGATCGCTCAACGCCTGGCTGTTCAACCACGGCCAGTGCTGCGTCGCAGGCACCCGGATGTTCGTCGAGGACAGCATCTTCGACGACTTCACCGCAGCGGTCGCCGAGGCCGCGAGCCAGGTCAAGATCGGCCCCGGACTCGACCCCACCACCCAGCTCGGACCGCTGGTGTCGCAGGAGCAGTTCGACAAGGTCACCGGCTACCTGGCCGCCGGACTCGCCGACGGCGCCCGCGCCCTCACCGGCGGAAAGCGCTGGGGCGACACCGGCTTCTACGTCGAGCCGACGGTGTTCGTGGACGTGAAACCCGAGTTCAGCATCGTGGAGGAGGAGATCTTCGGCCCCGTCGTCGCAGCGCTCCCGTTCAACGCAGAGGAGGGAGTCGCGAAGGCGGCGAACAGCAGCATCTACGGCCTCGCCGCCGGAATCTGGACCAAGGACCTGTCCAAGGCGCACCTCACGGCCCGTCAGCTCAAGGCCGGTTCGGTGTGGATCAACCAGTACAACGGGTTCGACACCGCCATGCCGTTCGGCGGATACAAGCAGTCCGGTTGGGGACGTGAGCTCGGGGCGACCGCCATCGATCTCTACACCCAGACCAAAGCCGTCAATATCGCACTCTGACCGTCACTCAACGAGGAGAAGACATGAAGACCAAAGCAGCGGTTCTGTTCGAAACGCACAAGCCGTTCGAAATCGTGGAACTCGAGCTCGACGGTCCGGGCCCCGGCGAAGTGCTCATCAAGTATGTGGCGGCAGGTCTGTGCCACTCGGACCTGCACCTCACCGACGGCGATCTGCCACCGCGTTTCCCCATCGTCGGCGGGCACGAGGGTTCCGGCATCATCGAGGAAGTCGGCCCCGGTGTCACCAAGGTGAAGCCCGGCGACCACGTGGTCTGCAGCTTCATCCCGAACTGCGGCACGTGTCGGTACTGTGCCACCGGCCGCCAGAACCTGTGTGACATGGGCGCCACCATCCTCGAGGGTTCGATGCCCGACGGCTCGTTCCGGTTCCACTCGGGCAAGCAGGATTTCGGTGCCATGTGCATGCTCGGCACGTTCGCGGAGCGCGCCACCATCTCGCAGCACTCGGTGGTGAAGGTGGACGACTGGCTTCCGCTGGAGACCGCCGTCCTCGTCGGCTGCGGTGTGCCGTCCGGTTGGGGCACCGCGGTGTACGCCGGCGGAGTGCGCGCCGGTGACACCGTCGTCATCTACGGCATCGGCGGACTCGGCATCAACGCCGTGCAGGGCGCGGTCAGCTCCGGCGCCAAGTACGTCGTGGTGGTGGATCCGGTGGCGATGAAGCGGGAGGCCGCCCTGAAGTTCGGCGCCACCCACGCGTTCGCGGACGCCGCGACCGCGGCGGAGAAGGTCAACGAACTGACCTGGGGGCAGGGCGCCGATCAGGCCCTCATCCTGGTGGGCACCGTCGACGAAGAGGTGGTGCAGAACGCGACCGCCGTCATCGGCAAGGGCGGCACCGTCGTCATCACCGGCCTCGCCGACCCCGCGAAGCTCACGGTGCACATCTCGGGAACCGACCTGACCCTGAACCAGAAGACGATCAAGGGTTCGCTGTTCGGCTCGGCCAACCCGCAGTACGACATCGTCCGCCTGCTGCGCCTGTACGACGCGGGTCAGCTCAAGCTCGACGAGCTGATCACCACCAAGTACACGCTCGAGCAGGTGAACGAGGGCTACCAGGATCTGCGGGACGGAAAGAACCTGCGTGGCGTGATCGTCCACGAGCAGTAGGCGGCTTCGCCGCCCGTGCGCCTTTCTGGTTGTGCTAGCTACCAGAAAGGCGCACGGGCGCGGAGCGCCACACGTCGGCGAGCAGGTCGTACGTCTTCAGCCAGGACTCGGTGTTCTCGGCATGGGAGGCGACGATCAGCTCGTCGGCCTGCGCGTGCTCGGCGAACTCGTCGAGGTACGTCTTGACCTCGGTCGGCGTTCCGACGGCGGAGTAGCGCACCATCTGCGCGACCTGCTGACCCGCCGGGGACGTCATGATGAGGTCGACCTCCTCGGGGGTGAATTTCTGCCCCCGACCGACCATCTGCACCACCCGCCGCCGCAGGGACGCTTCGAACTGCCGGTGCGCGTCCTCGGTGGTGTCCGCGGCGATGGCGTTGACGCCGGCGATCACGTACGGCTCGGACAGATCCTCGGACGGCTCGAACCGCTCCCGGTACAGCGTGACGGCGTCGACGAGCGAGTCGGGGGAGAAGTGGGACGCGTTGGCGTAGGGGAGTCCGAGCTTCGCGGCGAGCTGTGCGCCGAACGTCGAGGACCCGAGAATGTAGAGGGGAACGTTGGTGCCCTTGCCGGGGATCGCGTCGACGCCGGGAACCCGTGACACACCGCGGAGGTATGCCTGGAGTTCCAGCACGTCCTGCGGGAAGCGGTCCGCGGACGCCGGGTCGCGGCGCAGCGCATACATCGTCTTCTGGTCGCTGCCGGGGGCGCGTCCGAGTCCGAGGTCGATGCGACCGGGGTGCAGTGTCTCGAGGGTGCCGAACTGCTCGGCGATCGTCAGCGGCGCGTGGTTCGGCAGCATGATGCCGCCGGCGCCGAGCCGGATGCTCTCGGTGTGCGCGGCGACGTGCGCGATGAGGACGCTCGTCGCGGATGAGCCGATCGACGGCATGTTGTGGTGCTCCGCGTACCAGATGCGGCGGTACCCGCGGGTCTCCGCGAGTTGTGCGAGCTTCACGCTCGCATCGAAACTGTCCCGCGCCGTGTCGCCCTCGCGGATGTAGGCCAGATCGAGAATCGACAGAACAGCGCTCACGGGATTCGTCACCTTTCGTCACCAAGAACAGGCGCGAGAGGCTAGCCTCGCGCACTACCTCTGGGTCCAACCGCAGAGGTAGTGCGCGTATTCCTGGCTGCCGGAACGGTCAGGCGTCGACCAGGGGACGCAACGTGCGCCCGGTGAGTTCGACGATGCCGGGTTCGTGCCCGTTGGCGACGAGGTTGAGGACGATGCCGTCGATTCCCGCGTCGAGGACACGGGTCTTCAGCTGTTCGGCCACCTCGTCGGGGGCACCGCAGAACTGCCGGTCGGTGGCGGCGGCGCGTTCCTCGTCCGACGCCGTCGACAGGTCGACGCCCTGCGTGAGCAGGAAGTCGTGCTGAAGCTGCCGGGCGCGGTCGCCGTCCTCGTCGATGATGACGAAGGCCAGGTAACTGGTCTCCAGCGTGGACCGGTCGCGACCGATCTCCGAGCACCGGGTATCGAGAGCCTCGAGCTTGCGCGGCAGTTCGCGGGCGTTGCAGATGATGTTCAGGTGGTCCGCGAACCGGGCGGCGAGACCGAACGTCTTCTTCTCACCGCCACCTCCCAGCATGATCGGCAGGTCGTCGCGGATCCGCGGCTCGTTGATCGCGTTCTCGACGTGATACCACTTGCCGTCGAACGTCGGACGTTCGCCGTGCAGCATCGGCGCGATGATCTGCAGTGCCTCGTCGAGCCGTTCGAATCGGTCGGTGAACGTGCCGAACTCGTAGCCGTACTGCGTGTGCTCGAGTTCGAACCAGCCGGCGCCGATTCCGAGGACGGCCCGACCGCCGCTGGCGACGTCCAGGGTGGTCACCGCCTTGGCAAGCATGGGCGGGTTGCGGTAGGTGTTGCCGGTGACCAGCGCGGACAGCTGGATGTTGTCGGTGGCCGTGGCGAGGGCGCCGAGGGCGGTGTACGCCTCGAGCATCGGTTCGTCGGGCGCACCGATGCCCGGCAGTTGATAGAAGTGGTCCATCACGAATGCGGTGTCGAAGCCCGCGGATTCGGCCTCGCGGGCCTGCGCGATGACGGTCGGGAACAGGTCCGCGACGGGAGTGGAGTAACTGAAATTCGGCATCTGGTATCCAAGGCGAATAGTCACCCGTTCGACGCTACTCGGGTGGCGGCGCGGGCACCTCCCCGAATTCGGAGGGTAGGCGGGTACGCACCCTGGGGTGCCTGGTGAAGGCGGTGCGGGGCGAGGAGGCTGATGGTTGGTGCCATAGCAGTCGCCGATCCGACATCCGCGACGACTCTGCGCAGTGGGGTGGTGGAGTGCAGAGCGCAGCCTGAGGGGGAAAGATGAATTTCGATTTCGATTCGCAGCAGCAATCCGGCGGCACGGCGTGCGCTTGCCCGGAAAGGCCCGCGCCCGTCCGGCCCGACGTCGCCATCGTGGAACGCCCGCTCGGGCGCCCGGCGCGAGTGGCCGTGGGAGCCTTCCCGCTGACCGCGGCGCAGCGATCCATCTGGTTCGCGCAACAGCTCACGCCGGAGATCCCGTACGTCATCGCCCACTACGTCGATCTGCGCGGTCCGGCCGACCTTGCCGTTCTGTCTGAAGCCACCCGGCGCGCGAATCGCGAATTCGGCTGGGGAGCGGTGCGCCTGGTGGACATCGACGGGCAGCCGCATCAGGTCGTGGACCCAACCGTCGACGACCGAGTGCCCACCACCGACCTTCGCGGCGAGGGCGATCCCGTGGACGCTGCCCACCGCTGGATGCGGAACGACCGGAGCGCTCGCACCGACATGTACGACGGACCGCTCCTCGTCTCGCACATTCTGCAGCTGGGCGACGATCACTACTACTGGTACTCCCGCGCTCACCACATCGTGTCGGACGGGTACGCCGCGATGATGCTGATGAGCCGCACGGCCGAACTGTATGTCGCCGCCATCGAGGGCAGGGAGCCGCCGGACAGCCGGATCGTGGGGCCCGAACGTCTCGTGCGGGAGGACGCGACCTACCGTGCCTCGACCCGGTTCGCCCGGGACCGCGACTACTGGCGCGAATCCGGCGGCGACCTGACTTCGGTCCTCAGCCTCAGCGGTCGCACGGCGCGACCGGACATCGACGCGGGGACGGCGACCGGGCACCCGAGCCCGAGCAAGAGCTCACGGAATTCGACGGCGGTGACGGTCGCCGCCTTCGCCTCCTACCTCGCCAGGATGACCGGCGTCGACGACGTGGTCCTGTCGCTTCCGGTGTCGGCGAGAACGACGGCCCGCCTCAGGTATTCGGGCGGTTCGGTCTCCAATGTGATTCCGTTGCGGCTGAAGGGAATCGGCTCTGTCACCGTCCGTCAGGCGGTCGGAACCGCCGAGGCGGCGTTGACAGCGGCACTGCGGCATCAACGCTACCGCCGCGAGGACATCGGCCGGGACCTCGCCACGGGCGGTGTCGAACTCCTGCATTTCGGTCCGGTGGTCAACGTCATGATGTTCACGAAGGAGATCACGCTCGGCGCCGTGAACGGGACGGTCCGGGTACTCACCACCGGTCCCGTCGCGGACCTCGCCGTCAACATCTATCCGGGGGCAGAGGGCAGCGCCGCCCGCATCGACTTCGAGGGAAATCCGGCACTGTACGACCACGCCGAACTGACCGGACATCATGCGCGGTTCCTCGCCTACCTCGACAGGTTCACCGCATCGATCGAGTCGGAACGACCGGTCGCCGACCTCGACGTCTTCCTCGCCGGCGAGCGCGGAGAATTCGCTCCCGCGCAGGGACTTCCGGATGCCGACCCGATCACACTCGACCGTCTCCTCGCGGGGACCGTCGCCGACCACCCGGAGGCGATCGCGATCCGCGATCGCGGACGCGAACTGTCCTACGGCGACCTGGACCGGCTCGCCGGCCGGCTCGCCCGCGTCCTGACCGGTCGGGGCATCGGGCCCGAGAGCATCGTCGCGGTCTCCATCCCGCGGTCGCTCGAGTCGGTGCTGGCGTTGTGGGCCGTCGCGAAGGCCGGCGCGGCCTACGTTCCGATCGATCCCTCGCACCCGCGCGCTCGCATCGCGTACACCCTGGACGATTGCGGCGCGACGGTCGGGCTGACCGTCCACTCGGAGCGTTCCCGACTGCCCGGCACCGTCGCATGGTTGACCACGGATATCGACGACCTCGAAAACCTCTGCGGAGAAACATATTCCGAGACATTTCACGATACGGAACGGACCCGTCCGCTGCTCGTGGACCATCCCGCGTATCTGATCTATACGTCCGGGTCGACGGGAGCGCCGAAGGGCGTCGTCGTCACCCATCGCGGCCTCGCCAACCTCGCGCAGGAGATTCGGGACAAGTACGCGGTGTCCGCGCGTTCTCGTGTCCTGCATTTCGCCTCACCGAGCTTCGACACCGCGCTCGTCGAAGTGCTCGCGGCCTGTGTCGGCGGCGCGACGCTCGTCGTGACCCCGCCCGGGGTGTTCGGCGGTGAGGAACTGTCACGACTGTTGCGCGACGAACACGTCACTCACCTCCTGATGACGCCGTCCGCCCTGGCCGCCGTCGACTCCTGCGTCATGGACGAACTGGAGTTGGTGCTGGTCGGAGGGGAAGCGTGTCCGCAGGAGCTGGCGCGGCGGTGGGCCGGTGGCCGGACCATGCGGAACGCGTACGGTCCGACGGAGACGACGTGCAGCGTCACTCTCACGGATCCTCTGTCACCGGACGAGCGGATGACGATCGGCTCGCTCATGCGCGGCGTGGACGCGGTGGTTCTGGATCACCGTCTACGTCCGCTTCCGCCGGGCGCTGTCGGAGAGCTCTACCTCGCCACCCCGGCACTCGCCCGGGGTTACCATCGGCGCCCCGGGCTGACCGCGTCCCGGTTCGTCGCCGACCCGTTCGGTCGCAGCGGCTCCCGGATGTTCCGCACCGGCGACGTGGTGCGCTGGACGGCGGCAGGAACGCTCGAGTTTCTGGACAGGGCGGACGACCAGATCAAGATCCGAGGTTTCCGTGTCGAGCTGGGCGAGATCAATGCCGCGCTGAACACGCATCCGGGCGTCGCGTTCGCCGCGACGGTGGTGCAACGGAATTCGGCCGGAGATCCGACCCTGGTGTCCTACATCATGGCCGACGGGGACGCGTTCATCGATCGCGAGGCGTTGAAGGCGCACCTGGCACGATTCCTGCCCGACTACATGGTTCCGAAATCGATCATGCTCGTGAACTCGATCCCGTTGACGCCGACGGGGAAGCTCGACCGGGCGGCGCTCCCGCTGCCGGAGTTCGGCTCGGATTCGGTGCCTCATCGTGACCCGGAGACCCCGGCCGAGCGCCGCGTCGCACGGGTGTTCGCCCAGGTACTCGGCGTGGATACGATCGGCGCCGACGATTCCTTCTTCGATCTCAGCGGCGATTCGCTGTCGGCCATCCGGGTGGTCGCGACGATCAACGCCGAGCTGGGCACCACGCTGGGCGTGCGCGAACTCTTCGATGCACCGACGGTCGCGGCACTCGCACGGACGATCGCGGACGCCGGCGCACATCCGCAGAACGCGGGGCGGTCCGGCGGACCGAAATTGGGCGTCGCACCACTGCCGGACCGGGTGCCGCTGTCCCCGTCGCAGTACTACATCGACCGCACCAAAGGGGAACGCGCTCTCCACAGCATCCCGTTCACGGTACGAGTGCGCGGCGGATTCGACGTCGAGGTGCTGCGCTCGGCGATGGCGGATGTGCTGGGCCGACACCGCTCGCTGCGGACGGTGTTTCCCGACTCGCCGTCGGGGCCGTACCAGCGTGTGCTCGACGTGGCCGATGCGTTGCCCGACCTGACTCCGGTGGAGACCGGCGCCGCGGACGTGAAAGCGCAGACGTCGGAGCTGCTGTCCGCGGGATTCGACGTGCGGCGCGAGCCTCCTCTGCGCGCCCGGCTGTTCCGGCTCGGCGACGGCGACCACCTTCTGGCCTGCGTCGTCCACCACATCGCCGCCGACGGCTGGTCGCTCGCGCCGTTGGCACGAGATCTCGCCGACTCCTACCGTGCCCGGGCGAACGGCAGTGAGCCCGCATGGGAGCCTCCGGTCGTGCACTACGCCGACTACACGGTGTGGCGCCGGGCACTGCTCGGTGACGAGGCCGACCCGGACAGTGTCGCGTCCCGGCAGATCGCCCACTGGACGAAGGAGCTGTCGGGACTTCGGGGGGAGCTCGCGCTGCCCACCGATCGCCCCAGGCCGCGCCGGTGGACCTACCGAGCGGGGCGACTTCCGTTCTCCCTCGACGAGCATGCGCACCGCGGCCTGCTGGCCACCGCGCACGAGCACCACGCCAGCCTGTTCACGGCGCTCAGGTCGGCGGTGGCGGTCATGCTCGCCCGCGTCAGCGGCGACCCCGACATCGCGATCGGAACTCCGATCGCGGGCCGGGGAGACCCGGCGCTCGACGACGTGGTGGGGATGTTCGTCAACACGCTGGTTCTGCGCACCCGGGTGGACCCGACAATGACGCTGTGCGACATCGTCGATCGGTCACGCGGCGTGGAGCTTCGGGCTCTGGCAAATGCCGACGTGCAGTTCGAGCGACTCGTCCAGGTGCTCGACCCGCCGAGGTCGCCGTCCCTGCACCCGCTGTTCCAGGTTGCGCTGTCGCTGAACAACTTCGCTCCCGCTGCCCTGAACGTGTCCGGGCTCGACTTCGAGGTCACACCCCGTCCACTCGACATCGCCAAGTGCGATCTGCACTTCCACTTCACCGAACGTCACGACGTCGACGGGAGGCCCGCCGGAATCGATGCCGAACTGGTGTATTCCGCCGACCTCTACGACGCGTCCACCGCACAGGGTTTCGTCGACACGCTGCACACCATCGTCGACCCGATCGGTAGGTGACCCCGCGGAATCGACGTGGTAGAGATAGCTCATGAGCGGCATCCGGAGATCTGGTCGGGCAGCGGCGCTCGTTGCGGTCTTCCTCGCCATGGCCGCCTGCTCCGACCAGACGGGCACCGCAGTGAGCGAGCCGCCGACAACGACGACCGTCACCGCCGCGGACACGCCCGGCACCGAGGCGACCACGCCCGCGGGCCTGCCCTACACGGAGACCGAGCTCCAGGTCACGGGTTCCACCGGCCGCGTCGGCTACGACGTCCTCATCCCGCAGATCGAGGGTGGAAATCCGGCGGTCACCGCCGAGTTCAACGAATCGATGCGCGCCGCACTCCAGGACCAGATCGACGGCTGGGGCACCGACGCCTTCACGCTGAGCAGCCAGGAGCACAGCGTCGCGCACATCGGCGAGCACGTGATCAGCGGGCTGCTGGTGACGTCGTGGAACGCCGACCCACCCGGTGCGCATCCGACACCGATCGTCGCGACGGTGGTGGTGAATGCCGACACCGCCGCGCCGATCACGCTCGGTGATCTCTTCCCCGACCTGCCGGCGGGACTGCAGACGCTGTCGGACGAATCCGCGCGCCTGCTCCCCGCGACGGTCGCGGGAGCGGACTTCGAGCGCAGCGGCATCGAGCCGACCGAGGCGAACTTCGCGAACTGGCTGGCCACCCCGGCAGGCATGGAGATCCATTTCAACGACTACCAGGTGGGGCCGCACGCCATCGGACTCGTCACCGTCACCGTGCCGTGGGACGCCCTGGCCGACGTGATCGACCCCGCTCTCGCTCCCGTCGTGTCCAGTTAGGCGCTGCCCGACCGCTCACCGGGAACGAACCTGTGGCTGCCCGGTGCCGCGACCTACCGTCCCAGACAGGCCTTTGCTGCCGAATGTGTCTGTCGAATGGGAGAGGAGCGCGCCCGTGAGTGCACGCACCGAAGTTGATGCTCGTGCGAATCGGATCGGCGACGTGGACGCGGTTGTCGTCGGCGCGGGATTCGCGGGACTGTACGCCGTCCACAAGTTGCGGAGCCTGGGGCTGACCGTCCAGGGCGTGGAGGCGGCGGGAGGCGTCGGCGGAACGTGGTTCTGGAACCGCTATCCCGGCGCCCGGTGCGACGTGGAAAGCGTCGACTATTCGTACTCGTTCTCGCGGGAACTCGAGCAGGAGTGGGACTGGAGCGAGAAGTACGCCACCCAGCCCGAGATCCTGGCGTACATCAATCACGTCGCGGACCGGTTCGACCTGCGCGACCGTTTCCTGTTCGGCACCCGGGTGACCTCCGCGGAACTGGACGAGGAGTCGCTCCGGTGGGAGGTGCGCACCGACCGCGGCGACGTGCTGTCCGCCCGGTACTGCATCTTCGCGACCGGCGCGCTGTCCACCGCGAACATGCCGAACATCGCCGGCCGTGAATCGTTCACCGGGGACACACATCACACCGGACAGTGGCCGCACGAGGGTGTCGACTTCACCGGCAGACGGGTCGGGATCATCGGCACCGGTTCCTCGGGAATTCAGTCGATTCCCCTCATCGCCGAGCAGGCCGAGCACCTGTACGTGTTCCAGCGCAGCGCCAACTACAGCGTCCCGGCGGGCAACCAGACGTGGGACGACGAGATGCGGCGCGCGATCAAGGCGGGATACGACGAGCGCCGACGGCTGTCCCGGGAGAGCGGTGGCGGCTCGCCGTACAACGCACATCCGAAGTCGGCGCTGGAGGTCTCCGACGAGGCACGTCGCGAGGCCTACGAGACGCGATGGAAGCTCGGCGGGGTGCTGTTCGCGAAAACCTTTCCGGACCAGACGAAGACCGAGGCCGCGAACGCGACGGCACGCCAGTTCGCCGAGGAGAAGATCCGCCTGCTCGTCGACGACCCCGCCGTCGCGGACAAGCTGATCCCGAACGATCACCCCATCGGGACCAAGCGGATCGTCACCGACACCCACTATTTCGAAACGTACAACCGGCCGAACGTCACCCTGGTGGATCTGAAGGCGGCGCCGATCGAAGCGATCACCCCGTCGGGGATCACCACCGCCGACGCCGACTACGCCCTCGACACGCTGGTGTTCGCCACCGGATTCGATGCCATGACCGGCGCCCTCGACCGCATGCGGATCGTCGGGCGCGACGGTGTGTCGCTTTCCGAGTACTGGAGTGAGGGGCCGAAAACCTATCTCGGTCTGGGTGTTCCGGGGTTCCCGAACCTGTTCGTCGTGACGGGGCCGGGAAGTCCGTCGGTGCTGGCGAACATGGTGCTCGGCGCCGAACAGCACGTCGACTGGATCGCGGACTGCATCGAGCACCTGTGGGAGAAGGACCACGACGCGATCGAGGCGTCCGTCCCCGCCACCGAGCAGTGGGTGGAGCACTGCCGTGAGCTCGCCGCGCAGACCCTGTTCCCGTTGGCGAACTCCTGGTACATGGGTGCCAACATTCCGGGCAAGCCCCGCGTGTTCATGCCGTACCTCGGGGGCTTCGGCGCGTACGGGCGGATCTGCGCGGACGTCGCGGAGGAGGGGTTCCGCGGTTTCGAGTTCAGCCGTTCCCGGACGAGGCTGGCCGACCCGGTGGGATAGTTTCCCAGACATTGGTCAGCCGCGCAGACAATTGCCTGCGCGGCTGACCAATTCGTGGGAGAACGAGGTCGAGATCAGTCGGGGAGTGCGTACGTGGCCCACGCCTGCGCGAGCACGTCACCACCCTGCGTGCACGTGACGGTGACGTCCGCCATGCGTGTGCCGTCCTGGACGTACGTCTGCTGCAGCGACGCGGAGAAGTCCGCTGCGGACGGCACGGCCCGCCGGATGCGGGTGCGGAACCTGCGGAGAGTCCCGGGGAACTGCTCGGCGCAGTAGCGCTCCAGCAGGTCCACCGACCGGTCGTCGGACGTCGGAGTTCCGGTGAAGCTGTTCGTCCAGAACTCGAAGACCAGCTGCTCGTCGCGGTTGCGGAAGCGGACGAGCAGGTCGTGGTCGCCCACCCTCCGGACCTGCGGGGACAGGGCGTCGTCCGACGTCCGGTGCGGTCGCAGCAGGAGGAAATCGTGCTCGACGGCCGCTCCCGGCTCGGGTGCGACGACCACCCCGCTCGGGACGGCGTCGGCGCAGAGCCGGCGAACCTCCGCTGTGTACCGCTGCGAAGAGATGAGTGCGGCCATCGTTCCTCCCAATTTCCGGGTATGTGATCCGCACGGTAGTCGCCGCGGCCCGTAAACGGGGGGTGTGGTCCCTGTGATCGGGACGCCGAACTTCCGCTCTGAGGCGTGGATGCGAAAGCCTCTCGCTGAGTGGGAGAGTCGGGTACCGCAGCCGACCGCGTGCGTCGACTATGAGCTACACCACACCCCGAGGGTGTTCTTGACGTACAGCGAGGCGGAGGTAGACATGGCGCGCAACAGTGCCGTTGACGGCGACGAAGTCCGGATGATCGAAGTGGGATCGGCACCAACGCGTTTCGCGCGGGGGTGGCATTGCCTGGGTCTGGCGAAGACCTTCAGGGACGGCGCCCCGCATCAGGTCGATGCGTTCGGGACGTCGCTGGTGGTGTTCGAAACCTCGGACGGGACCCTCAGCGTGCTCGACGCCTACTGCCGTCACATGGGTGGCAACCTGGCGCACGGCACCGTGAAGGGCGATTCCATCGCGTGCCCCTTCCACGACTGGCGCTGGGGCGGCAACGGCAAGTGCACGGGAATCCCGTATGCGCGACGCGTCCCGCCGCTGGCGCGGACCCGGGCCTGGACGACCATCGAGCGCAACGGGCAGCTCTACGTCTGGAACGACCCGCAGGGCAACCCGCCGCCCGCCGACGTGACGATTCCCGAGATCGAGGGATTCGGCTCCCCGGAATGGACCGACTGGACCTGGAATTCGCTGCTCGTCGAGGGATCGCACTGCCGCGAGATCGTCGACAACGTGGTCGACATGGCGCACTTCTACTACGTCCACTTCTCGTTCCCGCGTTACTTCAAGAACGTCTTCGAAGGGCACGTGGCCACCCAGTACATGCAGTCGACGCCCCGCCACGACATCTCGGTGGGCACCAACTACGACGACCCCAATTCGACGCTGCGTTCGGACGCGTCGTACTTCGGCCCGTCCTACATGATCGACAAGCTGTGGAGCGAAGCGAACGGCATGATGATCGAGACTGTGCTGATCAACTGCCACTACCCGGTTACCGCGAATTCGTTCGTCCTGCAGTGGGGCGCCATGGTGAAGAAGCCCGAGGGGCTGTCCGACGAGGTGGCGAACGGCATGGCGGCGCAGTTCGCCGAGGGCGTGGAACTCGGGTTCAAGCAGGACGTCGACATCTGGCTCAACAAGTCGCGCATCGACAACCCGCTGCTGTCGGAGGAGGACGGGCCGGTGTACCAGCTGCGTCGCTGGTACCAGCAGTTCTACGTGGACGTCGAGGACATCACCGACGACATGACCAAGCGCTTCGAATTCGAGATCGACACCACCAGGGCGGTGCAGAGCTGGGAGGCGGAAGTCGCCGACAACCTCGCCAACGGCGTCGTGCCGCTCGACACCAACGCCTGAGCCGGCTCCGAGAAGAAGGACACGACAGATGACCCACGAGGTTCTCGACAACATCATGGCGATCGCGGATCAGCTCCGCGATCAGGCGCCCGAGGCCGAGCGGATCGGCCGGCTGCCCGACGACACGGCGAAGAAGCTCCGCGAGGCCGGGCCGATCAAGCTGCTCCAGCCCGGCAAGTACGGCGGCTACGAGGCTCATCCGCGCGAGTTCGCGGAGACGGTCATGGCCGCCGCGTCCCTCGACCCGGCCACGGGCTGGGTGTGCGGCATCGTCGGCGTGCACCCCTGGCAGCTGGCGTTCGCCGACCCGAAGGTGCAGGACGAGGTGTGGGCGGCCGACAACGACACGTGGATGGCCTCGCCGTACGCGCCGACCGGGATCGCGACCCCGGTCGACGGCGGCTACCTCTTCAGCGGACGCTGGCAGTTCTCGTCGGGAACCGATCACTGCGACTGGATCTTCCTCGGCGCGATGCTCGGCGACAAGGACGGCGCGATGGCCCTGCCGCCGAAGATGCTGCACATGATCCTGCCGCGCAGCGACTACGAGATCGTCGAGGACTCATGGAACGTCGTCGGCCTCAAGGGCACCGGTTCCAAGGACATCATCGTCCGGAACGCGTTCGTCCCCGACTACCGGGTGATGGACGCCGACGAGGTCATGAACGGCACCGCGGTGCAGAAGTTCGGGCGCACCGAGACGCTGTACAACATGCCGTGGTCGACGATGTTCCCGCTCGGGATCTCCTCCGCCGTGGTGGGAATCGCCGAGGGCGCTCTGGCCGCTCACCTCGACTACCAGCGCGACCGCGTCGGAGCGCAGGGCACCGCGATCAAGGACGACCCCTACGTGCTGTTCGCCGTGGGCGAGGCCGCCGCCGACATCAACGCCGCACGCCAGGAACTGCTCGCCAACGTCGACAGGATCTGGGACCTCGTCGAGTCGGGCAGAGAGGTCACGTTCGAGGACCGCGCGGCCGGGCGCCGGACGCAGGTGCGTGCCGCGTGGCGTGCGGTCACCGCCGTCGACCAGATCTTCGCCCGCTCCGGCGGCAACGCGCTGCGCATGGACAAGCCGCTGCAGCGGTACTGGCGGGACGCGCACGCCGGGCTGGCGCACGCCATCCACGTGCCGAGCACCGTCTACCACGCCTCCGCGCTCAGCTCGCTCGGCCTCGACCCGGCCGACAACCTCAAGTCGATGATCTGACCGCCGTCGGACCTCGAAAACAGCAGAAGGACAACACATGACAGACATCAAGGGGCTTGGCTACGTCAAGATCCAGACCAACGACCTGGAGCGGTGGCGCACGTTCGCGTTCGACGTGCTCGGATTCGCCGAGGGATCGGGCCCGGACGAGGACGCCCTGTACCTCCGCATGGACGAGCGCGCGGCCCGCATCGTGATCGTGCCGGGCGAGACGGACGAAGTCGTCACCATCGGGTGGGAGGTCCGCGATCATGCGGGCCTGGTCCGTGTCCAGGAGGCGGTCGAGGGCGCCGGAATCGCCGTCAAACCGCTGTCGGTGGAAGAGGCCGACGCCCGCCGCGTCGAAGAGGTCGTCACGTTCCAGGATCCGACCGGTGCGACGATCGAGGTCTTCCACGGCGCCGTCCTCGACCACAGCCCGGTGGTGACCCCGTTCGGCGCGAAGTTCGTGACGGGGGCGCAGGGTCTCGGCCACGTGGTGCTGCCGGTGATGGATTTCAGCGGGGCGTTCGACTTCTACACCGAGGTGCTCGGCTTCCTGCCCCGCGGCGCCTTCCGCATCCCGGCACCGCCGGAGTTCGGTCCGATGCGGGTGCGCTTCCTGGGCGTCAACGAGCGGCACCACAGCCTGGCGCTGTGCCCCGCACCGCACGGCGGGGCGCCAGGACTGGTGCACATCATGGTGGAGGTCGACACGCTCGACGCCGTCGGCCAGGCGCTCGACCGCGTCGTCAAGGACGGGTTCTCCGTCTCCTCGACCCTCGGCCGCCACACCAACGACAAGATGGTGTCGTTCTACGTGCGTGCCCCCGGCGGCTGGGACATCGAGTTCGGTACCGAGGGGATGAAGGTGGACGAGAAGTACTACTCCGCGGAGGAGATCACCGCCGACAGCTACTGGGGCCACGACTGGTCCGGAAGCGAGCCGCTGGCGGCCATGTGACGGGTATCCGGGCCCGGTGCACGCATCCACTCGATGCATGCGCCGGGCCTGTGGGCTGTTCGGGGCCGTTCGTCCAGCGCTATTGCAAATAGGTATATGCCTATTTATAGTAAGTGTCGCCAGTCACACACCGCGTCGCCGCACCGAGCAGCGCCGCTACGGAGGTCCCCATGACGACGACACTCAGCCCCACCCCCACCGCCGGCCTCGATCGCGCCGCCCTTCTCCTCGACGCCTTCGACGGCCCGGGCAGGCTCACGCTCGCGCAGATCGTGCGCCGCACGGGGCTTCCGCGCTCCTCCGCGCACCGGATGCTCGAACGTCTCGTCCAGCTGCGGTGGCTCCGCCGGGAAGGCCGGGACTACGAACTCGGCATGCGGCTGTTCGAACTCGGGTCGCTGGCCGTGCACCAGGACCGTCTGCACCGGGCCGCCCTGCCGTTCCTGCACGAACTCCACCGGCTCACCGGGCACGCCGTGCACCTCGCGGTGCTCGAGGGGATCGACGTCGTCTACCTGGAGAAGATCGCCGGACGGTTCGGCGTCGGGTTGCCGTCCCGCGTCGGCGGCCGCCAGCCCGCGCACTGTACGAGTGTCGGCAAGGTGCTGCTGGCCCATTCGCCCGAGTCCGTGGTCGACCGCGTCGTCGAAGCGGGTCTGCCCCGCAGCACACGATTCAGCATCGACTCGCCCGCGGCGTTCCGTGCCGAGTTGCAGAAGACCCGCGAACGCGGAGCGGCGTACGACCGGGAAGAGGATCTCGTCGGCGTCAGCTGCGTCGCCGTGCCGGTGGGTACCGACGACAACGTGGTCGCGGCCATCTCCGTGTGCGGTCCGAGCAGCCAGATCAAGCTCGATCACCGCCTGACCGCGCCGATCCGCATGTCCGCCAAGGGCACCTGGCGCAACTACATGGCGACCGCGACGCCGGCCGCCGGCCGCGCCGACCGATACTCCGCCTGAGGCGGGACGAAGGAGCACGAATGCCGCTCGACGAACAGGCCGAGACCATCCTCCGGGGACTGAACGAGAACTTCCCCCGGGTGGAGACCATGACGGGCGCCCAGGCGCGGGCGGCGACGAGGGCGGGACGCAAGGCCGTCGCCGACCCCGAGCCGGTCGGTAGTGTGCGCGACCGGGAGATCCCCGGCGGGGCCGGACCGATTGCCGTGCGGATCTATTCGCCGGCAGGGCATCCCGCGGAATCCCTGCCCGTCGTCGTCTTCTTTCACGGCGGCGGGTTCGTGATCTGCGACCTCGACAGCCACGACGGCTTCTGTCGCGCGATGTGCAACGGGATCGGCGCCGTCGTCGTCTCCGTCGACTATCGACTCGCCCCGGAATCGCAGTGGCCCGCCGCAGCGGACGACGCCTACGCCGCGACGTGCTGGGTCGCGCGGCACGCCCGCGAGTTCGGCGGCGATCCGGATCGTCTTCTCGTCGCCGGCGACAGCAGTGGGGGCAATCTCGCGGCGGTCGCGGCGCTGATGGCCCGGGACCGGGAGGCCCCCGCCGTCACCGGGCAGCTGCTGATCTACCCCGTCATCGAACCGGTCTTCGACACCGAGTCCTACGAGCTGTTCGCGGAGGGTCATTTCCTCACCCGCTCTGCGATGCAATGGTATTGGGATCAGTACCTGCCGACCCACCGCGAGACCGTACCCGCCTACGCCGCCCCGGTCCGGGCCGAGGACCTCGGCGGGCTTCCGCCCGCGATCGTGATCACCGCCGAACGTGATCCCCTCCGGTACGAGGGGGAGAAGTACGCCGGGGCGCTCGCCGACGCCGGTGTTCCCGTGCAGTGCCGGCGGGTCGAGGGAATGTTCCACGGATTCTTGACGATCGACGCGATGGCCGCGGCGCAGACCGCGCGGCGGGAACTGTGGCCTCGGCTCCGGAATCTGGTGGCCGAACCGGTGCGGACTCCGTCCGACTAGTCTTCGCGCTCCGTCTCGTCGTCCGCGTCCCGTGCCGCCTTCATCGCGGCCTGGTACTCCTTCTGCGCCTCACGGGAACGCCGGATCGAATGCGATGCGGTCGGTTTCGGCACACCGGGATGTTCCGGCGTCCCTTCACCGTGCATCCGCTCGACGGCCTCGTCGATGTCGGCGAGCATCTGCTTCGCGAGCTCGCTCTCGGCGGCGTAGTACCGCTCGGACCACTTGTTGACCATGTGCGCGAACGCCCACGTCGGTTCGACGTCGGAATCGCGGGCGTCGAGCGCGGCCTGCCTGCTCATCCCCTCCACGTACGAGATGTGCTCCTTCAGGGCATCTTTGAGCTGCTCCGGCTCGGTGAGGTGACCGAGCCACATGCGCAGCATCACGCCGTGCTTGAGGACGGGCGGATCGATCGGCGCCTCCCGCGCCCAGCTGCGCATGACGGCCATGCCCGCGTCCGTGATCTTGTACAGGCGCTTGGGTTTCACCCGTGCCTCGTCGTCCACGACGGTCCGGGACGTCACGTATCCCAGGTCCTCGAGCTTCTTCAGCTCCGAATACACCTGGCTGAAGGACGGGCTCCAGTAGAAGAAACGCACACTGTACGACGCCCACTTCTTCAGGTCGTAGCCGGACAGTTCCTCGCCGAACGACAGGATGCCGAGTACCGGCCAGCTCGTCGATCGGAGGCCGGCGAACCCGGAGCTCTGTGTGGGGTCGGACGATGGCATTTCCCGAGCCTATCAACCGTGCGCCGACTGCCGGACACGCGAAACCCTGCCGCTGGGCGGGACGGGGCATTCCCCGCCTGCAGGCGCCGCGGCCAGGCTGAACGCAACCCGTCGATCCGAGGAGACACGATGACCCGAACCGAAGAACCCGTGCCGCCGACGGCACGACGCATCGACCCCGCCGAGCTCAAGTCGGTGCTCGGCCACTTCTGCACCGGAGTCACGGTGATCACCGCGCACGACGGCGAGAGCCCACACGGCTTCACATGTCAGTCCTTCGTGTCGCTGTCGCTGGACCCGCCGTACGTGTCCTTCAGCCCCGCACGGACGTCGACCAGCTGGCCGCGGCTGCGGGCGAGCGAACACATCTGCGTCAACGTCCTCGCCCACGACCAGCGCGACGTGTGCGGGACGTTCGCGACCAGCGGCGCCGACAAGTTCGCCGACGTCGGGTGGTCGCACGCCCGCAACGGTGCCCCTGCGCTGGACGGTGTGCTGGCCCAGGTGCAGGCCACCGTCGAATTCGAGCACGACGCCGGCGACCACACCATCGTCGTCGCGCGCGTCACCGGTCTGGACGTGCTCAGGGATGCGCCGCCGCTCCTGGTGTACCGCGGCGGGCTCGGCATCTTCACCGCGGCCACCTAGCCGCGCTGTCTCCCGCTCCGCGGGAAAGGCTGTGGGAAACAGCAATTGACACCGGCAGAGTGTGATCGAGACCACTTCGGAAGGTGTGCACGATGAGCGTAGACGAGCAGAACTGGGACCGGGAGGTAGATCTCCTGGTGATCGGCAGCGGTGCCGGTGGCATGACCGCCGCCCTCGCCGGGGCCGAGCGAGGGCTCGACACCCTCGTCGTCGAAAAGTCCGGGGTGTACGGCGGTTCGACGGCACTGTCGGGTGGCGCCCTGTGGATTCCCAACTCGCCGATCCTCGTCCGTGAAGGCCGCGCCGACGACCCCGACGACGTCCGGAAGTACCTGGAGTCGATCGTCGGCAACAGCGTGCCGGCCGAGCGCCTCGACGCGTACATCGAGCAGGGGCCGGCCATGATGCGGTTCTTCGAACAGAACTGCCCGCATCTCCGGTTCTCCTGGTGCGAGGACTATTCCGACTACCACCCCGAGAACGTGGGCGGACGGCCGAAAGGGCGGACGGTCGAACCGCTGCCGTTCGACATGAACCAGCTCGGCGCCGACGGCGACCTGCAGCGGCCGAACTCCCTCGCGATGCCCGGTGGGCTGTACATGACGTCCACCGAGTTCCGTCACCTCAACATGGTCTTCCGCACCTGGGCCGGACGCAGGACCGCGCTGGGCGTCGGCTGGCGTTCGGTCGTGGCGATGCTGCGGCGCAGGCGGATGGAGACTCTGGGGCAGGCCCTCGTCGGGCGTCTGCGGCTCACGCTCCAGGAGGCCGAGGTTCCGCTGTGGCTGAATTCCCCGCTGAAGGGTCTGGTCACCGACGAATCCGGAGCCGTCACGGGCGCGGTGGTCGAGTCCGGGGGACGGGAACTGCGCGTGCGCGCCCGCCGCGGCGTCATGATGGCCACCGGCGGGTTCGAGCAGAGCGAGGAGATGCGCAAGCGGTTCCTCCGGGAAGGCGGCAAGGACAACTACAGCGCCGGCTCACCCGACAACACCGGAGACGGAATCGTCGCCGGCGAGCAGGTCGGCGCGGCCGTCGATCTGATGGACGACGCGTGGTGGATGCCGTCGTTCCGGCGGCCGGACGGCATCATGCACGTCCTGGTGTCGGAGCGGTCGATTCCGCCGTCGCTGATCGTCGACCAGAACGGCAAGAGGTTCACCAACGAGGCGTCCCCGTACGTGTCGTTCGTCCACGACCAGATCGCCGGTGGTCACGACCCGGTGTGGTTCGTTTTCGATTCGAAGGCCAAGAGCCGCTACCAGTTCGGTGGTGTGATGCCCGGGCAGAAGTTCCCCGCCGAGTGGTTCGAGACGGGGCTGATGCAACGCGCCGCAACCCTCGGCGAACTCGCGCAGAAGATGGGCGTTCCCGCGGAGTCGCTGACCGCGGAGATCGCCCGGTTCAACGGTTTCGCGCGTGCGGGGGTCGACGCCGACTTCGGTCGCGGCGACAGCGCCTACGACCGGTACTACGGCGACCCGCGACTGCCCAACCCGACCATGGACGAGGTGGAGAAGGCCCCGTATTACGCGGTGCGGATGGAAGCAGGCGACCTCGGCACCAAGGGCGGGCTCGTGTGCAACGAGCACAGCCAGGTGTGCCGCAGCAGCGGCGACCCGATCCCCGGGCTCTACGCCACCGGCAACACGTCGGCGTCCGTGATGGGCAACGACTACGCCGGTGCGGGCGCGACGATCGGTCCCGCGATGGTGTTCGGCTGGGTCGGCGCCCGGCACGCAGCCGGGGCGGGGCCCCGCAGTGTCACCGGGGCGGTGAGCTGAGTGCTTCCGGTCGAATGCCGGCGCTGCGGTAACGCGGTGCTCGTGGAGAAATACAGCGAGGCGCACACGAGCGTGCAATGGCTGGGCGACGCCGAGCAGACCTGCCCGGAGTTCGCCCGGCGTGCGCAGGAGGGGGAGCACTCGATGTTCGTCCCCACCTGCGGCGCGCTGCGCGGATCGATCGACGACGCGGTGGAGGACGGGCGGGTGGGGCTCTCCCTGCGCAGCTACCCGACTCCCGGCCGCCTGGACTAGAGAGGACAACCGATGTCACGGATGGCAGGCAAGGTCGCCTTCATCACCGGTGCCGGGAACGGCATGGGACGCAGTCACGCGGTCCGGCTCGCGGAGGAGGGCGCCGACGTCGTCGTCGTCGATCTGCCGTCGGCCGAGGCGGATCTCGCCGAAACCGGAAGGCTGGTCGGCGAACTCGGCCGGCGCGCGGTCGTCGCCCACGCCGATGTGCGTGACCCGTCGGCGTTGCGGGCAGCCGTCGACGCCGGAGTCGCGGAACTGGGACCCCTCGACGTCGTCGTCGCGAACGCGGGTGTCTGCGACAACCCCGGCCCGGCGTGGACGATTGACGACGCGGTCTGGCACCGATCGCTCGACGTCAACCTCACCGGTGTGTGGAACACGGCGAAGGCCGCGGTCCCGGCGATGCGGGACGGCGGCGGTTCCGTCGTGATCGTCAGTTCGACCGCCGGTATCAAGTCGGTGGCCGGGGCCGCCCACTATTCGGCGTCCAAGACCGCCGTGGTCGGGTTGGCCCGGACCCTCGCCAACGAACTCGGACCGCAGTTCATCCGGGTGAACGTGCTGCACCCCGGCGCCGTCGGTACCCGTATGACCCTGAACCCGGAGACGATGGCACGGCTGCGGCCGGACCTCGAGAATCCGACCCGGGACGACGTCGTCCCCGTCCTCGCGGCGAACCACATGCTGCCCGTCCCGTGGCTGGACTCGCGGGACGTCAGCAATGCGCTGCTGTTCCTGGCCTCGGACGAATCGCGATACATCACCGGCACACAACTCGTGGTCGACGCCGGACTGACCCAGAAGGTGTAGAGATGACAGGTCGAGTGAACGGAAGAGTCGTCCTGGTCACCGGTGCCGCACGCGGGATCGGCCGGGCGCAGGCGTTGCGGTTCGCACAGGAGGGCGCGGACGTCGTGGCCGTCGACCTGTGTGGCCCGGTCGGCACGGTGGTGACGCCACCGGCGAGTCCGGAGGACCTCGAGGAGACCGCGAAACTGGTCCGGGACACCGGCCGCCGGATCGTGACCGCGCAGGTGGACGTGCGTGACGGCGCGGTGCTCGCCGAGGCGGTCACTGCGGCGGCCGGCGAGCTGGGCGGGCTGGACTTCGTGTGCGCCACGGCAGGCATCACGTCCTCGGGTGCCGCGCTGGACCTCGACGCCGAGACGTGGCAGACGATGCTCGACGTCAATCTGACGGGGGTGTGGCAGACGTGCAAGGCGGCGGCGCCGCACCTGATCGAGCGGGGCGGCGGGTCGATGATCCTGACGAGTTCCATCGCCGGTCTGCGCGGGCTCGTCGGCGTCGCCCACTACACCGCGGCCAAGCACGGGGTGGTGGGCCTGATGCGGTCGCTGGCCAAGGAGCTCGCGCCGCACCGGGTGCGGGTGAACAGCGTGCATCCCACGAACGTGGACACGGACATGATCCAGAACAACATGGTGCGGCGGGCGTTCCGGCCCGACCTCGAGCACCCCACCCGCGAAGAGTTCGCGGCGGCGGCCGTGACGATGAACATGCTGTCGATTCCGTGGATCGAGCCGGTCGACGTGGCCAACGCCGCGCTGTTCCTGGCCTCGGACGAGGCGCGGTACATCACGTCCGTCGCCCTGCCGGTCGACGCGGGCAGCGTCAGCCGATGACCGATGCGGGCAGCGTCGGCCGGTAATCCCCGAGTCCGCCCCCCACCTGACGATCCGTGGTAGAACAGGTGTCAGTTTTGGGGGCGGACGAAGGGTGAATTCCGTGGATCTCGAGGCCGTCGCCGCGATCAGCAGGCTCAAGTACGCGTATCTGCGCGCCCTGGACACGAAATGCTGGGACGAGTTCGCCGACACGCTCCTTCCCGACGCAACGGCGAACTATGGTGAGCATCTCGCGTTCGAGTCGCGCGACGCGCTCGTCGAATTCATGAAGTCGAATCTGGGGCCGCAGACCATCACCGAACACCACTGCGGTCACCCGGAGATCGACGTCGACGGCGACACGGCGACCGGACGCTGGTATCTGTCGGACACCGTGCTGATCCCGGAACACGACATGGTGCTGCGCGGGGCGGCGTTCTACTCCGACCGCTACGTCCGCGGACCCGACGGCCGATGGCGGATCGCCCACACCGGATACGAGCGGACCTACGAGGCGGTGATGTCGCTGGCCGACATTCCCAGCTTCCGGCTGACGTCCAACCGGTGGGCAGCCGACACGGAACCCGGCAAAGGAGACTCGTGATGGGGACACTGGACGGCAAGGTCGCACTGATCACCGGCGCCGGTCAGGGCGTCGGCGCCGGCATGGCGTTCGCGCTGGCCAAGGAGGGCGCCCGGATCGCGGTGGTCGGGCGAACGGAGTCGAAACTCGTCGACACGTGCGCCGCCATCGCCGACTTCGGCGGCGTCGCCGAGCCGATCGTCTGCGACGTCAGCAAACGCGATCAGCTCGGCCCGATGGTCGACCGCGTCGTGGATGCGTTCGGTGGCATCGACATCCTCGTCAACAACGCCAACGCGAGCGCACTCGGACCGCTCCTCGACATCACTCCGAAACTTCTCGACCGCGCCATGGCCGTCGGCCCAGTGGCCACCCTGTTCCTCATGCAGCTGTGCTACCCGCACCTCAAGGCGCGTGGCGGCGGCTCGATCATCAACCTCGTCAGCTCCTCGGCGGTGCGGTGGGACACCAGCGGCTACGGGCTCTACGCGGCCACCAAGGAGGCGATGCGCTCGCTGACCCGGACCGCGGCCAGCGAATGGGGACCCGACGGAATCCGCGTCAACGCGATTGCGCCGCACGCACTGTCCCCGGGCCTGAAATGGTGGACGGAGAACAATCCCGAGGAGGCCGCCGAGTTCGTGAAGTCGATCCCGCTCGGCCGGATCGGTGATTGCGAGCAGGACATCGGACGTGCCGTCGTCTTCCTCGTCGGCCCCGACGCCGGGTACCTGTCCGGTGCCACCATCCCGCTCGACGGCGGCCAGGCGCGCTGGAGCTGATCGCCGACGATTGCCCCGAGCTTGCTCATTTCCCTCCCATCCGGTAGGAATTGCGTCGTGCATACGACTCACCTGGTGCGACGCCTCACCGTCGACCTGTGCCGTACGTGCGCCAACATCTGTTGTTGCTGATGGTCCGGCGCGCGTACCGCGTGCTGTCCACTCCTCGGTAGCCTCCGGCATCCGGTCATTCCTCACGCATTCTCCGCGTTCGCAGGTCCGGGCCGGTACGCCCGTCTCCAGGCACCATCACCCTCGCGGAAAGACATCATGAGCACTGCATTCGAAACCAGAACACCGTCGCTGACGCTCGACAAGTTCGGCCCCCACTTCGGCGCCGAGATCATCGGCCTGGACGTCGCGTCCGCCACCGACGACGAGGTGGCCGCGATCCGTTCGGCGTTGACCGAACACAAGGTGCTGGTCCTGCGCGGTCAGTCACTCGGCGACGCGAGCCACATCGAGTTCGGTCGCCGTCTCGGCCGGCTCACCGCGGGGCACCCCGTCCACGACAGCGGCGACGTCGCGCAGGAGGTGTACGCCCTCGACAGCCAGGACAACGGTTTCGCCGACGTGTGGCACACGGACGTGACGTTCATGAAGCGACCGCCACTGGGGTCGATCCTCCGTCCCGTCGTCCTCCCGCCGCACGGCGGCGACACCAACTGGGCCGACAGCCAACTCGCGTACGAGTCGCTGTCGCTGCCGGTCCGGCAGATGATCGATCAGCTGACCGCGGTGCACGACGGCAACCGCGAGTTCGGGTACTACCTCGCGCAGAAGCGTGGCGGCAAGGGAAACGTCTGGGACGGTGAGGAAGTCACCGCGCTCGTGCCTGTCGAGCATCCCGTCGTGCGGGTGCACCCGGAGACGGGACGCAAGGGCATCTTCGTGAACCCGGGCTTCACGTCCCACATCGCCGGAGTGTCCGAGGCGGAGAGCCGGGGAATCCTCGACTTCCTCTACGCACACCTGACCAAACCCGAGCACATCGTGCGGCACCGCTGGCGCCTCGGCGACCTCGTCCTGTGGGACAACCGCAGCACCGCGCACTACGCCAACCGCGACTACGGCACCCAGCACCGTGTCATGCACCGCATCACGCTGGAAGGTGACGTGCCCGTCGGCCCGCAGTAGAGCAACCTGCGCATTCGCCGGGCGGGCAGCGTCCGCAGCGACTACCGTCACGATCCGTGACCCCGGCATCGGACATCTCACGACGCAAGTTCCTCGCCTCCGCCGCTGCGGCCGGTGGCGCCGCCTTCCTCAGTTCGTGGGCGGGCCCGGTGATCGACCGCGCCTACGCGCAGGACCCGGGCGGTAGCGGGTCGTTGAACGACATCGAGCACTTCGTCTACCTCATGCAGGAGAACCGCTCGTTCGACCACTACTACGGCACGCTGTCGGGGGTGCGCGGCTTCGACGACCCGTCACCGGCGTGGCAGCAGTACGGCTGGACGCCGGGTGCCGGTCCGACCCCGACCGGGTTTCTCAACCCGTTCCGGCTCGACACCACGCAGGGCACGCACCTCGACGGCGAATGCATCAACGACCCCACCCATTCGTGGGGTCCGCAGCACGACGCGTGGAACGGCGGCGCGATGGACCGGTGGATGCCGGTGCACATCGCGCACGAGGGGCCGCTGAACGGTCCCGCGACGATGGGCTACTACACGCGCGCCGACATCCCGGTGCACTACGACCTCGCCGACGCCTTCACCATCTGCGACCACTACTTCTGCTCGGTACTCGGACCGACGGACCCGAACCGGCTGTACTGGATGACGGGCACGATCGACCCGGACGGGCTGGCCGGCGGGCCGCTGGTCGAGACGCCGACGGTGATCCCCAGGTTCGTCTACTCCTGGCGCACCTATCCGGAGAACCTGCAGGAGGCCGGCGTCAGCTGGAAGGTGTACGCCAACAAGGACCTCGGCCCCGTGTCGAGTGTCGCGCTCGACGGGATGCTCGGCTGCTTCACGCAGTACAGCGACCCGAATTCGGAACTCGCTCGCCGCGGTCTCGATCCGACGTACCCGAACGACTTCCGGGCCGACGTCGCGAACGGCACGCTGCCCGCGGTGTCCTGGATCGTGCCCAACATCTTCACGTGCGAGCATCCGGCGCTGCCCCCGGCCGCGGGCGCGGTTGGGATCGTCGAGGTACTCGACATCCTCACGTCGAACCCGGCGATCTGGGAGAAGACGGCGCTGATCATCAGTTACGACGAGAACGGCGGCTTCTTCGACCACGTCACCCCGCCCACACCGCCGCCGGGCACCCCGGGTGAATATCTGACGGTTCCGCTGAACACGGTGTCGGAGAGCGAGAACAATCCGGGTCCGATCGGTCTCGGTTTCCGGGTTCCGTCGCTGATCGTCTCGCCGTACAGTCGCGGCGGCCTCGTCGCGTCCGACACGTTCGACCACACGTCGCAGCTCCGGTTGCTGGAGAAGCGGTTCGGTGTGCCCGTCCCCAATCTCACCGAGTGGCGCCGCGGCGCCGTCGGCGACATGACGTCCGTGTTCGACTTCTCGTCGGCACCGAACGCCGGCGTTCCCGCGATGACCGACCCCGGGCCACGCCTGCAGGCGGCGATCGCGCAGTGCGGGCCGAACGTGGCCGCGGGGACGCTCAACGCCGGTGCGCCCTACCCTGTCCCGCCGAATTCGATGCCGGTGCAGGAACAGTCACCGCTGCGGCGTCGCCCCAGCGGGCTGATCTTGTAGCGGTCTCTCCTCAGAGGCGCACCGCCCGGCCCTCGTCGATAGACTGCAGGACCGCCAGTGCGGCGGTCACCGAACGCAGTCCGTCGTGTCCGGTCGCCACGGGTTCACCGTCCCCGCGGACGGCGTCGACGAACGCCCGGATCCCTGGTGCGTACAGGTTGTCGACGGTTTCGAGCGGGACGGTCGTGTCCTGGCCGTCCGCGACGATCCGCAGCGTTCCGGTGGGATCGGGGCGCATGCAATCGCCTGCGACGAGAGTGCCGGACGTTCCGTGGATCTCGAATCCGGTGACGGCGCGCGGGACCGTGTACGCGTCGTGGAGCGAGAACAGGGTGGACGTGCCGAGCACGCCGCTGGTCATCACGGCGTCCGCCGGACCCTCGCTGAGTCCCTGGCGCACGCCGACCGCCGTCACCGTGGTGGGTTCCATCCCGGTGACGAAGCGGAGCGTGTCGATGTCGTGCACCGCGAGGTCGAGGACGACCCCGCCGCCGACGCCGTCGAGGCGCCACCCACGCAGGGCCTGGCGCAGCAGAATGGCGTTGCTGACGCGCACCGACAGGAGGTCGCCGATCGCACCCTCCGCCAGCAACTTTCGCGCCGCGCGATGAACGGGATGGGTGCGGAGATGATGGTTCGTCGCGAAGACCACCCCCGCGGCCGCAGCCGCGTCGACCATCTTCTGCGCCTGAGTGACGTCGAAGGAGAGCGGCTTCTCGCACAGCACGTGCAGACCGGCGTCGATCGCGGCCATGGCGTGGTCGAAGTGCTTGTCGTTGGTCGAGGAGATGTAGGCGGCCTGGACGTCCCCGCCCACCGCGTCGCGCAGGTCACCGGTGGCGGACTCGATGTCGTGGGTCCTCCGGTAGTCCTCGGCGCGCGCCGCGTCGCCGCTGAGCACGACTGCCGCGGTCTGCCCGCACTCCCGCAACGCGGGGAGTACGCGTGTGGCGGCGACGTTGCTCGCACCCAGAATCGCCCACTTCATGAGCTTCGGTCCTTCCTCGGGCCGGTGGGTCCGGCCTTTCCTCGGCGGGACTGTACGCCGAGTTCCGAGAGCGCACTACTGTTCGATATGCGAACTGCCGGGCCGATCCGAGCTCATGGGCGGAGTGCGTCGACCTCTTCGCCGGAGGTCGAGGGATCCGGCGTCTCGTCGGTGGTCCCGCGCGTGCGCTGGCGGTAGATCCCGATTCCGACCACGGCCACGGCGAGTCCCATCGAGACGTACATCTGGCTCCTGGTCTCCGGCAGCACGAGCATGCCGACGCAGAGCGCGATGATGGCGGCGATGGTGCACCACGTCAGGTACGGGAACAGCCACATCTTCAGCGACAGATCCTTGCCCTCTGCCTCGAGGCTGCGCCGCATGCGCAGCTGCGACACCGAGATCGCCAGCCATACGAACAGGGCGATCGCGCCCGAGGAGTTGACGAGGAACAGGAACACGGTGTCCGGGTACAGGTAGTTCAGGCCCACGGTCAGGAACCCCACGACCGTCGAGACGAGGACGGCCTGGCGGGGAACGCCTGACGATCCGATCTTCGACAACGAGGCCGGCGCGTCGCCGCGGCGGGAGAGCGAGAAGATCATGCGGCTCGCCGTGTACAGGCCGGAGTTCAGGCAGGACAGCACGGACGTGAGCACGACGACGTCCATGATGTTGCCCGCCGCCGGGATGCCGAACGAGTCCATGACGGCGACGTACGGGCTCAGCGCGACGGAGGCGTCGTCCCAGGGGAGCAGCGTCACGACGACGGCGATGGAGCCGATGTAGAAGATGAGGATGCGCCACACGACGGAACGCACGGCGTTGCGCACTGCCGCCACGGGGTTGGCGGATTCACCGGCGGCGATGGTGGCGATCTCGGCGCCGAAGAACGAGAACACGACCACGAGGACCGCCGCGAACACGGCACCTGCCCCGTTGGGGAAGAACCCGCCGTGGCCGGTGAGGTTGGTGAGCCCGGGCGCTTCGACGCCGGGCAGGGCTCCGCAGATCGCGAGGACGCCGAGCACCAGGAAGATGACGATGGCCGCGACCTTGATCGACGCGAACCAGAACTCGAACTCGCCGAACGACTTCACGGACGCGATGTTCGTCAGCGTCAGCAACACCATCAGGATCAGTGCCCAACTCCACTGCGGGACGTCGGGGATCCAGCGGTTCATGATGACGGCACCGGCCGTCGCCTCGATGCCGAGGACGATGATCCAGAACCACGCGTAGAGCCAGCCGATGCTGAAGCCGGCCCAGCGGCCGATCGCGCGGTCGGCGTACGCCGAGAACGATCCTGTCTCGGGGTTGGCGGTCGACATTTCGCCGAGCATGCGCATCACGAGGATGACGACGATTCCTGCGAGCGCGTAGGCGACGAGTACGCCGGGGCCCGTCTCGCGGATCGCGACCCCGGAGCCCACGAAGAGGCCTGCGCCGATCACCCCCGCGATAGCGATCATCGAGAGGTGCCGCTTCTTCAGTGTGTGCTGAAGCTGCGGATCGGTGGTTCCTGACATGGAGAAATCCCTTCGGCGCTACTCCGGGTGTGATGTGCGTCGCTGATTCGGAAAAGTGTGTACGAGTCGTGGGGGCTCTGGAACCGCCGATTCGGTGAATTTCGGGCCGGCGAGATAGACGAAACGGCAGTACCACGCATCTGCGTCTTCTTGACAACGCGGAAACGCTATGGCTACCGTCACATTATTCGACCAGCGGACATGCGTTCGGTATACGAACGGGGCTTGTCCGGCACAAACGTAGACGGGACATCGGAATGAGCGATCACGCCTTCACCCCGGCAGCCGAGAAGCAGGCGCGAAGAGCAGCGCTGAGCAGTTTCGTCGGCGCGGTCATCGACTGGTACGACTTCCTGCTCTACGGGTTGGTCGCGGCACTGGTCTTCAACTCGGAGTTCTTCCCGAACGTCAGCCCGGCGATCGGGACGCTCGCCGCGTTCGCGACGTTCGGCGTCGGATTCCTGTTCCGGCCGCTCGGCGGCGTCGTGTTCGGCCACTACGGCGACCGCATCGGACGCAAGCGGATGCTGATCCTCACCGTGCTGATCATGGGCACGAGCACCGCCCTGATCGGGCTGCTGCCGTCGTTCGGGTCGATCGGCTGGTGGGCACCGGTCCTGCTCGTGACCCTCCGCGCCATCCAGGGCTTCGCCGTCGGCGGCGAGTGGGGCGGGGCCGCGCTGATGGCCGTCGAGAGCGCGCCGCCGAAGAAGAAGGCGTTCTACAGCAGCGGAGTGCAGGTCGGCTACTCGGTGGGGCTCATCCTCGCCACCGGATTCGTCATGCTCATGAGCAACCTGACCACCGAGGACGCGTTCAGTCAGTGGGGGTGGCGGGTTCCGTTCGTCGCCAGCGTCGTCCTGGTCGGTATCGGTCTGTGGATCCGCGCCGGCGTGCAGGAGAGCCCCGAATTCGTCGAGAAGGTGGAGAAGGTAGAGGAGGAGCAGACCGCGCAGGACAAGAAGCGGATTCCGCTCGTCGAGGCATTGCGCAACCACCCGAAGGCATTCCTCCAGATCATCGGTCTGCGTTTCGCCGAACTGTTCTCGATGTACATCGTGACCACGTTCGCGTTGAGCTACTCCACCCAGGAACTAGGGATGGAGCGCAACTTCATGCTCAACGTCGGCCTGCTCGTCGGTGCCGTGGGTATCGGCACCATCCCGCTGTTCGCGTGGCTGTCCGACAAGCACGGCCGGCGACGCGTCTACATCCTCGGCGCCCTGATCGGCGCGGTGTGCGCGTTCCCGTTCTTCATCTTCCTCGAGAACGGGTCGATGATCGGCACCGTCATCCTCGCCGTGCTCCTCGTCAACATCTCGCACGACATGGTCGTCAGCGTGCAGCAGCCGCTGTTCACGGAGATGTTCGGGGCCGAGTACCGGTACAGCGGCGCGGGCGTCGGATACCAGGTGGCCAGCGCGATCGGCGGCGGCTTCACCCCGTTCATCGCGGCAGCGCTGGTCACCGCCAGCGGCGGGTCCTGGCACCTCGTGGCCGTGTACCTCGCCGGCGGCTGCATCGTCAGCGCCCTGATCGCGTGGCGACTGCAGCCCGATGCGAGTACCGACGCGTCGGACGCCGCGACACCCGCGAAGCTCGCGAACGCGCACTGAACATGGCGGTCAGCCGAGGGACAGGTCGGAACCGATCCGCTCCGCGGTCGCAACGAGTTTCGGCACCACCGACACCTCGACGTCGTCCCGCGTGTACTGCGTGCCCTGCAGCGAGGAGTTGAGGGCGGCGACCACGGCGCCCGTCCTATCCCGGATGGGAACGGCCGCGCCGCGGATGCCGATCTCGAGCTCGTTCTCCGACATCGACCAGCCGTCGGCGGCGACCTTCCGAACCTCGGCGCGCAGTTGCTCGACGTCGGAGATCGTGTGGGGTGTGAAGGACTGGAATTCGGTGGCCTTCAGGTAGTCGTCGAGCGCGTCGGCCGAAAGCCCGGCCAGCAGAACCCGTCCCGTGGACGTCGCGTACGCGGGGAACCGCATGCCCACCGTGATCGAGATGCGAATGATCCTCGGCGAGCGGACCCGCGCCACGTACACCACGTCGGGACCGTCGAGGATGGTGACGGAGATGGTCTCGCCCAGTTCCTTCGCGAGAGCCTCGATGTGCGGGTCGGCGACCTGCGGCAGTCGCAGCGCGGCTAGGTACGAGAAGCCGAACCGCAGCACCCGGGGGGTGAGCGAGAAGCTGCGTCCGTCGAGACGCAGAAAACCCTTGTCCACCAGGGTGAGCAGAATGCGGCGCGCCGTGGACCGGGTGATCCCGACAGCCTGCGCCACCTCACTCAGCGTGCGTTCCCGGTGCTGCTCGTCGAAGCATTCGAGAACGGTCAGGCCACGGTCCAGGGACTCGAGGAAATACCGTTCCCCCGACGCCGGCTGCTCGGCCACCTCAGCAGCCACCTGTTTCGCACACGCCGTCATGCTACCGGGCGGCTAGGCGTGCCGGAGCCGGCTGAACGCCGCGTCCAGTGTGGCCAGTCCGCTCGTGTCGATGAGAAAATCGGATTCGAGGCTGTCCCGCAGTTCGTCGACGGTCGCCAGGTCGCGCCGCTCGGACGTCCCGCCGAGGTGGTGCACCGTCAGTCGCGTACCGGCCAGGGCGTAGCGGCGGTCTTCCGTCGCTCGCGCCGCCATCAGTCCGGTCACGAAATGCGATCCGGGCCAGGTCGACAGGTACCAGTTGGGGGCCTCGTAGTCGACGGGGAACTGCCTGGTGAGGTCGAACCGGTAGATGGTCCGCCACTCGTCACCGACGAGTGCCTGCATCGCGTAGTCGCCCGCGACGTCGACCAGCCGGAACGGTTCCAGCGGCGTGTCCTGCATGGTGTCCAGTTCGAGGCGCAGCGTGGTGTTGAGCGTCATGCCGCCGAACCCGACGTCGATGAGCCGCCGCTCGCCGGCCACGTCGACGAGCAACAGCATGTGCGAGCGCGGAGTGACCGCATCGATCGGAGATCCCCACAGAACCCGCGCGGCGAGCGGCGTCACGTCGAATCCGAGCTCGACCAGGACAGCGCGCAGCAGGAGATTCTGCTCGAAGCAGTAACCGCCCCTTCGGGATTCGACCAATTTCTGTTGCAGTGACGGCAGGTCGAGCCGGTTCGGTGTGCCGAGGAACGGGTCGAGGTTCTCGAACGGGATCGACCGGGCGTGATGTGCGGCAAGCTGGTTCAGCGTCGCCGTCGTCGCGGATCGGTCGCCGTCGTACCCGATCCGTTCGAAGTACCGCTCCAGATTCAGATCGCCCGCAGTGGCCACGGAGCACAGTCTAAGCGCGGCGAATGACCGATCAGAGGTCGTCGGGTGTTGCCGCGAGGTAGGCGGCGCCGCGCGGCGCGATCCGGTACCCGACGTCGAGGCTGTGCGTCAGCCCCGGTTGTCGGAGTCGTGATCGAGCTGATCCGGACCATCCCCGAGACGGTGTGGAACTCCGAGCCTCGAGCACCCGCGGAGCGGCCCAGCGGCGGAAGGCGACCGTGACGGTGCCGTCCGCCACCCCCTGCGCGATCTTCTGCGGAATGATCACCCGCCGTCACCTCCTCATGTGAGTGGCGATGCGTGGTCGAGGATACTTTGCCACTCACCTGGGGGAGGATGGACAGGGTGCGGTCGCGTGACGGGAGGACACCCATGGGACGGCGACTTTTCTCGGCCACGGCGTTGCTGGTGGCCGTTACGTGCGCGGCTTGCCAGTCCGAGGGGACTTCCGCGCAGCCGTCGACGAGTACCGCGGTCGCCGCGCCGGCAGGCAGCGAGCCCACGGTGATCGCCGCCGACCTCGACGTGCCGTGGGGGATCGCGCTCCTGCCGGACGGGACGGCACTGATCGCGGAACGGGACAGCGGCGCGATCCGGCACCTGCAGGCGAACGGCGACACGACCGTGATCGGCGAAGTGCCCGGTGTGGCGGCGCGGGGCGAATCGGGACTGCTGGGCCTGGCCGTCTCACCGGCCTACGCAACGGATCAGATGATTTACGCGTACCTGACCACCGACGACGACAATCGGGTGGTCGCCCTGCGGTTCGACGGCCGCAGCCTCGGCGAGCCGGCCCCGATCCTGACGGGCATCCCCGCCGGATCGATCCACGACGGCGGCCGGATCGCATTCGGGCCGGACGGCAACCTGTACGTCTCCACCGGTGAAGCCGGTGACCGGCCACGCGCCCAGGACCCGTCCTCACTCGGCGGCAAGATTCTGCGGATCAACCCCGACGGGTCGATCCCGGCCGACAACCCCACCCCCGGTTCACCGGTCTGGTCGCTCGGGCACCGCAACGTGCAGGGCCTCGCGTGGGACGACGCCGACCGGTTGTGGGCCACCGAATTCGGGGCGAACACCTGGGACGAGGTGAACCTCATCGAACCCGGCGGCAACTACGGATGGCCGGAGGTCGAGGGGCGGTCGGGCGAGGCGGGCTTCGTCGATCCGGTGGTCCAATGGTCCACCGGCGAGGCGTCCCCGTCCGGGCTCGCGTTCCAGGACGGCGCGCTGTGGGTCGCGGCGCTGCGCGGCGAACGACTGTGGCGGATCCCCGTGGCCGGTGACGGCGCGCTCGGCGAACCGCAGTCGCTGTTCGACGGAGAGTACGGGCGACTGCGTACCGTCGTCGCGACACCGGACGGTGCCGTCTGGTTCAGCACCAGTAACCGTGACGGGCGCGGCGATCCGGGGGAGGGCGACGACCGCATCCTCATGCTCCGCCCGTGAGTACTTGTTAACCGCGGGCGGTTAACAAGTACTCACGGGTCAGGAGGTCCAGGGGACGATCGGCGGCTTCACCCACATGATCTTCTCGTCGCGGTGCGCCGGGGTGGCGGCGGGATGGTCGGGGTGGCGCTCCGCCCACGCCGATTTCTGGTCGAGCAACTCGACCACGGTCAGCCACGTCTCCATGGTGCTCGGCGGGTTCGACCCGGCCGCCCGGGCGAGTTTCCGCAGCGTGCCGTCGGTGAGGTCGAGGAGTTCCTGACCGCTGATTCCGCGATCCCACACATACCGCGCGAGTCCCATCGCCTTCTCGCGACGTCGCTTCGCAGCGCCTTCGGTGTGCGCGAAGTCGACTTCCTGAGGTTCCATCGTCTTCCCTTCTCGTGCGCGTCACCACGGTAGGTCACCCGTGTCTCGTCCCGGTATCGTGGGAGGACGATTCTCGCAGCAGACGCGAGCGGACGGCGCGAGCAGTAGGGAAGACGGACGATGGGCAGGCAGCGCGGCGGTCGGGCTGCCCGGACATCCGACGGGGGTCCCGTCGCCGGCGTGTACCCGATCGACACGGGCACCTGCGAACTCGCGGAAGACCACCTCAATCCGCACGGCTGGGTGCTGAAGGTGAATGGGGTCGAGAGTTCCCACATCGACCTGTCGGACCCGACGCACCTCGATTTCGAGTACATGCGGTGGATCGCCGAGCTGGTCGCTTCGCACTGGGGGACGGATCAGCGGGTGCGGGCCCTGCACCTCGGCGGGGGCGCCTGCTCACTTGCCCGGCATCTCGCCGCCCGGTATCCGGACGCCCGGCAGGTGGTGGTCGAACTCGACGGTAAGCTCGCCGAGTTGGTGCGCGAATGGTTCGACCTCCCGCGGGCCCCACTGCTGCGGCTGCGGGTGGGGGAGGCGCGGGCGGTCACGGAGACGCTGACGGAGTCCAGCCGCGACCTGATCGTGCGCGACGTGTTCGCCGGGAACACGACTCCGGCGCCGCTGACGACGACGGAGTTCACCGGGCACGTGCGACGGGTGCTGGCGCCCGGCGGGATCTATGCGGTCAATTGCGGTGACACCCGCGACCTCGTCCTGGCGCGCCGGGAGGCGGCGACCATCGGCAGCGTGTTCCCGCACACCACGATCATCGCCGATCCCGCCATGCTCAAGGGCCGCCGCTACGGCAACATCGTGATCGCGGGCAGCGACGTGCCGATCGGCGACGACCCCGCACTCGTCCGCACACTGCTGGGTGGTGGTGTGCCTGCCCATGTCTGGGACGACCGGCAGGTGCGGACGTTCGCCGGTGCGGCGCGGGCGCTGCGCGACGCGGACTCCGGGAGCTAGACCAGCACCCAGATCAGCGAGGCCATCGCGAAGCCCACCACCGACAGGATGGTTTCGAGCACCGTCCACGTCTTCAGGGTGTCTTTCACCGACATGTTGAAATACCGTGACACGATCCAGAATCCGCCGTCGTTGACGTGGCTGGCGATGATGGATCCGGCCGACACGGCGATCACGATCAGGGCGATCTGCGGGGACGAATAGTTTCCGGCTGCGATCGACGGTTCGATGACGCCTGCGGTGGTGACGATGGCGACGGTCGCCGAGCCCTGGGCGATGCGGAGTGCGCAGCTGATCAGGTACGCGGACAGGATGACCGGGAGACCGAGTGCGTCCATCGAGTCGGCCAGGGCCTGCCCGACTCCGGTGGCCCGCAGCACCGCGCCGAAGAACGCACCGGCACCGACGACCAGCAGGATCATGCCGACCGGCTTCAACGCCGCCGCGGACATCGCACCGATCTCCTGCGCCGTGATTCCGCGCCGGGTCCCGAGCAGGTACAACGCCAGCAGGACGGCGATGGTCAGCGCGATCGTGGGTGTGCCGAGGAAGATGAGGACCGACAGCAGGGTCGAGCCTTCCTCGAGGACCACGTTGCCGACCGTCGCACCGAGGATCAGCACCATCGGGACGAGGATGATGAACGAGATCAGCCAGAGCGGCGGCGGGTTCTTGTCGGCTTCCTTCTCCTCCGGGATGAACTCGTCCGGGACCTCGATGATCACCCGCTTGCCGATCCAGCTACCCCAGACGACGCCACTGACGAACCAGGCGGGGATACCGCACGCGAGACCCATGATGATGATCCAGCCCATGTCGACGTGCAGCAGACCGGCCGCGGCGACGGGGCCCGGGTGCGGTGGCAGGAACGCGTGCGTCATGGACAGGCCGGCGAGCATCGGCATCGCGTACATCACCAGCGACTTGCCGCCGCGCTTGGCCGCCACGTACACGAGCGGGGCGAGGATGAAGATGCCGATGTCGAAGAAGACCGGGATGCCGAGCACGAGTCCGGTGACACCCATCGCGAGCGGAGCGCCCTTGGGCCCGAACAACTTCAGGAGCCGTTCGGTCAGGACGTCGGCACCGCCGGAGCGTTCCATCATCGCGCCGAGGACGGTGCCCAGGCCGATGATCGGGGTGATGTGCCCCAGGATTCCGCCGAACCCCTTCTCCAGGATCGAGTCGGCCGCCGACGTCGGGGTGCCGACCAGTTCGACCACCGACACTCCAGCGATGAGCGCGACGCCGACGCCGACGACGATCAGCGCGATGAACGGCTCGAGCTTCAGCTTGATGATGAGGATCAACAGCACGGCGATGGATACCGCTGCGAGAGTGAGTAGTCCGGCTGTGTCGTGCTGCAGCCAGTCGACGAACGACGTCATTGCGTCTCCAGGGGAGGTGGTGGGGTCGGGCGAGAGTGGGACTAGTTCGAGAGCGCGGCGACGAACGATCGTGCGCGGTCGGTGATGTCGGTCCAGTTGCCTGCCGCGACGCTGGACGGTGGGACGACGCTGGTGCCCGCGCACACCGCCAGCGCACCGGCGTCGAGGAACTGGCGGGCGTTGGAATCGTTGATCCCACCCGACGGCAGGAGTTCGACGCCGGGATACGGGCCGTGCAGGTCCGACAGGTAGTCGGGGCCGAGCCGCTTGGCGGGGAAGATCTTCACCGCGGCCGAGCCGAGGTCGACGGCCATGGCCACCTCGGTGGGGGTGAACGCGCCGAGGAAGACGGGAACCGACCGTCCCGTCGCGACTTTCGCGACGTCCGGTCGAAGGCCGGGGGTGACGAGGAACCGGGCGCCGGCGTCGATCGCGGCGGCGGCCTGATCGCCGGTCATCACGGTTCCGACGCCGAGGATGCTGCCTGCCGCGGCTGCGGCGTCGGCGGCGCGACCGAGATGATGGAGCACATCGGGCGTGGTGAACGTCAGTTCGACCGTCCGGATTCCGCCCTCGGCGAGGGCGTGGCACAGGTCCGCGGCGTCGGGGATGGTCTCCGCTCGCACCACCGTCAGTACCCGGTCGGCACGCAAAATGTCGATCTCGGTCATCGAACTGCTCCTCCTTCTTCGCGGCGCAACGATCTTCCGGCGGTCGCGCCGGTCAGGCGGCCGTCCTCGAGGGCGAGGCGGCCACGAACGAATACGTGGGTGATACCGGCCGCGGCCTGGCGCGGCTGCGCGTAGGTCGCGGTGTCGCTGACCGTCTCCGGATCGAAGAGCACGAGGTCGGCGGCGTAGCCGCGGCGGACGAAGCCGCGATCGACCAGCCGCAACCGCGTCGCGGCTCGGCCGCTGAGGTGACCGACGCACTCCTCGAGGGACATCAGGCCGAGGTCGCGGCTGTAATGCCCGAGGTAGCGTGCGAACGTTCCCCACCCGCGCGGGTGCGGTTTCGCGCCGACCAGCAGTCCGTCGCTGCCGCCGGTGTGCCGGGGGTGCTGCATGATCGCGCGCACGTTCTCCTCGTGGCCGACGTGTTGCAGGATGCCGCTGCCGAGTTGGTCGCGGATCAGGATGTCGATGCACACGTCGAAGGGGTCGCGGTTCTCGGCGGCGGCGATGTCCGCGACGGTCTTCCCGACGTAGTCGTCGAGTTCCGCGTTCTGCACGCCGCTGATCTCGAGCGTGTGCCACTCGGCGATCACCCCGTGGCAGCCGTCGGAGCCGGTGACCTCGAGATGCTCCCGGATGCGTTCGAGGGCAATCGGATCCCGGAGTCGATCGAGCGTCTGTTCCATGCTGCCCGCCGACGCCCAGCTGGGCAGGATCGCCGACAGCGTGGTGGCGCCGGGAAGATAGGGGTAGGTGTCGAGGCTGATGTCCGCGCCCGCGGATTCGGCCGTGTCGAGCAGGGCCAGCAGTTCCGGGGCGCGGCCCTTGTTGGGTCCGAAGTTCAGCGTGGCGTGGGCGAGATGCAGAGCGCACCCGGCCCGCGACGTCAGGTCGACCATCTCGGCGTAGGCCTCCATGGCGCCGGCGCCGTAGGACCGGTGGTGCGGGGAGAAGTAGCCGCCGTACTCGGCGACGGTCCGGCACAGTGCCAGCAACTCCTCGTTGTCCGCGTACATCCCCGGCGTGTAGGTCAGCCCCGCGGACAACCCGACGGCACCCTCCGCCATCGACTGCGCCACGATCCGCTGCATTTCCTCGATCTCCGACGGTGTCGCCGGCCGGTCGTCCCAGCCGACCACCAGCGCCCGGACGACCCCGTGCGGGACGAGATACGCGACGTTGGTGGCGATACCGCGGTCGAGTCGGTCGAGGTATTCGCCGACGCTCCGCCAGGAGAAGTCGAAATCCGAGGGATCGGTGTTCCACCCCGCGATCTTGCGCCGGACCACCGCGAGCACGTCGTCGGTGACGGGTGCGTAGGACAGCCCGTCCTGACCGAGTACCTCGGTGGTGACGCCCTGGGTGATCCGCGACGGGTGCTCGGGGTTCAGCAGGATCTGCAGATCCGAGTGGGCGTGCATGTCGATGAAACCGGGCGCGAGCACCAGGCCGTCGGCGTCGATCACCCGATCCGCGCGAGGGCATCCGGTCTCGGAGTGATCTGCCTCGGGCCGGATTTCGGCGATCCGGTCTCCGTCGACGAGCACGTCGGCGCGGTACCGCGGCGCCTCCGAACCGTCGACGACGGTGGCGGAACGGATCAGAGTGGTCATGATGTGAGTCCTCGGCCGGGGGATCAGAAGAAGGTGCGGATCAGGTCGACGACGACGGGATCGTCGGAGTCGTCGCCGACGACGGGAATCCAGCGCCACTTGTCGAACGCGGTGCACGGGTGGGAGAGACCGAGCCGGACGACGTCCCCGACACGCAGATCGTGTTCGGGCCGTGCGGGATCGAGCCGGAGGAACGCGTGCTGGTCGTTGACGGCGGTCACTTCGGTGCCGTCGAGGGGCCGCGGCGTCGCCCCGAGTTGGCCGGCGACGGCCTGCGCGGTGGGGAGTCCTTCGTCGAACGGGACGTCGCGCTTGCCGGCGTCCAGCAGGGCGAGGCCCGGCTCGGGGCGGGACACCACCCGGGCCCACGTGTGCATCGCCGACGTGAGACGACGCGCCTGCCTGTCTTCGCTGCGGCCGAACGGTGAGATCCCGGTGTAGAAGCCGTCGTCGTGGATGATGTATGCGCCGGCGCGGACCACCACTTTGGTTCTGCCGCCGGCAAGTTCGGCGAGCACCTCGGCGACCACGTCGAAGTAGGCGCTGCCGCCCGCGGTCACGTACACGTTCCGACCCTCGGGGTAGCGACCCTCGGCCTCGAGCCGGCGATGCAGTTCGGCCATCGACCGGAGGTAGGTGCGGACCCGGGTGAGGGATTCCTCGGAGGCGTCGTGTGCGAGGGCGCCCTCGTAACCGGAGACGCCGGCCAACCGCAGTGCGGGGCTCTCGCCGATACGGTCGGCCACCTTCACGGCCTCGGCCACCGAGCGTGCGCCGGTGCGTCCTCCCTCTCCGCCGAGTTCGACGAGCACGGGCAGCGGACGGGCCACCGTGACGTCCGCGAGTGCCGCGGTCATCGCGTCGACCGTCTGCGGGGAGTCGGCCCACATCAGGACTTCGAGTTCCGGGTTCGCGTCCATCTGCTCGGCCAGCCACCGCAGCGCGGTCGGGTCGACGAGCGAGTTCGCGATCTGCACCCGGCGCGCGCCGAATCGCACCGCCACCCGGAGCTGACCGAAGTTCGCGAGCGTGATTCCCCACGCGCCGCTGCGGATCTGCCGGTCCCACAGCACCGGAGACATCGTCGTCTTCCCGTGCGGAGCGAGGTCGACCCCGTGCGCCTCGCACCAGGCCGCCATGGTGTCGAGATTGCCGGCGATGGCCGTCTCGTCGAGGACCATGACGGGTGTGCTGAAGGCGGACAGCCGCGGCTGCGTTCCGAGGAACTCGGTCTTGGTGAGGCCGTTCGCCGCGGAGGGGAGGGCTTTGTCCACGTCGGACAAGCGCAGCTCGTCGAGCTCCGCCAAGGCGCCGGAATCGAGTGTGTCCGGTCCGCTGATCGTCATCGTCGATCCTGTCGTTCGGGTTCTGTGGGGCTGGTCTTCATCGGGGGGGAGGGCTGTGAAGTGCACCGTTGCGCTGTATGCAACGGTGATTGCGTTTTTGAGTCAGTTATGTCTAGCATTGGCCTGGGTCATCGTCAACGGTCCGGTGTGGCATGCATCGCCGGGGCGAGGGCTCTCGAAACGCAACTCCAGTGCCGGTCCGAGCAGTCGTAGAGGTAACAAGTGCAGGAATCGACCCCCACCCCCGAGTCCGGTGTCGCGTGCCTCGGTGAGGCGATGGTCCTGGTGGCCCCGGACTCGACACTCCACCTGGCAGGCGCCGAGGCGAACGTCGCCGCCGGGCTCGCCGCGCTGGGTGTCCCCGCCGCCTGGGTCGGACGCCTCGGTGACGACGAGTTCGGCACCCTCATCCGCACCGAACTGCAGGCGCGGGGTGTCGACGTCCGCGCGATCGAGGTCGATCCCGACCGGCCCACCGGGCACTACTCGAAAGCCACCGCCCTCGACGAGCACGGCGAGCCGCGAACGGACAGCCTGTATTCCCGGGCGGGTTCGGCGGCGTCGGCCATGGATCCCGGCTTCCTCGACGGGCCGGCGGTGGCGGACCTGTTCGGCCGCGCCGCCGTGGTCCACTGCAGCGGAATCACACCGGCCCTGTCCGATTCGTGCCTCGCGCTGATGCGGAGACTGCTCCGCGACCGGCCGGGAATCTCCGGTGTGGTCAGCTTCGACGTCAACTGGCGTGAGCAACTGTGGCCGGACGGCGACCCGCGGATGGTCGTGGAACTGGCGAATCTCGCCGATCTGGTTCTCGTCGGCGCGGACGAGGCCCTGCGCGTTCTCGGCACCGCGGATCCGCACGAGTTGCGGCTCATCCTGCCCGCCCCGGCCACCGTCGTCGTCAAGGACGGAGCGCATCGGGCGCTGGCCGTCGATCGCAGTGGCCGCAGTGTGGCTGTTCCGGCGCTCCGCGTCGACGTCGTCGAACCCGTCGGCGCGGGCGATGCCTTCGCCGCCGGATATCTCAGCGGTGTGGTGCGCGGCGAGGATCAGGCGCGGTGCCTGCGCCGCGGACACATCGGTGCCGCCGCCACCCTGACGGTGGCCGCGGACTCGGCGCCACCGCCGCCCGCCGAACTGCTGGACGAGCTGCTCCGGTGCTCCGAATCGGATTGGGCGGCCACGAGCGTCACCGCCAACGGTTTCTCCCCCCGAGAAAGTGGAGTGAACGGATGAGTCAGAGTGTCTCCCGCGCCCTGCACCTGCTGGTGCAACTCGGCAACGGTCCCGCCAATCTCGACCAGCTGGCCGAATCCACCGGGGTCCACAAGACCACCGTGCTGCGGCTGCTGCGAACGCTGTCCGACGAGCGGTTCACGTTCCGCGACAACAGCAACCAGTACCACCTCGGTTCCCGCATCTTCGAGCTCGCCGCGCAGGCCACCGATCAGCGGGAAGTCCGGCGCATCGCGTCACCGCACCTCGTCGCGTTCAACCGCGAATACGGGCGCACCACACACCTCGCGGCGATGGAGGGCGGTGACGTGGTGTACATCGACAAACTCGAATCGCACGACCAGATCAGGATGTACTCGCGAATCGGGCTGCGCGCCAACCTCAATTCCACCGCGGTCGCGAAGGTGATCCTCGCCGACCTGCCGGATTCGGAACTGCGGCCCATCGTCGACTCGATGGACTTCTCGGCCCGCACCGCCAACACGATCACGACGCCCGAACGCTACCTCGACGAGATCCGCATGGTCCGGGAGCAGGGCTGGGCGCACGATCAGGAGGAGAACGAGCCGTCCGTCAACTGCATCGGGGTGCCCATCCGTGGCGCGTCCGGCCGCGTCGTCGCCGCCGTCTCCGTCTCGGTGCCCGACGTCGTGCTCAGTTACGAACGCGTCCTCGACCTGCTCGAACCCCTTCAGGCCGTGGGGGCGCGGATCTCCCGCGACTGCGGATACCGCGCCCAGCCCTGACCGTCCCCCGTCCACCCGAAAAGTAACGACACACAGGAGAATCGATATGTCCGACACCACCGTCATCCGCACCGAAGGCGCCCCCGCCCCCGCGCACACGTTCAGCCAAGGCATCAAGAAGGGCAACATGCTCCAGGTGTCGGGGCAGGGTCCCATGGACCCCGTCACCAACAAGTACATCGCGGAGGGCGACGTGCGCGAGCAGACCCGTCGCACCCTCGAGAACGTCAAGGCGATCCTCGAAGCCGGCGGCGCGAGCGTGGAGGACGTGTTGATGTTCCGCGTCTACCTCACCACCCGGGACGACTTCGCCGCGATGAACGACGTGTACGGAGAGTTCATCGCGGCGAACGTGCCGAGCGGACAGCTGCCGTGCCGGACCACGGTGTTCGTCGACCTCCCGCACGAGGTCATGCTCGTCGAGATCGACGCGCTGGCAGTGACCGGCTAGGTCGCTACGCGGTGACGAGGTGCCGGCAGCTCATCCGCGGCGACATGGGCAGCTCGGTGAAGACGGGCTCGGACGTGTCCGCCGTCGGCACCTCCAGGTAGAGGTGGCTGCCGTCCGCCACGACCCCCTGCGGTTGCAGGCCGATCAGCTTAGCCACCACGTACGTGGCGCTCAGGCTGGTGACGTCGCGGATGATGCCGAGCCGCAGCAACGACCGCGTCTCGGCGATCGCCTCCTGCTCCCCGGCCCGCAGGACCAGCCGCAGCCCGGGCGACAGGGCCTGCGCGGCCACGGACACCGCGATGTTGTCCAGGTCGTCGGAGCCGACGGCGGCCAGCGCCAGGGCGCGGCCCACGCCCAGTCGCTCGAGGAGTTCACGGTCGCCGCCGTGCCCGACGACGGTCGGGATGTTCATCGACCGCACGAGCCGGAGGTTCTTGGCGTGGGGGTCGCGTTCGACGCCCACCACCGCGACACCGAGGGCCTGTAGCTCCCGGCACAGCCGGAGCCCGACCTGGCCGAGGCCCACCACGATGACGTGACCCGAGCGGGGCAGGACGCGGCTGCCCACCAGGCCGACCAGCCGGGGGCCGAGCAGGCGCTCGATGATTCCGGCGGTGAACATGGCCGTGAAGACGACGGTGAACAGCATCGCCACCGAGGCGAACACCGCGTAGGCGGGGCTGCCGTGGGTATCGGTTCCCGGGCCCACGGTGGTCACCACCCGCACCGCCTCGTTGAACGCGTCGAGCGGTGCCACGTGCTGGCCGAGCATCAGCCACAGCCAGTCGGCGAACAGGACCGCCAGGAGTCCCGCGAGCCCACCGAGCAGGATGCGCGTGCCGATGTCGTGCGACCGCAACAGTCCGGTTGCGCCGGTCGCCGCGGTGCGCCACCAGTTCCGCCGGGGCAGGTCGACGTGCGCGCCCTCGGGGTGGCCGTCGATCATGCGGACCGTCAACATGTGCTCGCCCGCGTGCCGGGCCGCGACGAGTTCGGGTTCCAGGCACGGACCGGCGAGCGTCGGTGCGGCCAGGTCTGCCGGTGACGTCACCTCGCACTGCGGGAGCAGCTGTGACAGCTGGTCCGCGACCGTGCGGTCGAAGATCGTCACCACCAACGGGATCGACGCCGAGATGTGCGCCGCGGCCAGCGCGTAGCGCAGCGCGACGACGTCGTCCCGCACCAGTACGGCCATACCGCAAGGTTCGTCCGCCATCGCCAGGCGGAGCTCGTCGTCGTCGGGGGCGACGAGATGGCGTACGTGAAAGTCCCTTTCGCGGAGGGATGCACAGACCCGTCGGGCCACGGTGGTTTCGCCGATGACGAGATATGAGTCGTTCACGTGTGGTCCTTCCGGCTCGGGATCACGAGAGCGTACCCGAGAAGAACCGCAGATCCCACACGAGAATGTGTACCGGTCAGTATCCTGAGATTTCCTGGAACACGTTACCGGCCAATGTTTTTCCGATCCCGGTGCCCTACTCGTCGGTAGGGCCCTGGACCGCGACCAGGGGCAGCCGCGACTCCGCACGGGAACACCGCTTCGGCGTCCGTGGTTGGGTGAGACATGACCCTCGATGCGAATGACGACCGGCGCCCACTTCTCGACCTCGTCGCCGCACACAACCGTGCGGTCCTCGCGACGATCAAACGTGACGGGCGCCCGCAATTGTCCAACGTGATCTATGCCTGGGACCCCGGCACGCAGACCGCGAGAGTGTCGGTGACGGCGGATCGGGCCAAGACCCGGAACGCCGCCCGCGACCCGCGGGTCTCGCTGCACGTCAGCGCGACCGGCTTCTGGAGCTACGCGGTCGTGGAGGGAGACGCGGAACTGAGCGCGGTCGCGGCCGATCCGCACGACGCGGCGGCGGACGAGCTCGTCGACGTGTTCCGGCTCGCGTCCGGAAAAGAGCACGACGACTGGGAAGAGTTCCGCCGCGCGATGGTGTCCGAGCACCGGCAGGTACTCCGGGTCCGCGCGACGAAGGTGTACGGCATGGCCCAGTTGCCCTGAGTGTGCGAAACGTAGCTGTGGCAGCCGGTCGGAGCCGGTGGGACGATTGAGTCATGCGCAGGAGACGGTGGCCGGCGGCACCGCCGCCTGCCACGGAGGGAATTGTGGTGCACGGGCCGGTGGAGCTCGTGACGAGCCGCGACCTGAGCCTGAGACTGGCGGAGGTCGTCGCGCACCCGACGGGCATGCTGCTGCGCGTCGAGCTGACGGCGAGAGGCAGATCCGCTGATCTCGCGCGGCACGAGACGCGTCCGCTGGACGATCCCGACGACCCGTCGGCGCGGTGGTCGTATCTCGCGGTGAACGTGCAGGTCGACGACATGGAGGGTGTCGCCGATCCACGCCACCCGCATTCGACGTCGAAGACCGACGCCGCGGACGCGTCTGAATATCACTCCGCGCCGCACTACTGGATCAGCGACTACCCGGAGTCGGGGACGATCACACTGACCGCGGCGTGGAAGGAAATAGGACTTCTGCCGAGAACCCGGACGATCACTCTCGGCCCGAATCCGAGTATGCGACCCGCCCGCTAGTCGTCGCGGGTAGACATACGAAGGTGCCCTTCGGCGCCGTGGGAGCGCCGAAGGGCACCTTCGCCCTGCGAGGGGAACGCAGATCAGGGCAGGGAAACCCAGGTGCCGAAGAACCAGAATCCGTGCGGGCTCGGCGCGGGGGTCTGCTGCTGTGGAGCGTGCTGCTGCTGTGGAGCGTGCTGCTGCTGAGGCTGCGGCGCCTGCTGCTGCTGGGCCGGGGCGGGGTTGTGGCCCACCGGGTCGGCGCTGGCAACGCCGGCTCCGATGCCGAGGGCTGCGAGGGCGATGCCACCGGTTGCGACGGCCTTGGTCACGACGGACTTCATGCGGTTCCTCCTGGAACGTATCGGATGCGGTGTCAGAACTTCCTGACACCGATCAGAGTGCTCCCCGTCCCTGCCGCAACTCTTCGCTCAGCCTGTCAATCGCCTGGGTGTCAGTGAGGCTGCTCCGCCAGTTTGGCGGCGATCACGCCGTTGAGCCGTTGCAGACCGCTCGGAGTGATGCCGTGGATCTGCCCCTCGATACTGCGCACGACATGCGTGTCGCTGAGGACCTTCTCACTCGACTGGATCAGAACCGTTCCGGCGCCGGTGAAGTCGAACTGCCGTTCCTCCCCGGAGTTGATTCCCATCATGTGGGCGCCCGCCGCGAGGAAGTTGCTGATCCACCCCTGGTCGTAATGGTGACTCGGGGACGGGCAGTCGGCCCACCCGACGAGCGCCTCCGGATCGATCCGCAGCGGCGGCTCGGCGAACATCACCGGGCCGTTGGACGACGCCAGGAACTTGCCGGTCCCGATGAGCGTCAGGAATCCCGGCACGATGGACTGGTTCAGGGCCAGACCCGGTTCGAACGCAAGGAGATTCGACGCCCGGATGGTGAGGTTGCCGTCGTCGAGGTCGTACGAGTTGATGTCGTAACCGCGGTCGCCGATGATCAGTTTCCCGAATCCTTCGGCCACCGCATAGTCGCCCATGTACAGCGGTGCGGAGAACTGGTTGGCGACCATGTGCAGTGCGGCGCCGTGCAATCCGTGGGTCAGGGCCTGGAACTGCATCTGACCGTAATAGGCGATCATCGCACCCTTGCGGATGAACCAGGGCGCGGTGAGGTCGATGCAGAATGCGTAGCTGTTGTCGGGAATGTTGTCGCTGGCGCCGAGAGTCGACGGATTGTGGATGGCGGTCACAGTTTCTCCTCCGAAGCCTGAACGTAGACGAGGCCCTGACCCGTGCACTGCAATTGCATTGCTTCCCCGACCCCGCGACCCATGGCCTCACGCCAGCCGACGGCGGATTTCAGTTCCACCTGGACGCTCCCGTACGTGCCGACGAAAGCGTCGGGGTCGACGAACACCGGATTCGGGCCGCCGACAGGGAGTTCGATGAAGCCGCCGTGTGCGAGCAGCACCGCCGACCCGTACCCGGACAACTGCGTGGTGAACATTCCGGTCCCGGAGAGGGCGCCTGCCGCCGCGCCGCGTAGGGCGCCGAGCATGCCGCGTCCGCCGCCACCACCGCCCTGACTCGTCACGGAGATCACCGAACTCTGCAGTCCCGCATTGTGCGCGAGCAGCCGGGACGCCTCGACACACAGCGCGCCACCCTGCGACATGTCGACGACATGCACCTCGAGTCCGGCGTGACCGTAGTGCACCTCGCCCTGCCCCTGCGCGAGCATCGTGCGTTCGTGCTCGCCCTGCATCATGCGTCCGGCCATCCGGGTGAAACCACCCATGCCCGCCATCGACTGGGAACCCGGCACCTGATGCGGCGAGAACTGCACCTGACCCGTGTAGAACAACATCGCACCCGTGCGCGCCACCACACCGCCTGCGGCGCCGACGTCGACCTTGACGACCTTCGAGTTCACTTTCGAGAAGACCATGGGGCTCACCGCTCTGCCGGTTGAATGGAGACGACGCCGTGACCGTCCCACTTGAGGGAGAAGGCCTCACCGTTGCCCTGGCCGACGGCGCTGCGCCACGACACGTCGGTCACGAACGACTGCGTCACCTGCCCGCGCGCCGAGACGAACGCGTCGGGATCGACCACCAGCGGGTACTGCGGCGACACCTCGAGGTGGATGAGTGGCCCGCCCGCCGACAGCAGTGCCACCTGACCCTGGCCGGAGACGGTCGTGGTGAACAGGCCCTGACCGCCGACCCCGCCGCGTAGTCCGGTGAACGTGACGTTGGTGTTCAGGTTGCCGCTCAAGGCGAGCAGCTGCTGCGATTCCACCTGCAGGGTCTCGTTCGCCAGGTCGACGACGGAGACGTACTGACCGCCCACCGCGAGGTACACGACACCGTGGCCGGAGCATTCCATCAGCGACAGGGCCTCACCCGTGGCGCGCCTCTTCATTCCGGCGAGGACCCCGTCACCGCCACCGAAACCTGCCGACTTGAAACTGACATTGCCCTCGTAGGCGATCATCGAACCCTGTATCGCCCGGATGGTGGTTCCGGCGAGCTGCGCCTCCACCACCTTCTTCGACTTGTCGAGCAGCCGCCCCATGGGTGCCCTTTCCAGTGTCGAGCGGCAGTGCCCGTGACCGAGTCACGAGCACTGCCGCTGGATGTGAGTACAGGCAGAACTTAGCCGACGGACACCGGGTCCTGCTCGTCTACGTCGTCTTCCGCTTGGCCCGCCGTCGCGACGGCCTTGCGGTTGCGGACGATGCTGGAGATGAAGGCGGCACCGATCAGGGCGACGCCGACGAGTCCGGTGACGTTCTCGTTGACGTGGTAGCCGATGGACACCAGCAGGATCACGGCCAGTGCGCCGATGGCCCAGTGGGCGCCGTGCTCGAGGTACACGTAGTCCGACAGGGTGCCCTTGCGGACCAGGAACACCGTGATGGACCGGACGAACATCGCGCCGACGAAGCCGAGGCCGAGGGCGATGATGATCGGGTCGGACGTGATCGCGAACGCGCCGATCACACCGTCGAAGGAGAATGACGCGTCGAGGACCTCGAGGTAGAGGAACAGGAAGAACCCGGCCTTACCGGTGGCCTTGGCCAGCTCGGTCGGTCCGCCCTTGGACCCTTCGACCAGTTCTCCGTCTTCGTCTTCCCCCGGAGTGTTGAACAACTCACCGAGACCGTTGACGGCGATGTAGGTGACCATGCCGAGGACGCCCGCGATCATCACCGTGGAGACCGTGTCCGCGGGGGCGATGTACGCGGCGGTGATCAGCAGCAGGGCGCCGGCGATGATGACGGCCAGCTGGTCGAGCTTGCCCGCGCGGGCAAGGGGCTTCTCCAGCCAGGACAGCCAGGTGATCTCCCGCTCTTCCAGGATGAAGCCGAGGAACAGCATCAGCAGGAACATGCCGCCGAACGCCGCGATCTGCGGGTGCGCGTCGGTGAGCAGCGTTTCGTAGCTGGCGCTGCCGTCGGGGAAGTACGCGGCACCGTCGGCAGGCGGGTTGAGAGCCAGGTCGAGGGCGGCGACGGGGCCGAGACCGGACGCGAGCCACACGATGACGAGGGGGAAGACCAGACGCATACCGAACACCGCGATGACGATGCCGACGGTGAGGAAGATCTTCTGCCAGAACTCGCTCATCCGGCGGAGCACGGTGGCGTTGATGACGGCGTTGTCGAAGGACAGTGAGATCTCGAGGATCGACAGGATCACCACGAGGAGGACGGCCTGGGGGCCTCCGTAGAGCGCCGCGATGATGATGGAAATCACCGTCACGGCGAAGGAGAGACCGAATATTCGCAGAACCACGAAGCGTGGCCTTTCTCTAGTGGGCATGCAGGGTGGCTACTGCAGGTGGACGAGCACCGGGGGAGGGTTTCACGTCAGGGCCGTGAAACCCTCCCCCGGCTGGAGAACGTGACGACTGTCAGACGTTGACGCCGTAGTCGCGGGCGATACCGGCCAGCCCGGACGCGTAGCCCTGTCCGATGGCGCGGAACTTCCACTCCGCACCGTTGCGGTACAGCTCGCCGAAAACCATAGCGGTCTCGGTCGACGCGTCCTCGGACAGGTCGTAGCGGGCGAGCTCGTTGCCGTTGGCCTGGTCGACGACGCGAATGTAGGCGTTGCGGACCTGACCGAACGACTGCGAACGGGTCTCCGCATCGTAGATCGAGACGGGGAACAGGATGCTCTCGATGTTCGCGGGGACCGCCGCCAGGTTGACGTTGATCACCTCGTCGTCGCCCTCGCCCGCACCGGTGGTGTTGTCACCGATGTGCTCGATCGAGCCGTCGGGGGAACGCAAGTTGTTGAAGAACACGAAGTGCTGATCCGACACGACCTTCTTGTCGGCGCCCGCACCGATGGCACTGGCGTCGAGGTCGAAGTCGGTGCCGGTGGTCGAGCGGGCATCCCATCCGAGTCCGACAGCCACCGCGGTCAGGTTCGGCGCCTCCTTCGTGAGAGAAACATTGCCGCCCTTGGTCAAGCTGACGCCCATTCAGGGGTCCTTTCGAGAGGAGGTGGGTGGACCCTCGACAACTGTCGAAGTTCCGGGTTCGTCGTGCAACACCACGATAATGAATTTGTCCGACTTGTCCCATCCCGCGAACTGTCCACAGGTTTGTGCACAGGCAATTCCGGACCACTCGGGGTTGTCGGCCCGACCAGTACGATTCAGGACGTGACGAGCGGATGGGCGGGACGCTTCCGAGGAAGAGCCCGGGGCGACGACTCGGCTCGTCGCGCCCACGACACGATGGTCGCAGCGTTTCTCGATATGGACAACCGGCAGAGCATCGCCGCCGCGGCCGTGGACGCCTCGGACCAGCTGACTCCGGAACGCGGAATCCGGCGGGCCTGGGAACCGGTTCGCGACGGGTGCTACCAGGCCGCGACGGCGTACCTGGCGGCGGAAGACCAATTCGAGAACGTGCAGACACCCGCGGCGGCCGCCGCGTACGAGCAGGTGACGCGGCAGTTGGTGGCGGCGACGCAGTCTCTCGACGAGTTCTATCGCACACATCGGGGCCATCTCGAGGAGTCGACCGCGATGCTGGCGGCCGTACCCCAACTCGCCCAGCAGGCGCTTCAGGTCGCCTCCGCGGCGCAGCAGCGGGTGCAGACCGAGGGCGGCGCGTACGCCGGCTACCCGTCGGTGCGCGACCGGGGAGCGGCGCTCGAGGCCGCGGTCGTGGCGCTGCAGGGCGCCCGTGGCGCCAATCCGGTCCGCGAAGCGGCAGCGCGCGTGCGGGAGGAGTCGGCGGCGCTCGAGAAGGCACTGGCCGCGGCCCCGTCCAAGGAACTGGACGCCGCTCACGCCGTGTCGTCGGTGACGACGAGGATCGCCGCGGTGCAGACGCGGGCGGAACGGCTGGCGCCCGCCTACTCCGCCCTGCTGCGCGAGTTCAACGCGGCCAGTTCGGCGGATCTCGTCCACAACGACCGCGAGAGCCGCAGGCACATCGAGCAGGCGCAAACCGATCTGCAGCAGGCGCAGAAGGCTCTGACCGCCGGAAATCCGGAGGGGGCGCTGGATCTGACCGCCGCCGCGCGGACCCATCTGGTCGACGCCGAGGCGAACGTCGACGGTGTCACCGATCGCCTGCTGTTGCTGCGGGAGGTCCGCGAGAACCCACGGGCCAAGGAGAACGAGATCAGATTTCGCCTCCGCGACGCCCAGATGTTGGCTGTCAATCGTGGTCTCGTGCGGGAATGGGGATCGGTCCTCGACGCTCAGCTCGAGCGGATAGACCGAATTGCAGGGACACTGACCGGGAGGCATCCCGACTACTGGGCGTACGTCGCCCAGCTCGATGCCGTGTCGGCGTTCATTGCCGAGGTGGTTCAGAAGATGAGAGGACACACAGGACAGCGATGACATGGGGGGACGATGAGCATTAGCGAAGAAATGATGCCGGCTGCGGTAAAGCACGTTCGGCACTTCCACCACCTCGATCCCGGGACGCACGGCCGGCTGTTCCTGCACGCTCCGCAGGCTCTCGGGCCGGACGAGGATCGCACGGTGCTGGCCGTCGCGCTGGGCGCGACGCTGTACGTGCCTGCGACGAGGTCCGACCTCGCGGACACGATCCTTCGCCGGTCCGGTGACGGGGTCTGCTCGATGGTCCTGGACCTCGAGGACGCGGTGGCCGACGATCAGGTGGAGGCGGCGCTGCTCAACGCCGTCGACGCGCTCGATCGGCTCGCCGTCCACGGTGGTGCGCGGATGCAGTTGTTCGTGCGGGTGCGGGCGGCCGAGGACCTTCGGCGGATCGCCGACCTGCTGACCACCGGCGTCGAGGTGTTGTCCGGATTCGTGATCCCCAAGTTCGGTGGTGCGACGGGACGTGCATTCCTCGACGAGCTGGCCGCGGCGTCGGAGCGGCTCGGCAAGCACCTGTACGCGATGCCGGTGCTCGAATCGCCGGCACTGGTGCACCGGGAGACCCGCGACGACGAACTCGCGAAGATCGGTGAACTGCTCGTCGAACACCGCGAGCGGATCCTCGCCGTGCGCATCGGCGCCACCGACATGTGTGCCACGTTCGGCATCCGCCGCGACCGCGACCTGACGATCTACGACGTGCGGGTGGTCGCGGACGCGATTGCCGGCATCGTCAACTTCCTGGGCCGCGCCGACGACACCGGACACGTCATCACCGGTCCCGTGTGGGAGTACTTCGCCGACCACGAGCGGATGTTCCGGCCGACCCTGCGCGCCACGCCGTTCGAGGAGCACAACGAGGTGCGGTTCCGTCAGCAGCTGGTCAGCCGGGATCTGGACGGTCTGCTGCGGGAAATCGCCCTCGACCGCGCCAACGGCATCCAGGGCAAGACGGTCATCCACCCCACGCACGTCGCGGCCGTGCACGCCCTGTCCGCGGTGACGCACGAGGAGTACCACGATGCGCTCGACATTCTCGGCGCCGAGGGCGTCGGCGGCGTCCAGGCGTCGGGATACCGCAACAAGATGAACGAAATGCGCCCGCACCGCAGCTGGGCCGAGAAGACACTCGTCCGGGCGAAGGTGTTCGGCGTGACAAACGAGGGAATCACGTTCGTGGATCTACTGACCGCTCTGGCCGTCCGATGAGCTCACCCACTGCCGTGCGCGCGGTGCCCTGGGCCACGGAACACCTGGGGTTGACGCTCGCCCACGTGGGTTCGGGCACGGGGCTGACCATCCCCGAACTCGTCGAGCCCGGCCTGCGGCGCAACCCGCGTCGTGCCCACCTGCTCGTCTCGACGGTCCTCGGCAAGCACGTGCCCACCGACCCGGGTGCCGTGATCGGCGCGGGCGACCGTCTCGGCGATCTGGTCGCCGACGTTCTCGGACCGGATGCAGATCCCGTGGTGCTCGGATTCGCGGAGACCGCAACAGGTCTGGGGCATTGTGTCGCGGCCCGGCTGCGCGCTCGGTGTTACCTGCACTCCACGCGCCGGGACGTCCCCGAGATCGGGACGTCCGCCGGGTTCGAGGAGGGGCACTCGCACGCGACCAGCCACCAGCTGCAGCCGACGTCCGTCGAGTTGTTCACGGGCGATCGCCCTCTCGTCCTCGTGGACGACGAGATTTCCACCGGCGCCACCGCGGTCGACGCGATCCGCGCGTTGCACCGGCAGAACCCGCGCAGCCGTTACGTCGTGGCGTCGCTCGTCGACATGCGCGAGCAGGGCCACCGGGACGCTGTCGACGCCGCCGCCGCCGAACTGGGGGTGCAGATCGACAGCGTGAGTCTGGCGGTGGGGCGCACCGAGCTTCCCGACGGCCTGATCGACTCGGTCGGTGCCCTTCCGGAACCGGTGCTCAACCCCGTCGGTGAGCGGACCGGGGCCGTCGAGCGCGCCGACATACCGTGGCCCGCAGCGGTTCCGGAAGGTGGCCGGCACGGGTTCCTGCGGGAAGACACCGAAGAGTTCGATGCGGCCGTCGCGTCGGCGGCCGCGGTGCTCCGGGACCGGCTCGATCCGCAGCGCCCGGTGATCGTCGTCGGACACGAAGAGCTGATGTACCTGCCTCTGCGAATTGCGGACGCGCTCGCCACGTCCGGTGTCCGGGTTCGTTTCCAGACGACCACGCGGTCACCCGCCTACGTGCTCGACCAGCCGGGATATCCGCTGCGCCGAGGATTCCGTTTCACAGCGCCCGAGAACGGTGAAGCGCAGCCGCGTTTCGTCTACAACGCCGAGTGGCCGGACGAGGACGCCGTCGTGGTCGCGGTGATCGACGCCGCGGCCGACACCGACCGGCTCACGGCGGCCGGCGGATTCCTCGACGTGCTCACCGCGTCGGGGACGGATGTGCTCCTGGCCGTCGTGTCCGGCGCCGACCCGCGGTCGCTGCGCGCCGCACGTGCGGGAGCGTCGACGTGACGGCGCCGCTGACCGGCCCGGCGTTCGGTTCGTACTCCGCCGACGAGGTGGGCTGGCTGCTCAAAGACCTGTCGCACGTCGACCTCGAAGCCGATGTCGCCGAGCGGGAGCGCCGAATCCAGTCGGGTGAGTCCCACTACGCAGAGACGCTGCCCATCGAGTACCAGCCCGACGCGGAGTACCGCGAGCTGTTCGAGAAGGTGCTGCAGGACAGCTCCATCCGGCTGGCGCGCGCCGTGGGGACGGTCACCGACCTCGTGCTGGCCGAGCGGGGCCGCGACGTCACCCTCGTGTCACTGGCGCGGGCGGGAACCCCGGTGGGTGTGCTCATGCGCCGCTGGGCGCGGGACGTCCACGGGTTGACGCTGCCGCACTACGCCGTCTCCATCGTCCGCGACCGGGGGATCGACGCCGTCGCGCTCGACTACCTTGCGCGTCATCACGACTCGAAGAACGTGGTGTTCGTCGACGGCTGGACGGGCAAGGGTGCCATCGCCCGCGAGTTGTCGCAGGCACTCGCCGAGTACCGCGAAGCCGGTGGCGCCGAATTCGACGACGACCTCGCCGTCCTCGCCGATCCCGGGCACTGCGTCCGCACGTTCGGCACCCGCGACGACTTCCTGATCGCCTCCGCGTGCCTGAACTCGACCGTGTCGGGCCTGGTGTCGCGGACCGTCCTCAACGACACACTGATCGGACCCGGCGACTTCCACGGCGCCAAGTTCTACGCGCACCTGGCGGGCGAGGACGTGTCCAATCATCTCCTCGATTCCGTCGGCGCGTCTTTCGGGGACGTACGCGAGCACGTTCCCGGCGACGTCGAGGACCTGCTGCGGTCGGACCGCACCCCCACCTGGGACGGCTGGAAGTCCGTCGAGGCGGTCCGGGAGCAGTACGGGATCTCGAGTGTGAACTTCGTGAAGCCGGGCGTCGGCGAGACCACCCGGGTGCTGCTGCGCCGGGTGCCGTGGCGGGTGCTCGTCCGCGATCTCGACGCCCCGGAGCACGCACACATCCGGCTACTCGCCGCCGCGCGGGCGGTCCCCGTCGAAGAGGTCCCCGGCCTGGCCTATTCGTGTATGGGCCTGATCAAGGATGTGACATGACCGCGCTGATCGCGACCGACCTCGACCGCACCATGATCTACTCGCGCGGGGCCATGGAACTCGCCGTCACCGAGAGTGACGTGGCCGAGCGGCCCGGCGACGAGGACCTCCTCTGCGTCGAGGTGTACGACGGCAAGCCGCTGTCCTACGTCACGTCGGCCGCCGAGGCCATGCTGCGGAAGCTCACCGCGTCCGCCGTGGTCGTGCCTACCACCACGCGCACCGTCGCCCAGTTCCAGCGCATCGACCTGCCGGGGGCGCCGTGGCGGTACGCGATCACGACCAACGGCGGCAACATCCTCGTCGACGGGGTGCCCGATGCGGGCTGGCGGTCGGGTGTCGACATCGCGATGGCCGACGGTGGAGCCTCGCTGGTGGAGGTCGGCGCCGAGCTGAGCCGACGCATCGACGACAGCTGGGTGCGTTCGTCCCGGGTGGCCGACGAGTTGTTCTCCTACCTGGTCGTGGACCTCGACGCGATGCCGGCCGGCTTCGTCGAGGAGTGGAACGACTGGTGCGTCGACCGGGGATGGGGGGCCTCCCGGCAGGGCCGCAAGATCTACACGATGCCCGACGCGGTGTGCAAGAGCCGCGCGGTCGCGGAGGTCCGTACGAGGCTCGTCGACGACGGAGTGCTCGCGCCGGAAGCGCCCGTGCTGGCGGCCGGGGACGGGGCCCTCGACGCGACCATGCTCAGTGCCGCCGACGCCGCCATCCGCCCCCGGCACGGCGAACTCGAAACCCTCGACTGGCAGCACCCGACCCTGTCGGTCACCGGAAGCAGCGGTATCGCCGCTGGTGAGGAGATCCTGCGCTGGTTCGCGGACCGTGTCGCGCGGGGTGCGGGGACGACGGCCGTCGGCTCTCTTTTGTAGGTTGTAGGCAAACAGACCAAACGGGACAAACCCGACGCTCCCACAGTGAAGGAACCACCGCAGTGTCCACTCCGCTAGCCAAGGGTCAGAACGGCCCGCTGAGCGTCGACGACGTCATCGTCTCCCTCGAACTGACGGCCGCCGCCGACCTGTCCGCGCTGCTCGTCACGGACTCGGGGAAGGTCCGTTCGGACGCCGACTTCGTCTTCTTCAACCAGCCGACCGGTCCCGGGGTGCAACTCGTGCCAGGAGCCACCGGGCAGGCGGCCTCGCTGAAGGTGTCGCTCGGCGCGGTGCCTGCCGACATCGCGCAGGTGCGCGCGGTCATCACGCTCGACGACGCCACCAGTAGCTTCGGCCGCTCCGCGCCGCCGACCGCCCGGGTCGCCGACGGCGCCGGAAACTCGCTGTACGAGTACAAGATCGAGGGGCTGAACTCCGAGTCGATCGTCATCGCGCTCGAGCTGTACCGACGCCAGGGCGCCTGGAAGGTGCGGGCCGTCGGGCAGGGCTATGCCGGCGGGTTCGCCGCACTGGTCACCGATCACGGCGTGTCCGTCGACGACGCCCCCGCACCCGCCGTCGCTCCCGTCCAGCAGCCGCCGGCGCCCGCACCGGCACCGCAGGCCGCCTACCCGCCGCCCGCCGCACCGGTTGCGCCCCCGGCTCCCGCTGCACCCCCCGCACCCGCCGCCCCGTCCGCTCCGGCCGAGGTCAGTCTCACCAAGGCACGACCGGTCAGTCTCTCCAAGGGACAGAAGGTCACGCTCCGCAAGGACGGTGGTGTCGCACTGACGTACATCCAGATGGGACTCGGCTGGGACCCGATCGAGAAGCGCGGCATGTTCGGGAACCGTTCCGCCAACGTCGACCTCGACGCGTCGGCGGTCCTGTTCGCGGACAACAACATGGTCGACGTCGCCTACTACGGTCAGCTGACGTCGAAGGACGGGTCGATCCGGCATCAGGGCGACAACCTCACCGGTGAGGGCGCCGGCGACGACGAGGTGATCCTCGTGGATCTCACTCGCATTCCGCCGCACATCTCGACCATCGTGTTCATCGTGACGTCGTACCGCGGGCACACGTTCGAGCAGGTGAAGAACGCCTTCTGCCGCCTCGTGGACACCACGTCGTCGGCCGAACTCGCCCGGTTCACGCTGCAGGGCGGGATGCCGTTCACCGGAATGGTGATGGCCAAGGTGTACCGAGTGGGCGGCGAGTGGAAGCTGCAGGCCATCGGTGAGGGCATTCAGGCCAAACACGCCGGTGAGGCCGCGCCTCAACTCGCCCGCTTCCTCGGCGTCTAGGGGCGGCGGTGACGGTCCACCTCGTTCCGGGGCAGAACGCCCCGCTGCCGTCGCGCGTACTGAGTTTCCGCGCAGTCGATGCGACGCCGATCGACGTCTCCGTGTTGATCGTGGACGGCGATCTGCGCACGCTGTCCTCGGACCATTTCGTGTTCTACAACCAGCGCCGCGCCGCCGGGGTGGAACTCGACGCGGACGGAACGGTCCGGCTGCAGCTGGACGAGGTGGACGCCGCTGCGGCGGGCGTGCTCTGCGTGGTCAGTGTCGATCCGGCGTCCCCGAACGGTCGGGCGACGCTGGCCCGCGAGGGGCTGTCGGCCACGCTCGCCGACGAAAATGGTCTTCCCCTGGTCGTTTTCGACGTCCCGCTGGTCGGTTCCGAGGCGGCCGCGATCTGCCTCGAGATCTACCGGCGCGGCACCGAATGGAAGGTGCGGGCCGTCGGGCAGGGATACGACGGCGGCCTCGCCGAACTCGTCTCCCGGCACGGGGTCGAGGTGGACGAACCCGCACACCCCGTCGCCGAACAGATTCCGGCGACACCCGGTCCTGCGGGCATCCCGCTCGACCCGGCCCACTCGTTCGAGAGGGCGTGGATGATCTTCGAGGATGCCGCCCGGTCCGCGGCCTCCTTCCGATCCTCCCGCGACTACGCGCAGGCGCGGCTGGACGACGAACTGTCCGAGTCGGTGGCCGACCCGTCCACGCGCAACAGTCCCGCGGTCGTGCAATCGCAGGCCAGGGCGCAGGAGCGGTGCGATGCCCTCGTCGCCGAGGCGCAGCGCAAATTCGACGGCGAGACTTCGCAACTGGCCGACGAACTCCGCGCCATCGACCCGCTGCTGCCGCGGTCGCTGGCCACCTTCGAATCCGCCGCCTGGACGAGCCCGGTCACCGCCACCGCGGTAACGGACGGGCTGAGGCTCGGCGAGTTGTCCGCACCCGATCTCGGTGAGCTGCGGGTGCCGTTCTGCGTCCATTACCCATTGGGGCGTCCGCTCTGGATCGTCGGCGATGCTGCCGAGGCCGCACCGGTGGTCGCGGCGCTGGCGGCGCGCATGCTGGTCGCGTCACCTGCGCCGGCGCAGCGGTTGGAGGTGGTCGACCTCAGCGGCTCGCTGCGCACGTTCACCGAACCCCTCGGCGCACGTCTGGCTTCGCCGGTCGTGTCCTCGGCGTCCGACATCACCGCCCGCCTCATCGCGCTGTCCGAGAGCGTCGACCTCGCCGAAATGGCGGCCCGCAGCGGAATCCGCGACACGCTGCCGGAGCCGCGGCTGGTGATCCTGGGCGACTTCCCGCACGGGTACGGCGCTGAGGACGCCGCCCGCATCGTGCACCTCGCCGATCACGGTCCCGCGGTCGGGACGTCGCTGATCATCGTCGGCGACAGTGCCTCGGCAGATTCGGATCCGGGTGTCGCGGTGCTCGCACGCATCGCGCAGCAGGTTCCGACGTCGGGGGTCCTCACCGTCTCCGACCCGTGGACCGGCAACGACTGGATTCTGACACCCGACCGGCTCCCGGATCACCCCCTCCACCGGGCCTCGGTGCTGGATTCACTGACCGGGCAGTAGATCCCTCGCCGCGAGCTCGCGTCACTCGTCGGGCAGTTCGACCCCGAGTTCGAGGGCCTTCGCGGCGACGGCGTCCGGGAAGACGTTGCGGAACAGGAACAGGTCCTGCCCGATCACCCAGCCGGGGGCGAGTTCCGTGGCATACCGCTCGAAGTAGCCGAGTTGCTTCCCGAACAGGACGAGTTCCTCGGGGCTGGCGACGCCCCATTTCTTGCCGATGCCGATCAGCGCCATGATGAGTTCGCTGAGCCGCAGCTCACCGAGGTCCCGGCCCAGCAGGGGTGCGAGGGCGGCGGCCACCTGGAGTCCGATCTCGTCGTCGGTGGCGTCGTTGTCGGTCGCGTAGCCGAGGCCCCGGATTCCGCGGGCCATCCGGGAGAAGTCGCCGTCGATCAAGGTCGCGTAGAACATGTCGCGCAGGATCTGCCGCCACGACTCGGGGAGCTCACCGACGATGCCGAAGTCGAGCATCGCGATGCGTCCGTCGTCGAGGACCCACAGGTTCCCGGCGTGCACGTCGCCGTGGAACGGGCCGTGGAGGATGACGGACTCGATCCACACCTTGACGCCGCGGCGGATCAGCATCCGGGTGTCCATGTGGACGAGGTCGGGGAACCGGTCGAGCGGCAGGCCGTACATGCGTTCCATGCAGATGACGTGCGGGCCGCAGTAGTCCCAGTACACCTCGGGGGTGGTGACGCCCTTGTTGTCGCCGAACGCCCCGATGTTGGTCCTGAACCGGGCCTGCCGGTCGGCCTCGACCGCACTGTTGAGTTCGGTCATCGTGGCCGCGTGGAGGTCGCGGATGATGGCGGTGGCGTTGGCGATGCGGAAGAACTCGAACAGCTTCTCGAGGATCCGCGCACCCCAGTACGCGGTGCGCAGGTCCACCACCATGCGGCGGAAGATGTCGGGGCGTTGCACCTTGATGACGGCTTCCCTGCCGTCGGGGAGTACGCAGCCGTGTACCTGCGCAACGGAGGCGGCCGCGAGGGGGACGTCGTCGAACGACGTGAACAGCGCGTCGACGGGATGCCCCAGGTCGGCTTCGATGACCCGGCGGGCCTCGTCGGCGGGCACCGGCGGCACGTCGTCGAGACATCGCAGACAGGCGTTGGCCAGCGGGGCGGGGAACACGCCGGAGGACGACGCCATCAGCTGACCGACCTTGACGAACGTCGGGCCCAGCACCTCGAAACCGTTGACCAGGCCCTCCGACGCCGCGTCCGCAAGGGTGCGGCCGCGACGTCGGACAGGCCAGGTGACCAGCGCGAACAGGGTGTAGGCGACGACGACCACGCCGATGACGATCGCCCGCCACAACTCCGCGGCGCGGAAATGGTCGAGGCTCGCGGAGTGCACGGTCAGGGCTGCAGGTGGCGGCCCCGAAGCGTACGGGCCGACCGGACGTGCCGTTGGCTCTTGCACAGTTCCTACCTTGCGTTCAGTCCTGCCTGCCGTTCAGAAGGGGACCATACCCCGACCGTTTCGGCGAACCCCTTTCAGTATGCGGTACCCGCCATCACATCATTTCGTTAGCAGAACTCAGAGTCCCAGCGCGCCTGCGAGTTCCCGCAGGGCAGGCACCGGATCGTCGCCTGCGGGGAGTACCTGGATGGCCACGTGATCGGCGCCCGCATCCAGATGTTCCCGGAGGCGACCGGCGACGTACTGCGTGTCGCCGTGGGCGGCGAGCGCGTCGATGAGGTCGTCGCTGCCGCCGTTCTCGATCTGCTCGTCGGTGTACCCGAGCCGTTTCAGGTTGTTGACGTAGTTGCGCAGGTGCAGGTACGGATTCTCGACGGCCGAACGTCCGATGGGGCGAGCGCGTTCCGGATCGGTGTCCAGCACGACCTTCTGCTCCGGCGCGATCACCGGGCCCGGGCCGAGCAGCTCCCGCGCTTCACGGGTGTGCTGCGGCGTGGTCAGGTACGGATGGGCGCCGGCGGCGCGGGCTGCGGACAGTTCGAGAACCTTCGGACCGAGCGCGGCCAGGACGCGTCGTCCCGCCGGGACGCCGGCAGCATCGAGGGCGTCGAGATACTCCACGAGCGCGGCGTACGGCTTGCTGTAGTTCAGGCCGGGCTGTTCGGGATGGCCGACGCCGATGCCGAGGAGGAAGCGCCCCGGATGACGGGCTTCGAGCCGGTGGAACGAGGTCGCGACCTCGTCGGCGGGGGCGGTCCAGATGTTCACGATTCCGGTCGCGACCGTGATGGTGGATGTCGCGTCGAGCAGGCGTTCGGCGACGTCGAGGTCGGCAGGCGGGGAGCCGCCGATCCAGATCGCGCCGTAGCCTGCCGATTCGATCGCTGCACCCACGTCGGGGGCCAATCCGCCGGCGTGACGCCAGACGCCGAACTGTCCGAGCTGCGGGGTTTCTGCTGTGGTCTCCGTCATGTGGCGTGCAACCTTCCCTCGTGGACATTCATTCCGGTGTTTCGGATTGTGGCTCTCAGGCCTGGTGCAGCCAGGAGCGGAACAGGAGCGCGCCCGCGGCGGCGAGCACGAGCGCGACGGGAACAGCCCACACCGGGCCATCCTCGCCGAGCAGACGCCGAGTGAGTCCGGCCAGCAGTGACGCGATGGCCTTCAGGATCCACATGGCGACCGGCACGAGCAGCACACCGAGCACGAGATGCACCAGCCACGCGCCGGCGAGCGTCGGGCCACCCCAGCTGTACTCGTAGGAACCGTCGGTGATCAGCCCGTAGAACAGGCCCCGGAACGCGGCGATCACGCTGAGGAACGCGAAAAACCAGGCCACCATCCCGATCAGGAGCGACAGCAGCGAGTGCGCCAACACGCGCAGCCACGACGGCGAACGCCGGTCGATCCGCTCCGACTCGCTCGGGTCGGCGGCAGCGAGTTGCCACCGCCCGGCCCAGCCATGTCGTCCGGTCGCCGCCGCGCCGAGCGAGACGAGGCCTGCGGGAAACGCCCTCAGCGCGAACAGGGCACGGCGAGCGGACTCGGTGGTGAACGGGTTCACCGTCGTCGAGTCGGCCTGGTCAGTTGACATGGCTCGACGCTATCGACCGACTCCGCCACCGCACATCATCCTGCAGAACGATATTCGCTACCGCAGGGGTAGCGGATCAGCTGCCGGGCGCCCGGTACTCGGCGTCCCGGCCCACCGCGTCGTCCACCTGCTCCGGCGTCAGCAGCACCACCGATTCGGACCTCGCCGCACCGGAAGCGGTGGTGCGGATCCCGAGCGCGGCGGCCGCGACGTCGTCCGGCACGTCGCCGATCACGAACAGATCCCGGCCACCCAGTGCGAAGTAGCAGGATTCGACTGTGCCCCCGACGCTTTCGACCATCTGTGTGATCGCGTCGCGTCGTGCGGTGCCGCCTTCGGCGAGTAATCCCTTCGCGCCTTCCGGTGAGTACGTGACCTGCCAGAGATATCTCGGCATCAGTGCCTCCTCGATTGTGGGTCCTCTCATGGTTCTCCCGGGACGGGCCACATGCAATAGGTTCCGGCGCTAGGGTCGTGAGATGGCTGAGGCCCGCGTAGGTATCTCCGGCTGGACGTATCCCGGTTGGCGCGGTGACTTCTACCCGGACGGTCTGGCCCATCGCAAGGAGTTGGCCTACGCCGCGGGGCGATTGACGTCGATCGAGATCAACGGGTCCTTCTATTCGTTGCAGCGACCGACGAGTTACGCGAAGTGGCGTGACGAGACACCGGAGGGTTTCGTGTTCGCCGTCAAGGGCGGTCGCTACATCACCCACATGAAGAGGCTGGTCGGCGCCGAGGCGGCGCTGGCGAACTTCTTCGCATCCGGGGTGCTCGCGTTGGGTCCCAAGCTCGGACCGCTGCTGTGGCAACTGCCCCCGACGCTCGCGTTCGATTCGACGAGTCTCGCAGCGTTCTTCGACCAGCTGCCGAGGACGACCACCGATGCCGCGGCGCTCGCGTCTCGACACGACGACAAGCTCACCGACGACAGGGCGTGGACGGAGACGGACGCCGATCGCCCCGTCCGCCACGCGCTCGAGGTCCGGCACCCCAGTTTCGACACGGAGGAGGCGAGGGAGTTGCTCTGCGCGCACGACGTCGCGTTCGTAGTCGCCGACACGGCAGGCCGGTACCCGTACGTGGAGGCAGTGACGAGCGATTTCGTCTACGCCCGGTTACACGGCGACAAGGAGTTGTATGCCAGCGGATACACGGACGAGGCGCTGGACGAGTGGGCCCGCAAGTTCGAGCGGTGGCTCGGGCAGGGACTCGACTGCTTCGCCTACTTCGACAACGACATGAAGGGGTACGCGCCGTTCGACGCGCTGCGGCTGATCGAACGGCTGCGCTGAGTGTCGGTGCCCCATGGCACAGTGAGCGCTGATCGACGGAGACGAGAAGAGGATCTACCGGATGTGGCCCACTCATTGGCCTGCTGTCGCGCGTGACATCGCCGAGGCATTGGACGCCGCCATCGTCGCGGGGCGCGCGTCGGACGCGTCGGCGCTGACCGAGGCGACGGAGGAACTGGCGGCCCTGCCTGCGGAGCAGGTCGGTGCGGTGCTGGCGGGGGTGGTCCGGGAACTCCTCGAGACGTTGCACCCGGACGGTCTGACGGGAGAGGACGTGCAGGACGTCCTGACCCGCTGCGCGCGGGCGGCGGCACTCTGGTTTCCGGCCGTCGACGTCGACTCGCTGGTCACCGTGCTGACCGGTGCACTCGGCGTGGCCGATGTCGAGGAGGACCCGCGCAGACCGGAGCGTGCGGTGGAGGCCGCGATCCTGGTGATCGCCGATCTGCTGAGTGCGGCGGAGGTGCCCGCCGACGGTTACGTCCGCCGGGCGCTCGACGAGATCGCGCGCGCCGAAACCGTCGAGATGCCCTGATTCGTTCAGAGTTCGGTGCGGATGTGATCGGCCAGCCGGGCGATCCGGTCCTCGTTGCGGCGGTAGTGGGTCCACTGGCCGATCCGATGGCTGGTGACCAGTCCGGCGCTCTGTAGGGCGGCCATGTACTGCGAGGCCGTCGATTGGGAGACCTCGGCCCTCGCCTGAATGTGCTTCAGGCACACGCCCACCTCTTCCGCGGGTTCGAGCTGTGGGGGAAAGCTGTCGGGGTCCTTCAGCCACTGCAGGATGCGTACGCGGGTCGGGTTCGACAGCGCCTTGAAGACGAGGGCCAGGTCGGTCGCGTCCGGAAGTTCACTCACAGACCCATCGTACCGCCATATCGCGATTTTCCGATATGTGTGCTTCACTCGGTATATCGCAATTTCGCGATATGACGATAGGAGTCGAATGATGGCGAAGCGCAGAGTTGCAGTGGTCGTCGGTGCGCGCGGGGTGATCGGCGGAAATCTGATCGACCACCTCGAGGCAACCGGGGAGTGGGAGATCATCGGACTGTCGCGACGCGGCGGACCCGACACCGGCCGGGTGCGGCACATCGCGGTCGATCTGCTCGACCAGCGCGACGCCGCCGAGAAGCTGGGTGAACTGCGCGACGTGACCCACATCTTCTACGCCGCCTACCAGGACCGTCCGTCGTGGGGGGAGCTCGTCGCGCCCAACGTCGCGATGCTCGTCAACACGGTGAACGCGCTCGAACCCGTGGCTGCCGGGCTCGAGCACATCAGTTTGATGCAGGGCTACAAGGTCTACGGCGCGCACCTCGGACCGTTCAAGACGCCGGCGCGCGAGAGCGACCCGCCGCACATGCCGCCCGAGTTCAACGTGGATCAGCAGCAGTTCCTCGAAGGCCGTCAGCGCGGCAAGAGTTGGACGTGGTCCGCGATCCGCCCCTCGGTGGTGTGCGGATTCGCTCTCGGCAATCCGATGAATCTCGCGCTGGTGATTGCCGTCTACGCGACGATGTCGAAGGAACTCGGCGTGCCGCTGCGGTTTCCGGGTAAGCCCGGCGCGTACACGAGTCTGATCGAGATGACCGACGCCGGACTGCTGGCGGAGGCGACCGTCTGGGCCGCGACCACCCCCGAGTGCGCGAATCAGGCGTTCAACATCAACAACGGCGATCTGTTCCGCTGGGACGAGATGCTGCCGAAGATCGCGGATTTCTTCGACCTGGACGTCGCACCGCCGCTGCCGATGTCGATGGACGTCGTCATGGCCGACAAGGAGCCGGTGTGGAACGACCTCGTCGCGAAGCACGGGCTGGCGCCGACGCCGTACTCGGACGTCTCGTCGTGGGCGTTCGGCGATTTCGTCTTCGGCTGGGACTACGACGTCATCGCCGACGGTTCCAAGGCGCGCCGGCTGGGTTTCCACCGTCACGTCGAGACCGAGCAGATGTTCCTCGACATCTTCCGCGACCTTCGGGCCCGGAAGGTCATTCCCTGAAAGACAAGGGGACTACCGGCGAAGCCCGGATTCGACGTTGGCGGCGATCCGCCGGAGCAGCCCGGCCAGGACGGCGCATTCGTCCTCGTCGAGCCCGGCGAGAAATTGCCGATCGCGTTCGACGCGCTGCGGGAACTCGGTGTCGACGAGTTGCCGCCCGGACTCGGTCAGGTGGAGCAACACGACGCGCCCGTCGCGTTCGAACGGTAGCCGTTCCACGAGTCCCAGCCGGGCCAGGCGGTCGACGTGTTTGGTGGTGGATGCGCCGCTGAGCATCGTCACGGCGGTGACCTCGCTGGCCCGCAGTGGCCGATCGCTGCGGGCGAGTACACACAGGACGTCGAACTCGGCGCGCGAGACCCCGCTCGCGTCCAGGGCACGGTCGAGTTGCTGCAGGGCCTGGGATCCGATCCGGGTGATGCGGCCCATCACTTCGATCGGTGACGTGTCCACTTCGGGATGGGTCTCGGCCCATTCGCGTCGAACGCGATCGGTGAAGTCCTCATCCGGACGTGGGGCAGTGCTCATGAAAACCATCGTAGCGACCAACTTCACACTAATTCAGAACTATTTTACTAGTGAAGTATACGGTACGCTGAGGCCATGCAGGCTTCCCCTCGATACGCACCCGACCTCAGCCGGCTCCATCACTCCCGTGGGGCGCTGGCCTATTCGATGGCGCCGTCGACGTGGCGCGGTGCGTTCGAGGTCCGGAACGCCGACGCCACCATCGCTCCCGCGCTGCGGGTGGGTGCGGCGACGGCTCTGGTGCTGGTCATCGGTGGTTTTCTCGGGCACGGCAACCTCGCGGGCTTCGCGGCACTCGGTGCGCTGACCGCCGCGTTCGGTCGATACGAGCCGTACCCGCGGCTCGCCCGCAAGGCGGGACTCGTCGGTGTCGCGCTCATCGCCTTCGTCGCCGGGGGAGCGCTCCTCGGTGCGGCGGGACTGTCACTCTGGCTGCAGATTGCGGTCATGTCCGTCGCGTCGGGCGTCGCCGCCTGGCTGCTGGCGGCGTTCCGCATCGCCGGTCCCGGGCCGGTCATCCTGGTCTTCGCGGCCACCGCGGCGGTCGGACATGCGACCCAGCTGTCCGATCTCGGCCCGGCGGTCGTGGCCGTGGCGATCGGTGTCGTCGTGGGCTGGCTCGCCGCCATGACGCCCTGCCTGTTCGTTCCTCTCGGTCCCGCCCGGCTGGCGGTGGCGCGGGCACTCGCCGCTGCCGCGGAACTGCAGCGTGCACACGACACCTCCGCGATCGCGTCCGCACGCAAGGCCATCGACAACGCGCGTGACGTGATCGCCCACAGCGGGCGGGGCCGGGACGGGCACTCCCACCAGTTGTTCGCGCTTCTCGCCGAAGCGGACACGGTCGTCGATCGGTGGGCGCACGAGCGTGACCACGACACTCTGCGTGCGCTCGTCGATCACGAGTCCGAACTGCGTAAGGTGAAGCGCCGCAGTGATCTTTCGGCCTTCGGTGCGGAGACCCCGGTGCTGCCGCAGCCGGGTGGCTTCTTCGCAGACGGCCTCCGTGCGCTGCGGTCGCGAGAGGGGATCGTCAACGCGGCCCGTATCGCCGCTGCCGCCGCGCTGGCCGGATGGATCTGTGTGGCAATGGGATTGGAGCATCCGCTGTGGGCGTCGATGGGCGCGATGGCCGCGATGCAGGGTTTCAACTTCAGCCAGACCGTGCAGCGGGGAATTCAACGCCTCGTCGGTAACGTGGCGGGCGCCGTCCTCGCCGCCGGGCTGATCGCCGCCGCGATGGGGTACTGGCAGACCGTCGTGGTCATCGTGGTGCTGCAAACCGTGACCGAACTGGTGGTCATCAAGAACTACGCGTTCGCGTCCGTCGCCATCACCCCCATGGCTCTGCTGCTCACCGGTCTCGGGTCGGCGGTCGCACCGGACATCGCGGTGAGCCGCATCGTCGACACGCTCGTCGGTGTGGTGGTCGGGGTGATCGTCTCCGCTGTCGCGATCAGCCGGACCGACCACCATCACGTGGGCTGAGGCCGCTCAGATCCCCGTCGCGGAGACGTAACCGGCGAATCCGATCGCGCACGCGCCTGCGCAGAGGATCAGGGTTCCGCATGCCACCGGCCACGCGATCGTGCGCCGCGCGATGCGCGCGATCGTGACCATTCCGCCGATCACGGTCACGAGTGCGGCGACCGCGAGCGCCACGCACACCGCGATCCACGCGTTCTCGGCGCTGCACGTCTCGGGCGGGCAGTAGTCCAGGAACAGCAGCCAGAACAGTCCCGCGACCGCGGAGATGCTGGCGACGGCGACCGCGACGACGAGTGCGGCCGCCGACACCGCCACGTCCCAGCCGTTCAGCCGCGGCTGATCGTCACCCGTATACGGGTGATTCCATGGCTGTGGCAGAGGCCCCCCAGGCTGCATTCCCGTCACAGTACATCGGACTCCGGGAGGATCGGCGGCGGCAGCGCAGCCCCGTCCGGGCGCAACCCGGCGAGGAACACCGTGATCAGCCGCGGAACGAGATTGGCCGTCGCGTCCTCGAACATCAGCACGTGGGGCCGGGTGAGCATGGCGATCCCCATGATGATCTCGAGCGGCACGACGTCCTCGCGCACCAGCCCGACGTCCTGGAGCCGGTGAATGAAGTCGGTGACCGTCGCCTTCGTGAGCTCCCTCGACTCGCGGACGTCGGGTGGTAGCTCGTCGAGACTGTTGACCAGCGCGGGAACCAGCGCTCCCATCCGCAGTTCGACCACGGCGTCGACGAACCGCCGCCACGCTCCCTCGGGGTCGTCGCCGCAGTCGTCCAGTCCCCGGACGGCGAGTTCCCGGACTTCGGCGAGCGTCGTCCGGGCCACGGCGTGGGCGAGCTCGTCCCGGCTCGGAAAGTTCCGGTAGAGGGTGGCGATCCCGACGCCGGCTCGCGCGGCGATGGCGTCGAGGGGCGCGTCGTGCCCGCGGTCGGCGAACACCACGCGGGCGGCCTTGATCAGGGTGTTGCGTCGTTCCAGCGCGTCTGCCCGCACGATTCCACCTCTTCCGTTGACAACCCAGCATAACCGGAGGAATATTCTCCACAAGGAACGGAGGGATTTCCTCCACTTAGTGAAGGGGAGTCCGATGACCACCTCGGATACCGGGACAGTCGCGCCGCGCACGGCGCCCACCGGGCGGTCGGCGCACGGCCCGTCCGATCCCGTAAAACTGACCGCTGTCGTGCTGGGACTCACCGCGGTGATCGCGCTCATGCTGCTGGCGTTCGCGTTGCCGGCCGTCAACAGCGGCCCGCACGACCTCCGGCTGGGCGTCGCCGGACCCGACGCGGCCGCCACCAGGGTCGACAACGCGCTCGCCGCGGGACACCCGGGCGCGTTCGTCACCGAGCGCTTTCCCGACGCCGACGCGGTCCGGACGGCGATCGAACACCGGGAGGTGGTCGGCGGCATCGTCGCGACACCGGACGGCATGAAGGTCCTGTCCGCCGGCGCAGGCGGGGCGCCCGTCGCGCAGACGATGAACGGCCTCGCGGCGGGCATGAGCAAGACTGCGGGACAACCCGTTCCGGTCGAGGACGTCGTTCCGCTGACGGCCGACGACCCCGCCGGCGTCGGTCTCGGCGCCTTGGCGCTTCCCCTGGTCTTCGGTGGCATGATCCCCGCGCTCGCGCTCGTGCGGCTGTTTCCGCGCAGTGTCGGGCGACGGGTCGCCGGGGCGGTGCTGTTCGCCGTGAGCGCCGGGGCGGTGCTGACGGCAATTCTGCAGTTCGGCCTCGGAAGCGTCGACGGCAACTACTGGACGACCACCGGTGCTGTCGTGCTCGGCATCGCCGCCATCTCGCTGACCGTTCTCGGGCTCGAATCGGTGCTGGGCACAGCGGGATTCGCGCTCGGAGCGGTGACTATGATCTTCCTTGCCAACCCGCTGTCCGGACTGGCGACGTCCGCGGCGTGGCTGCCGTCGGGGTGGGGCGCACTCGGTCAGTTGCTGCCACCAGGAGCGGCGGGAACCGCGGTGCGATCGACGGCGTTCTTCGACGGACACGGAGCCGGTGCGGCGGTACTCGTGCTGACCTGCTGGGTTCTGTTCGGGCTCGGCCTGTGCCTGGCATCCGGACTGCGTGAGCGCGGACTGCGTGAGCGGCGCGCCGGGGAAGAACCGGCCGTCGCCTGACGCTGTGGTTTGATGGCGGCATGGGGGAACGACGGATCGTCCGCCGACTGGTCGGCATCGGAGCGGGCCTCGGCGCGCTCGCCGTCCTCGTCGTCGCGGCCTCGACGGTGTGGATATCGCGGGAGGCCTCCGGCCATGTCTACGACGTCGACGACGCACCCGAGGCACCGGTGGTCATCGTCCTCGGCGCGCAGGTGCGCGACGGCAAACCCCGGGAGTACCTGGCCGGACGCCTCGACGTCGCCGTCCGTCTCGTGCAGGACGGCCGCGCGCGGGCGGTCCTCGTCTCCGGTGACGGAGCAGGCAGATCCGGCGACGAGATCGCGGCGATGACGGACTACCTGGTCGAGAAGGGCATTGACCCCAGCAAGATCGTCGGCGATCGATACGGGCTCGACACCTACGACACGTGCGCTCGCGCCGTCCAGACGTACGGTGTGACCACGGCGCTGATCGTCACGCAGGGATTCCACGTTCCCCGCGCGGTCGCGCTGTGCCGCGGTGCCGGGATCGACGTCGCCGGTGTCAACGCCGGATGCGAATGCCGCCCGATCACGATGGCCAGGAACACCGTGCGCGAATCGCTGGCCCGGCCGAAGGCCGTCCTCGACCTGCTGTCCGGGCGCGATCCTGTGGTGGTCTCCGAACCGGAGGACTCACTCGGGAAGGCGCTCGCCGCCGAGGACTGACCTCGAAGCGCCGCGGTGGGGAGGGCGCGTCGGTAGGCTTCTCCCGTCGACGATCGGGAGGCGGACGATGGTTGGTGCACGACCGGATCCCGGTCCGCGTGAAATCCGGAAATGGCGTCGCTACCTCGCCGACGAACGCGCCGAGGCGGCCGTCTACCGTGACCTCGCGAAACGTCGGACCGGTGAGGAACGCGAGATTCTGCTGGCGCTCGCCGACGCCGAGGGACGGCACGAGGCGCACTGGCGCGGGCTGCTCGGCGAACATGTCGGCAAGCCCGTGCGCGGTGATCTCCGCACTCGCATCCTCGGTGTGCTGGCCCGTCGGTTCGGATCGGTGTTCGTGCTCGCCCTCGCGCAGCGCGCGGAGACCCGGTCGCCGTACCCGACCGACGTCGACGCCACCGACGCCATGGGCGCGGACGAGCGGATCCACGAAGAGGTGGTGCGGGCGCTGGCGGCGCGCGGGCGAAATCGGCTGTCCGGCACGTTTCGTGCCGCCGTGTTCGGTGCCAACGACGGCCTGGTCAGCAACCTCGCCCTCGTGCTCGGCATCAGTGGTAGCGGCGTCGACAATCACATCGTTTTGCTGACCGGCCTCGCCGGTCTGCTCGCGGGCGCGTTGTCGATGGGTGCGGGCGAGTATGTCTCCGTGCGGTCGCAGCGTGAACTGCTCGAGGCGTCGGCGCCGGGGCAGGGCGCCCGTGAGGCAGTGCCGCTCCTCGACGTCGACGCGAACGAACTTGCACTCGTGTACCGCGCGCGGGGCATGCCCGCGCAGGACGCCGAGAAACGCGCGGCCGACGTGCTGCGGAGAGCCGTTCAGCCCGAGCCCGTTTCGGGTACGGAAACCGCCGACGAGCACGAGGCCATCGGCACCGGGCTCGGTGCGGCTGCCGCGAGTTTCTGCTTCTTCGCGTCCGGTGCGGTGATTCCCGTGTTGCCGTACCTCTTCGGCATGGAAGGCACCGCCGCGCTCGTGGTCGCTGCTGCGCTGGTCGGCGTCGCGTTGCTCGGGACCGGTCTGGTTGTGGGGTTGCTGTCGGGTGGACCCCCGGTCAAGCGCGCGTTACGCCAGCTGGCAATCGGGTACGGCGCAGCCGCCGCCACTTACCTGCTGGGCATGCTGTTCGGGACAGGCGCCTGAGAACGTCATCATCACCACGGGTGTGGAGCCGTAGCCGGGGACGGGAAATGTGCGCACCGTGTGCCGGGACCAGGACCCGTCGGACAGGGCGACGCGGGCGACTCCGGGAACACGGGCCGTGATCCGTTGCCGCACCGCCGCGAGGTCTTCGCCGTGCAGCAGTCCGATCTGCCCGCCCTCCGCCGCGGCAGACAAACCCGCCAGCGGTGCGGTGATCCATTTGATGGCGTACCCGTGCTGTGAATCGACCAGTGCCGCATGAACCCCCGCGACCGCGTGCACGGTCGACGCGATATCGGAGTCCATCACCCGGATCGCCAGTTCGCCGACGTCGGTCTTGTGCGTGACGTCGTGATCGACGCCCCGCAGCACCACTCCCTCGGGTGTCGCGACGGCTCGGCGCACGAACCGGACGAGGCGCAGCGTTCCGTCGTCGTGGCGGGCGATGAGTTCGCCGGACAGGAACTCGCCGTCCCGCGCGTTGTCGACGCGTTCCATCAGCACCGCGATGTCGGAGAGCCGCGGCACCCTCCGGTACAGGTCGGCGAGACCGAAGTAGTCGTGCTCCGGCCGGGTGTCCGCCACCCCGTACAGATTCCGGAACTCACGTGTCCATCGAGTGCGTCGCGGACCCGCCGACACGGACAGGTTCCATTCCCACCCTGCCGCCCGGTGCGGTTGGGGCACCGGACTGTCCGCACGACCGGTGAAGATCTGCACCGCGAGGACGTCTCCGCCCGGACCGAGTACCGGTTTCCCCACGACGAGATCGATGTCGCCCACCGTCTCACCGAGGGTCACCTGCACCGGCTGTCCCGACGACCTGACCGTGTCGATGGCTCCCGTCACCAGCGTCAGCATCCTGCCGCGGTAGACGTTGCCGAGCGGCCGGCACTGCCGCTGTTTGATGCCCTCCGCGATCACCGTCGGTGCGTCTCCCAGGATTTCGACCAGTATCCAGCCGTCTCCGCTTCCCCGTTGTTCCACTCGTACCGCCCCCCTCATGGCGCACGATCATCGCACGGCGGCGATCCGGATGCTCGGCGAGACGGTCGCTGCGACGGCGTTCAGTCCGGTGTGGTCGCGACGGCGTCCAGGAGCCCGGGGAAGCGGGATTCGATGTCGGATCTGCGCAGCTGAGCCATCCGCGAATTGCCGCGGTCGACCTGTTTGATCAGCCCGGCTTCACGCAGAACCTTGAAGTGGTGGCTGCGGGTCGATTTGGACACCGGCAGCCCGAACGACGTGCAGTGACGTTCCGCCCCGTCCGCCTCCACCATGAGCTTCTGCACGACCTCCAGTCGCAGGGGGTCGGCGAGAGCGGCCAGGACGGAGACCAATTGGATCTCGTCGAGCGCGGGATGTCCCTCGGCGTCGGGCACGGCGCACCTCCAGGTTCGGGTCGTCGACCACCAGAGTGGAGGTTCGTCTTGCATCGAACCTAACTCTGGTGCATGGTTCGTATTGTATCGAACCTCTGGTGCACGGGGGCCGCACACTTCAGGAAGGATCGACATGACCTCGGAGCTGACCACGTCGGATGCCACGACACCGACGTCACCACCCGAAACACCACCGTCCGCCCCGCGACGCGGGAACCTCACCCTCGCCGCCGTACTGCTGGCCGTTCTCGTCGTCCCGATGTCGATCTCCGGAACTGCGGTGGCGCTGCCCGCCATCTCCTCCGACATCGGTGGCGGCGCATCGGGCCAGCAGTGGGTGGTGAACGCGTTTAACCTGTCGTTCGCGTGCTTCACCCTGGTCTGGGGGTCGCTGTCGGACCGTTTCGGCCGCGGCCGCCTGTTCGCCGCCGGTGCCGCCACGTTCGCGGTCGGGAGCGTCGCCAGCGCGCTGGCCCCGAACATCGTGGTCCTCGACGTCGCCCGCGGCGTCGCCGGTCTCGGTGGCGCCGCCATCTTTTCGTGCGGCGCGGCCATCCTGTCCTCCGCCTTCGACGGGCCCGCCCGTTTGCGTGCGTTCGCCCTGTTCGGGACGACCGCGGGCATCGGTGTGGCGCTCGGACCGACGCTGTCCGGGCTCCTCGTCGACACGGCAGGCTGGCGGCCCATCTTCGCGGTCCAGGCCGCCGTGCTGCTCGTGGTGCTCGCGGCGACCCCGGTGATCGGACTGGCACGACCGGCCGGCGAGGGGGCCGCGAAGTTCGACCTCCTCGGCACCGTCCTCCTGGTGCTGGGTCTGCTCGCCGCGATGGTCGGCATCGTCCAGGGCGAACCCTGGGGCTGGGGCAGCCCGGCGGTCGTGACCTCCTTCGTGCTCGCGGTCGCGCTGCTCGTCGCGTTCGCCCGCGTCGAATCGCGACGTCCGGCTCCGCTGCTGGACCTCGAACTGCTCACCCACGCCCGGTTCATGGCCCTGTGCCTCGTTCCAGTGGCGGCATCGTTCGGCTTCGTCACGTTGCTCACCTACTTCCCGACCTTCCTCCAGTTCGTGGCCGGCCAGTCTTCGGCGAAGGCGGGTCTGGTGATCGTGCTCCTCACGATTCCGGTCGTGGTGGGACCGCTCGCCGCAGGCCGTGCGGTGGGCGCCGGGGTGAACCCGCTCGTGGTGATCTGGATCAGCCTGGGAGCCTTGATTTCCGGTGACCTGGGACTTCTGTTGGCGGGACCTGACACGGTGGTCGCCGTCATCGCGGTGCCGCTGCTCCTCGCGGGCTGCGGAATGGGACTGTCCGCCGGTCTCGTCGACGGTCAGGCGCTCGCCCTCGTCCCCGAGGAGAAGGCAGGTATGGCTGCGGGCGTGGTGAACACGATGCGACTGGGCAGCGAGGCCATCGCGGTAGCGGTGTACGCGGCGCTGCTCACCGGTCTCGTCACCCGCAGGGGCGAGGAAGCGCTGGCCGGCGTCGACGGCGTGGGCAATGCGGCGGACGTCGTCGGCAAGGCCGCCAGCGGCGATCTCGAGCAGGCCCTGGCGGCGGCCGGTCCGGACGTCCGGGACCAGGTGGCGCCGCTCGTGATCGACGCCTACAACAGTGCGTTCCACACGACGCTCGTCGTTCTGGCGGTCGTCGTCGCCGGATTGTCGGGTGTCATCGCGGTGCTGCTGCGACGCGGGGCGAGCGCGCGGTGACAGAGGCGGACGACCTGCGACAGCACTATCAGGTCGTGGTGGTCGGCGGTGGCCCGGTGGGATCGCTGACGGCGCTCGAGCTGGCGCGCAGCGGAATCGACGTCCTCGTCCTCGAGGCGGCCCCGCACACCACGGACGTTCCGAAGGCGGGGACGATCCACGCGCGGAGTATTCAGCTGCTCACTCGTCGAGGGCATTTCGCGGCGCCGGACGTCGGCGCAGGGGCCGCGTCGACCACCTTTCATTACGCCGGGGTCTGGGGTCTGGAGATCACGGCCCCGCCCGGCGAGGGACCGGCCATCGCCGGTATCGGGCAGAGCGATCTCGAACGACTCTTCACCGCACGGCTGATCGGTCTCGGCACCCCGGTGCTGAAGGCGGCGGTGGTCACGGACGTCGACCACGACGACGGCGGGGCGACGGTGACCTTCACCCACGAAGGACGCACCCGGGTGGTGGCGGCCGACTGGGTGGTCGGCGCGGACGGCGCCCGCAGCATCGTGCGGCGAAGTGCGGGCTTCACGGCGACGGAAACGGCGCCGACCGCCGCCGCGCTCCTGGGTCTCGCCGTCCTCGACGACCCCGCGAACGCCCCCAGGGGGTGGGTGCGCACCGAACGGGGCTGGACCGTCCTCAACGTCAATCACGCCGGCTTCAGTCGCATCATCACGTTCGATCTCGGTGGTCCGCACGAGGATCATCGCCGGCCCCTCACCGCGGAGGAACTGCAGGAGACGGTCGACAGATTCGCGGGCCGTCCCGTTCCGTTCCGCAACGCGCGGTCGCTGTCCCGGTTCAGCGACTACTCGCGGCTGGTCGACGACTACCGGCTCGGCCGGGTCCTTGTCGTCGGTGACGCTGCGCACGTGCACTTTCCGCTCGGCGGGCAGGGTCTGAACCTCGGTATCGGCGACGCGATCGGCCTCGGCTGGCGCCTCGCCCTCGTCGCGCGGGGACAGGCCGACCCGTCGGTGCTGGACGTGTACTCGCGGGAACGGCGCGCGTGTGCGGCCGGGGTGATCGCCAACGTCGCGGATCAGCGTGAACGTATGCGAATCGGCGTCGACGGGGACCGCCTGCGACACGAACTCGGTGTCCTGCTGGAGGACCGCGACCGCAACCGGGCACTGGGTTCGGCGATCAGTGCACAGAGTCAGCCCGCGCCCAGCGCTCTCCAGGACGCGGCGCGCGGCGACTTCGCCGCGAACACCGTGATCGAGACGGACACCGGAGTCACCGACCTGATCCGGTTGCACGTCGCGGCAGGAAACCGGGGCCTCTTGCTGTGCGGGGACGCATCGGAGTCCGTCCACGCAGTCGTCGAACCCCTCTGGGGCGAACGGGTGCGGCTGATTCGGGCGCGGAACCTCGGGGCCACCACCGTGCTCGTGCGCCCGGACGGTGAAGTGGCCTGGTCGGGGGAGTTGGGCGACGGCGGCGAACTCGTCGCCCGGCTCGCGGAGACGTTCGGCGGCTCCGCCGCCCGTGCGCGGTTGACGAGTGCAGGGACTCGTTAACCGCGCACGGGCGCGAAGCGCCTACCAGCGGACGGGAAGCGACGTCGGACGCCGGAGAAGCACTCCCGAATCCCACGGCACCGCGGCCGGTTCGGTCGCGAGACCGAGAGTCGGGAACTCTTCCGCCAGCCGGACCAGTGTCGTGGTGATCTCCATCCGGGCCAGCGACGCGCCCATGCAGTGATGCATGCCGTACCCGAACTGCAGATGGCGTTTCCCGTCTCGGAACGGGTCGATGAGTTCCGGGTGCGGGAACGTGTCGGGGTCCCGGTTCGCGGCGAAGGCGTCGGCGTAGACGAGGGCACCCACGGGGATCACGGAGTCCCGCAGCCGAACTTCGCGCGTGGCGATCCGGGGAAACGTCGAAATGTTTCCCAGCGGAAGCACCCGCAACAGCTCCTCGACCAACTGTGGCGCAGCGGCCGGTTCCTCCACCAGCAGCGACCACAGCGAAGGCGCCTGCAACAGGACGTACACGGCCTTCGCGAGCACGGACAGCACGTTCTGGTCGGCTCCGAGGACGGAGCCGAGCAGGATCGCGACGAGTTCGTCGTCGCTCAGCGGCGGTTCCGCCTCGCCCCGCGCCGCGAGGAATCGGTCGATCAACCCGCCCGGCTCGACGGGCCGCGTCCCCTGCACGAGATCGGTCACGTAGTGGTAGACGAGCCAGAAGTTCTCCAGCAGACCGGGAATGTCGGTGTCGTGCGACAACTGCACGACCCGCGACGACGGGCGGAAGTAATCGATGTCCGACTCCGGGATTCCGAGGAATCCGGCATTCACCTCGACGGGCAGGCGGTCGAGCACCGTCGCGAACAGGTCGGGGTTCTCCTCGTTGCGCAGCAACGCGATCCGCCGGTCGAGGATGCGGCGGACCGACCCCTTCAGCTTCTCGACGCCGGCGGGGCTGTAGTCGGCGTTGACGAAACTCTTCATCCGCGCGTGATCCGGGGTGTCCAGATTCAGCAGAAGGTCCGGGGGCATCGTGGTGGGCTGAAAACTCGGCCCGCCTTCGACGTTGGTCTCCTTCCGGCCGAAGGACGGATCCGTGAGTACCTTCAGGACGTCGTCGTACCGTGTGACGTGCAGGGCGGTGTGACCGCTCGGCAGGGTGATCTCCGGCAGTCCGGTGGGCCCCTCCGCGGTCACCGCGGTGTACGCGACCGGCGGGTCGAGGTACGGAATGTCGTTGATGGACACCGCGACATCGTGTCGGCGGCGACGTGGAGCGAGTGTCGAAATCTGGGTCGTCACGTCGTACTCCTTCTGTTGGTGGGATTCACAGGACGGCGGCGACGCCGGTCAGCCGGGACAGTTCACTCGACGCCTGGGCATTGGTGCGGAAATGGACGGCACGCCAACCGCTCTCGCGTGCCGCGCGCACGTTCTGCTCGAGGTCGTCGATCAGGATGCACTGGCCGGCGTCGACGCCGGCCGTCTTCTCCGCGATCGCGAAGATCTGGGGGTCCGGCTTGCGCGCCCCGACCAGGCACGAGTCGACGAGAGCATCGAGCGGGCCGGCGGGTTCGATGATCGGTCTCCAGAATCGCTCCCATTCGACCACGTTGTTCGACAGGACGCCGACGCGCAGTCCGTGAGCCTTCAGGCCCCGTAGCGTCGCGGCCATCGCCGTGTTAACCGTGATCCCGTCGAACCACTGCTCGCCGAACGTCTCCAGCCGCGCCCGGGTGAGGTCCAGGCCGGGGTCGGCGGCGGCGAGGTGCTCTCTCAGTCTCGCACCCCACTCGCGCTCGGTGATCTGGGCCAATTCGATCGGGGCGAGAGGATGTGCTCCGAGGTCGTCGCCGACGGCGCTCATCGCCGCCTGCAGGGCGGCGGGTGCGATGCCCGTCTTCGTTTCGTACGCCGCGAAGAGTTCGGCGAGCGGGGGTGAGAGCACGCCACCGAAGTCGAACCAGACCATGGTGTCGTCCCGTGTCGTCATCGGACGATCCGGTCGAGAGCGGCAGTCGAGGCGCTCACTCGTTGCAGGGTGACCCGGCCGTGGGCGATCTGCCGGCCCTCCTGCGCCAGAGTGACGGACAGGACGACCTGGCGGGAGCAGATTTCCGCCTCGGCGACGGCTGCGCAATCGGTCGGCAACTCCAGCTCACCGAAGCTCTCGAAGACGGCGTCACACCCCACGAGGACGAGCATTCGCGGGGACAGGCCGAACAATTCGTGCGCGGCAACGAGGGCGGTCTGGCGCATGGCCTCGAAGATCAGGGCGCCCGGCACGTGGTCGAGCGGGTGATCGAACAGGCCGGGATGGGCCTGATCGACCAGAACCTGGCTGCGCACGGTGTCGCCGGCGACACCGATCCGGCTGAGCACCACGTTGTCGAACGAATGTCGAGCCACCTCCCGAGGCTCGACCCGCTCGTGCAACGGATGCGGACGGGCGGGATCGAGTTGCAGCGGTGCCCGGCCCTTCTGCCGGAGGCGGTCCCACGCGTCGCCGGGCATCCACTGGATGGTCATGCTCATGGTGGCCGCGGCAGCTCCGTCCAGCGCCAGTGTCATTGCGAGCGTGATTCCGACGATGTCGGCGCCCCGTCGCTTCTCCGCGGTGATCGTGGCGTCCAGAACCCCCGCGGCGGGTGCGGGGCCCACTCTCACGGCGTCGAGGTCGACGACCTCGAGCGCTCCGGCATTGAACACGAACTTGGCGTCGAGCGGAGCGTCGACGTGCCGATGCGAGATGAGGATGGATGCCTGCCGGAACGTTTCGAGTAGCAGCAGCGGATCATACTGTCGTACAACGACATTGTGATCGCTGTAGTAGCTGTGGACTCTGGGGAGCTGCACACCGAGACGAAACTGTGGGTAGCTCTCGCAGATGATGTCGGTGAGGAAGACCTCGCAGATCGCGGCGCGGTGCACGTGTGCGCGGGGGATGGACGACGAATAGGACAGGGTCGGTTCCAGGACGGCGGTCATGTCGATTCCTTTCGTTGACAGCGGAATTCGCACGGGTCGACGCCGCCGAGCGACGACGGCGGTGATCGGTGGAATGCGGGACCCGTGCAGAACGGTGGTTCGCGCTGGAGCGGAAGAACGCGGGCGGGCCCGCAGCGCAGAGGGCGAGGAGCTCGGGGTCTCGTCGCGGACCGGGAATCCGGTGGATGCGCACGATCAGTGAATACCGGGCGATCCGGAGCGTCAACAGATGCAATCCGGTGTTCACCGATCCCTTGACGGTGTTCGGCACGCGAACACACCGGTCGAAAGTCGTTGACCTGCGGTATCGGTGACTCCGCGTTCGGGTCACTTCCGCCGTCACGTGGCAGGAGTCACAGCCTCGATTTCGGATCGGGACAAAAATGTTACCGCCAGGTATGGCGTGTGGTAACCGGCGAGCGTACAAGCGCGATGCTATGTTCCCCTCGCCGGTAGTGGCCGGAGTTGACGGAGGGGTCGGGGATGTCGAAGAGGTGGGTCGCGTCGGTCGCGGCAGTGGCGATCGGCTCGGGCATGATCGCCTATTCGAACCAGAACACCGCCGTCGCGGAACCCGAGCCGGTGTCCAACGGCCTACCCGGCAGCGGTCCCTGCGCGAGCGAGGTGTCGAACGAGACACATTCGCTGATACCGGAGAAGCTCGAGATTCCGATCCCGTACCCCAAGATCACGACGGTGCCGTATCCCGCCCCCGTCACCGAGCCCGTCCGCGTGTCGCAGGCGTTGCCCGCCGACACGTGCACCGATCCGTGCCCCGACCTCACCGACGAGACCGACCACGCCCCGGGAAACCTGTCGAGCGTGCTGAACATCCCCGACGTCAGCGTGAAATTCACACCCTTCCACTTCGGCATTCCCGTCCCGGGCGCCGACATCCAGTTGCCCCCACCGCCGCCCCTCGTGCACCCCGCGACCGAGGAGGCGCCGCGCAGCGCGGCCCCGGCCACCCCGAAGATCGGCGACGTGACCCGCGTGGCCAAGGTGACCGGGTCCGGTTCCGTCAGCCGCACCGACAAGCGTTACCAGGTCAACGGCACCGACCTCGGCATCATGTGGGAGAGCGCCCCCGACCAGGTCGCCGTCGCGTTCGGCGACACGGTCGGCAAGGGATTCCAGCCGCCCGGTGGTCAGGGCGACGACTGGCGCAGCAACGTCCTCGGTTTCAGCTCCGACCGCAACCTGTCCGACGGCATGAGCCTCGACAGCATGGTCCAGGACAGCCGATGCCACGCGGCGGAACTGCTCGACAGCCGCAAACTCGACAACATCGAGATCACCACCATCCCGACCTCGGGTTTCGCCGTCGGTAACCGGCAGTACATGAGCTACATGTCGATCCGCACCTGGAACAGCATCCCCGCCACGTGGTGGACGAACTACGGCGGCATCGCCTACTCGGACGACGGTGGATCGACGTGGACCAAGGACCCGTACGCGAAGTGGGACAACATCTTCGGTGTCACCAAGTTTCAGGTCGCGTCGATGGTCCCGGCCGGCGACTTCGTGTACATGTTCGGCACCCCCAACACGAGGCTCGGCGCCATCGGCCTGGCCCGCGTCCCGGCCGCCGATGTGCTGAACACGTCCGCGTACCAGTACTGGCAGAACGGCAACTGGACGCCCGTCGGTGGTTACACGGAGGCGACGCCGATCGTGGACGCCCCCGCCGCCGAATTGTCCGTGCGCTACGAGGAGGCCACGGGCAAATGGCAGATGGCGTACCTCGACACGTCCAAGGCGGCCATCGTTCTCCGTGAGTCCGACTCGCCGCAGGGCGTCTGGTCCGACGGGGCGCCGATGGTCAGCGCCGTCGAGTACCCGGAACTGTACGGCGGCTTCATCCACCCGTGGTCGAGTGGCGACGATCTGTACTTCACCATGTCGACCTGGTCCGACTACAACGTCTTCCTCATGAAGGCGGACATAGGCGGGTAGCGCCCGTGCGCCTTTTTGGTAGCTCCCGCAACCAGAAAGGCGCACAGGCCCGGAGGGCCTACAGCAGGCCGTGGCGGGGTGGGACGGTGCCCGACAGTGTCCACCGGCCGATGTGCTGGATCTTCCACCGCGTGGGGTCGTGCAGGGTGTGGGTGCGGGCGTCGCGCCAGTACCGCGACAGGTTGGACGTTTCCGATGCACTGCGGGTGCCGCCCAGTTCGAACAGCACGCTCGACGCCTCGAGTGACGCGCGGGCGGCGGCGACCTTGGCTGCGGCGGCGTCGATCGAGGCGACCGCGGCGCTCTGCTCGCTCAGGTCGCGCCGGGCTGCGTCGATGCTGCGCGCACCCTCCCGGAGGAGTGCCGTCGCGGACCGGACGCTGACCGCCGCCTCACCGGCCAGCTGGATCAGCAGGGGATCGTCGACGGCGTCGGTGACGCCCGCCTCGAAATAGGGCCGTGCCCGACGCGCGGAGCGCACGCCCTCGTTCAGGGCTGCTGCGGCGATCCCGGCGTCGATGGCGGCATGAAGGATCTGGGCCTGCGACCCGTACGTGGTGGGTGCGTCGAAGATGGGGGAGAACGGCACGACGTGGAATTCGGGCACCCGGACTGCGTCCAGGGTGACGGTTCCGCTCGCCGTGGTCTTCTGCCCCATGCCGTCCCAGTCGTCGACGATCGACAGTCCGGCGGCGGTGCGCGGCAGATAGGCGACGGCCTTGGCGAGCGTCCCCGTCGGAGTCGTCGTCCCCGGAAGGGTGGCCCGTACCGCGATCCAGTCGGCGAACAGCGCGCCCGTGCTGTAGAACTTGCGACCGTCGACGACGAAGTCGCCGCCCTGCTCGGTGAGCGTCGTGGCGTCGATATCGATCGTCGTCGCTCCGCGCTCGCTCTGGGCGTTGGCGAACCGGCGCCCCGCGAGCACCTCGGAGTAGAAGAATTCCTGCTGCGCGGGCGTGCCCTGGTGGCGCAGCACCTCGAGGAACGTGTAGTGGCTGTGCGGGATCTGCGCGATGCTCGGATCGCCCTCGGCGAGAAGGCGGAAGACTTCGGCCAGGGTTTCGGTCCGCGCGTCGATGCCGCCGTGCTTGCGGGGAACACCGAGTGCGAGCAGTCCGGACGCGGCGAGAGCGCCTACCTGTTCGTAGGGGAGTTGCCGACTGGCATCGCGGCCTGCCGCCTCCTCGGCGAACTGTGCGGCGAGCTCGGCAGCGACGGCGAGGGCTTCGGCCTCGTCACTGATGCGGTGGGCGCTCTGGACGGCGGTCATCCCTGTCCTCCCTGTACTGCTGTCATGCCGTCGAACCTCACACGGACCCGCGAGCCGGGTGAAGGGTTGGACGCGCACTGATTGGAAGGGTGGGCGTGAGCCGAGCAGACGGGTTGCATGCTGGGTATGTCAACCGAACACATCGCTGAGCAGATCAAGTTCGCCTACTGGGTGCCCAACGTCAGTGGCGGGCTCGTCACGTCCGACATCGAACAGCGGACCAGCTGGGATTACGAGTACAACAAGAAGCTCGCCCAGACCGCCGAGAACAACGGTTTCGAGTACGCGCTCAGCCAGGTCCGGTACGAGGCCAGCTACGGGGCAGAGTTCCAGCACGAGTCGACCAGCTTCAGCCTCGCACTGCTGCTGGCCACCGAACGGTTGAAGGTCATCGCTGCCGTCCACCCGGGTCTGTGGCAGCCCGCGGTGCTGGCGAAGCTGGGGGCCACGGCCGATCACCTGTCGAACGGCCGGTTCGCCGTCAACGTCGTGAGCGGCTGGTTCAAGGACGAATTCACCCATCTCGGGGAGCCGTGGCTCGAGCACGACGAGCGGTACCGGCGCAGCGCCGAGTTCCTGCAGGTGCTCCGCAAGATCTGGACCGAGGACGACGTCGACTTCCGTGGCGACTTCTACCGCATCCACGACTTCACCCTCAAGCCGAAGCCGCTGAACACGCCCGACCGTCCGAACCCCGAACTGTTCCAGGGCGGCAACTCCGCCGCCGCACGGCAGAACGCGGGCCGGTACTCCGACTGGTACTTCAGCAACGGCAAGGACTACGACGGCGTCACCGAACAGATCGTCGACGTGCGGAAGGTGGCGCGCGAGCACAACCGGGAAGTGAAGTTCGGGCTCAACGGATTCATCATCGCCCGCGACACCGAGAAGGAAGCACGCGACACCCTCCGCGAAATCATCGAGAAGGCGAACAAGCCCGCGGTCGAGGGATTCAGGTCCGCCGTCCAGCAGGCCGGCGCGTCCACCGCCGACAAGTCGGGAATGTGGGCCGACTCCACGTTCGAGGATCTCGTCCAGTACAACGACGGATTCCGCTCCCAGTTGATCGGGACGCCGGAGCAGATCGCCGAGCGCATCGTCGAATACCGCCGCCGCGGAGTCGACCTCATCCTGGGCGGATTCCTGCACTTCCAGGAGGAGATCGAATACTTCGGCGCCAACGTCCTGCCGCTGGTCCGCGAACTCGAGGCTTCCGAGAGGCTCGCGCCCGTGAGTGGTTAACGAGCCCAGGGACTCGTCAACCGCACACGGGTGGCGGAGCCGCCTACAGGTGCCGGGCCAGCGCGCGGCCCGCGGCCCGGCCGGAGAAGATGCAGCCGCCGAGGAAGGTGCCCTCGAGTGCGCTGTAACCGTGGACGCCGCCGCCGCCGAATCCGGCGACCTCACCGGCGGCGTAGAGACCCTCGAACGGTGTGCCGTCGGGCCTGATCACCTGCGAGTCCAGGTTGGTTTCGAGGCCGCCGAGGGTCTTGCGGGTCAGCAGGTGCAGCCGGACCGCGATCAGGGGACCGTTCTTGGGGTCGAGCAGTTCGTGGGGGCTCACGACGCGGGTGATCTTGTCGGCCAGCAGGTTCCGTGCATTGTGGATCGCCATGATCTGGAAATCCTTGGTGTAGCTGTTCTTCACCTCCCTGTCGCGGGCCACGATTTCACGTTCGAGGTCCTCGTACTTCAGCGGTGCCTCGGGGGTGAGGGCGTTCATGCCGTCGACGAGGTCACGGAGATTGTCGCGGACGACGAAGTCCGCCCCGTGCTGTTTGAACGCCTCGACGGGACCGGGCGCGCCCTTCTTGAGGCGTTCGGCGAGCAGCTTGAAATCGCGGCCGGTGATGTCGGGGTTCTGCTCGGAGCCCGACAGCGCGAACTCCTTCTCGATGATCTTCTGGTCGAGGACGAACCACGTGTGGTGGTGGCCGCTGTTCATGATGTGGTCGAGGGTTCCCATGGTGTCGAAGCCGGGGAAGTTGGGGCTGGGCAGGCGTTTGCCGTTGCCGTCGAACCACATCGACGACGGTCCGGGGATGATGCGGATGCCGTGGTTCGGCCAGATCGGGTCCCAGTTCTGGATCCCCTCGGTGTAATGCCACATCCGGTCGCGGTTCACGATGTTGCCGCCCGCGTTCTCGGTGATCTCGAGCATGCGGCCGTCGACGTGTGCGGGGACGCCGGCGAGCATGTTCTCGGGAGCCTTGCCGAGGCGCGCGGGCCAATTCTTCTTGACCAGTTCGGGATTGCCGCCGATGCCGCCGGACGTGACGACCACGGCCTGCGCGGCGAATTCGAATTCCCCGACCGGGGTCCGCGAACTCTTCACACCGCGTGCTTCGGTGGACGGTTCGAGGACGGTGCCGCGCACGCCGGTGGCGGCGCCGTCGGTGACGACGATCTCGTCGACCTGGTGACGATGCTTGAACGTGACGAGGCCCCGCTTCGACGCGGCCATCACGCGGGTGAGGAAAACTTCGACGACCCCCGGACCGGTGCCCCAGGTGATGTGGAAGCGCGGAACGGAATTGCCCTGTCCGAGTGCGGATCCGCGTCCGCGTTCGGCCCACCCGACGTTCGGCATCAACCGCAGCCCGAGGTCGTGGAGGTACTGCCGCTTCTCGCCTGCGGCGAATTCGACGTACGCCTGGGCCCACAGCCGCGGCCACTGGTCTTCGCGGGCTCGATCGAAGGCCGCGGTGCCCATCCAGTCCTGGATCGCCAGTTCGTACGAGTCCTTGATGCCGAGGCGCCGCTGTTCGGGGCTGTCGACGAGGAACAGGCCGCCGAGCGACCAGAAGGCCTGCCCGCCGAGATTCGCGGAACTCTCCTGGTCGACGACGAGGACCTTCCGGCCCGCCTTGACCATCTCGTAGGTGGCGACGAGTCCGGCCAGTCCGGCGCCGACGACGATCACATCAGCCTGTTCGGTCACGAGGACCCCTCTTTCCGGTGTGTGTGGGTGTGGGTGGTGTCGGGTTCGGTGTACGCGGCCACGACGTGGGTGAACAATTCGAGACGTAGTTCCCGGGCAGACGCGTCGTCGTCCTCGATGAGGCACTGGACGCTCGTGCCGTCGTGCAGGGCCACGAGCGCGCGGCCGAGCACCCGCGGATCGCCGACGACGCGGCGCCCGAGCCGGTGCAGCGCCTTCTCGAGGATCGGCACGATGGTCGCCAGAATCGTGTCCTCACGTGCTGCGAGGGCCTTCTTCAGCGACGGGTTGCGCAGGGCGTGGGCGGTGAATTCCGCGTTGATCCGGTACCACTGGTCGTCGACGGGGACGACGCCGAGCACCAGTTCGGTGCCGGCGCGCAGTTTTTCGGCAGGCGTGAGCCCCGCGAGGTCGATGCTGGACGAGTCGGCGGCCAGCCGGATCTGTGCGAGCATCGCGCTGGAGCGCTGTTCCCACATGGCGAAGAACATCTCGTCCAGTGATGCAAAGTTGGAGTAGAAGGCGCCGCGGGTGTAGCCACCGCGTTCGCAGATCTGCTCGACCGTCGACCGTCCGAAGCCGTTTTCGGCGAACACCTCGACCGCGGCGTCGAGCAGACGCCGGCGTGTTTGGCCTCGCCGTTTCGTCACCCGGCGGGGTGTGTCGGTGGCAGGCTCGGTGGAGCGCGCCGGCGACGTCGGCATGGGCCCTCCTCCGATCGGGTCGACAGCAGCCGTCGATACACTAGCGTATCGGATACACCAGTGTATCGAACTCGGCTGTCAGAGCCCGTTCGGAGAATTCTGCGGTCTCAGAGGTAGAGGTCCTGCTTTCGGATCAGGGCCGTCGCCACGACGCTGACGACCGAGGTGGCGACGAGGTATCCGCAGGCCAGCCAGGGAGTTCCGCCGGCGACGGCGATCAGGGCGGTGAGGATCATCGGCGTGATGCCCGATGCGTAGATTCCGGAGAACTGGTACACGACGGACAGGCCGGTGTAGCGGATCTCGGTGGGATATAGGCTCGCGTACAGCGTGCCCTGCGCACCGTAGAAGAGGGCGTGGACGACGCCGAACACGAGCACCATCGCGACACCGAACAGGATGAGATTCTCCGTGCCGAACAAGGCGAACGCGGGGAAGACCGCGAGCCCGTAGGCCCCGATCCCGACGAGGTAGATCCTCTTGGCGCCGTAACGGTCGACCAGCAGACCGGAGAACGGCAGGAGCACGGCCATGACCGTCGCGGCGACGGTGACGACCAGGAGGACGGGGATCTTCGCGAACTCCAGATTCTTGGTGGCGTACGTGATCGCGAAGACGCCCCAGGTGTTGAACGCGGCGCCCTCACCCCAGCGCGAGAGCAGGCCGAGGAGGGTGCCCCGGCGGACCCGGCCGCGGAACACGTCCTTCAGCGGAGCGGAGGAGCGCTTCGCGAGGTCGTGCACTTCCTGGAACGCCGGGGTCTCCTCGACCTTCAGCCGGACCACGAATCCGACGAATACGAGAATCAGGCTGAGCAGGAAGGCGATCCGCCACCCGTAGGAGAGGAACTGGGCGTCGTCGAAGATCACCTGCAACGCGGCGAAGACGCCGGTGCCCAGGGCCAGGCCCAGCGCCAGGCCGATCTGGGGAATGCTGCCGAAGATGCCGCGCTTCTTCGCGGGACTGTGTTCGACGGCGAGGAGCACGGCGCCCGCCCATTCACCGCCCAGTGCGAACCCCTGCAGGATGCGCAGCAGGAGCAGCAGGATCGGCGCGATCACCCCGACCTGCGCGGCCGTGGGCAGCACACCCATCAGAGCGGTGGCGATGCCCATGATGAACATGGTGAGCGCGAGTGTCTTCTTGCGTCCGATGCGGTCGCCGATGTGGCCGAAGACGACTCCGCCGATCGGCCGGACCACGAAACCGACCGCGAACGTGGCGAACGCCAGCATGGTGCCGACGAACGAACTCTGATCGGGGAAGAACAGCTGGTTGAACACCAGGCTGGCGGCCGTCGCGTAGAGGAAGAAGTCGTACCACTCGACTGTCGTCCCCAGGAGGCTGGCGGCGACGACGGTGCGGAGCCGCTTGCGCCGCTCGAGGTCGGACTCGGTCGAAGGTGTGTACGGGGCGTCGGACAGCGTAGTCATAGCGCGGCGACCGTAACCCTGCCCGCTGCGGTCGGGCACGATTCCGAATCACGGTGATCGAAACCCTCGCGCCCCGGCTTCGTCGTTGATGAACTGGCCTGCGCTGCCCATCTGTCGTCGACAAGAGGATCGCGCGTGTCTCTGCATTTCCACTGGTTCCTTCCCACCTACGGTGATTCCCGCAACCTGATGGCGGGTGGTCACGGGAGTTCCATGGCAGGAGACCGTCCCGCCACGCTGCGGTACCTCAATCAGATCGGCGCGGCGGCGGAGTCGAACGGCTTCGAATCGGTGCTGACGCCCACCGGCGCGTGGTGCGAGGACGCCTGGCTCACCACGGCCATGATGCTGGAGACCACGGAGACGTTGAAATTTCTGGTCGCGCTGCGGCCGGGTCTGCTCAGTCCCACGCTGGCCGCGCAGATGGCGGCGACGTTCCAGTGGCAGTCGCAGGGGCGGTTGTTGCTCAACGTCGTCACCGGCGGCGAGGACCACGAGCAGCGCACCTACGGCGACTACCTCGACAAGAACCAGCGCTACGCCCGCTGCGGCGAGTTCCTCGACGTCATCCGTCAGCTGTGGGCGGGAACCGGACCGGTCGACTACGCAGGCGACTACATCCGGGTGGAGAACGCCCAGTTGCAGCGCATCCCCGACCCGGTGCCGCCGATCTTCTTCGGCGGTTCGTCGCCGGCCGCGGGCACCGTCGCGTCCCAGTTCGCCGACACCTACCTCACCTGGGGTGAACCGCCGAGCGCCGTCGCCGGGAAGATCGCCTGGATCCGCGACCTCGCCGACGTCCAGGGCCGCACGCTCGATTACGGCATCCGGCTGCACGTGATCAGCCGCGACACGTCCGAGGAGGCGTGGGCCGAGGCCGACCGCCTGCTCTCCGCCCTCGACCCGGCGACGGTCGAGCAGGCACAGCAGAGCCTCGCCCGGTCGGGTTCCGAAGGTCAGCGCCGCATGCGTGAACTGCACGGCGGGGGAAGCGCCTACTCCGAGGACGCCGGAGTGCGTGCCCTCGAGGTGGCCCCCAACCTGTGGTCCGGTGTCGGGCTGGTCCGCGGCGGCGCAGGCACCGCGCTGGTCGGCTCCCACGAGGAGGTCGCCGACCGCATCGCCGAGTACGCGGCGCTCGGACTCGATCACTTCGTCCTCTCCGGCTACCCGCACCTCGAAGAGGCCTTCAACTTCGGCGAAGGGGTCCGGCCGATCCTCGAACGCCGCGGGCTCGTGCACTCGCGCAGTCACCGCCCCGGCGACCTGTCCGGGTCGACGGCGTTCCTGTCCTCGAGTCGGTAGCCACTGCCAGACTGGGGGCATGGCAGCGGTCGGGCGAGCGCGAACCTGACGGTCACCGAGATCTGCCGCCTCGTCGGTACACCAGCCTCGGGTCGTTCAGTGTCCAAATTCCGCCAGCTGGTCGGCGCGTCGCCGTCGGTGTATCAGGCGAAGTTCGCCGAGCACGGGGCGCCGCGCATCCCGGGTGCCACGTGTTCATGCACGGCTGAGCGACCGCCGGTGACCGCCGCAATTTCGGAGAAGAGCCGCCCCCTCGACGCCGACATGGCAGACGCGGTCCGCCGGTCGCTCGAGAGCGGGACGATGGGCAGATTCGGGTTGACCACCACCGACTGTCACGAGACGTACCGGGATTTGGTCGCCAGGGTCGTCGAGTTCACGCAGCCGCCGGCCGAACGGCCTTACGGCATCGAGGCGGTGATTCGTGAATCTTTCGGCGCAAACCCGGTCCTTCAGGTCCGGGATAGCCGATCTGGTTTTGTCGGACTGTGTGGCTAGTGTCTGGGTTATGGCGGGGAGGGTGGTGAAGCGGGCGTTCAAGTACCGTTTCTATCCGACTGTGGTGCAGGCGGATCAGGTGGAGAAGCGGGAGTACACGGGGGAAGATTTCGCTCACTGACGGCGAGCCGTCGATTGCATACTGACCAAGTGTCAGCGCGCCCGGTGGCGTCGAACGGCGTCCCGGTTCGCGCACTTCGGTGAGCAGTACCGCTGACGGCCGTTGCGGGACGTGTCGGCGTAGATGGCGGTGCACTCCTCGAGTGCGCAGCGGCCGAGCCGGTGCATGCCGCGGCCGACGAGGTGCAGTGCGGTGCCGACGGAGAAGAGCGCCTCGAGCACGCCAGCCAGCGACTGCTGGTCGTCACGGTAGTGGAGGTGCCAGCCGTCGCCGGCGTGGTTGGTCAGTCGCGGGTAGGCGGATGCCTTCGTGAGCATGAGGTTGACCTGTTCGGCCCGGGCTTCGTCGCTGGTGGTGTCCGCGATCGACGCCCACCGGTCGAGCATCGCGAGCACGTCGGCGAGGTCGTCGTCGGTGACGGGGAAGTCGACGACGATGCCGGCGTCGACGCATCGGTCGACGAGGTCGCCGGTCGAGTCGGGTGGGTGATTCGCGAGGTCGGCGGCGAGTGTGACCGCGTATTCGCCGTAAGGGTTGAGATGCACAATGCCATTACATCATGCTGGGTGCATGAGCGAACATCACGAACACGACTGGCAGGAAGTATCTCGGCATCGGACGAGCACGGGAGTCGTCACGTACCTCGGCTGCGCGTGCGGGCGGTGGCAGTTATCGCTGGTCGAGGCTTCGATAGAGGAATCTAGCCATATCTACGTCTGATCGCAGATCTGAATAGATTTGCCTACGAACCGCCGTGTGCCGGGTCGAGGGTCTGGCGTTTTCGGCACGAGGCGCACATAATCACCACGTGAGCCAAGTTACTGTTACTCCGAGTTCACCCATTCTTGCCCAATCGGGCGGAGAGGGTGGCGGTGCGGCGTTCGATCAGATCATCGGAATCTCGGTGGCGACGGCGATCATCACCGTCGGTCTGCTGTGGATCGCATACCTGCACCGCACACGCAAGATCACGTGGCTGCAGACGACCGCTGACACGGCGGCACGCGCGCTCGACCGGCCCCCGTGGGTCGCGCTGCCCCTGGTGACGTTCGTCGGGACCATCCTGACGGCGTTCTTCGGTTTCATCTGGGACGTCAGCCTGCACATCGGGCGAGGCCGCGACGACGGGCCGCTCGCGAACCCCGCGCACTATTTCATCCTCGTCGGACTCTTCCTGCTGTTCATCACCGGGATGCTGGCGATGATCCTGCCGCGCGACGAGAAACCCGGTCCGGCGGCGATCAAGATCACCCGCACCTGGTACGTCCCGGTCGGCGGCGTCCTGGTGGCCGGGGCGGGGCTGTACGCCCTCATCGGGTTTCCCCTCGACGACGTCTGGCACCGGATCTTCGGTCAGGACGTCACGCTGTGGGGGCCGACGCACCTGATGCTGATCGGCGGTGCGGGGCTGTCGCTGATCGGCGTCCTGCTCCTGGACTACGAGGGCCGGATGGCGACCCCCGGTGACACGAAGCAGGACAGCAGGCTGATCTGGTTCCTGCGGTGCGGCACGTTCGGTGGCCTGCTCATCGGCCTGTCCGTCTTCCAGATCGAATACGACTTCGGCGTCGAACAGTTCCGCCTCGTCCTGCAACCGATGATGATCGCGGGCGCGGCCGCGTTCACCCTGGTGGCGGCACGCATTGTTCTCGGACCCTTCGCGGCGATCGTGGCCGTGGCGGTGGCCGGCGTCGTGCGTGCGATCACGGCACTGATGGTGGGACCGGTTCTCGGCGCCCCCACGAACGTGTTCGAACTGTGCCTCGGCGCTGCGGTGCTGATCGAACTGCTCGCCCTGACACCGCTGATCAAGAATCGGGTGGCCTTCGGTGCCGTCGGCGGACTTCTCGTCGCGACGGTCGGGCTGTGGCTCGAGTCGCTGTGGATCGACGCCGTGTACATCTACCCCTGGCCCACCAGCATGTGGCCGGAGGCGCTGGCCATGGCCGTGCCCGTGGGCATCGCGGCCGGGGCCTGCGGCGCCCTGCTCGGGCGGGTGCTCCGATCCGAGGGACTTCCGCGTCCCGCGATCAGCCGCACCATCGTCGTCGCCACGGTCGTGGTGATCGCCGGGGCCACGGCCAACGGACTCGTCGCGACCGTCCCGGACAACGCCACGGCGACAATCGCTCTCACGGAGGCCGCGCCGGACGGCGGCCGGATGGTCGACGCGGAGGTGCGTATCGACCCACCCGATCTCGCCAGTGACAATCCCGCCTGGGTGTCCATTCTGTCCTGGCAGGGCGGCACCGGACTGGGCAACGGATTCACGGTCGACCGACTCGAACGCACCGGGCCCGGCACCTACCGGACTCACGAACCGGTGCCGGTCCACGGAACGTGGAAGACGTTGCTGCGCGTGCAGGACGGGCGCACGATGACGGCCGTCCCGATCTACCTGCCCAGCGATCCGGGCATCGGAGCCGAGGAACTCCCCGCCGTCGCGTCCTCGACCCGTGACTTCGTCCCGGAAATCACCATCCTGCAGCGGGAGCGGAACTTCGATCACCCGTCCTGGCTGTTCGGTGCCGCGTCGCTGGTCGTGCTCGTGTGCACTCTTGCGCTGATCACCGCGCTGGCCTGGGGAGCGGGCCGGATCAGCAAGTACACGCAGGGGCAGGCGGCCACCGGCACCCGCGAGGACGTGACGGTGACATGAATCCGGTGAACGGCCCGGACGTCGTCTACCTCGCCGATCACTCGGTGCTGCTGGCCATTCCCGCGTTCGTCCCTGCGTTCCTGGTGGCCGGCCTGGTCATCTACCTGGCGGTCCGGGACCGCAAGGCGGAAGCGGCCGAGAACGCCGAGAACGCGAAACACGGCCCGACTGAGAAAGACGAGGAGAATTAGGTGATCAGGCGGTTGGCCGGAGTTGTCGTGGTACCTGCTGTCGTCGCCGCCCTGGTGTCGGGCTGTGGAGGCGACGGCGACACGCCGGCAACGGAGGACGGTGTCGTGATCGACGTCGTGATCGACGGCGGTTCGGTGACACCGAGCAACGAGCGCATCGAGGCCGCGGTGGGGGAGACCGTCACCGTGCGGATCGAGAGCGACGCCGACGACGAACTGCACGTGCACGCCGTGCCGGAGCATTCGTTCGAGATTCACCCCGGAACCCAGGAAACCCAGTTCTCCGTGGACGTTCCGGGCCAGGTGGCGGTGGAATTGCACGACACGGGTAAAACGGTGGCCACCCTGCTCGTGCGTCCATGACCGTTGTTCTCGCGCACGGCCTCGGCGGATCCACCGACCTTCCGATCCCGTTCACGTATGCGCTGATCGGGGCGAGCTGGGCGCTCACCGTCTCCTTCGTGGTCCTGGCGTTCGCGTGGCGCACCCCGAAACTGGACCCGGACAGTCCCGGGCACCGATTGCACGGCTGGGTGACGCGGTTCGCCGACGCGCCGATCACGCGGAACGTGCTGGCGGCGTTCGGTCTGGTGTTCGCGGTGTGGGTGGCGCTCGCGGCGTTCTTCGGACCCTCGGAGTCCTCGGAGAATGCCCTGCCGGGCGTGTTCTACGTGCTGCTCTGGGTGGGACTGGTCGCGGTGTCGCTGGCGTTCGGACCGGTGTGGCGAGTACTCTCCCCGGTCCGCACGCTTCACCGATCGGTGTGCGCGGTGATCGGGCGCTCCCCGACGGAAGGCACTGCGCGGTACCGCAACTCGTGGGGGTACTGGCCCGCGGTCGCGGGACTGTTCGCCTTCGTCTGGCTCGAGCTCGCCTCCGGCGACCCGGGTTCCGTTGCCGCCGTGCGTACCTGGCTGCTGGTCTACGTCGTAGTCACGACGGTCGGGGCCTTCACCTGCGGCGAGCGCTGGTGTGAGCGGGGCGATCCGTTCGAGGTGTACAGCACGCTGGCGTCGCGGTTGTCTCCACTGAGCCGGGATCGGCACGACGGCCGGATCGTGCTGCGCAATCCGCTGGACCACCTGGGATCGATGCCCGTTCGTGCCGGCTCCGTCGCGTTGATGGCAACGCTGCTGGGATCCACGGCCTTCGACAGTTTCTCGGCGTTCCCGTGGTGGGCGCGGCTGGTGGACGGAATCGGTTCCCCGATCGGCGCGACTCTCGCGCGCACCGCCGGGCTCCTGGCGTTCATCGGCTTCGTCGGGGTGTCGTTCTGGGTGGCCTCGCGGGCCGCGGGCGGATTGCGGCCGGAGCAGCGCGCCGCCCTCCCTGGGCTGCTGTCGCATTCGCTGATCCCGATCATCATCGGCTACGTCTTCGCCCACTACCTGACGTATCTCGTGGAGAAGGGTCAGGCGACGGTGATCCTGCTGGCCGACCCGATGGGTCGGGGGTGGAACCCGCTGGGACTCGGCGACGCGGAGGTCTGGTACGTGCTGTCCGAGCACCCGGCCGCGACGGCGTCGATCAAGGTGCTGTGCGTCCTCGCCGGGCACGTCCTCGGAGTGATTGCGGCACACGACAAATCCGTACGGGTCCTGCCCCGGGGTCATCAGCTGACCGGGCAGCTGGCACTGCTGTTCACGATGGTGACGTACACCTTCGGTGGGCTGTACCTGCTGTTCGGCGGTTGACGACCCCGGCCGGGGGTCAGCGTGCGAGGACGACCGCAGCCTCCGCGGTGAGCGAGGCGAACGTGAACGTCTCTTCGAGGTAGAGCGTGACGTCGGTGGCGGTGTGGCTGTCGTAGCCGATCGACAGGTCCGTGCCGAGGGTCAGCTGGTTGTCGCCACCGCGGGTGGACAGCACGTACCCACCGCTGATGGCGGGTGCCCAGATGATGTCGCCGGTGACCAGGTCACGCAGGTGGTGGAACACGGGATGTCCCTCGTCGCGGGTCTCGCTGACCGCGGTGTACGCGTCGGCGTCGAGTACCACCGAATACGGTCCCTCGACACCGGCGAGTCGCAGCGCCGACAGCGCGGACGCCACGGCGTCGGGGATGAGCAGCGGATCCTCCGGCAGACTGAGAACCGGGTTGTCGCTGGACGGTCCGAGTCCGCGGATGCCCGCCTCGTCGAATCCCTGGAAGATCGACTGGTCTTCCGCGAACGCGACGGCCTTCGCGGCGTCCTTGACGGGCTGCCAGTCGGAATCGAGGGAACCCCGGGCGACGTCGTCGACCTCGGCGCGGCTGAGGGTGAACGGGAACCGGAGTTCCACGAGCGGGTCCACCTGCCGCTGCTGTGCGCGGATCCTGCTGTCCGATGTCTTGATCGGGGTGACCCGGCCGAGGTTGTGGGCCGAGTAGGAGTATCCGAACGGTCCCGCGACGTCGACGACGCGTCGACCGGCGACGTGCCGCTTGAACGTGCGGGCGGCCTCTTCGCCGATCTGCTGCCAGGCAACCTCGGTGACGGGTGCCAGGTTGCGGTGCAGATTGCTCGAATCACTCATTGCGATACTCCTTTGAGACCACCGATTTTCAGGGACAGGTCGTACGGGCCGGCCGCGGCCGGCCCGACCGGGTCTTCGGGTGCCGACTCCGCGTCGCCCGGCTCGTCGCCGAGCGATTCGAGCACATCCCGGCTCGGCACGAAGAACAACGTGCCGGTGGCCGCCGTGGAGAAGTCGAGGATGCGGTCGTAGTTGCCGGGCGGTTCGCCGAGAAACATGCGTCGCAACATCAGCTCGGTGACGGCGGGATCCTTGGCGTACCCGATGAAGTAGGTGCCGTACTCAGCCTCGCCGAGGCTGCCGAAAGCCATGTTGTCGCGGAGGATGTCGTGCTCGACGCCGTCGTCGTCGACGATGGTGTTGAGGGTGACGTGCGAATTGGCGGGCTGGACGTCGTCGTCGAGTTCGACGTTCTCGAGCTTGGTGCGCCCGATGACCCGTTCCTGTTCCTCGGTGCTCAGCGTGCTCCACGCGCTCATGTCGTGCAGGTACTTCTGCACGATCACGTAACTGCCGCCCCGGAAGTCGGGATCTTCGTCGCCGATCAGTGCGGCGTCCGCGGCGTCGTCGTCGGTGGGATTCTCGGTGCCGTCGACGAATCCGAGGAGGTCGCGGGAGTCGAAGTAGCGGAAGCCGTGCACCTCGTCGACCACGGTGGCGGCGGAGCCCAGCGCGGAGACGATCTGGCGGCCCAGTTCGAAGCACAGGTCCTTGCGGGCGGCCTTGATGTGGAACAGGACGTCACCCGGCGTGGAGGGCGCGCTGTGGACCGGCCCGGACAGCGGGACGAACGGATGCAGGTGCGCCGGCTTGGACGACGAGCTCACGCGGTCCCAGAACTGCGCACCGACACCGACCACGCAGGACAGCGAGCCGGCGAGTTCGCGGAATCCCACCGCCTTGAGCAGTCCGTCGATCCCGGAGATCACATCGCACACCGTCGTGCGGTCGTCGTCGGAGTCCCCGGCGACGAGCACCAGGAACAGGGAGGCAGGGCTGGGCGGAGTGAGGACTGATTGGGGTGCCAATCTCGCGACTGGGCCTGGCATCTTTGTCTCCGTTCACTTCGACGTACGACGCTGCACTGTCCGGAACCTCAGGTCCCATCTAACCGTTTCGAACCGCCAGGTTCCATTCAATCGGTCCGCCGCGCCGGTGCGGGACCCCGGAATCTGTCGGTGGTGGCTCCTATCGTCGAGGTCATGCCATTGTCTGTGTCCGAGCGCGAACAGTTCCTGTCCGAGCCGCACATCGCGGCGCTGTCGGTTTCCGCCGGTGAGAACCGCGGACCTCTGACGGTCCCGATCTGGTATCAGTACGCCCCGGGGGGTGATCTGTGGGTACTGACCGGCGCCGGTTCGGAGAAGGCGCGCCTCATCGAGGCGGCCGGGCGATTCACCATGATGGTCGAACGCGTCGACCCCACCGTCCGATACGTCTCCGTCGAGGGCGCGGTGACGCGCACCGTCCCGGGAACCGACGACATGCTGCGGGAGGTCACCGAGCGCTACCTCGCGCCGGAGAAGGTCGACGCCTACCTCGATTTCGCCCGGGCCGAACTCGGCGAACAGGTCGCCATCCATCTCCGCCCCGAGCACTGGCGATCGGCAGACATGGGTCCCGCCTGACCGTGGATCACATCGTGTACGGAGCCGTCGCGTTCTGTAGCTCCTCGAGAAAGTCGGAGGGCACCGTCGCCCAGTCCGGCCGCCACTCTCCGGCCAGCTGATCGGCCCGCAGATCTGCGACCAGCGCGACGACGAAGGGTCCGCCGTCGGGAAGCACGCGGTGGAGTCCACGTGCCGCGCAGATCGAGGCGATGGAGGCGAGGGCCTGCTTCGCCTCCTCGTCGCGGCCCGCGGCGGCGAGGCACGCCACCCGGAGGCGCTCGGCCAGCAGGTAGGCGCGGTTGCGGCCGGTGCCGGCCAGCCGATCGGTCCACTCCTGAGCCCAGGTGCACGCCAGCTCGATGTTCTCGCGCGCCCCGGTGGCGAGCAACATCCGGATCGCGGTGGTCTCCTCGACCTGCGCGACGATCTCGTCGATGCCCGACACCGGGCGCCGCCGGTCGTCGTGCCGGATTGGGTCCGGCGCCCCCAGTGAGGGATGCGGGGTGATGCCGAGTCGCCGGCGTTCGTTCTCGATGCGGGCCCGCAGGCGGGCGAGGGAGTAGGTCTGGGCCACCTCGAGTCCGGCGTGCAGGCGTGTCGTCGCCTCCTCACGGTCACCCCGGAGCGCCTTGACGTGAGCGCCGGTGACGAAGCGGGCGACCTTGAAGTCCACCCCACCGGTCTCGACAGCGAGGGTGTAACCGTCGTCGAGGAGACGTTCGGCTTCTTCGACGTCCCCGCGTTCGTAGAGCACCTCACCGAGCAGCGACCCCGCGAGCCGGGCGGACGGCGCTCGCGGCCCGCCCAGTTTCCGTCCGGCTCGGCGGGCCCGCCGGAAACGGTCGACGGCGTCGTCGACGTCGAGCTGCTCGTAGGATGCGACACCCAGATAGCTCTGACCGTGAACAACGTTGTGCGGTCCGGTGTTCCGCTCGTAGTAGGGCCGGGCCACCTCCTGGATCCTGCGCACCTCCGCGAAGTCGAAGCGGTACACGGCGGCGAACGTCGTGACGTTGAAAGCGGCGCACACCACCCACGGGGACATGGCCTCCGGCCGCGCCAGGCAGTCGGCGGCGAGTTCGTCAATCCGGTCGCTGCGGTCGTTGCGCAGTTCGGCCACCGCACGGACGACGCCCGCCTCCGCCCGCAGATCCGCCGTGTCGCTCGCGCTAGCGCCGCTGTGTTCGAGTGCCCATTCGGCTCGCTCGAGCGCGCGTTCGGCGGCCATGGTCCGGTTCGCCATCGCGTGCGCCCACGCCGTCGTGACCTGCAGCCGGGCGCTCGCGGCGACGAGAGCCGGTGGCAGCTTGTCGACCACCGCCGACAACGTCGCCGCTTGGGACTGCTCGAGCAGTATCAGTCCGTCGGCCTCGACGAGTTCCACGGCGCGTTGCTCTTCGCCGCCGGCGATGGCGTGGTCGACGGCCTCGCGGAGCAGGCTGTGGTCGCAGAACCAGCGGGACGCGATGCGGTGCAGTTCCCGGACGCGGTCGGGTTGGTCGCGTTCGAGCCGGCGGCGCAGGAACTCGGCGAACAGGGTGTGGTACCGGAACCACGTCCGCTCATCGTCGATGTGGCGCAGGAACAGGTCCCGGTCCTCGGCGGCCTCGAGCATCGCCTGCCCACGGGCGGTGTGCGCGAGGGCGCCGGCGAGGCTGCCGCACGTGCGCTCGGTGATAGAGGTGGCCAGCAGGAAGTCGAGCATCTCGGGTTCGAGGGTGTCGAGGACGTTCTCGGCGAGAAATTCGCCGATCGCGTGGTGACGGCCGGACAGTCCGGCGATCAGCTCGGAGGGGTCCGCTCGCCCGCGCAGTGACAGCGACGCCAGTTGGAGAGCCGCCACCCATCCGTCGGTGGAGTCGCGGAGCTCGGTGACGTCCTCACTGTCGAGGGGCAGGCCACCGAGGTCGACGAGGAACGATCGGGCTTCGGAATCGTCGAAACGCAGTTCGGAGTAGTCGATTTCGACGAGTTCGTCCTTGACGCGCATGCGGCTCATCGGCAGCCCGGCCCTGGTTCGGCTCGTCACCACGACCTGCAGGTGGTGGCAGCCGTTGTCGAGGAGGAACTCCAAGGCGGCGATCGTCGCGGGTTCGGACACGCGCTGCCAGTCGTCGATGATCAGGGCGATCCGTTCGCCGCTCTCGTGGATCTGGTTGACGAGCGAGGTGAGCACGTAGCGTTCGGCCTCGTCGTCGTGCTCCTCGAGGACCTGGCCGAGTTCCTTGGCCAGGTTGGGACGCACGCGGCGGATCGCCTCGATGAGGTGCGCGACGAACCAGACCACGTTGTCGTCGTCGTTGTCGACGGTGAGCCACGCGACGGCCACCCCCTCGTCGGCGAGGACGTTCCGCCACTGGGCGGCCAGAGTGCTCTTGCCGAATCCGGTGGGGCCGTGGATCACGGTCAGCAGGCGCCGGCGTCCGGCCCGCAGCAGGTCGATCAGCCGGTTCCGCTCGACGAGCTGGCGGGTCGCGGCGGGGGGCCGGAACCGGGTGGCCGGCGCGGGCGGTGGCGTCGACGCGTAGCGCGCCCGTCCCGTCGTGGACGTCCGGAACGGACCGGAGATGGTCGAGACCGCCCCGGGCGAGGAATCCTCGACGTGGTGCACCCCGGCGTCGACGGGCATTGCCATCTCGTCCACAGCCAATCCATGGTGGCGTTCGACCTCCCGCAGTTCGTCCCCGAACGCGGCGGCGGACGCGGGGCGATCCTCCGGTTTACCGGACATCGCCCGCTGGATCACGGCGCTGAGGTCCTCGGGGAAACCCTCGGTCCGCAGGTCCGGGACGGGTTGGGTGGTGATGCGCAGGAACTGCGCGATCACCTCCTCGCCGTTGTGCCGTTCGAAAGCCGCGTGCCCGGTGATCGCGCTGAACAGGGTCGCACCGAGGCTGTACACGTCGGAGGCGGCGGTCGGGGTCCGCCCCGACAGCACCTCGGGTGCGGTAAATGCGGGGGAGCCGGTGACGGTGCCCGCAGTCGTCTCGAACGCCCCCGACATCCGCGCGATCCCGAAATCGGTGAGCTGCGGTTCGCCGTACTCCGTCAGCAGGATGTTTCCCGGTTTGACGTCCCGGTGCAGGATGCCCACCCGGTGCGCGGTTTCGAGCGCACCGGCAAGTTTCACCCCGACCCGCAGGGCGTCGCTCCAGGGGATGGGCCCGCGCCTGCGGATCTGCGCGTCCAGCGAATCGTGGGGATGGAACTGCATCACGATGTACGGCCGGCCGGTGTCGGTCGTCCCGACCTGCATGATGTTGACGATGTGCGGGTGGCCGCTCAGCCGGCCCATGGCGCGCTGCTCCCGCAGGAACCGTTCGAGGTTCTCGGCATCGAGTGCCGCGGTGAGGACCTTGACCGCCACGGTTCGATCGAGTTCCGGTTGGGCACACCGATAGACCACCCCGAACCCACCGTGCCCGATCTCCCTGGCGTCCTCGAGACCGACCGCGGACAGCTCGGTTGCGAGTGTTTTCGACACCGACTCACGCTGGGTGGCGAGCGGGTCAAAATCGGTCATTCCACCACCTCTTCGCTCGTCATCGAGCATATCGCGGTACGCGTGACCCCGAGGCCGGACAATCGAGCGATGCCACACGTGCGGAAAATCGTGGATCTGTCACACACGATCGGGCCGGGGATGCAGGTGTATCCCGGCGACCCGGTGCCGACGCTGATCCGGCACTGCACTCTCGAACGCGACGGCTACAACGTGCTGGACGTCAGGATCGGTTCGCAGTCCGGGACTCATGTCGACGCCCCGGCGCATCTGAAGGCGGGGGCCGCGACCGTCGACCGGCTGGCACCGGAGCTGTTCGTCGGCCGCGGCGTCGTGTTCGACCTGCGCGAGCTCGTTGCGCGGCAGCGGATTACCCGCGAACTGATCATGTCCCGGGCGGGCGACGTCGGGCCGGGCGACATCGCCGTGTTCCATACCGGGTGGTCTCGCCACTACGGAACGGATGCCTACTACACACATCCATTCCTCGACCCCGAGGCGTGCGCACTGCTGCTCGACCGGGGAGTGCGGACGTTCTGCCTCGACGCCCCGAGCATCGACGAGACTCCGGACGAGGACCACGCCGACGCCGGATACCCGGTTCACCATCTGATCGCCGACGCCGGCGGAGTGATCGGCGAGAATCTGTGCCGACTCGACCGGATCGACTTCCCCGACCCGCTCCTCAGCCTCCTGCCGATCGCCCTGGAGGCCGGGGACGGAGCGCCCACCCGGGCAGTGGCGATGGAGCTTGCGGAGTAGTCGCGCTCAGCCGCCGGCCACGGACTGCAGAATCTGCAGTTCCTGCCCGGGCGTCACCTCGGTGCCGACGCCGCCGAGGAGCCGGACGTCCTCGCCGTCCACGTAGACATTGACGTACCGCCGCAGGGCGCCGGTCTCGTCGCGAATCCGCCGGCCGAGAATCGGGAACTCGCCCGCGAGGACGTCGAGCACGTGGGACACCGTCGAGGCGGCGTCGAGGGGAACGTGCACGGAGCGTTCACCGCCGACGATCGACGCCAGTGCCCGCGGAACCCGCACGGTGACGCCCCCGCTCATGACGCGATCACCGCGGCCCGCACACACAGGACGTCGGGCAGATGCGCCGCGACCGTGCCGAACGAGGCACCCTCGTCGGCGCTCCCGTAGACCTCGCCGCCGCGCGTGCCGAAATACACCCCGACCGGGTCGGCGGTGTCCACTGCGGCGGCGTCGCGCAGCACCACGTTGTAGTCGCGTTCCGGCAGCCCGCTGTCGAGGCGGGTCCAGCTGTTCCCGGCGTCCTCGCTCCGGTAGACGGCCAGCCGGCCGTCGGGTGGGATCCGTTTGCCGTCCGCCTCGATCGGAACGACCCAGATGGTTCCCTCCCGGCGGGGATGGGTGAGCATCACGAACCCGAAGTCCGTCGGCAGTCCGTCCGCGATCGACTTCCACGTGTCGCCGCTGTCGTCGGAGCGGTAGACGCCGTGATGGTTCTGGGCGTACAACCGGTCAGGAACGACGGCGTCGCGGGCGATCTTGTGGACGCACTGGCCGAACTCCGGGTTCGGGTCCGGCAGGAAGTAGGCCGTGATCCCGGTGTTGCGCGGCTCCCAGGACGCGCCCCCGTCCGTGGTGCGGTAGACACCTCCGGTGCTCATCGCGACATGCACCGTGTTCTCGTCCTGTGGATGAGGGGCGACGGAATGCGCTGCGGCACCGCCATATCCGGCTCCCCACTCGAGGCGGTGCGGATGGTCCCACAGCCCACGTTCGAGGTCGAAATGCTCGCCGCCGTCGACCGACCGCCACACCGAGATGGGTTCGCACCCCGCCCACACGACGCCCGGACGGTCGTCCGTGTCGGGCCGGAGCTGCCACACTCGCTCGAGCGCGGCGCCGTCACCGTCGCCGAAGCGGATGGCGCCGTGGTCCGGTTCGGTCCAGGTGGCACCCAGGTCGTCGGAGTGCGCGACGGTGGGACCCCAGTGCTCGGATCGGACCCCGACCAGAATGCGGGTGCGGCCGGCCCGCGTGTCGATCCCGATACTCGGAATCTCGTTCATCAGGAAGTGCGGGCCTGACAACGCCCAGGTGGCGCGGTCGCGGCTGGTGGCCAGCCACAGGCCCTTCTTCGTTCCGATAGCGACCAGGACCGTGTCGGGTGCGCTCATGAATCCATCGGACCACTCGGCCCCCGCAATTGGCAACGACCGGGCGGGAACTCTCAGCGGGCAGGCCCGTGCCCGATCCTCGCCCGCAGGTGGCTCAGCGCCCGGTGCTGGGCGACACGGACGGCGCCCGGAGTGGTGTCCAGGACCCGTGCGGTCTGCTCGGCCGACATTCCCACGATGACGCGCATGAAGAGGATCTGCTGGTGCCGGACCGGAAGGGTCTCGACGAGCTGGCCCATCTCGCCGCGCAGTTCGCGGCGCAGGACGTGATGCTCGGGGCCGTCCTCGACGTCCACCACATGATGTGCGGCAGCGCCGCGCGCGGTGGTCGGTGCGGACAACCGGGTGGCGCGGCGCCGCGCGTCGGACACCTTGTGCGCGGCGATGCCGAAGATGAACGACAGCAGCGACTTCCCCTGATTCTCGTACGTCCGCAGGGAACTCATCAACGCGAGGCACACATCCTGGGTGACGTCGTCGGCGGTGGCGTGCGGGTGATCCACCGACTCGAGCCTGCTCGTGCAGTAGCGGTGCACGAGTGGGTGCGCGATGCGGAGAACCTCTTCGACGGCGTTCTCATCGCCCGTCGCTGCGTGCGGCGCGAGGCGTTCCAACTCGGCTCTGGCGTCCAACTCGATCATGGTGTTCTCCCTGTTCCTGGTGCTGCATCCAGCCTCGGGGGAACGCGCGATCGTCGATAGGCACCGAAGGGTGCGGAAGTCGCCACCCCGGCTAGGACTTCATAGTGGGATCTAGGACACGCGCTAGATGAGCGCAGATTCGGCAACAGAGGTTGTTACCTTCGTGGCCATGGACCCTGTCCGTAACCCCTATGCGCCCGGCGCGGGGCAACGCCCGCCGGAGCTCGCGGGCCGAACCAGGCAGCTCGACGCGTTCGACGTGGTGCTCGAGCGGATCGCGCGCGGTCGCCCGGAACGCAGTGTGATGCTGACGGGTCTGCGCGGCGTCGGGAAGACGGTCCTGCTGAACCACCTGCGGTCGGCCGCCATCTCGCGGCGGTGGGGCACGGGGAAGATCGAGGCCCGCCCGGATCAGGATCTGCGGAGGCCGCTGTCGTCGGCGTTGCACATGGCGGTGCGGGAGATCGCGGGCTCGCATCGCGACCCCGACCGGGTGGAGGAGTTCCTCGGCGTCCTGAAGTCGTTCGCCCTGCGCGCGACGGCCGACAAGGGCATGCGGGAGCGGTGGCAGCCGGGCATCGACGCCCCCGCGGTGAAGGGTCGCGCCGATTCCGGCGACATCGAGATCGACCTGGTGGAACTGCTGCTCGACGCGTCGTCCCTGGCCCGCGACGTCGGGGTCGGGATCGCACTGTTCATCGACGAGATGCAGGACCTCGGCGCCGCGGACGTCTCGGCGGTGTGCGGGGCGTGCCACGAGCTCAGCCAGGACGCGGCGCCGCTGATCGTGGTCGGGGCCGGACTGCCGCACCTGCCCGCGGTGCTGTCGGCGTCCAAGAGTTACTCGGAGCGGCTGTTCAGCTATCACCGCATCGACCGGCTCGACCGGGTGTCGGCCGATCGGGCATTGATCGCGCCCGCCGAGCGGGAGGACGTGAAGTTCACGGACGAGGCGCTCGACGCGTTGTACGCCGCGGCCGACGGCTACCCCTATTTCGTCCAGGCCTACGGCAAGGCGACGTGGGACGTGGCCGCGGCCAGCCCGATCACCGAGGAGGACGTGCGGGTGGCCGCCCCCACCGCGGAGGAGGAACTCGCGGTCGGGTTCTTCGGGTCGCGGTACGAGCGCGCGACGCCTGCCGAGCGGGAGTACATGCGGGCGATGGCCGACCTCTCCGGGGACGACGGACCGGTCGCCACGTCGGCGATCGCCTCCGAGCTCGGCCGCAAACCCGCGTCGCTGTCACCGGCGCGGGACGGGCTGATCAAGAAGGGCCTGATCTATTCGGCCGAGCGCGGGTCGATCGGATTCACCGTGCCGCACTTCGGCAAGTATCTGCGGGCGCAGAACGACTAGCGGAATCTAGCTTTCTCTACGAATTTTCCTAGATAGCCGAAGATTGTCCTGTCGAGTGCCGGACGGGTTCGGGGCGCTGGCCCTCGCCGTGACTCCGGCGCATCCTGGAGGTACGACGAAGGGATCAGCGATGTCGGACACTGTCGCCCGCAAGGTCATCGGTGCACACCTCCTCGACGGCCGGATGGAACCGGGCGAGGAGATCTCGATCCGGATCGACCAGACCCTCACCCAGGACGCCACCGGAACCCTGGTGATGCAGGAACTCGAGGCGCTCCACCTCGATCGCATCAAGACCGAGTTGAGCGCGCAATACGTCGACCACAATCTGCTGCAGACCGACGAGAAGAACGCCGAGGACCACGAGTTCCTCCGCACCGCCGCGCTGCGGTACGGGTTGTGGTTCTCGAAGCCGGGCAACGGGGTCTCTCATCCCACCCACATGCAGCGCTTCGGTGTTCCCGGCAAGACCATGGTCGGTTCCGACTCGCACACACCGGCGGCGGGATCGCTGGGCATGCTCGCGATCGGCGTCGGTGGGCTCGAGGTCGCCATGGCGATCGCGGGTCAGCCCCTGCACCTGCGGATGCCTCAGATCTGGGGTGTGGAGTTGACCGGCAGGCTCCCCGACTGGAGTTCGGCGAAGGACGTCATCCTCGAGATGCTCCGCCGCCACGGGGTCAAGGGTGGGCTCAACAGAATCATCGAATACCACGGTGAGGGGCTCGCAACGTTGACGGCGATGGATCGTCACGTGATCGCGAACATGGGCGCCGAACTGGGCGCCACGACGTCCATCTTTCCCGCCGACGACGCCGTCCGCGATTTCCTGCGCGCCGAGGGCAGGGAAGCCGACTTCGTGGAACTGCTCGCCGATGCAGGCGCGGAATACGACGTGCACGAACACCTCGACCTGTCGACGATCGAGCCGCTGATCGCGAAACCGTCTTCGCCGGGAAACGTGGTGCCCGTCCGGGAGGTCGCCGGTGAGGACGTCAGCCAGGTGGTGATCGGGTCGTCCGCCAATCCCGGGCTGCGCGATTTCGCGATCGCTGCGGCCATGGTGTCGGGGAGGCAGACCGACCCGAGCGTGAGCTTCGACGTCAATCCGAGTTCGCGGGAGATCCTTTCCGATCTGACGAAGATGGGCGCCACGCTCGCGCTCGTCGTGGCAGGCGCGCGAATTCATCAATCCGGGTGCATGGGCTGCATCGGCATGGGCCAGGCGCCGGCGACCGGCCGGAATTCCCTCCGGACGATGCCCCGCAATTTCCCGGGGCGTTCGGGCACCCGTGAGGATTCCGTGTGGCTGTGTTCACCCGAGACGGCGGCGGCGTCGGCTCTCACCGGGGTGATCACCGACCCGCGGGACTGGGCGGAGAAAGTGGGGATGCCGTACCCGGAGATCACACTTCCGGACGAGGCCACCGTCAACACGGCCATGCTGGTGGCTCCGCTGCCCGAGGAGGAGGCTCGGCTCGTCGAACTCGTGAAGGGTCCCAACATCTCGTCCCTGCCCGAGTTTCCGCCCCTGCCCGACCGCATCGAGGCACCGGTGCTTCTCAAGGTCGGTGACAACATCTCCACCGACGAGATCTCTCCGGCCGGGGCGCGGGCCCTGCCGTTCCGCTCCAACATTCCCAAGCTGTCCCGGTTCACCTTCACCCAGGTGGACGAGACCTATCCGGCGCGCGCGGAGAAGACGGCGAAGACCACCGGGCATTTCATCGTCGGCGGTGACAACTACGGGCAGGGGTCCTCGCGTGAGCACGCCGCGATCACCCCGCGCTACCTCGGGTTGCACGCGGTGATCGTCACCTCGTTCGCCCGTATCCACTGGCAGAACCTCGCCAACTTCGGTGTCCTCGCGCTCGAATTCGAGAACCCGGACGACTACGACACGATCCGGCAGGACGACGTGCTTGTCCTCGACGGGGTTCGGGAGGCCATTCGTTCCGGCCCCCACCTGACCCTGTTCGACTCGACCCGTGACGTGGAGATCCCGGTGCGTCATCGGCTGTCCCCACGTCAGGTCGACGACGTGCTCGCGGGCGGATTGATTCCACAGCTGGCACGCAGGGAGTGATCAGCCGGTCGCCGTACACTCGGCGCCGATGAATGGAATTCAATCGCTGTGGGAGCGCATGAGCGCCGTCAGCCCCGCGCCGGCTCCCTGGATCGTTCAGGTCACGGCGGTGGTGGCGGTGATACTCGTCCTCGAACCGCACGCCTGGCGAGTCACCCGCAACGTGGTGACCATCGTGCACGAGGGCGCGCATCTGGTGGTCGCCCTGCTGTTCGGTCGAACGCTGAAGGGGGTGCGGCTGCACTCGGACACGTCGGGTGTCGCCATCTCGTCCGGCAAACCGACCGGGCTCGGTGTGGTCCTCATGACGTTCGCCGGCTACGTGGGTCCTGCCGTTCTGGGGCTCGGTGCGGCCTGGGTGCTGGGCACCCAGCACGCGGTCGCGGTGCTGTGGATCGGTGTCGTCGCTCTTGCGGCCATGCTGATCCTCGTCCGAAACCTGTACGGGTTGTTCTCCCTGACGGTGGTCGGGGCGCTGCTGTTCGGACTCGTGTGGTTCGGGACGCAGGACCAGCAGGTGGCCGCGGCGTATCTGATCACCCTGTTCATGCTCGTCGCCGCGCCGCGTCCGGTCCTCGAACTGCAGCGGCAACGCGCCCGCGGCGCAGCACCGGAGTCGGATGCGGATCAGCTGGCGCGGCTCACCCGCGTTCCCGGCATCGTCTGGGTGGGTCTGTCCCTACTCGTGACGCTGAGCTGCCTCGCACTGGGTGGCTGGTGGATTCTCCGTCCCGTCGGTGGCTGAGGCGCCCGCCAGGTATTCGGCCAGGATCGGTCCGATGACGGCCAGCGCCTCCGGGTCGGTCATCCGGGTGTGTGGGCGGTCGACGGTGTGTGCGATGACGTCCCCATCGATCCACGGCCGCCACGTCGCGCTCGCCGGAGTGGGCTGGGATCCGTTCCTGGCAGCGCCGAAGAACGCCAGGTCGCCGTCGAAGTGTCCCGGTACGAAGTCGGCGGCAGCGTCGACGACGTCGACGTAGTCCTCGTACAACCGGGTCAGCTGCTCCGGCCCGAGGTGCTCCGACGCCCCGCCGCCGAATTCCGTGAGCAGTTCCGGCAGCGTCGGTGCCGGGGTGTCCCGCTCCGCCGCCGCGTAGCTGTCGATCATCGCGAGCACACGCACCTCCTCGCCGAGCGAGCGCAACTCGACGGCCATCGCGTGCGCGATCACGCCGCCCACCGAGTACCCGAGCAGGTGATACGGCCCCCGCGGCTGCACACGGTGAATCTCCTCCACATATCGATGGGCCCGCTGCGTGATCGACGAAAACCGTTCGCCGGGCATGGTCACGGCGGGCGACTGCACCCCCCAGACGGGGCGGTCGGGGCCGAGATGCGCACTCAATCCCGCATAGCACCAGGCCAACCCGATGGCCGGATGGATGCAGAACAGCGGCTCCCGTCCACCGTCCGGGTGCAGCGGCAGCAACACCCCGAGTCCGGCGGAAGCGTCGGAGGCCGCCGCGAAACTCGACGAGATTCGCGCGGCGATGCTCTCCGCGGTCGCGTCGGCGAAGAACCATTCGAGGCGGACCTCGACCCGAGTCGTGGCGTGCAGCCGTGACGCCGCCCTGGTCGCGGACAGCGAGTTGCCGCCCAGTTCGAAGAAATTGTCGTCCAGCCCCACCAGACCCGTGCCGAGAACGTCCGCGAACACCGCGGTGACCAGTTTCTCGGTGCGGGTCGTCGGGGGACGGAACCGCTGCGCCCGCGGCACCCCCGGATCCGGAAGCGCCCGTCGATCCAGCTTGCCGTGGGGTGTGGACGGTAGCGCCTCCAGCACCACGACCTGGTTAGGCACCATGTAGCGAGGCAGCCGCTGTGCCAGTTCCGCCGACACGTCACGGGTGTCCACCACCATGTCCGGACGCGGCACCACGTAGCCGACCAGCCGGGCCCCCGTGCCGGCTGATTCGTACACGGCCGCCGCGGACTGCGCGACGGCAGCATGGCTTCGCAGCGCCGTCTCGATCTCCTCCAGTTCGACGCGCTGACCGCGGATCTTCACCTGGAGATCGCGCCGGCCGAGATAGTCGATCGTCCCGTCTCTGCGGCGACTCACCACGTCGCCGGTCCGGTACATCCGCTGACCGGGCGGTCCCCACGGATTGGCGGGGAATCGGGCGGCTGTCACCCCCGGCTGCCCGAGATAGCCGCGCGCCAACTGGGCACCGGCGAGGTAGAGCTCACCCGGAACGCCGACGGGCACCGGATGCAGCCGCGAATCCAGCGCGAGCACGCCGACGCCGTTCTGCGGCACACCGATCGGGACGGTCGCGGCCTCCGTGCCGACGACCGTGCGGGTCACAGCGACCGCCGTCTCGGTCGGGCCGTACTCGTTGTACAGCACGGCATCCGGGCACCGCGCGTGGAAACTGTGTGCCGTGCCGGGCGGCAGGACCTCCCCGCCACAGGACACCTGCCGCAGTGACGTGAGGTCCGCGTCGGGGATCGCGAGGATCTCGGCCAGCATCAGGGGAAGGAAGTATCCCGCGGTCACCCGGTGCCGTCCGATCAGCTCGGCGAGATGCCGCGGGTCGCGGTGGCCGTCCGGTCGAGCGATCACCAGCCGCGCACCGGCGATCAGCGGCCACCAGAATTCGCGGACCGAGGCGTCGAACGTGTACTGCAATTTGAGCATCACCGTGTCGTCCGCGCCGAGCGGGTCGGTGTCCTGACGCCAACTCAGGAAGCTCACGACGGCCGCATGGGTCACGACGACCCCCTTCGGGGTGCCCGTCGATCCCGACGTGTGGATCACGTACGCGGGGTTCTGCGCCCGCAGGGGAGCGATCCGGTCCAGGTCGGAGATCGGCGACGGATCGACGCCGGACAGGTCCAGTCGGTCGATGACGACGAGCTGTGTCTCCGCGGGCAGGACGTCGGAGAGGTCGAACCGATCGCGCTCGGTGGTGAGGACGACACGCGCGGCCGACGACCGGATGACCTGGGCATTGCGCTGCGCGGGCTGATCGGGGTCGATCGGCACGTACGCCCCACCCGCTTTCGCGACGGCATACATTCCGACGAGGAGGTCGACCGAGCGGCGAATCGCCAGTCCCACCATGGACTCCGGGCCGACGCCGGCGCCGATCAGGTGGCGGGCCAGGCGATTCACGTGCTCGTCGAGTTCACGGTAGGTGAGCGCACGATCTCCGGAGACGAGTGCGGTCGCGTCAGGTGAACCGGCGACCTGCCGCTCGGACAGATCGACGAGAGTCTCGCCGGAGGACGGCGCGGCGGTGGGGACGTCCGGGTCCGGATCGAGGAGGGCGAGGTCGCCGACGGACGTATCCGGTTGTGCGACGGCCTCGCTCAACATCCGGATGAACCGTTCGCCGATGTCCGCGACGGTGTGGTGGTCGAACAGGTCGGTGGCGTACGTGAACACCGCCGCACGCCGGGTGCGTTCCGTCGACGGGTCCGGATCGACGGTCACGGTGAGTTGCAGGTCGAATCGGGCCGACCGGGTAGGGGGAGTCATCGCCGACACCCGCAGTCCGGGCAGGGTGAGCGGGGTGTGGTCGAGGTTCTGGAACGCCAGGGCCACCTGAAACAGTGGATTGCGTGCACGTGACCGGGCGGGATCGAGCACCTCGACCACGGTTTCGAACGGAACGGTGGAGTGCGCGAACGCGTCCAGGTCGACCTCTCGCACGCGGCCGAGCAGGTCCGCGAAGCTTTCCGCGGGAATCACGTCGGTGCGCAGGACCAGGTTGTTGACGAACATGCCCACCAGGTCGTCGAGGGCTTGATCCCCGCGTCCCGCGACGGGAGTGCCGATCACGATGTCGGTGGATCCGCTGAGCCTCGCGAGCAACACCGCGAATACCGCGTGCACGACCATGAACGGGGTGACGGCAATGGCCGTAGCGGTGTGCTCGACCGCGCGATAGAGCACGTCGTCGAGCGCGAATTCGACTGTTCCGCCGCGGTGCGACGCAATGGCGGGATGCGGCCGGTCTGCAGGGAGGGGCAGCTGTTCCGGCGCACCCGACAACGTGTCCTTCCAGTACGACAGTTGCTGGGCGGCAACGGACTGCGGGTCGTCGCGGTCGCCCAGCAACTCGTGCTGCCACAGGGTGTAATCCGTGTACTGGACCGGTAACTCGGGCCACCGCGGTGCCTCGCCCGAGACCCGCGCCGCGTAGGCGGTCATCACGTCGCGGACGAGCACCGGCACCGAGAACCCGTCCGTGCTGATGTGATGGACCATGACGGCGAGCACCCATTCGTCGGGGGCCGGGGCGAACAGCCGGGCACGGATCGGCGGTTCGGCGTCCAGGGCGAAACCCTTCGACGCGAACGTCGCAACCCGCGCGGCGACGTCACCGCGGGACACGGGTATCGGTCGGAGTGTGGGAGCGGCCCGCGACACCGGGATCAACTGCTGGTAGGCCACGCCGTCACTGTCGGGATACACGGTGCGCAGCGGTTCGTGACGGCCCACCACGTCCGCGACGGCCGCGGTGAGCGCGGCGACGTCGAGTGCCCCGGTCAGCCGCAACGCCATCGGGATGGTGTATTCGGGGGAGCCGGGTGCGAGGCGGGCGAGGAACCACAGGCGTTGCTGCGCAGGCGACAGCGGCACGCGGGCCGGGCGCGGACGCACGGTGAGTGCGACGTGCGTCGCGCCGTCGGTCTGCTCGGTGACAGATGCCGCGAGCGCCGAGACGGTCGGCGTGTCGAACACCGCGCGCACCGGCACCGTCGTGTGCAGTGCGGCACCGATCCGGGACGCGGCGCGCGTGGCGGACAGGGAACTGCCGCCCACGGCGAAGAAGTTGGCCTCACGACCCACGAGGTCGAGTCCGAGCACCTCGGCGAACACTGTGGCCACCACCCGTTCGGCGGGCGTGTGCGGGGCCTCGAATTCGGTCGCCGGAGGGACGGGGTCGGGCAGCGCCGAGCGGTCCAGTTTCCCGTTCACGGTGAGCGGGACGGCGTCCACCACGACCACGATCGCGGGCACCAGCGTCGTCGGCAGACGCGTCGCCGCGTAGCGGATCAGCTGATCCGGATCGACCGTCTCGTTCCGTGCCGGGATCACGTACGACACGAGTGCGTCGACGCTGTCCCGCAGTTCACGCACATCCGTCGCCGCGAATCGCACGGTCGAATGGGTGAGAAGGGTGGCGTCGATCTCGCCGAGTTCGATTCGGACGCCGCGCAGTTCGATCTGCGAGTCGTTGCGGTGCAGATACTCGATCGACCCGTCGCGACGCCACCGACCCACATCGCCCGTCCGATACATCCGCTCCCCGGAGGTGCCGAACGGGGAGGCGACGAAGCGCGCGGCGGTCAGCGCGGGCCTTCGATGATAGCCGCGGGCGACGCCCGGACCGCAGATGTAGAGTTCGCCGGCCACTCCCGTCGGAACCGGATGCAGACGCGAATCCAGCAGGAGTACGGTGGCGCCGCGGACCGGACGGCCGATGGTGACCGGCCTGCCGGCCGCCAGGGGATCACTGATACTCGCCATGACCGTCGTCTCGGTCGGGCCGTATCCGTTGAACATCTGCTCCTGCGCCGCCCACACCGCCACGAGTTCCGGTGGGCAGGGTTCGCCGCCCACCACGACGACCCGGAGGTCGTGCAGGCCGCGCGGGTCGACCGTCGCCAGCACCGTCGGCGTGGTGAACACGTGGCTGACCCGCTCGCGGGCCAGCAGGTCCGTGAGCGGGTCGTCGGCCTGGACCGTCGGTGGTGCGAGCACCATGCAGGCGCCCGCACCGAGCGCGAGCAGTATCTCCAGCACCGAGCCGTCGAAGCTGGGCGACGACGCGTGCAGGGTGCGCGACGACGCCGTCACCGAATACCGCTCCCGTTGTTCCGCCGTGAAGTCGGCGAGACCGGTGTGGGTCACCACCACTCCCTTGGGATTTCCCGTCGAACCGGATGTGTAGATCACGTACGCGGGGTGGCGCGCATCGAGCGGCCGAGCACGGTCGGCATCGGTGACCGGGGCCGAAGAGTAGCCGCGACATTCTGTTCGGAAGTCCGGGTCGTCGAGCAACAGCCAGTCCGCACCGTCCGACAGGGCCTCGCGGTCTGCGGCGGTGGTCAGCCCGAGGGCGGCGCCGGAGTCGTCCATCAGGTACCGGACCCGCGCGGCGGGGTAGTGCGGGTCGACGGGCACGAACGCGGCACCCGTCTTCGCGACCGCCCACACGGAGACGACGGACAGGACCGAGCGCGGCACCCCGAGGGCCACGAGAGCCTCGGGTCCCACCCCGCGCCGCATCAGGGCGCGGGCGAGCCGATTCGATTCGGCGTCGAGTTCGCGATACGTCATCGACCGGCCGTCCGCCGTCAGCGCCGATTCCCCCGGATTCTGCCGGGCGGCAGCGGACATCAGGTCGGGCAGGGTGCGCTGAGGCACCGAAGGCGGTCCGTGATGCTGCGCCTGCTGTTCCGCGACGTCCCGCACGTCGATGTCGCCGATCACGGCGGACGGGTGTGCGAGCGCGGCCCGCAGAAGGCGCTGGAACCGGTCCGCGACTCCCGAGACCGTGTCGTCGTCGAACAGATCGGTGGCGTAGGTGAAAACGCACGATATCGGTCCCGGGGCGCCTGCGTCGTCCACTGATTCGGTGACCGTGAGCTGGAGGTCGAATTTCGCGGTGTGCGTCTCGATCTCGACGATGTCGGCGGAGATCTCCGGCAGGTCGATCACGACCGGCGCCGTGTTGTGATAGGCGAGCGCCAGCTGGAACAGCGGATTACGACTGCGGGACCGAGCGGGCGCGACCGCCTGCACAACCTCCTCGAACGAGACGTCCGCATGGGCGTACGCGGCCAGATCGACGTCCCGCACGCGGCCGATCATGTCGGCGAACGTGGTGTGCAGCGGGACGTCTGTCCGGAGCACCAGTGTATTGACGAACATCCCGACGAGATCGTCGAGTGCGCGGGGCCCGCGACCCGCGATCGGCGTGCCGACGACGATGTCCGACGTGTCGCCGAGTCTGGCCGCGAGGACGGCCAGCGCCGCATGCACCACCATGAACGGAGTGGCGTCGTGAGTACGCGCGAGAGCACGAATCCGCCGATGAATCTCGGCGTCGAGAATGAACTCGATGCTCGCGCCCCGGTGCGTCGTGACGGGCGGGCGCGCACGGTCGAACGGCAGGGGGAGCAGTTCGGGCAACCCGGACAGGGTCTGCGTCCAATACGCCAGTCCGCGCTGCCCGTCCTGCAGTTCACGCTGCCAGAGGGCGTAGTCGGCGTAGCGGACGGGAAGGGGCGTCCAGACCGGCGAGTTGCCCTGCGCCCGGGCGCGATATGCGGCCATCACATCCCGGGCGAGCGGTCCCAGCGAGAACCCGTCCGCACTGATGTGATGGACGACGAGGGCCAGCACCCATTCGTCGGCGCTCACCGCGAGAAGTTCGGTGCGAACCGGGGGTTCGGCGGTGAGGTCGAATCCGGGCGACAACAGGCCGCGGACCCGGCCGATCGGGTCCGTCGTCGTCCGCACCGTGCACGGCGGCACCGCGGAGGTGGGGAGAACATGCTGGCAGGGGACCCCGTCGTGCTCGGGATAGACGGTGCGCAGGGGTTCGTGCCGTTCGATCACGTCACCCACCGCCGCACACAGAGCCGATTCGTCGAGCGTGCCGGTGAGGCGGAGCACGACGGGAATGCTGTCGGTCGCCGAGCGTCCGTCGAGCCGGTTCAGGAACCACAGTCGCTGCTGTGCCAGGGACAGCGGCACGTGGGCGGTCGGGGCGCGGGGGACCAGGGGCGCCCGCCCGGCGTGGTGCGTTCGCTTCGCGAGATACTCCGACAGGTCCGCGACCGTCGGGTGGTCGAACAGTGCGCGGACGTCGACGGAGATTCCCAGCGCCGCTCCGACGCGGGCGACGGCTTGCGCCGCGGTCAGCGAGTTTCCGCCCGCCGCAAAGAAGTTGTCGTGCCTGCCCACCCCGCCGGTGCCGGTGACCTCCGCGAACACGAACGCGACCACGTCCTCGGTGGGGGTGACGGGCGGGTCGAAAGAGGAGGTCGCGGAGGCCGGTTCCGGTAGGGCGGCGCGATCCAGCTTTCCGCTGGTGGTGAGTGGCAGTGCCGCGAGCGGGACGACGGCGGAGGGAATCATGTAGTCCGGGAGCAGACCGGCGAGACGGTCGACGATCCGACGCTCATCCGGCGGCACACCGTCCGCGGCTACGACATAGGCGATCAGCCGATCTCCCGCTTCCGCGTCACGGTGCACCGTGACCGCCGCGTGGGTCACAGCCGGGTCGGACGTGAGCGCGGACTCGATCTCGCCGGGTTCGATGCGCTGGCCGCGGAGTTTGATCTGGAAGTCGGTGCGCCCGAGATACTCGAGCCGGCCCGACTGATTCCACCGCACCACGTCGCCGGTGCGGTACATCCGTCCACCGGTTCCGCCGAAGGGATCGGCGACGAAGCGTTCGGCGGTCAGGTCGGGGTGTCCGGCATACCCGCGCGCCAAGTACGCACCGGCAAGGTACAACTCGCCCCTTGTCCCGATCGGCGCCGGCCGGAGCCGGCTGTCGAGTACATACGTACGTATGTTGGAAATGGGACGGCCGATGGCGACCGCGGTGCCGAACTCGTTGCCGTCGACCGACTCCGAGGTCGCCGCCGCCGCCTCGCACGGGCCGTACCAGTTGTACAGCGCGGCGGGAATGCGTCCCTCGAATCGCGATGCCGTCGCCGCGGACAGGGGTTCACCCGCCGAGTACACGCGGCGCAGCGGGGCGAGTTCCCGCGGCCCGCACTGCTCCAGAAAGGCGTCGAGCATCGACGGCACGACATGGAGAGTCGTGATCGACTCCCGCGCGACGATCCGTGCGAGGTAGCGGGGATCGCGGTGACCGTCGGGTGCGGCGATCACCACCCGTGCACCGGTGTGCAAGGGCCACAGCAGTTCCCACGCGGAAATGTCGAACGTGAGAGGCGTCTTGTGCAATACCGCATCGGAACCGTCGAGCGGTGTCAGCGTCTGCGCCCAGCGGAACTGGTTCACCATCATCTCGTGGGTCACCGTCACGCCCTTGGGCCGGCCCGTGGAACCTGACGTGTAGATGACGTACGCGGCGTTCGCCGGATGCAGCGGTGCGCGTCGCTCGGAATCCGTGATAGATCGGGGGTCGTACCCGGTGACGTCCAACAGGTCGAGATCCACGCCGGCGACTCCGTTCGGGACCGTGCGATTGCGGGAATCGGACGTGAGGACCAGCGCGGGTGCGGCCGAGTCGATGACGAGTGCCGTTCGTCCGAGTGGGTGCTCGGGGTCCATCGGCAGGTAGGCGCCGCCGGCTTTCAGTACCGCGTGCAGCGCCACGAGAAGCTGGATCGAGCGGGGTACCGCGACACCGACGACGGTTTCCGGTCCGATTCCCTTCGCGACGAGATACCGGGCGAGTCGATTCACCCGTGCGTCGAACTCCGCGTACGTCAGTCGATCCGGGCCGAAGACCACCGCGACGGCCTCCGGGGAACGCTCGGCCTGCGCGTCGAACAGGTCCACCAGGGTCTGCGAGGGTACCGGTGCGTCCGTCGCGTTCCAGGTGCGCAGCACCCGCTCGCGCTCCTGATCGCCGAGGAGGTCGAGCCTGCCGAGGACGACGTGCGGATCCCCGTTGATGCACTCGAGGACGCGCCCGACGCGGGCGAGCAGGGCTTTCTCGTCGTACCGATGTGACCGGCACTTCGCCGTCAACCGGAGGGTCCGGGCGACTGTCACCGCCAGCGTCACGGCGTAGTGCGACGCATCGTGTGCGCGGACCTCGTCCAGTGTGAGTCCGTCGACGGGTTCCGGCAGCGCGGTGCGGTCCACGGGGTACGACTCGAACGCGACCAGCGTGTCGAACAGCGGCGCCACGCCGACTGCTTGCTGGATGTCCGCCAGGCCCAGATGGTGATGGTCCAGGAGGCGCACATGGTCGGCCTGTAGGCGGGTGAGCAGCATGGCGGTGTCGGTATCGGGGACCAGCGGGATCCGCACGGGCACGGTGTTGACGAACAATCCCACCGCACTCTCCACCCCGGCGACGTCCGCGGGCCTGCCGGAGACGGTCGCGCCGATCACGACGTCGTCCCGGGCGGTCGCCTGCCCGAGAACGATTCCCCAGGCCGCCTGCACGATCGTGCTCAGCGTGACGCCGAGCTCGGTCGCTCGCGCGGTCAGCTTTCGGGTGTCCTCCTCGCTCAGCTCCAGCACCGCCTCGGACGTGGTGGGGGTGGGTTCGGCCGACGCGGCGGGCTCGGTGATGCCGTCGAGAGCCGCGACCCACGCCCGCGCCGAGGCCTCGGTGTCCTTCGTCGCCAGCCATTCCAGGTAGTCGCGGTACGGGCTCGAATCCGGCGGCTCGGTGCGGACATCGTCGCGTTGGTAGGCGGTGAAGAGTTCGCGCACCAGCAACGGCATGGACCAGCCGTCCAGCACGATGTGGTGGGCGGTGATCGCCAGGTCGACGCGGTTCGGCCCCCGCGACAGCAGGGTGAACCGAATCAGCGGTGGGGCAGACATGTCGAAGCGGGTGGTGCGGTCGTCGCGCAGGACCTCGGGATCCTCTGTGACGTCCGTGAGGTCGACGTGCCGCCACCGCAGCGGCACGTCGTCGAGCACGAGTTGCACCGGGACGCCGCGACTGTCGCGCACGAATGCGGTGCGCAGGTTCGCGTGCCCCGCAAGGACGGCGCCGCATGCGCGCCGGAGCCGATCCTGATCGAGGTGTCCGGACAGGGTCAGGATCACCTGCATCGCATACGGATCGGCATCCGTACCCGCGAGTGCCGCGTGGAACAGCAGGCCCGACTGCAACGGCGTCAGCGGCCACACGTCGAGCAGACCCGGATGGTCCCGCTCCCACTCGTCGATGTCGTTGCGGTCCACGGCGACGAGCGGCAGATCGGACGGGGTGAGCCCACCGGCGCGCGGAGACCGCGCCACCGCGGCGAGCGCTGTCAGCGCCTGCTCCCACAGATCGCCCAGCGCCCGCACGTCCTCGGGCGCAATCGCACCCGCCGGGTATGCGAAGGTGGCGTCGAGGACACCGCGGGCGGTGAACGCGGTGATGTCGATCAGCGCGGTGACCGGCATCGACGGTTCCGCCGACGAGAACACGGCGGTGTCGTCCCGCACGGGGCGCCAATCATGTTCTGTCTCCGCGGTATCGAGCCGGCCGAGGTAGTTGAAGGCGACCTGGCCGAGGTCGTCCCCCGGATACCGCAACAGCCCGTAGCCGATGCCCTTGTCGGGCACCGCACGCAACTGTTCCTTGACCAACTTGATCGCGGTGCTTGCAGCAGGGCCGCCCGCGAACGCCTCGTCCAGATCGACGTCCCCGAGGTCGAGGCGAATCGGGAAGATACTGGTGAACCACCCGACGGTGCGGGAAAGGTCGGCGCCGGGGAGCACCGCTTCCTCGCGGCCGTGCCCCTCGAGCCGGATCACCGGCGCGGTGGCCGGTCGTCCCCGCCGGCGCTGCCACTGCGCGAGGGCGAGGGTGAGCGCGGTGAGCAGTGCGTCGTTGACCTCACAGCGGAAGGCGGCCGGGAGGCCGGTGAGCAACGAGTGCGTGACGTCCGCAGACACTTCCGTGTGGACCCGCTCCACGGTGGAATTCACGTCACGCCGCGTGTCGAGGGGGCGGGTGCCGAGCGGCGAATCCTCGTACGCGGTCATCTCACGCCAGAACGGCAGCTCGGACCTGCGGCCCGGCCGCTGCGCCTCCTCGATCAGGCCGTGCGACCACCGGCGCAGGGAGGTGCCGATCGGTGCCAGGGTAGGCGATATCCCCGCCTCCACCTGCGCCCACGCTGCCGCGAGATCGCCGATCAGGATTCGCCACGAGACCCCGTCGATCACCAGGTGATGGGCGACGAGGAGGAGCCGCCCGCGGCGCGTGGTGTCTTCCGGTCCGGGATCGAGCCAGACGCACTGCACCATCACGCCCGCAGCAGGATTCAACCGGCGGACTGCGGCCTCGTGTTCGTCCCGCGTACGCTGCGCCGGGTCGGCGTGGTCGGGCAGCGGGACCCGCAGGATCGTGCCCGCCGGCAGCGGTGCGCCTGCCGGGCTCACGGTGAGGAACGCCGTCCCGTCCGAGCCGCGCACGAGGCGCGCCCGCAGTGCGTCGTGCCGATCGACGACGGCGCCGATCACACTGTCCAGCGTGTCGGGATATACAGCGCGTGGCAGTTCCACCGCCACTGCCTGTGCGTACCGGTCGATGACGCCCGCCCGGTCGAGGAGAAATCGGGCCGCCGGGGTGAGCGGCATGTCGCCGACCCCGCCGCCCGGCAGTTCCGCGAGGACCGGTCTGTCGAGGTCGCTCCCCGCGACGTGGCCGAGACGGGAGATCGTGCGCTGCTCGAAAACGTCGCGCGGAGTGAACGAAATTCCCGCACTCCTCGCCCGGGAGGCCAATTGGATCGCCATGATGCTGTCGCCGCCGAGCGCGAAGAACGACTCGTCCACACCGAAATCGGACGTCCCGAGAACGTCGGCGTACAGGCCATGGAGTGTGCGTTCGCGCTCACTGCCGGGGGCGGTCCGGGAACGGGACGGGAGGCTGTGCTCGGGGAGGGCAGTGCGGTCCAGCTTGCCGGACGGGGTCAACGGAATGTCGGGGAGCACGACGACGGCGGCCGGCACCAGATGCGGTGGCAGTTCGGCGGTGAGGAACGACAGCAGCTCCTGCTCGGCCAGGGTGTCGGCGCCCACCACATACGACACGAGCTGATCGCCGGCCGTCTGCGAGCGAATCACGGTGACGGCGAATCGAACCGCCGGATGCCGGCGGAGTGTCGCGTCGATCTCGCCGGGCTCGACGCGTAGACCCCGGAGGTTCACCTGTTCGTCGCTGCGTCCGAGGTACTCGAGTTCGTGGTCCCGGGTCCAGCGGACCGTGTCGCCGGTGCGGTACATGCGGGTGCCCGCTGGTCCGTACGGGTCGGCGACGAACCGTTCCGACGTCTGCCGAACCCTGCGGTGGTACCCGCGGGCCAGGGCGGTCCCCGCGACGTACAGCTCGCCGACCACACCGGCGGGGACCGGGCGGAGCCGGTGGTCGAGGACCACGGCCCTCGTTCCGTGGATCGGCCGGCCGATGGTGACCGGTCCGGACTCGGCGAGAGGCGCGCTGACGGTCGCCATGACGGTAGTCTCCGCCGGACCGTACGCGTCGATTATCCGGCATCGGGATGCCCACCGAGACAACAGTTCCGGCGGACACTTCTCACCCGCGACGACGAGTGTGCGCAGGCCTCCGACCTCCCCGGGGTCCATCGACGCCAGGACCGACGGGGTGATCACCGCGTGGGTGACGCGTTCGGTGGTCATCAGCCGTGCGAGAGGGGATCCACCGAACACTGCGGGTGAGGCGATGACGAGCGCAGCACCGGGGCCGAAGGCCATCAGCATCTCGAAGACGGAGGCGTCGAAGCTCGGTGATGCGACATGCAGAACCCTTGCCGCGCTGTCGAGGTCGAGTCGGGTGCGCTGCGCGGAGACCAGATTGGCGATCCCGCGGTGGGTGACCACGACTCCCTTGGGAACTCCGGTGGATCCGGATGTGTAGATGAGGTAGGCGGCGTCGTCGAGTCGCGTTGTCGGCGTGGGCACATCGTCGGCGGTCGAGCCGCCCGACTCGTCGAGCAGTAGCCACTCGGTGCTGTCCGGCAGCGTGTTCGTGTATTCGACGGACGTCAACCCAACTGCCGCGTGGGAGTCGTCGAGCATGTGCCGAACACGGGCGACCGGGTAGGTCGGATCCACCGGCAGGAATGCCGCCCCCGTCTTCGCGACGGCCCAGACCGCACAGACGTAGTCGGAGGACCGCGGCAAAGCCACCGCGACGATGTCGCCGGACCCGACGCCGAATCGTGCCAGCGTCGCAGCGATCCGATCCGATCGCCCGTCGAGTTCGCGGTAGGTGATCTCGCGGCCGGCGCTGACGACGGCGGTCGCGTCCGGATGCTGCGCGGCGGAGGCGCGAAACACGTGGGCGAGCGTGACGGGCACGCTGTCGGGCGGTCCGGGGAAGGGGACCAGTGCCGCGGTTTCGTTCTCCGTGAGGACCGGGAGTTCACCGATCGGGTGGGCGGCATCGGCGTCGAGGAAGTGCCGGAAGTACCGCAGGAATCTCGTATGGTGCCCCTCGAGCTCGTCCTGCGAATACAGTCTCGGGTTCGCCTTGAAATCGAGGTGCACACGTCCTCGGGGACCGTACCGGTACAGATTCACCAGGAGGTCTTCGATCGGACCCGAAGACAGCACATGCAATTGGCTGCGTAGCGAACCGAGTTCCAACTCTTCGGGGAACAGCATGATGTTGACGGCGGGGCCGAACAGTCGCGGCCCGGACAGTGCGCTTCCCAGGTCTGCGCGAATGTCCTCGTGCCGGTACCGCTGATGCCGCAGGGCGCCCGACATCACGAGGCGCGTGCGGGACACCAGATCGCCGACAGTCCCTGTCCCCGCGGACGTGATGCGCAGCGGCACCACGTTGGACACCATTCCGCCGGACCGGCGCAGCGCCGCCGTCGTGCGTGCCGACACCGGCAGGCTGAGCGTGACGTCGTCCTCGCCGGTCATTCGCGCCAGATAGCCCGCGACCGCACAGACGGTGAGCGTCGCAGGATTGACGCCGTGCGCTGCCGCGCTCTTCTCGAGTTGATCGACGACCTCGGTGGTCAACGTTGCGCCGACGTGCCGGGAACCGGCGGTCGGCGGCGCGGAGCCGCGCGCGAGGGTGCTCGCGTGGGTGACACCACGCATCGTTTCTGTCCAGTAGTCCCGGTCGGATTCCCGGCGGGCGGAGGTGCGGTAGTCGGTCTCGAGTTCGTGGATGCGCCGCAGACCGACCGGACTGCTCGCGGGTGGTGGCAGTCCGTGCACCGCGGCGGTGTAGAGCGCGGCGATCCGGTAGAGCATCGTGACGGACCCGAAACCGTCCATCGCGATGTGGTGGGCGCGCGAATACCAGAAGTAATGGTCGTGTCCGACGTGGAGAAGGAACGAGACGGTCAGACGGTCACGCTGGATGTCGATCGGATCGGCGGTCTCGGTGCGCATCCACGCGTGCGCCGACGCCTCCGGGTCCGGCGTGTCCCGGAAGTCGAGGTAGCCGACGGAGGCGTCCAGGCTCGGGTCCACCCATTGCAGCGGTTGCCCGTCGATCTCGGAGACCTTCAGGAAAAACGACTCGAACTCGGCGGCCGCGCGGACACACGCGTCTGTGAGGGCGCTCCGGTCCAGGTCGCCGTGGATGTCGACGTACTGGGCGACCGACACCGGAACCGCGGGATCGACGTGCTGCGCGAGCCACATCCCCGCTTGCGCGGGTGACAGGGGGAACGCGCGCGCCGACGAGTCTCCGGGACCAACCGAGGTCGGTGAACTCATGCTGACTTCTCTCACGCATACGTCCCCGCACGACGCTGCTTGCTGGGGTGCCTCCATTCAGGAGTCTGCCCCAGTTTTCTAGGAGATTGCTTAGAAACGTCTAGATAGTGCTACTGCCGGTTGCAGTCGTGCGGTCATGCCACCTCGTGCTCTCCGCCGGCAGCGACTTTCCGCAGGCCACGGTAGGCGCCTTCCGGCGTCTGCCGACCCGCGACCACCGCCTCGACCTCGGCGGCAATGGGCATCTCCACGTTGTAGTCGCGGGCCAGTTCCATCACGGTGGGGGCCGTCTTCACGCCCTCGGCCACCTGCCCCAACTTTGCGACCGCCTCGTCGACCGTCATGCCGCGGGCGATGTACTCGCCCACCCGCCGGTTACGCGAACTCGGGCTCATACAGGTGGCGATCAGGTCTCCGACCCCGGTGAGTCCCGCGAACGTCCGCGGGTTCGCGCCCATCGCCTCACCCAGCCGGGTCATCTCGGCCAACCCTCGCGCCAGGACCATCGCGCGCGTGTTGTCGCCGACATCCAGCCCGTCGGCCATTCCCGAGGCGATCGCCACGATGTTCTTCAGCACGCCACCGAGTTCGCAGCCCAGCACATCGGTGTTCCGGTACACCCGGAACACGGCGGACGCGAACAACGGCTGCAACGCGGTGGCCACCCGAACGTCCTGGGTGGCCACGACCGACGCGGCCGCCAGTCCGTCCACGATCTCCCGCGCAATATTCGGGCCCGCGAGAAGCCCGACCGGATGCCCGGGCAGGCACTCGGCGATCACCTCGGTGGGTCGCAGCCGTGTTCCCGGCTCCAGCCCCTTCGCCAGCGACAGCACCGGCACCCACGCCCGCACCTCGTTGGCGATCTGAGCGAGGGTGCTGCGGACCGCGTGCGACGGCACCCCAACCACGAGAACGTCGGCTTCATGGGCCGCTTCGACGATGTCGGCTGTGGAGCGCATGGAGTCGGGGAGCGGGCGGTCGCCGAGGTAGCGGGAGTTGCGGTGCTCGTTGTTGATCTCGTCGGCCGTATCCGAGTTCCGCGCCCACAGCAGGGTCGGTGTGTTGTGGGCGGCGAGACCTGCCACCGTCGTCCCCCACGAGCCGGCGCCGAGCACGACGACGCGTACCGGGCGGGCCATTACCGGTCACCCATCGAGTTGATGCTGTCCATGACCTCAAGCCTGGCACTTGCCGGACGTTCACGAAGCTGATTCGGCAAGTCCCTGTGGCCGCTAGCATCCATTCATGCGTGGACGAATTGCAGGACTTGCGGCGTGTGTCGGTGTGCTCGTCTCCATGGCGGCCGGTGAAGCGCGCGCCGTGCCCCCGCCGCTCGGCGACGTGGCGGCAGTGCGAGCCGCCCTCCAATCGGCCGCCATGCCGATCAGCACCCGCACCGCGCAGTCGATCACGACCACCATCGAGCGCATCGCCGACGGTACACCGCGCTACAACTACTTCCCCCGATCGGTTCATCTCGTCGAGGGCACCGCCCAGCCGTTCCTGTACGACACCACCGCAGCCGACTGCCTCCCTGCCGGCTTCGGAGAGCAGAACGATTCGGTCGGTATCGCTCGCGCGATAGCAGGCCCCGCCGTCGACGAGAACCTTCCTGTCCCAGTCATTCCGCCGGGGAAGGTCAATGTCTTCTTCAGCGGGATGAACACGGCAATGTCGTCGCCACTGCAGGGCGACCTCGTCGAGGTCGCCTGGCTGAACCTCACCACCATGCAGTCGGGGCGAGCGCCGTTGTATCAGGAGCGGCCGGCCGACTACATCGTCACGCTGTCCAATACCCTCGAGACAGGCAGGGGCACAATCGTGTTCGTCGTCTTCGGGAGCATCCTCGACAACACCAGCCGGGCATTGCCGCCATGTGATTACGCCCCGGTGGTCGGCGTCGTCCAGGCGTGATCGCGCTGTCACGACGCACGCAGGCGTGCGATCAGTACCGCCTCGACCTCCGACTGTCGTGCCGCGGCCGGGAGCGGCGGGGCCGCCGATCGGTAGTGGTGCCCGGTCGGGGTGCCGAGGTCGATGAGGTGGGTGCCGCCGGGCCTGCTCACGGGACGTGCTGTCCAACCCGGTGCTTCCTTCGCGTAGTTGCAGGCCTCGCAGAGCCCGGACCCGTTTCGCGCGGTGGTCTTACCCAATTTACTGCGTGAGCGGATGTGATCGTGATGCCGGATCGGCGCATCGCACCACGGAGTCCGGCACGTCCGATCCCGCAGGTCGATCAGCTGTCGCAGGCCCTTCGGGAACGTGCGCGACCGGGACTCCATCGCCGTCAACGCCCCCGACTGGGGGCACGAATACACCCGCTGTAACGACGTCTCCGCGTCGGCATCGACAGAATCGGCCACCAGTTGCCGGGCAATCCCCGCCGGCACCGGCCCGAACCCCTGCAACTGCGCGGCCTCGTGCCCACCGGCCAGCAAGGTCTCGTCCGAGAGCACCAGATTCACCGCCACCGGCACCCCCGCCGCCACCGACGCTCCGGTGCCGCGGTCGAACAACAGATCCACCATCAGCTGATTGCGGGTGCGGCCACCGCTGTTCCCGGTGGCAATCAGGCTGTCGGCATCCCGACCCAGCGTGGCCTGGAGGCACACTGCTTGCTCCACCGGCATCAACACACTGAGGTAGGCCATCGAATCCGGCGCCGGCCGTGTCGTGACCCGACGCTCCGACACCGCCTTGCGATGCCGGGCCACGACCGCCGCGGCATCGAGTTCCACCGCCAACGCTTTCGCCCGCGCGATCAGACCGCGGTCGCCGACGCCGTCGAGGGTGGCCGGGTCCGAGCACAACCGGCGGTCCACGAAGCCCCGATCCGTCGCCGACAGGCACGCCGTCTCCCGCACCAACAACGTCGCTCGCCATTCGTTCAACCGGCCCGACCGCAACAGGGCCAGGGTGTGCGGCATCTCGTGCACCAACGCCCGCGCGAACCCGAGATGCCGACCACCGCGGTTCGGGGACTCCCTGCGCGCCAACGCAATCTGCGAGGCGATGCCGCGGTCCCAGTCCGCCCGCGGCAACCCGGCAGCCTTGCGGTCCGCGCGGATAGACGTGGCGACGTCGTCGGTGATCACCGCCTGCACCGCACACCCGACCGACTTCAACGCCTCGATCGCGTCGAGCAGATCGATGGCCAATCCCGCATCGCCACTCGCCGCCTCGGCACATTGCAACCGCGCCGTGAATGCGCGTAATTCCTCGAGAAGTAATGCCCCCACAACCAACCTCCCCCAAGGTCATTCGAAAACATGTTCGACTCTAGCAACCCATTCCGGACCGGGCAATACCCAAGTTGCCGAATGGGTAACGTGTGCATGGTCGGGGTGGAGGGGGAGTGCGACGAGAGCGTGACAGTGGTCGACCTCGCTACCACTTCCGTGCGGTGAGGAGGAGGTATTCCCAGTTCATCACGGTGCTGCCGGTGCCGTGGTCGAAACGACGTGCGAGATCGGCGAGTTCGTGATCCAGCGCGGCGACGCGGGCGGGGTCGTCAGCGATGTTCCGGTACACGGCGATGGACGGACCGTAGCGAGATTTGAAGTAGTCACGGAAGTCCTCGGGTGACCGGAATTGATCGATACGCACGGTGTGCCGGGTTGCTACGATGTCGGTGACGCGATGGCCGAACAATGCCCGGACGTGTTCTTCACGACCCCACAGTGGCGGGGGCTGCGCGCCCGGAGGGGGCGGGGGTGCATACGGTTTCATCGTTGCGAACATCTGCCCGATGAAACCTTCGGGGGTCCAGCTGAGTAGGCCGATCGTTCCTCCCGGTCGGCAGACGCGGACGAGTTCGTCGGCGCTCGCCTGATGGTGCGGGGCGAACATGACGCCGACGCACGACAGCACGGTGTCGAACTCGTTGTCGGCGAACGGCATGGCCTCGGCGTCGGCTTCGCGCCACTCCACCTCGGCTCCGAGTTCGGCGGCACGGCGGCGTCCGGCGTCGAACAGTTCGGGGGTGAGGTCACCGGCGACGACGCTCGCCCCGGACAGTGCCGCGGGGATGGCGGCGTTGCCGGAGCCTGCCGCGACGTCGAGAACGCGGTCGCCGGGCCTGACCCGGCTGGCGCGGACCAGGGCGGGCCCGAGGCCGGCGATGATGTCGGTGGCCAGGGCGGGGTAGTCGCCGAGAGCCCACATGGCGCGGTGTTTGTTCTTCAGGTCGCGGTCGGCTTGCACTGCGTCGATCGTGTCATCCATCTCGGTACTCCGGTGGGTCGGCTGCATCGGTCGAGATCCAGCCTGGCCGGATGGTGGTGCCCCGAACAGGCACCCTCGGGGTAGGTTCCCGCCACCTCGGCTGTCAGTCCTGGTCGCGGAACTGCGCGGCGAGTTCGCTGCGCGAGCGGATGCCGAGCTTCGCGTAGACCCGGGTCAGGTGGTACTGCACGGTCTTGACGGACAGGAACAGTTCGCCCGCAGCCTCCTTGTTGCTGGCTCCGCCGGCGACGAGTTCGGTCACGGCCCGTTCCTGCGGAGTGAGTTCCTCGAGTGTGAACCGGCTGCGTTTGAGGTTGAGGCCGCCTGCCTTGAGTTCGCGGTCGCACCGCTGCACGTAGGAGGTGGCACCGAGCGCGAAATATCCCTCCCGGGCGGCCTGCATGACGGCGTCCGCTTCGCGCCGCTTGCCTGCCCGGCGCAAAGTCTGGCCGTACGCGAAGTTCACGCGTGCCCGATCGTAGGGGAGAGGAAGTGTGTCGAGGTGCGTCAACGCCGTCTCGAACACGTCCCGGGCGGCATCGATGTCGCCACGCGCGCCGGCGACGCGACCGCGGGCGTAACCGAGGCGAGCCATAGCCGACCGGTGCCCGCGCTCCACGGCGCGTTCCTCGTGCGGGATGAGGAACGCGTCCGCGTCGTCGACGCGACCGGCCATCACGAGAGCGTTCGCGTAGACGTCGGGCCACTGCCAGAAGCCGGGCTCGTCGATGCCCTCCCGCGGTTGCAGGCGGGTGAGAGGCTCGAGCGCCCTGATCACGGCGGCGTAGTCGGCCTGCACTTCGGCGCATTGGGCGCGGGCCAGGGAGGACGGAATGAACATCATCGGGTAGTCGTGCGAACTCGCCGCCGCGAGGCGGAGGTGCTCCTGCGCAGCGGGCCAGTTTCCGCGGAGCGCGTGTGTCTGCGCGCCGGTCCAGTGCACGAGGGGCCGGACGAGGTCGAGCGCGGCGTCCTCGAGTTGGTGTGCGGCACGGTCGACCGTGGCGATCGCGCCGCTCCAGTCACCGAGGGCGAATTGCGTTCGCGCCAGCCAGGCCTGCGCCCACAGCGAGATGCGGGTCGAGCCCATCCGGAAGGCCGTGGGGACGGCGCTCTCGAGTTCCTGACGCGCCGATTCGGGATCGTCCAGCGCCAGGTCGAGCCAGCCTCTGGCCATGTCGAAGCGCTGGGACTGGGCACCGAGAGCGATCTTCGCGGACAGCGTGTCGTAGGCGGCCCGTGCCTCCACGATCTGACCCGTGGCAGCGAGTCCGAGTCCCATGATCGCCGCGGATTCGACGGCCGACGGATCGCCCGGATCGACGAGAGCCACGGCCCGGCCGGCCCATTCGACGAGGTCCGGTCCGTGCCAGCGGACGAGTGAGTCCAGGACGCGGCGCTGGCAGATCAGCGCGGCGGTCGCCGGATCGGTGTCCGGGTCGCATGCGGTCCAAGACTGGGTGAGCAGCAGATCGGCTTCCGCGGGTCGTCCCCGGAGGATTGCGAGGTAGCCGAGTACGGCGTCGCGTAACGGACTTTCGGGGAAGCTCTCGATCTCCGGCGCGAAAGCCAGTGCCTGGGGAAGGTTGCTGGCACCGACGAGGGCGTCGACGGCCCGGATGAGGCGTTGTTCGCGTTCGCCGCGGTCCGCGGTGAGGCGGCTCGACTTGATCAATGCGTCCGCGACGGCCGACCACGCCCCGACGGTCGCCCGCTGCGCAGAGTAGGTGTCCAGTTCGTCCGCGAGCGCGGGGTCGGCGAACGGCGCGGCCGCGGCGCGATGGTCCAGCCGCCTGCCCTCGTCCTCGACGATCTGTGCGGCATGATCGTGCAGGTCACGTAGCCGGATCGGCCCGAGGCTGCGGTAGACGGCGGCCCGGGTCAGCGGCGACGGGAAGGTCAGCACGGTCACGCCGCGATGCTCACCGACGGTGAGGAGGCCCGCCCGGTGGATTTCGTCGAGCGCTTCCACCGGGTGCTCGATGCCCGCGAGCGCGGCGGCGTCGGCGAATCGAGTATTACCGGCGAGTACCGCCGCCGATTCGACGAGCGCCCGGGCAGGCGCCGAGCACCCCGACAGTTGTGACTGCACTTTCGCGGCGAACGTGCGGGGCACCGGGAGCACTGGCTGCCACTGGCTCCACGCGCTCGGGTTGACTTCCTGCAGAAGTTGCGTGAGGTGCCGTGGATTCCCCGCCGTGTGCTGAACGAGCTGGTGCGCCACCTGGGCCGGAAGGTCGAGATGCGCAAGGGTATTCGCAAGTCTTCGGGTGTCGGACGCATCGAGCGGACGGACCTGGATCCGATGCCGGCGATGCCGGTCGAGGAGGTCGAGGACGTCCGCGGGAACACCCTCAGGAGGTTCCGAGTTCGTGACGAGGACGATCATTGCCGGTCGGTCGAGCAGGTGCACGGCGGAGGTCAGCGCCTGCAGTGAGGTGAGGTCTGCCCAGTGCGCATCGTCGAGCACGAAGACGAACGGAACGTCACCGGCAGGCGGATCCACTGCAGCGACGAGTTCGCGGGCGACGTCGACGGGGTCCTCCGACGTCACGGCCGCCCCGAGGAGCTGTTCGGCGACGCCGAAGGGATGGCCGGACGCCCACGGGGCGCAGACCGCGGAGAACGCCGGCAGGTCGGGATGTGCCGCGAGGAAGTGTTCCATCAGAGTGGTCTTGCCGACGCCCGGCACGCCTTCGACGACCACGACGGCGGGCGCGTTCTCGCGCGCCTCACGCAGGATCGACTCTAGTTCGGCGAGTTCGCGGGAACGCCCGACGAGCTCGATGTTCCCTGGGTCACTCACACCACTCACCGTATCGCGACGCCTGATTTCGGCGTGTTCCTGGCGAAAACTGGGAACGCTTGTACCGTGAGGTTAGAAGCTGCTGGTCAGAACGACTACGAGTCGAAGGATTCGGTGCATTCATGACGACGGAGGTTAACTCCACGAAGCTGGAACGGGTGGCGATCCGCTTTGCCGGAGACTCCGGCGACGGCATGCAGTTGACCGGCGACCGGTTCACGTCGGAGGCGGCGGCGTTCGGCAACGACCTCGCCACCCAGCCCAACTTCCCCGCCGAGATCCGGGCGCCTCAGGGCACGCTCCCCGGTGTGTCGTCGTTCCAGATCCAGATCGCGGACTACGACATCCTCACCGCCGGCGACCGCCCGGACGTTCTGGTCGCCATGAACCCGGCGGCGTTGAAGGCGAACCTGGACGATCTGCCGCGGGGCGGCATGATCATCGTGAACACGGACGAGTTCACCAAGCGAAATCTCGCGAAGGTCGGATACGCCACGAGCCCCCTCGACGACGACTCCCTCGAGGACTACGTGGTGCATCCGGTGGCGATGTCGACGTTGACGGTCGGCGCGGTCGAACCCGCCGGACTGAGCCGGAAGGACGGCGAGCGGGCGAAGAACATGTTCGCACTCGGACTGTTGTCGTGGATGTACAACCGCCCCACCCACAGCATCGAGCGGTTCCTGCAGACCAAGTTCGCAGCGAAGCCGCAGATCGCGGAGGGCAACCTCCTCGCGTTCAAGGCCGGATGGAATTACGGGGAGACGACGGAGAGTTTCGCGACCACCTACGAGGTGTCCGCGGCGACGCTCCCATCGGCCACGTACCGCCAGGTCACCGGGAACACGGCCCTGGCCTACGGGGTGGTGACGGTGGGACGGCTGGCGTCGCGGGACGTCTTCCTCGGCACCTATCCGATCACCCCGGCATCGGACATCCTGCACGAGCTGAGCAAGCACCGGAATCTCGGCGTCACCACGTTCCAGGCGGAGGACGAGATCGCCGGAATAGGCGCGGCGCTGGGCGCGTCGATCGGGGGCGCGCTCGGCGTGACGAGCACGTCCGGACCCGGACTGGCGTTGAAGAGCGAAGCCATCGGGCTGGCGGTGATGACGGAGGTCCCGCTGCTCGTCATCGACGTCCAGCGTGGTGGCCCGTCCACCGGTCTCCCCACGAAGACCGAACAGTCGGACCTGTTGCAGGCGATGTACGGACGCAACGGCGAGTCGCCGGTCGCGGTGATCGCACCGTGCTCACCCGCGGATTGTTTCGATGCTGCGGTCGAGGCCGCCCGGATCGCGTTCACGTACCGCACACCGGTGCTGTTGCTGTCGGACGGCGCCATCGCGAACGGCAGCGAACCGTGGGCCATCCCGGACGTGTCCGAACTGGACCGGATCGACCCCGGCTGCGACACGGCACCACCGGTGGACGGCGAGTTCGCACCGTACGCCCGCGACCGGGAGACGCTCGCCCGTGCCATGGCGATACCGGGAACGCCCGGGCTCGAACACCGCATCGGCGGACTCGAGAAGGCCGACGGCAGCGGCGACATCTCCTACGATCCCGCCAACCACGACCTCATGGTGCGGTTGCGCCAGGCCAAGATCGACGGAATCGCCGTTCCCGACGCGGTCGTCGACGACCCGTCGGGTGAGGCCGACCTGCTGCTCGTCGGATGGGGCAGCTCGTACGGACCCATCGGTGAGGCCTGCCGGCGTGCTCGCCGTGAGGGCAAGAAGGTGGCCCACGTGCACGTGCGCAACATCAATCCACTGCCCGCCAATCTCGGTGCGGTGCTGCACAGCTACGGGACCGTCGTCGCACCGGAGATGAATCTGGGCCAGCTCGCGATGATCCTCCGTTCGAGGTTCCTCGTGGACGTGCACTCGGTGACCAAGGTGCAGGGGCTCGCCTTCCTCGGCGACGAACTGCACGAGGTGATCGATTCCGCGCTGGCCGGAACGTTGCGTGAGCACGAGCTCGCGAAGACCGCCGACGCGCTCGCGTCGGCTACCTACCGATCGACCGGACCCCGGCAGGAGGAATCGGTGTGACACGGATGATCAGTCGTGTCGGTGCGGATCTGGGCCTGAGCGCCACCGCGCACGTGCCCAGGACCGACGAACCGCAGAAGGCCAAGGACTTCACGTCGGACCAGGAGGTCCGTTGGTGTCCGGGGTGCGGCGATTACGTCATCCTCGCCACGATCCGAAGTTTCCTGCCGGAGTTGGGACTCCGACGCGAGAATCTGATGTTCGTCTCCGGTATCGGATGCTCGAGCCGGTTCCCGTACTACCTGGACACGTACGGCCTGCACTCGATCCACGGTCGTGCGCCTGCCATCGCGACGGGTCTCGCGGTGACGCGCCCCGACCTGTCGGTGTGGGTGGTGACCGGAGACGGCGACGCACTGTCGATCGGGGGCAACCATCTCATCCACGCCCTGCGGAGAAACGTCAACATGACGATCCTGTTGTTCAACAACAGGATCTACGGGCTGACCAAGGGGCAGTACTCGCCGACGTCGGAGGTCGGCAAGGTCACCAAGTCGACGCCGCTGGGATCGGTGGACCACCCGTTCAACACGCTGTCCCTCGCGCTGGGAGCCGAGGCCACCTTCGCGGCCCGCGCCATGGACTCGGACCGCAAGGGGCTGACGGAGGTGCTGCGGCAGGCGGCGGCGCACCGCGGCACGTCGTTCGTGGAGATCTACCAGGACTGCCCGATCTTCAACGACGGCTCGTTCGACGTCCTACGCAAGGACGGTTCGGAGCAGCGCCTCATCCCGCTGACCCACGGCGAGCCGATCGTCTTCGGCGGAGCGGGCGAATACTGCGTCGTCCGATCGGGTTTCGGTCTGAAGGTGGTCGCGACCGCCGACGTCGACCTGGACGACATCGTCGTGCACGACGCCCACACCGACGACCCCGACTACGCGTACGCACTGTCGAGGCTCTCCGACCAGGACCTCACCCACACCGTGACCGGTGTGTTCCGCAGCGTCACACGGGACACGTACGACGACATGGTGCGCCTGCAGAACGAGATCGCGCGGGAGAAGGACCCGGTCGACGACGGCTCGCTGCAGCGACTGCTGACCGGTCACGACACCTGGACGGTGGAGTAGGCGGCCGCAGGCGCGGCGCGGGTGACCCGTGCGCGCGGAACGAAGAACGTCACGATCCCGCCCAGGACGGCGAGCCCGCGAAGACGTAGAACGCCACCTGGCTGCTGATGCCGGCGCTGATCAGTGTGCCGCCGATCAGGGGGCCGAAGATGCCGCCCAGTCGGCCGAAACCGGCGCACCAGGCCACCCCGGCGCCGCGCGCGGACGTCGAGTAGTAGTTGGAGACGAAGCCGTAGATCAGGACCTGCGTGCCGATGGTGCCGACTCCGGCGACGGCGACGGACGCGAGGAGCACGGGCAGCGGGAAGCCGAGCGTCAGGAGGATCAGGGCCAGCGCGGCGAGACCGAACGTCGTGGCGACGACGCGTTGCGGTCCGATGCCGTCGGCGACCTTGGAGGCGATCAGACCGCCGAGGATCGCGCCGCCGTTGAGGACGAGCAGGAACGACAGCGAACCCTTCGCGTTGAAACCGGCGTCTTCCATGATCTTCGGAAGCCACGTGTTGAGGCCGTAGGTGAGCAGGAGGCCGGAGAAGCTCATCATTCCGAGAAGCGCAGTGCCCCAGGCGTAACGGTGGGTCGCGAGTGCGGCGAAGCCGACCTTCTCGACGGAGGCCCGTTCCGCGGCGATCTCGTCGGCGTCGGGCATCGGGATGCCCGTGCGTTCGGAGATGCGGCGTGCCTTGTCCTCGTGGCCGCGGGCGACGAGCCACTTCGGCGACTCGGGCAGTTTCACGAGAGCCAGCGGAAGCAGGATCACGATGGGCAGTGCGCCGATCCAGAAGAGGCCGCGCCAGCCGATCGTGTCGCGCAGAACGATCGCGAGGAGGGAGGCGAGCACCCCGCCGGCGGGGACGCCGCTGTAGACGATGGCGTTGTACAGGTTCCGCTTTCCGGGAGGTGCGAACTCCGCCACCATCGCACCGGCGGTGGCGACGAGGCCACCGACCCCGATGCCGGTGAAGAATCGCAGCAGGCCGAACATGGTGACGTTGGTGGCCAACGCGGCGAGCCCCATTCCGATGGAGAACCACGCGATGTTGACGAGCATCATCCGCCGCCGGCCCAGGTAGTCGCCCACAGCGCCGGCGGTGAGTGCGCCCACCATGACACCGATGAGCGCGTACGAGCCCAATGCACCGGCCTGCTGCGCGGAGATCTCGCCGAGCTGGCCGGGATCGTTCATCAACGTCGGGAGGATGGTGCCGTACACGACCAGGTCGTAGCCGTCGAAGATGATCGCGATCGTGGCGATCGCGACGACCCACGTGACGGCACTACGGTGTCTCGGACTCGCCCAGGTATCGGGGGTGGTGGATGGGTTCATGGTGATCTCCGCTCGGTGGGTGTGACGGGGAACCGTTTCGAGATCTGTGGGCTGCTAGCCGAGGTCGCCACCGGCGACGGGCAGTACCGTCCCGGTGATGTACGTGGCCTCGTCGGAGGCGAGGAAGACGATGGCCGCGGCCTGCTCGTCCAGCGTTCCGTACCGCTTCAGCAGGGACGACTCGACGGTCTGGTCGACGATCTGCTGGTACCAGGCCTTTTCCTGATCGGTCTCCGCGCCGGGGCCGCGGGGAACGCGGCGAGCGGGCGCCTCGGTGCCGCCGGGTGCGGTGGCGACCACGCGGATTCCGTACTGTGCGGCTTCGAGAGCCAGGGAGGCGGTGAGGGCGTTGACGCCGCCCTTCGACGCCGCGTAGGGCACGCGGTTGACACCCCGCGTGGCCACCGAGGACACGTTGACGATGGTGCCCGACTGCTGCGCGATCAGGTGGGGGAGGACGGCGCGGCACGTCCACAGGGTCGGGAACAGCGACCGCTGCACCTCCGCCTGGATCTGCTCCGCCGTGTAGTGCTCGTACGGCTTGGCCCAGATGGTGCCGCCGACGTTGTTGATCAGCACGTCGAGCCGGCCGTGCTGCTGCCGCGCCTCGTCGATCGCCGCCTCGGCGTCGGCGAACTGTTCCAGATCGGCGGTGATGCTGTGCGCGTCGGTTCCGTTCTCGCGCAACCCCTTCGCGACGTCGTGGACGAGTTCGGCGCGGTCGATCAGGATCAGCGACGCACCCTCGGCCGCGAGTCGGGTCGCGACCGTCAGGCCGATGCCCTGCGCTGCGCCGGTGACCGCGACGACCTTGCCGTCGAAGCGATGCGGAGTGACGAGTCCACTCATGCGACGGCACTCCTCTCGATGGCGCGGCACATGGTGGCCTTCGCGTGCGCGCTGTGGCTGACGATCAGGTCGTGGGCGGCGGCCCGGTCGCCCTTCTCGAACGCGGTGACGATGTCGAGGTGGTCGTGCTGGATGTGTTCGTCCACCCAGTCCGCGGTGCGGAGCACCTTCGTCATGAGCTGCGTGACCTCCAGGCGGTTGTACGCCTCGAGCAGCACGTCGTTGGCGGTGCACCGGAACAGGAATTCGTGGAAGGCGGCGTTGGTGTCGGTGAAGGCGCCTGCGTCCGTGAGGTGGTCGTTCTCGATCGATTCGCAGGAGGTCTCGGCGAGGATCCGGTACTCGGACAGCTGTTCCTTCGTCATCCGGCCGATGGTCAGTTCCATCGCACCGAGTTCGAGCGCCATGCGGGCGTCGAACTGTGCGTCCGACTCGGACAGCGGCTGGTGTTCCTCACCGATCTCGTACTCGGGGGCCGCCTCGACGGCGTCGGCCGGCGGTGCGGACGCGTCGGCGCCACTCGGTGTCGCGGCGTTGTTGAACTTCTCGAAGTAGAAGTTCGCCGGCGTGACGCCCTCCGACTTCAGATGGTCGCGCACCGCCTCGACCATGGGAGGCGGACCGCACAGGTACACGTCCACATCGCCGTCGTTCAGGTGTGCGGGCTCGAACAGTCCGGTGACGTACCCCTTGTTCGGTGCACTGCTCTCCGGGTCGGACACGCAGTAGTCGAACGTGAACTGGGGCAGGGACTTCGTGTATTCCTCGAGCTTGTCCAGTTCCACCAGGTCCGCGTCGGACGAGACTCCGTAGACCAGGTGCACGGGGTGGTCGGCGGCGTCGGTGCGCATCTTGTCGAGGATCGACAGCAGCGGGGCCAGCCCGGTGCCGCCGGCCAGCAGCAGGGCGCGACGCTTCTGCTCACGCAGGAAGAAGCTTCCCATCGGGCCGGTGAACTCGAGCGTGTCGCCGACCTGTGCGCGGCTACGCAGGTACTCCGACATCAGGCCGCCGTCGGTGATCTTGACCAGGAACGACAGTTCCTTCGACGTGGGTCCGGTGCTGAACGAGTACGAGCGCGTCGCTTCGGTCCCGGGAACGGTGATGTTCACGTACTGGCCGGGGAGGAAAACCAGGTCGTCGCGGTTCGCGATCTCGATCGTGAACCCGATGGTCGTGTCGGAGAACTTACGGATCTCGGTGACCGTCGAGGTGAACGTGCCTGCGGCGGTCTTCGCGACGTCGGACGTCGTCGGGATCTGCAGCACCAGATCACTTTCCGGCATCATCTGGCACGGAAGGCAGTAGCCCTGCTCCGCCTCTTCGTCGGTGAGCGCTTCCTCGATGTAGTCGCCGCCGTCGTACGTGCCGGATTCGCAGAGCGACTTGCAGGTGCCGCACGCCCCGTCTCGACAGTCGAGGGGAATGTTGATGCGCGCGCGGTAGGACGCGTCGGCGACCGTCTCGTCGCCGTCACACTTGATGAAGCGGGTGATCCCGTCCTCGAAACTCAGTGCAACTTGGAAAGTCATGGAAAACAGCTCGATTCGCGAAGAATGGGGAAGAAATCAGATGTGGTAGATGTCGACCACGTGGTGGATGTAGTCGTTCTTGAGCACGACCTTCTTCTTCAGGATCAGAGGCTGCTCACCAGAGAAGTCGATGGTGTAGAACGAATTCCCGAAGTACGTGTCGACCGTGTTGTACCGGAAGTAGAGCGTGAACCAGTTGAACCGGACATCTACGACTTCGCCGCGACGGTCGGTGACCTCGACGTTCGAGATGTTGTGACCGGTGCGGGGTTCCGGAAGGCTCGTCGCGCTCGACCGGTCGGTCTTGATGCGGAACACCCGGTCCTCGATGCCACCACGATTGGCGTAGTAGATCAGTGAGATCTCGGTCATCGGGTCGGTGGTCAGGTCACCGTCGTCGGCCCACGCCGGCATCCAGAACTCGGAGTCGGGGTGATAGCACTCGATCCACTTCTCGAACTCGCGGTCGTCGAGGTAGCGGGCCTCACGGTAGAGGAACTGCTCGATGTCGTGCTGGGTGACAGTGCTTTCGGCTACTGTGGTCATGTTTCTCGTCTCCCTCAGCGGTTGTTCGCGGCAACGTCGGCGTCGAGCGCCTTGGTGAGCGCTTGCACCCAGTAGCCGTGCTGGATCGGGTAGAGGCCCTCGTCCTCGGTCTTCACACCACTGGAGATGGGATTGATGCCGATCTTCTTCGCACCCTCGTCGGGGCCCTGGAGTTGGTGGGTGACACCGCGGCTGAGGTCGTTGAACGGTGCGGCGCCGGCCTGGTACGTCTTCTGGCAGGAGCGGAACTCCTCGAGATCGTCCGGGGTGGCCATGCCGGTGGCGTTGAAGAAGTCCTCGTACTGGCGGATGCGGGCGGCGCGTGCCGTGCGGCTCTCACCCTTGGGGGCGATGCAGTAGATGGTGACCTCGGTCTTGTCGACGGAGATCGGACGGAAATGCCGGATCTGCGAACCGAACTGGTCCATCAGGTACACGTTCGGGTACAGGCACAGGTTGCGGGACACACCGATCATCCAATCGGCGCGGTCTTCGCCGTACTGGGCGACGAGTTCGTCACGACGCTCGTTGAGGGGACGGTTGGCGGGGTCCGCCCACTTGGTCCACAGCAGCAGGTGACCGTTGTCGAACGAGTAGTACCCGCCCTGCTGCTTCGACCACTTGCCGGCGTCCATCGCCTTCGTGGCGTTGGTGGACTCGCCGGACTCCCGACGTGACGTGGTCGCGGCGTAGTTCCAGTGGGTAGCGGACACGTGGTAGCCGTCGGCACCGTTCTCGGTCTGCAGCTTCCAGTTGCCGTCATAGGTGTAGGTGGACGCACCGCGCAGGACCTCGAGGCCGTCGGGCGACTGGTCGACGATCATGTCGATGATCTTCGTGGTGTCACCGAGGTGTTCCTCGAGCGGCGGGACGTCGGCGTTGAGGCTGCCGAACAGGAATCCGCGGTAGTTCTCGAACCGCGCGACCTTGGTGAGGTCGTGGGAGCCGTCCTTGTTGAACTGTTCCGGGTAGCCGGCCTCACGCGGGTCCTTGACCTTGAGAAGCTTGCCGGAGTTGTTGAACGTCCAGCCGTGGAACGGGCAGGTGAACGTGGTCCGGTTGTCCGTCTTGCGCCGGCAGAGCATGGCGCCGCGGTGGCTGCACGCGTTCACCAGGGCGTTGAGCTCACCCTCCTTGTTGCGGGAGATCACGATCGGCTGGCGGCCCATGTACGTGGTGAAGTAGTCGCCGACGTTCGGGATCTGGCTCTCGTGGGCCAGGTAGATCCAGTTGCCCTCGAAGATGTGCTTCATTTCGAGTTCGAACAGGTCCTCGTCCGTGAAAACGCTACGTCGCACCTGGTAGCGACCGGTTTCCGCGTCCTCGACGAGCGCGTCGGCCAGCTTGGCGCGCACGCCGTCGGACGGCGCTGTGTACAGGGTTTCAGTCATGGGATCCTCCAAGATCTCCGGGGGGCTTGCGCCCTGCGAGGGCGCCCGGGTCCGGCAATGAATCCCACTCTTGCAGCCTGTGCGCTGCATCACACTAGGCATTTACCGAGTACTGACTAGGACGTGTTCGGCATGCGCACGCCGAGGCTCGGAGGGCCTCGGCGTGCGCACGCGGGCCGACTTCACACGGCTGGCGTGAACTTCTCCCGGAAGATGCGTCGCGGAGCCATACGCCGGCGCTTGAATGCCTTGACGCCGGCGTCGACCATCGCCGGCGGCCCGCACAGGTACCCGGAGTATCCGCGACAGGTGTCGAAGTCCTCCACGAACGCGTCCGTGACGTAACCGGACCGCCCGGACCACGACTGGTCGCTCAGACACGGCACGTACCGGAAGCCCGGGTGCGCCCGCTCCCACTCCTGGAACAGGTCGACATCGTAGAGGTCGGACTCCTCGCGCACGCCGTGATACAGGTGGATCGCGCGGTCCGGAGCCGACGTGAGTGCCTGGCGGACCATCGATTTCAGCGGGGCGAGCCCGGTTCCGCCGCCCAGCAGGATCATCGGACCCGCGTCCTCCGGATCGAGCCGGAAGTCCCCGAGCGGCCCCGCCATCTCGACGCGCTCGCCGACGGACAGCGTGCCGAAGACCCAACCGTCCGTCGCGACTCCGCCCGGCTGCCTGCGGATGTGGAACTCGAGCTGTTTCGACTCGCCCGGCGTGTTCGCCATCGAGTACTGGCGGCGGTGGTCGGTGCCGGGTACTCGCAGTTCGACGTACTGCCCCGCGGAGAATTCGAGCGGGCTGTCGAGCGTGACGAGAACCCGCCGCGTGTCACGGGCGACGTCCTCGATCGCGCTCACGGTGCCGACGACGTCTCGCAGTGCGTGGACGGTGCCCGCCGGTGCCGTGTCCAGGCGTTCCACCACCGTGTCACTGCACGGGGTCGCCTGGCAGGCCAGCGCAAACCCCTGCTCGCGTTCGGCCCGGGTCAGCGTGTGTTCGGGCGACAGGCCGTGGTCGACCTCCCCCGATACGACCCGCAGCTTGCACGTTCCGCACGTGCCCTGGTTGCAAGAGTTCGGCATCCACACGCTGCCCCGGAGGAAGGCGTCCAGAAGCGGCTGGTCGGGGCGGCATTCCACCCTGTCCGCGGAGACCGAGACGGTGAAGGTCACGGCTACACCTCCCACGTGGTCCGGAGGGCGGTCGGGCCGCGGAAACCCCAGCCCCAGAACTCCACGTCCGCGCCGGAGTCACGTTCGAGGTTCGGGATCGCCTCGAACAGTTCCTCCAGGCCGATGCGGCAGACGTGGTTCGCGAAGTAGATGCCCGCGCACGCGTGATTGCCGGAACCGAACGCCAGGTGGGGGAGCGGGGGACGCGTCATGTCGTAGTCGGAGGGGGCGTCGTAGACGGCGGCGTCGTGGTTGGCCGAACCGTAGGACAACAGGACCACGGATCCCTCGGGAAGGAACACGTCCCCGAGCGTGACGTCCTTGGTGCTGATGCGGGCGGTCGCCGACCAGATCGGGGAGGTCCAGCGCATTCCCTCGGAAATCGCCCGCGGAATCAGCGCGGGCTCGTCGATGACGGCCTCCAGTTGCTCGGGGCGGGTGAACAGGCCCACGAGCGTCGACGCCATGCCGTGGCCGGGTTCCTGCATCGCGCCCAGCAGGTACACGAAGAGCGTGGGGTAGATGTACTCGCGGTCGCGGACCTTCCCTTCGGGCATGCCGTCGTGCAGCCAGTGCGAGATGGCGCTGTCGTCGGGTTCGACGATCCACTTGTCGATGAGCGGATCGACGACGGCCCGGATCTCTGCCTTGGCCTCGTCGCCCTGCACGAATCCCTCCGGGTTCGTGAACTCGCCGTCCGCGTCCACCCCGGCATTGGTGAAGGAGTTCGACAGCCGGTGGAACCAGTCACGCAACGTGTCCGAGCTGACGTCGTTCAACCCCAGCAGGTCACCGAGTGCGCGCACGCTGACGGGTTCGCAGTACTGCGAGACCAGATCGGCCTTGCCGTCGTTCTCGAACTGCTCCACGTAGCGACGCGCGATGGGGCGGACGAGTCCGTCGACCCAGCGGTCCACCTCCGACGGTTGCAGTGCGGGGTCGACCATCGAGCGGAGGTCGCGGTGGATCTCGCCGTTGACGCCGATCACCGCAGGGTGACCGAACGTGCGGCCGCCGGCCTTGGTGATGATTCCCTCGAAGTCGGGGCTGTTGGCGATGGTGCGGCACAAGTCGGCGGTGGTCGCGACGAACGAGCCGAGGACCGGGACGTAGGCCAGCGGCGCCTCGGCACGCAGCCGCTCGTAGACGGGGTACGGGTTGCGCTCGAGTTCCGTCATCGTGATCTCGTCGATCCAAGAGAGGGTGGCGGTCATCTGAATCTCCTCATTCAAAGCAACTGCTCGGAAACAACTTTCGTTGTGTGAGCGGGGTGAGGAAGAAGGTATGCCGTCGTACGAGGGTGGTCTAGCCACTCTGCGCGGTCTCTGGACCATCTGCGCGACTACTTGTGATTGCGGTCTCAGTTATCCTCGACTGGGCGTGACGACACGGTTTCAATGAGGTCGGAACGATTCTTCAGTGAGGCAGGTGCATGACGATGGCATCGACGATCACCGAAACCCAGGACTGGGATGCGGCGTCGAGGGCGGTGGCCGGTGCGTACTTTCCCCACACGTTGACCGACTTGTCGCCGAATGGAGCGATGAAGCTGTCGATGCGGACCGTCGACCTCGGCCCCGTCACTCTCGGGAGGTTGGGCTGGGGTGCCGACGTGTCGATCGAGTGCGACTATCCGGATGCGTACGAGATCAACATTCCGCTGTCCGGTTCGCTGGAGTCCTGTTCGCAGGGCGACACGGTGCTGTCGCGGCCCGGTCAGGCCACGGTCTTCCGGGCGGACGAGCCGACCTTGATCACCCGGTGGAGCGGCGACTGCTCGGTGCTCGGCGTCAAATTCGACAGCGCCTACCTCGAGCAGGAGGCTGACCGGATCCTCGGCTCCGACCTGCGGCCCGGGCTGCACCTACCGTCGCAGATCGATCTCACCGAGGCCCCGGGACACAGCTGGTTTCGTCTGGTGCGCTCATTGACCGCGCAACTGCGGGAGCCGGCCGACCTCCTGGCCAACCCGGTGGTCGGCCCACAGCTCGCCGGCGCGATCACCTCGGCGTTCGTCCTGGCCGTCACGCCCGACGAGGAGGTGCGCGGGGGCGCACCCCGACCGCGAATCGTCAAGCGAGTGCTCGACGGCCTCAACGACGACCCAGCCCGCGCCTGGACGGCAGCAGACATGGCCGAGTTGGCGGGTACCAGCGTCCGCCGGTTGCAGGAAGGGTTTCGCGAGTACGTCGGGCGCAGCCCGTCGGAATGCCTCCTCGACATCCGCCTGAGTCGCGCCGACGCCGACCTGAGGGCACTGGAACCCGGTGTCACGGTCTCCGAGGTCGCTGCCCGGTGGGGGTTCACCCATGCGGGCCGGTTCTCCGCCGCGTACCGCCGGCGGTACGGCAAATCCCCGTCAGAGCTGATTCGCTTCTGACGGGGATTGCGCGGCTGTGCGGTTACTTGTTGCCGAAGTACGAGACGTCGTCGTTGCCGATGAGGTCGGGGACCGTCCAGCCGTCGAGGTCGTATTCGGACAGGCACTGCTCGGCGAAGCCCTTCATGGAGGCGACGTCGCCACGGTTCTCGGCGGCGAACAGCAGTTCCGCCTTGACGTTTTCGTGGTTGCCGGAGTAGTTGCGCTCGTAGAGTTCGTGGCGGCCACCGAACTCGCTGCCGATCGAATCCCACAGGGCCTTCATGATCTTGACGCGTTCGACGGCGGTCATGCCGTCGGAGCCGCGGACGTACTTGTCGAGGTACGGCCGGACGTCGGGGCTCTTGAAGTCGCGGGCGCTCGAGGGCAGGTAGATCAGGCCGGACGCGACGTCCTGTTCGATGATCTCCTTGATGCGCGGGTAGCCCTGGATCATGAACATGCGGTACGTGAGGCCGTACTCGAGCTTCGGGATGACGGTGTCGCCGATCCACGGCTCGGGGTTGCGTGCCATCGATTCGGTGAGTGACCAGAACAGGTTTCGCCAGCCGATGACCTCACCGACGCGGGTCTGCACGCCGCGGAAACCGCCCGCGCCGGTGGCGTCGAGGGCCTTCATCAGCATGCCGGCGATGAAGTCGAGCTTCACGGCGAGACGGGTGCAGCCCTGGAAGGTGAAGCGGGGCAGGAATCCGGACTGCGGGAAGAAGCCGTTGATCTTGTCGACGTCGCCGTACATGAAGACGTTCTCCCACGGCACGAGCACCTTGTCGAAGATGAAGATGGTGTCGTTCTCGTCCATCCGGCTCGACAGCGGGTAGTCGAACGGGGTGCCCATCACGGCCGCGTTCTGGGTGAACGAGGACCGGCAGATCAGCTTCACGCCCGGTGCGTCCATCGGGACGGTGCAGATCAGGGCGAATTCCTTCTTCTTGATCGGCAGGCCGTAGTGGGCGATGAAGTTGTAGTTGGTGATGGCCGAGCCGGTGGCCACCACCTTGGCGCCGGAGACGATGAGGCCGGCGTCGGTTTCCTTCTCCACCTTCATGAACACGTCGCCGACCTCGTCGGGCGGGAGTTGCCGGTCGACCGGCGGGTTGATGATCGCGTGGTTCCAGTACAGGACCTTTTCCTGCGATTCCTTGTACCAGCGCTCGGCGTTGTCCTGGAACGGCGAGTACAGCTCCTTGTTGGCATGCAGGGTGCCGAGGAAGGAGGCCTTGTAGTCGGGCGACCGGCCCATCCAGCCGTACGTCATGCGCGCCCAGGTGGCGATGGCGTCGCGTTCCTTCAGCAGGTCGTCCGAGGACTTCGGCGCCTTGAAGAACGGCATCGTGACGCCGCCGTTGCCGGTGTCGGTGGGGGTGGTGACCTTGTCGACGTGTTCGCCCGTGTGCATCGAGTCGTAGAGGCGGGCGGTCATCCGGATGGGGTTGCGGAACGCGGGATGGGTGGTGACGTCCTCGACGCGCTCGCCGTGCAACCAGATCTCACGGTCGTCGCGCAGCGACTCGATGTACTCGTCACCGGTCATCGGCCGCGACGCGAAGTTGGCGGTGCGGTTGGCTTCGCAGTCTGCGGCCGGGTTGACCTTCGTCGGGTCGAGCGCGGTCTCGGGAGCGCTTTCGGTGGTGGTCATGGAATGTCCTTTCGGATCGGGCGGTCAGTTGACGGGCTGAAGATGGAACGGGGTGAAGGAGGTGGTGGAGTCGAACCAGCCGTTGTTCGGATCGTCCATCGATCCGTTCCATGCGGCCGACGCGGACGGTGAGCCGAGGTCGTGGAAAGTGCTCCGGTAGAACAGCAGCGGGTCCTTGCCGCTGGATTCGGCCGTGACGATCTCACCGATGAAGATGATGTGATCGCCACCGTCGTACTCGGCCCACGGCCGGCACGACAACGTGGCGGCGGCACCGCAGATGATGGGGGCGGTCGGCCCGTCGGCCCACACGGGTTCGGGGTTCTGCGGTCGCCCGGCGAAATGCATCGCGGTGTCCACCTGGTCGGCGGCGAGAATGTTGACGGCGAAGGGTGCCTTGCTCAAGTAGTTGCAGGCCTTGGACTTTCGGGTCAGGGTGATCTGGCACAGTCTCGGCTCGATCGAGACGGCGGTGAAGGCGGTGACCGTCGCTCCGTGCGGCAGGCCCTCGGAGTTGGCGCACGTGATGACCGTGACTCCGCTGGCAAACTGCCCGAAAATGTTCCGGAGTTCGCGTTGCTCCATGGTCGGAGCCTCCCTTCCTGTCCGGGGCGCTGATGAGGTACGGACGAAAGTACGACCGTGGGAACGGCGCGTCGATCCGCTGAGCGCGGAGGTGATCCGCTTTGCGCGGTGACTTGGATCACGCCGAAAATTGCAATCGAAGGTGTCCGTAGTCACACTGGTGCCATGCAGCCCGCGTCCAAGCTGATTCGCCCCGAAGATTGGGACGAAGCGTCGCACGTGGTGTCGGACGTGTACTTCCCGCACCGGCTGACCCCGCTGAACAGGTCGAACGCGGGCAATACCGTCGCGGAGGCGGTGGAACTCGGGCCTGTGAAGATCACCCACATCGGCTGGGGCGCGGACGTGTCGATCCAGTCGGACCACCCCGGCGCGTATGCGATCAACGTGCCGCTGTCGGGGCATCTGGAATCGGTGACCGGCAAGCACGAGGTGTCGTCCGTGCCCGGGGCGGGAACGATATGCCCGCCCGACACGACGACGCTCATCACCGACTGGAGCAAGGACTGCTCCATCATCGGCGTGCGCGTCGACCGCGACTACCTGCATCGTGAGATGGCGCGGATCCTGGCGCGGCCGGGACTGCGACTGCCCCCGCAGTTGGATCTGACCAGCGAGAACGGTGCCAGCTGGCTGGCTCTGGTGCGGTCGCTGCTCGACCAGATGCTGCGGTCGGACGGCATCTACACCAACCCCCTCGTCGCCGAGCAACTGTCGGGGGCGGTCACCACGGCACTGGTCCTGGCAGCGATCCCGGACGACGAGACGGCCGGTGCCGGTACCCGGCCGCGCATCGTCAAGCGCGTCATCGACGAGATCCACGCCGATCCCGCACGGGCGTGGACGGCGGCCGAGATGGCCGAGATCGCGGGTGTCGGGGTCCGCCGCCTGCAGGAGGGATTCCAGGAGTACGTCGGGGTGAGCCCCCGCGACTACCTGCTGGACGTCCGGCTCGAACGTGTCCACGACGACCTGCTGCGCGCGGACGGTTCACCGACGGTCGCCGAGGTCGCGATGCGCTGGGGTTTCACCCACACCGGTCGGTTCGCGGCGGCGTACCGCCGGAAGTACGGCGTGGCGCCCTCGGAAGCGCTCCGGGGCTGACGGTCCGGCGTCAGCTCACATAGGAGAAGATCGTCGCCATGCCAGCGGCAAGGTGATAGTCGTTGTGGCAGTGTGTGATCCACTGGCCAGGGTTGGTCGTGTCGACGTCGGCGGCGACGGTCTGCCCGGGGAGCACGATCACGGTGTCCTTCCGCGGTCCGGAGCCGTCCGACCGGGCGACGGCGAACGTGTGCCCGTGCAGGTGCATGGGGTGGAACATCATCGTGGGGTTCGTATAGACCAGCCGCACTCGCTGGTCCCGGTGGACGGTCAGCGGGGTGTGGGCGGGATAGGCCTTGCCGTTCACCGTCCACACGTACTGCTTCATGTCGCCGCCGAGCGACGCCTCCAGTGTGACACCCGGGTCGACGACGGGTAGCCGGACGGCGTCGGTGGCACGCAGGTCGGCCACGGTGAGTGGGGGAGCGCCCAGCTCACGGGGCGCCACGGCGGGATCGGGGGCTGCGCCGCCGCCGGTGCGCACCACCGCGAATGCCTGCGCGCCCTTCCCCTCGGCGACCGCGACCAGCGGGAACACCCCGTCCTGCAGGGTGACGACGGCGTCGTACCGCTCGCCCATGCCGATCAGCACCGAGTCGGTGTCGACCGGTTCGACGGGGAAACCGTCCGTGTCAGTGACGGTCAGCCGGTGGCCACCCAGCGCGACCCGGAACGCGGTGTCGTCGCCCGCGTTGATCAGCCGGATACGGGCGCGTTGCCCCGGCCGTGCCGTGAAGACGGCCGGATCGCCGGGGGGTTTCCCGTTCAGGAGGTACACCGGGTACCGGACGTCGCCGGAGTCACCGCCGAGCACGCGCGACGTCATCTCGGGCATGGACGTCATCCGCCCGCCGCGGAGTTCGTCGAAGACCTGCGACGGCGTGCGGTCGGTCAACCAGTCGGAGAGCACGACGACGAACTCGGCGTCGTAGTTCGCGGGAGCCCCGGGATCGTCGATGATCAGAGCCCCGTACAGCCCTCGGCCGCGCTGGAGATCGCCGTGCGTGTGGTACCAGTATGTGCCCGGGTCGGGCGGGATGAAGTCGTAGACGAACTCTGTGTCCGCCGGTATCGGAGCCTGCGTGACATCCGGGACCCCGTCCATGTCGTTGCGGATGGCCAGCCCGTGCCAGTGCACGGTGGTGGAATCCGGCAGCTGGTTGCGAAACCGCACCTGGACCCTGTCCCCGACGTTCGCCCGCAGGATCGGGCCCGGCAGTTGCGTGTTGTACAGCCACGCAGCAGTGCGTTTACCTGCGAGGTCGACATCGGACTGTGTCGCGGAGAGCTCGTAGGCGACCGGCCTCCCGCCGGGAAATCGCCGGGACTCGGCCTCGGCGAACGCGCGCACCTCCGGAGAGTCGGGTCCGATCGGGGCCTCGGTGTCGTCGGTTCGGGCGCAGGCCCCGGTGAGCCCGAGGAGTGCCGCTCCGGCTCCCCACTGCAGCACCCGCCGCCGGGACAACTGCACGTCGAGTGGACGGTTCCCAGGCATCCCCCCGCTCCTTCCGCGGGTAGACCGTTTCCCGTGACGCTACTCGGGCGGATTACGCCAGGGCGCCGATTCGCGCCCGGTCGCGGAGGGCGATGAGTTCGCGGGCGTGCGCCTCCAGCTTGCGGTCCTCGTCGGACTGCGGCACCCACTGCTGTACTGCCGTTGCGGCGCCGTCCTCGTCGACGGCGGCGACGACGGTGAGGCAGTGGGTGGTGAGGTTCATTTCCCGGGTGCGCGGGTCGCCGGATCGCACGTGCACCGAGATGTGCATGGTCTGCGCGCCGGTGTGCAGCAGGCGGGCATCGACCTCGACGACGTGCCCGATCTGGATCGGGCGGTAGAAACGCACCCCGCCGGCGTACACGGACACGCACGGCGTGCCGTTCCACGACGTGCCGCACAGGTAGGCGGCCTCGTCGATCCAGCGCATCACGGTTCCGCCGTGGGTCTTGCCGCCCCAGTTGACGTCGGTGGGCGCTGCGAGGAAGCGGGTGAGCGATTCCGGTGCGGTGCCCGCGTCGGTGTAGTTCTGCTTGCTCATCGCCTCTTCGATGTCGGCCCGCAGGCCGATGCGCATGACCGCCTCCTCGGACTCGGCGCGGTCGGTGGCGGTGACGGGCTGCCACGGCGGCACACTCGTCGGCTTACCGGAGTCGTCGACGGCGACGAAGATGATCAGGCAGTTGCTGGCCTCGGTGAACTGTCCGGTGCGCGGGTCGGCCGATGACACGGTGCACTGGATGTGCATGCTGGAGCGCCCGGTGTGGACGAGCCGGGCTTCGACCTCGACGAGGTGTCCCGACTCGATGGACCGGGTGAACTTGATGTTTCCCACGTAGGCGGTGACGCAGTAGCTCCCGCTCCAGCCGACCGCGCAGGCGTAGGCGGCCTTGTCGATCCATTCGAGGATCCGGCCACCCTGGACGGCCCCTCCGAGCGTCGCCACCTCGGTGGGTGCGGCCAGGAAGCGGAGGGTGATGCTGCGGGGAGGCGTGGTCATCGATGTGATCCTCGGGGATTCGACGTGGCCGGCACGAGGGCGCGAACCGGGGACGGCGAAACGTCGTTGTCCGCCGGTGGCGGGGAAATTATCCCACAGATGCACCGGGCCGACCCGTCCGCGATGTGAACGGGCCGAGGTTGACGAAAGCGTGTGACCACGCGCACACTCGACATCGACCGCACAGCGTTCTCAATGTACGCACAGCGTACGAGAGTGATCGGATCAGGTGATGACCTCAACGTCGACGACGACCGCACCTCACGTGGACCAGGCAGGCCTCGACCACGTCGACCGGGAGTTCTACCTCCCCGCGCAGCGAGTGCTGCCGTGGAAGGCGAACCTCGCGGCACTTCCCGGCGAGCCGGGAACTCCGCTCCGCATCGCGGGGGTCGTGCGCTCACGCGACGGCGAACCGCTGTCGGGGGCGGAACTCGAGATCTGGCACGCGGACGCCGGCGGCTGCTACTCCGGGTACTCCGTCGAGATTCTGCGCAACAACCTGCGCGGCATCGTCGTCACATGCGCCGGGGGCCGCTTCGACATCTCGACCGTGCAGCCGGCGCCGTGCGAATTCTCGAGCGCCCGAGGCGAAGCCGATGTCGGGCATGTCAACGTCGTCGTGCATGCGCGTGGCTTCCGGCCGCTCGAGACGCGCCTGGTGCCGACACCGGGCGCATCGCGAGAAGTGGACGCGTCCGCCGTCGAGTCGCTCGTCGACGTCGGGCTCGGCGGAGAGGTCTCCTGCGACTTCGTGCTCGACCCGATCTGACCGACGTGATGCCGTCAGCCGGCGAAGCCCATGTCCGTGCTCAGGGCGGCCGCGGCGGCGAGGACGCACGGAACGGCCTGTTCGCGGAACTGTGCCGGAGTGTTCCGCGCGGACGACGTGGAGCACGCGACCACGCCGACCACTGTGCCGCCGGCGTCGCGGACGGGGGCGGCCAGCGAGATCAGACCCTTCTCCAGCTCCTCGGACGTCAGGGCGAACCCCTGCTCGCGGACCTTGGCGAGTTCCCGTTCGAGTTCGGCTGCAGTGCCGATGGTTTCGGGCCCGAGTTTCTCGAATGTGGACTCGGCGACCACCCGCTCGACCACGTCGGCGGGAGCCCAGGCCAGGAGCGCGCGACCCATGGACGTGGCGTACGCGGGGACGCGGGTGCCGACGGAGACGTTGATGCTCATGATCCGGCGGACGGGAACGCGCGCCGCGTAGACCACGTCGGCGCCGTCGAGCACGCCGAGCGACGCGGACTCCTGGGTCTTCTCGGCCACCTCGAGCAGCCGGGGCATCGCGGCCTCGATCAGTGCGTGCGACTCCGAGTAGTGCTGTCCGATGCTGAGCACGCGGGGGGTGAGCGACCACCGGCCTCCCGAGCCGGCGACGTACCCCAGCTTCTGCAGGGTGAGCAGGATCCGGCGGACCGCGGGACGCGACAGTCCCGCTTCTGTGGCGAGTTCGGCGAGCGTCGGGTTCGGACGCTGCGCGTCGAATGCGAGGAGCACTGCGAACCCGCGCTCGATGCTCTGGATGTAATCGCGATCGCTCTCGGTCATTGCGGCCTCCACCAGCGATTCGTGTGCGTATTCGGACTTGGGGTTGACATTTCAATGTGACTGCGCGCACAGTAGTGGTGTACGCACAGCGTGATGTTAGTACGCATAGCGTACAGGATGCAAGACCCCTCGGCGCGTGAACACCCACCGCGTCGCCCAAAACTCGATATCAGCCCAATCCGATCCCCTCCCAGCCCAAGGAGAAACAGATGACCACCACCGAGAGCCCCACCGCCGCCGGATCCGGCTCCGCCGCCACCGACAAGTTCAAGGCCGAGCGCGTCACCGCCGACACCTCGCCGGAGCGGCTCGCGGCCATCGCCAAGGACGCGCTCGGCGCACTCAACGACGTGATCCTGAAGCACGGCGTCACCTACCCCGAGTACCGCGTGTTCAAGCAGTGGCTGATCGACGTCGGCGAGGGCGGCGAATGGCCGCTGTTCCTCGACGTGTTCATCGAGCACTCCGTCGAAGAAGTCCTCGCTCGCAGCCGCAAGGGCACCAAGGGCAGCATCGAGGGCCCGTACTACATCGAGAACGCCCCCGAGCTGCCGTCGAAGTGCACCCTGCCGATGCGGGAAGAGGACGAGAAGATCACCCCGCTCGTCTTCTCCGGCCAGGTCACCGATCTCGACGGCAACGGTCTCGCCGGCGCGAAGGTCGAACTGTGGCACGCCGACAACGACGGCTACTACTCGCAGTTCGCCCCGCACCTGCCCGAGTGGAACCTGCGCGGCACCATCATCGCCGACGAGAACGGCCGCTACGAGATCACCACGATCCAGCCGGCGCCCTACCAGATCCCGACCGACGGCCCGACCGGTCAGTTCATCGAGGCGCAGAACGGTCACCCGTGGCGTCCCGCGCACCTGCACCTCATCGTGTCGGCGCCGGGCAAGGAGTCGGTGACCACGCAGCTGTACTTCAAGGGCGGCGACTGGATCGACAGCGACGTCGCGTCGGCGACCAAGCCGGAACTCATCCTCGACCCGAAGACCGGTGACGACGGCAAGAACTACGTCACCTACAACTTCGTGCTCGACCCCGCGTGACCCGTTCCACCCGTAGAGAAAGTGATCCGATGACCGACCTGTCGATCGTCTCCGTCGAAACGACGATCCTCGATGTGCCGTTGGTGCGTCCCCACAAGTTCGCCACCACGTCGATGACGGCGCAGCCGCTACTGCTCGTCGCCGTCACGACCGCGGGCGGCGTGACCGGCTACGGCGAGGGCGTCGTCCCCGGCGGCCCGTGGTGGGGCGGCGAATCGGTGGAGACGATGCAGGCGATCGTCGAGAAGTACATCGTCCCGGTGCTGCTGGGCCGGGGTGTCGACGAGATCACCGGCATCATGCCGGACATCGAACGAGTCGTCGCCAATGCACGTTTCGCGAAGGCCGCCGTCGACGTCGCGTTGCACGACGCCTGGGCCCGCAGCCTGGGCGTGCCCGTGCACACGCTGCTCGGCGGCGCCTTCCGGAAGAGCGTCGACGTCACGTGGGCCCTCGGCGCCGCACCCGCCGAGGAGATCATCGAGGAGGCCCTCGGTCTCGTCGAGTCGAAGCGGCACTTCAGTTTCAAGCTGAAGATGGGTGCGCTCGATCCCGCCGTCGACACTGCCCGGGTGGTCCAGATCGCGCAGGCTCTGCAGGGCAAGGCCGGCGTCCGCATCGACGTCAACGCCCGCTGGGACAGGCTCACCGCGCTGAAGTACGTGCCCCGCCTCGTCGAAGGCGGCGTCGAACTGATCGAGCAGCCCACACCCGGTGAGCAACTCGAGGTCCTCGCCGAGCTCAACCGCCTCGTCCCCGTCCCGGTGATGGCGGACGAGAGCGTGCAGACTCCGCACGACGCCCTCGAGGTCGCACGCCGCGGCGCCGCGGACGTCATCGCCCTCAAGACCACCAAATGCGGTGGCCTGAAGAAGAGCCGCGAGGTGGTCGCGATCGCCAAGGCAGCCGGAATCGCCTGCCACGGAGCCACGTCCATCGAAGGCCCGATCGGAACCGCGGCGTCCATCCACTTCGCGTGCGCGGAACCCGGCATCGACTTCGGCACCGAACTGTTCGGACCGCTGCTGTTCAGCGAGGAGCTGCTGCAGGAACCGATCCGCTACGCCGACGGCCAGGTGTTCCTGCCCGAAGGTCCCGGACTCGGAATCGAGCTCAACATGGACGCAGTCAAGACCTGGACCAGGAACTAAGGAGCACACCACCCGATGGCACTCTTTCACGTCCGCATGGACGTCGCCATTCCCCGTGACCTCGACCCGACGGTCCGGGACGAGACCATCGCCAAGGAGAAGGCGTATTCGCAGGAGCTTCAACGCTCCGGCAAGTGGCCCGAGATCTGGCGGATCGTCGGCCAGTACAGCAACATCAGCATCTTCGACGTCGAGTCGGCCGACGAACTGCACGAGATCCTGTGGAACCTTCCACTGTTCCCGTACATGACGATCGAGATCATGCCGCTCACCAAGCACGGTTCCGACGTCAAGTAGGCGGCTTCGCCGCCCGTGCGCGGTGAGCGAGTCTCTGGACTCGTCAACCGCTCACGGGCGCGGAGCGCCTGCGAGCAGCTGGTCCACCGCGCGCACGCTGAGGACGTGGTCGAGCGCCATGGTGGCGCTGCCGACGACTCCCGACAGTTCCCCGTGCGTCCAGGGGAGGATCTGAAGCTGTTGGGTGGCAACGGCGATGGCGTTGCCGTACAGGGTTTCGCGTAGCCCGGCGACGAACGTGTCGTAGGCCTGCGCCATGTCGCCGCCGACGATCACGACCTCCGGGTTGAGAAGGTTGATCGCACCCGACAACACTTCGCCGATCTGCCGTCCGCTCTCGCGGATCATCCGCCGGGCCTCGGCGTCCCCGGCCAGGGCGAGGGTGATCACGTCGCGGATGTGGGTGACTTCGCGTCCCTGCTCCTGCAGATTGCGGACCAGCGCCCACCCGCCGGCCACGGCCTCGATACAACCCACATCACCGCAGCGGCACACCACACCTTGTGCCGCTGCGGTTTTCGTGTGCCCGATTTCGCCCGCCGCGCCGAGGGCGCCCCGCTGGAGCACACCACCGGACACGAGTCCGGCGCCCAGTCCGGTCGACGCCTTGATGAGCAGCATGTCGGCGAAGTCGCGGCGTTCTCCGCGCCGCTCCGCCAGCACCATGACGTTGGCGTCGTTGTCGACGAAGACGGGCGCGTCGGTGACGTCGGCGAGGAACGGCTGGAGGGGGACGCCGTCCCAGCCCGACATCATGGGGGAGTTCAGGCTGCACCCGCGTTCGGTGTCGACGGTGCCGGGGAGGCTGATCCCGATCCCGACCGTCCGTCCCGCGGTCTCGCCCAGACTCTTGCGCAGCGCGATGAGGCGTTGCGCGATGACGGGCATCAGCTCGGCCGGGCTGGTGCCGATCTCCTGCTCCACGTCCTCGGCGACGATGACGTCGCCGGCGAGGTCGCAGATGGCCAGCTGGGTGCGGCTCCGGCCGATGGCTGCCGACAGCACGACACCGGCCTGTACGTGAAACGAGAGCTTCACCGGCGGGCGACCGCCTGTCGAGACGCCCTCCTCGCGTTCGACGACGAGCCCCGACGCCTGCAGCGAGGAGACCCGGGCCGCGACAGCGGTGCGGGAGAGGCCGGTGAGGGTGCCGATCTCGGTGCGCGTCGTTGCTTGCCCTGCGCGAATGAGGGCGAAGACGTCGCCACCCGTCGCCGGGGAGGTCGTCGAGCGAGGCGTCCGCATGCAGGCCATTCAACCAACCGGACACGCGTCTGACAACGTAAGCCCCGGATCTTTGTTCGCAGAAATACTTAAGTCTGTATTGATCGAAAGCCAAAGGTCGCCTACTGTCGTCTGTGACGGCCCACACATCCGGCTTTCAGAGGGAGATGACATGTCACCAGCGACCACCGTGGAACCGTGCGATTTCGTCGTGTTCGGCGGAACCGGCGACCTGGCGGTTCGTAAGCTGCTTCCCGCGCTCTACCTGCGCGATCGGGACGGCCAGCTGCCCGCAGAAACCCGCGTGATCGGTGCCTCGCGAGCCGGTCTCGACACCGACGGCTACCGCGACAAGGTGCGAGGCGAACTCGCCCGGTTCGTGTCCGGCGATCAGCTGGATTCGGACACCTGTGAGCGATTTCTCAATCGCCTCGAATACGTCTCCGTCGACGCCGCGGACCCCGCGAACTGGGCGGGCCTCAGCGAGTGCCTCGCCGCGCGGGAAGGTTCGATCCGGGTCTTCTACCTGGCCTGCGCTCCCAGTCTGTTCGGGCCGATCTGTGACAACCTCGCCCTGAACGGTCTCGCCGACGCACAGTCCCGCGTCGTGCTGGAGAAGCCGATCGGACACGACCTCGCCTCGGCCCGCGCCGTCAACGACGCGGTCGGCGCCGTGTTCGAGGAATCGCAGATCTTCCGCATCGACCACTACCTCGGCAAAGAGAGCGTCCAGAACCTTCTGGTTACGCGATTCGCCAACACGTTCCTCGAACCGCTGTGGAACTCGTCGTCGATCGACCACGTGCAGATCAACGTCGCCGAGTCGCTCGGAGTCGGCAGTCGCGGCGGCTACTACGAGTCGGCGGGTGCCCTGCGCGACATGCTGCAGAACCACCTCCTGCAGATGCTCTGCCTCGTCGCGATGGAACCGCCCACCTACGTCGACCGCGAGACCGTGCGAGACGAGAAGCTCAAGGTCCTCCAGGCCCTCAAGCCGATGAGCCCGAAGTACGTCGAAAGCTGCACCGTCGCAGGCCAGTACGGCCCCGGCCTGGCCGACGGGATCGCCGTCCCCGGATACCAGGAGGACGTCGAGAACCCGGAGAGCACCACCGAGACGTTCATCGCCGTCAAGGCCGAGATCCAGAACTGGCGTTGGGCCGGCGTTCCGTTCTACCTGCGCACCGGCAAGCGCATGGACCGGCGCTGCTCGGAGATCGTGGTGCAGTTCAAGCCCGTCCCGCACCCCATGTTCCCCGGCAGCGAGGGCCACAGCGAACCCAACCGCCTGGTGATCCAGTTGCAGCCCCACGAGGGCATGCGGCTGCACATGACGGCGAAGGAACCTGGCCCCGGCGGTATCCGACTCAAGCCGGTGTCGTTGGACCTCAACTACATCGAAACGTTCAAGCGTCCGTCACCCGACGCCTACGAGCGGCTGCTGATGGACGTGGTCCGGGGTAACCCGACCCTGTTCATGCGCCGCGACGAGGTCGAGGCCGCCTGGGAGTGGGTCGAGCAGATCCTCGTCGGCTGGGAGAAGTCCGAGCGCGCCCCGCGCCGCTACCCGGCCGGCACCAACGGGCCCACCGACGCGACCACCCTGATCGAGCGCGACGGCCGCGCCTGGCACGAAGGAGTCACCGCATGACCGACGCACCCACACCGACGGCCGACGTGCACCCCGTCCTCGCCGCCGTCACCGAACGCATCATCGAGCGCAGCAAACCCGAGCGCACGGTCTACCTCGACCGTATCCGGGCGGCGGGGGACCGCGGCCCGGCGCGCGGCAAGCTGGCCTGCGCGAACCTCGCACACGGCTTCGCCGCGTCCGGCCCGGCCGACAAGAAGGCGCTGCGCAGCTTCGTCAAGCCCAATATCGCGATCGTCTCGTCGTACAACGACATGCTGTCGGCGCACCAGCCGTTCGAGCACTTTCCGCGGCAGCTGAAGGCCGCGGTCATGGAGGCCGGTGGCATCGCCCAGTTCGCCGGCGGTGTCCCCGCGATGTGCGACGGCATCACTCAGGGCCGCGACGGCATGCAGCTGTCGCTGTTCAGCCGCGACGTCATCGCGATGGCGACGGCGATCGGACTGTCCCACGACATGTTCGACGGCGCCCTCATGCTCGGAGTGTGCGACAAGATCGTGCCGGGGATGCTCATCGGCGCTCTGGGTTTCGGTCACCTGCCGACGATCTTCGTCCCGGCCGGTCCGATGACGTCCGGTCTGCCCAACAACGAGAAGTCGCGCGTGCGGCAGTTGTACGCGGAGGGTAAGGCCGAACGCGAGGAGCTGCTCGACGCGGAGGCGGCGAGTTACCACGGCGCGGGCACGTGCACGTTCTTCGGCACGGCCAATTCCAACCAGCTCCTCATGGAGGTGATGGGCCTGCACTTGCCCGGGTCGAGCTTCGTGAACCCCGGTACCCCGCTGCGTGACGCACTGACGTCGGAGGCGGGAAGGCGCGTCACCGGTCTCACCGCACTCGGCGACGACTACACGCCGGTCGGCGAGGTCGTCGACGAGAAGGCCGTGGTCAACGGTTGCGTGGCGCTGCTCGCCACCGGCGGTTCGACCAATCACACGATGCACCTCGTGGCGATCGCCCGCGCCGCCGGAATCACGCTCACGTGGGACGACCTGTCCGAGTTGTCCGCGGTGGTGCCGCTGCTCGCCCGGATCTACCCCAACGGCTCGGCCGATGTGAACCACTTCCACGCGGCCGGTGGACTCGGCTACGTCGTGTCCTCGATGCTGGACGCGGGACTGCTGCACGAGGACGTGAAGACCGTCGTCGGCCCCGGGCTCCGCCGCTACACCGAGGAACCGAAGCTGTCGGGCGAGGGCGTCGAATGGCAGCCGGGTACGCGAATCAGCCTCGACACCAGCGTGTTGCGCGGACCGGAAGATCCGTTCGACGTCAACGGCGGGCTCAAGATGCTGACCGGAAACCTCGGTTCCTGCGTGATGAAGACGTCGGCCGTCCACCCGGACCACCGCGTGGTGACCGCTCCGGCCAGGGTCTTCGACGATCAGCTCGACTTCCTCGCCGCGTTCGAGGCGGGCACGTTGACCGGCGATTTCGTGGCCGTACTCCGGTACCAGGGCCCACGCGCCAACGGGATGCCCGAATTGCACAAGCTCACCCCGGTTCTCGGCGTTCTGCAGGACCAGGGCCGGAAGGTCGCGCTGGTCACGGACGGCCGGATGTCCGGTGCCTCCGGGAAGGTTCCGGCGGCCATCCACCTGACCCCCGAGGCGGCCGTGGACGGACCGCTCGCGCGTGTGCGTGACGGTGACGTCCTGACCGTCGACGCCGTCACCGGCTCCGTGAACGTGCACCTCGACGACGAGGAACTGGCCGCCCGCCCGGCGACCGGTCGTGCACTGGGCGCCGACGAATGGGTCGGTACGGGGCGCGAACTCTTCGCCGGCCTGCGCGCCGCTGTCGGACCGGCGACCCAGGGCGCCAGCGTTTTCCACCCCCAACCCGTCTAAGGAGTATTTCAGTGACGAACAGCCCCTCCCTCCTCGACCGCGTCCCGGTCATCCCCGTCGTCGTCGTGGACGACCTCGGCGACGCAGTGCCGGTGGCTCGCGCGCTGGTGGCCGGCGGCATCCCGATGATCGAACTGACCCTGCGCACGCCGTGTGCTCTCGACGCCATCAAGGCGATCGCGAGCGAGGTGCCGGAGATCTGCGTCGGCGCGGGCACCATCGTGGAACCGGTGCAGGCTGCGCAGGCGGCCGACGCGGGAGCACAGTTCCTGGTGTCGCCGGGTAGCACCGAAACTCTGCTGAAGGCCATGACGGAGACCGGACTGCCGCACCTCCCGGGCGCGGCGACGGTCTCCGAGGTGCTCTTCCTGCTCGAGCACGGCTATCGCGAACTCAAGTTCTTCCCCGCCGAGGCGTCGGGTGGCGCGAAGTTCCTCGGCTCGATCCACTCACCCGTTCCGGCGGCACGGTTCTGCCCCACCGGCGGCATCTCGACGTCGAACGTCGGCGACTACCTGTCGCTGCCCAACGTCGGCTGCGTCGGCGGATCCTGGCTCACGCCCGCCGACGCCGTGAAGAAGAAGGACTGGGACCGGATCAGCGGCCTCGCGCGTGAGGCGGCGGCACTCGCCCGGTAGCAGGAGAAGCGGCGCGGTACGGTGAATTCGTGCGCGACAGTGACAACGGTGACTCCCAGAGGCCTGGTTCTCAGTCCTCGCTGAAGTCCGCCAACCAGCACCGCGTGGTCCGCGCGCTCCAGACGTCGGGTGAGCTCACCCAGGCGGAGATCGCGCGTCGCACCGGGTTGGCTCCCGCCACCGTGTCCAACATGGTCAAGGAATTGACCGCGGCCGGGATGGTCGCCGTGCCGGGCGGCGACCACCCCGGCCAGCGGGGCCGCGCGGTGCGACTGACCCGCAAGATGGGGCTCGCGGTCGGGATCGACTTCGGGCACCGGCATCTCACCGTGGCCGTCGCCGACATGGCACACGAGGTGCTCGCCGAGGAGCGCGTCGAACTCGGTGCCGGGCACCGCGCCGAGGATGGCGTGGTGCAGGCGGGCGCTCTTCTCGACGCGGCCCTCGATCGACTCGGCTGCGACCGTACGTCCGTCCTCGCGGTCGGAATGGGTCTGCCCGCGCCGCTCGAGACCGACACCGGCGAGGTCGGCGGCCCGTCGATCCTGCCCGGGTGGGTCGGTGTCGACGCGGCCGCCATCGCGTCGGAGTATCTCGGCACCGCGGTGCACGTCGACAACGACGCGAACCTCGGCGTGCTCGCCGAACACATGTGGGGAGCGGGCCGGGGAACCACCGATCTCGCCTACATCAAACTGTCCGACGGTGTGGGAGCCGGGCTCGTCCTCGACGGCCGGCTGTACCGCGGAAGAGGCGGCACCGCAGGCGAAATCGGCCACCTGACACTCGACGAGTTCGGTCAGGTATGCCGCTGCGGCAACCGCGGCTGCCTCGAGACCCTCGTCGCCTCGCACGTCGTGATCGGACTGCTCGCACCGAGTCGCGGCCCCGATCTCACCATCGCCGACATCGTCGCGATGGCCGAGGGCGGCGACGCCGCCTGCATCCGGGTGCTCGCCGACACGGGGCGGCACGTCGGGGTCGCGGTGGCGAGCCTGTGCAACCTCGTCAATCCCGAACGACTCGTCATCGGCGGCGAACTCGCGCTGGCCGGCGAACTGTTGCTCGGGCCGATGCGCGAGGTCGTCGGCCGCTACGCGGTGCCCAGCGCGGTCCGTTCCCTGGACATCCGCGTCGCCGAACTCGGCCCCCGGGCGCAGGTGCTCGGCGCCGTCGCGCTGGGTCTGCGATCCGCGCTTCCGGCCTGACTGTTCGCCGCTGAAGTCTCCCGCCAGCTTGTGGGGTGAACTCTGCGCACGTCACGGTAGCCTCGTTCATTTATGAACATATCTACGGTGAAGGTCGCCTATTTATGTTCACATCTTGACGGTTTCCTGTTTCGGTGCTTACTGTGTTCCGCACCACAACGAATGCGCTCTCGCGCAGGCCTCGGCTCGATCCGAGACTCGATCACCCCCTTGCTCACGAGGAGTCCCATGACTGAAAACGTCCTGTTGCCCGGTGCGGAATCGCCCGGCGACACAGCAGAGGGCACTTCGGTTCCCGTCCGTATCGCGGTCGTCGCCGCACTCGGCGGGTTGCTCTTCGGCTACGACAGCGCAGTCATCAACGGCGCGGTGTCGGCGATCGAGGGCAAGTTCCAGGTCGATTCCGCTCTCCTCGGATTCGCGATCGCCTCGGCACTGCTGGGCGCCGCGGCGGGAGCGATGCTGGCCGGGCGGATCGCCGACCGGTACGGACGCCTCGTCACCATGCGGGCCGCTGCGGTGATGTTCCTGCTGAGCGCCATCGGCACCGGATTCGCGGCCAACGTCGAGATGCTGGTGACGTTCCGGATCGTCGGCGGCATCGGTGTGGGTCTGGCCTCGGTCATCGCACCCGCCTACATCGCCGAGATCTCGCCCGCCCGGGTGCGCGGACGTCTCGGGTCGCTGCAGCAACTCGCGATCGTCACGGGCATCTTCGTCTCGCTCCTGGTCGACTACGCCCTCGCGGCCATCGCCGGCGGGTCGCAGGAAGAACTCTGGTTCGGGCTCGAGGCCTGGCGCTGGATGTTCCTCGCGATGTGCGTGCCCGCACTGGCCTACGGACTGCTGTCGCTGACGATTCCCGAATCTCCCCGCTACCTGATCGCCCAGGGCCGCCTCGGTGAGGCCCGCGGCATCCTCGCGGTCCTGCTCGGCGAGAAGGGCCTGGACCTCAAGATCGAGAGCATCCGCTCGACGCTGGCCCGCGAGACGCAACCGTCGATCCGTGATCTGAAGGGCTCCGCGTTCGGCCTGATGCCGATCGTCTGGATCGGTATCGGACTCTCCGTCTTTCAGCAGTTCGTCGGTATCAACGTGATCTTCTACTACTCCAGCGTCCTGTGGCAGGCAGTCGGCTTCGACGAGGGCAGCTCACTGCAGATCACGGTCATCACGTCGGTGGTCAACATCGCCACCACCCTCATCGCCATCGCCTACATCGACCGGGTGGGCCGGCGGCCGCTGCTGATCATCGGCTCCGCCGGTATGGCCGTGACGCTCGCGACCATGGCGTTCATCTTCGGCACCGCGTCCACCACCGTCGTGGACGGCGTCACGACGCCGCAGCTGACCGGACTGCAGGGTCCTATCGCCCTCGTCGCCGCCAACCTCTTCGTGGTGGCCTTCGGAATGTCGTGGGGGCCCGTGGTGTGGGTCCTGCTCGGCGAGGCGTTCCCCAACCGCATCCGGGCAGCCGCCCTGTCGCTCGCCGCGGGCGCTCAGTGGGCGGCGAACTGGCTGATCACCGTGACGTTCCCGTCCATGAAGGACTTCTCGCTGGGAATCTCGTACGGCTTCTACGCCGTGTGCGCGGTGCTGTCCCTCGTGTTCGTGTTGCGCTGGGTCAAGGAGACGAAGGGCGTGGAACTCGAAGCCATGCATTCGGATTCGGTCGCGTAGGACTAACCGCGCTGCGAAGAAGACACCCGCGAATAGCTCACTCGTGGGTGTCTTCTTCGTCCTTCATCTGCTCGACCGCCGTCGCGGATTCGCTCACGATCGCGCGCATGGCCGCCTCCGCCGCGTCGGCGTCGCCCATCTGAATGGACGACGCCACGACGCCGTGGAGGCGGATTGCTTCCGTCTCGGCGACGTGCGGCATCAGTGAGTGCCGGGTGCGGCCCTCGAGTACTTCCACGACGATCTGCGACATCGCGCGCAACAGGGGATTCCCCGACGCGGTCAGCAGCGTGCGGTGAAAATCGGAGTCGTGGGCCAGGTAGGCGTCCGTGTCCGCGGCGCGGGACGTCGACGACATTCCGATGACGGCGGCCGTCAGCGCCCCGCACTGTTCGGGCGTCGCGCGTGTCGCCGCGAGACGCGCGGCGAGCGGTTCGATGCCCGACCGTAGCTCGCTCAGGCTCGACAGCTGTTCGAACCGCTGCGGGCCGGCCAGCTTCCACCGAATCACGCTCGGATCCAGTGAATTCCAGTGCTCCTCGCCCAGGACGGTGATCCCGACGCGACGTCGCACGGCCAGCAGTCCGAGGGATTCGAGAACCCGAACCACCTCCCGGACGACGGTTCGGGAGACGGAGTACTGGGTGACCACGTCGTCGGCGGAGATCCGGGTGCCGGGTGCCACGACGCCGGCCACGATGTCGCTACCCAGCCGATCGAGCACCGTTTCGTGCAATTGCCGGTACTCGCCGCCGTCTGCGTTGGTCATCCGCCGATGTTCCCACGGTTGCCTCCATTGAACACACGTTGGCACGTGATCCAGACTCTAAGTAGTACTTAATAAGTCCGGGGCTTGAAATCATATGGTTTATGAGGCACAGTGACCTGAGTCACGAATAAGGGCAATTCCATCACCGATCTCCCTGGAGCAACAGAATGAGTACCGCGTCACTACTCGCAGCGGCCGACAGTGCCGGTCACGACGCGCGGCTGATCACGGCTGCCGTCGTCGGAGTCGCCGTCATCATCGCGCTGATCACCTGGCTCAAACTCCACCCGTTCCTCGCGCTGTCGATCGGCGCCGTCGGCGTCGGTATCGCCGCAGGTCTGGGCGGGCAAGACTCGGTGAAGGCGTTCGTCGAGGGCTTCGGGGCCACGATGGGCAGCGTCGGAATCCTGATCGGATTCGGTGCCATGTTCGGCAAGTTGCTCGCCGATTCCGGTGGTGCCGACCGCGTGGTCGACACCCTCGTCGGACGGGCGGGCCCGCGGACGCTGCCGTGGATGATGGCGCTGGTCGGCGCCGTGATCGGCCTGCCGATGTTCTTCGAGATCGGCCTCGTGCTGTTGATGCCCGTCATCATCCTGGTCGCGCGGCGTTCGGGGTTGTCGTTGATGCGGATCGCGATTCCCACGCTGGCAGGTCTGTCGGCCATGCACGGTCTCGTTCCGCCGCACCCCGGGCCCCTGGTCGCGGTGGCGGCCCTGAACGCCAACCTCGGACTCACCCTCGCCCTCGGCGTCCTCGTCGCGATTCCCACCGTCGTCATCGCCGGGCCGCTGTTCAGCAAGCTGGCGGCCCGCTGGGTGGACGTCCCCGTCCCCGAGCTCTACGTCACCGTTGAGGACCGGGAAGGCGCCGAAGCCGCCGCCGAGCGTCGCCGGCCCAGCTTCGCCGCAACACTGTCCGCCATCCTGCTGCCAGTCGTCCTGATGCTGGGCAAGGCGATCGCCGACGTCATCGCCGCCGACTCGGAGTCGCCCGCGAAGGCGCTGCTCGACTTCCTCGGAACACCGGTCGTGGCCCTCGGACTCGCGGTGCTCGCCGGGATGGCGCTCCTCGGCCGGGGTGGCGGCATGGACCGCAAGGCCATCGCCGTCTCGCTGGAGAGTTCACTGCCCCCGATCGCCGGAATCCTCCTCATCGTCGGCGCCGGCGGCGGATTCAAGCAGGTCTTGATCGACACCGGCATCGCCGACGTGATCGCCGACGCGATCAAGGACAGCGCCCTTCCCGTGTTGTTCCTCGCCTGGCTCGTGGCCGTGCTCATCCGCGTCGCCACCGGATCGGCCACCGTCGCGACGGTCACCGCGTCCGGCATCCTCGCACCCGTCGCCGCCGAACTGACCTCGACGCACGTCTCGCTGATGGTGCTGGCGATCGGCTCCGGCTCGCTGTTCCTGTCGCACGTCAACGACGCGGGATTCTGGCTGGTGAAGGAATACCTCGGCGTCACGGTGGTACAGAACCTGAAGACGTGGACGGTGATGGAATGCATCATCTCCGTCACCGGTCTCGCCGGGGTCCTCGCACTGAGCGTATTCATCTAAAGGGGGCTGAGAAATGTCGAGTGAGGTTGGTGAGATGCACGTGAGTACGCGCGAACCTGCAGGACGCACGCCGCAGACGGTAGATCCGGTCCTGGTGCTGATGGGGGTGTCCGGGTCCGGGAAGTCGACGGTCGCGGGAATCATCGCCGGCGCCATGGGCTGGGACCTCCAGGAGGGAGACGCCCTGCACCCACCCGCGAATGTCGCGAAGATGGCGTCGGGGCAGCCGTTGACCGACGAGGACCGCTGGCCGTGGCTCGATGTCGTCGCGGGGTGGATTCGGGAACACACCGAGAACGGTCTTCCCGGGGTCATCACCTGCTCGGCGCTGAAGCGCAGCTACCGCGACGTGTTGCGGGGCGACAACGTCGTCTTCGTGCATCTCGCCGGGTCGCGGGCGCAGATCGGGGAACGGCTGACCGCCCGGCTCGACCACTTCATGCCCCCGTCGTTGCTGGACACACAGATCTCGACGCTCGAACCGATCGAGCCGGACGAGGACGCGATCGTGGTGGACGTGGGCGGATCGCCCACCCAGGTGGCGACCGAGATCATCGCTCGGCTGGAGGAGCGACTGGCTCGGTGAACCTCCCGCAATCGGACGGAAATCGGTCGAAGTCGCTCGGTAACGGGCGGCTTCGACTTACCGTGGCGGGAGGTCTCGGGGAGCGGACGTGAGAAGTTTCGCGTGCGTTTCTCTCCGGATCGCCCTAGGGTGTCCACTTGGCTGGACAAGCGTCCGATACAACGGAGGGCAGTATGCGAACGCGTGAATCGATCGTGTGGCACTGGGATGTCAGTCGCCGAGCGCGCATGACGTTCTGGTTTGCCAGGGCTTTCGTCAAACCGCTGTTCACGATATGGCCGACGACGGACCGCGGCATCGAATTGCTGGCGACCCTCGACGAGCTGATCGACCGGCTTCCCAAGCCGAAGGGCCTCGACATCGAGGCGATCTCGCTCGGCGGGGTGCCCTGCGAGAAGATCACCCATCCGCGACCCACGGTCACGTCGATGGACGGTGCCACCATCCTCTACTTCCACGGCGGCGGATTCGTGTTCTGCGGGCTCGCCACCCACCGGGCACTGTGCGGACTGCTCGCCGCACGTTCGGGTGCGCCCGTCGTCTCGGTCGAATACCGGCAGCTTCCCAAGGGTGCGATCGGGGCGTCGCTGGTGGACGCCATGACCGCGTACACCGAGGTGCTGAAGGTCTGCGACGACCCCAGCAGGGTGATCGTCGCGGGGGACTCGGCGGGCGGATACCTCGCGATGAAGGTCGCGGAAGTTGCCGCGTTGCGGGGCCTCACCCGCCCGGCGGCCGTCATCGGGTACTCCCCGCTGCTCAACCTCGACCTCGAGGATCACGACCCCGATTTCATGAAACGTGACGCGTACCTACCGATGTCGCAGGTGGCCAAGCTGAAGGATCGCTGGCTGGCCGGGCCCGATCAGATTCCGGGCGCCCAGTCCCCGGTGAATGCGGACCCGGCACTGTTCCCGCCCGTTTTCTTCACCGCCGCCGAATACGAGATCATGCGGCCCGACGTGGAGATCATCACGGACCGGTTCGATCGGGAGGGGCGGCAGATCGAGACCCACATCTGGAGTGGGCAGATCCACGCGTTCCCTGTGATCGGTAAGGTGCTGCGGGAGAGTCGCACGATCATCGGACTCACCGTCGACTTCGCGTCCCGCGCGCTCACGGAGTCGAAGCGGCACTCGGCCTGAACGATGTGAACGGCAGAACGGGTGGGCCTGTGCCCACCCGTTCTGCCGTTCGGGTCTCACGCGGGGTTGAGCACCCTGCGCAGCAGCGGTGACACCGTGATCAGCAGTCCCAGCAGTGCGACTCCCGTGACGAGCACGAGGCCGGAGTGGAACTGGTGGAACCCGGCGCCACTGATCCCGGCGGCCGTGTGCGAGCCGGCGGTGACGAGTGCGGTGGTGAGTGCCAGCACGAGCGCGGCACCGACCTGCGCGGACGTCTGCACGAGGCCTGACGCCAACCCCTGCTCGGAGTCGTCGACGCCCGACGTGGCCTGGGCCATGATCGACGTGAAGCCCAGTGCGAAACCGACGCCCAGCAGCAGCACGCTCGGCAGGATCGCGACCGCGTAGTGGGGCTGGTCGCTCCCTGCGAAGAGGAACCACAGGTAGCCGAGGCTCAACGAGGTCAGTGCCGCGATGATCATGCGTGCCGTGCCGAACGCGTCGATCAGGCGTCCGACGAACGGCGACCCGAAGGCCACGATGATGCCGGCGGGCAGGAGACCCAGCGCCATCTCCAGCGGCGACCATCCGAGCACCGACTGCAGGAAGATGGTCATCATGAACTGGAAGCTCAGGTAGGAGCCGAACAGCGCGATGATGCTGAGGTTCGCCCGCACGATCGAGCCGACGCGGAGGATGCTCAGACGCACCAACGGGTGCGCCACCCGGTTCTCCACGACGAAGAACGACGCCAGCAGGGCTGCGGCCAGAGCGAACGAGCCCAGCGTGAGCGGATCGGCCCAGCCGCGGGCCGGTGCCGACACGACGGTGTAGACGGCGAGCAGCATTCCCGACACCAGCGTGGCGGCGCCCACGATGTCGTGTCCGCCGTTGTCGGCGGCGCGGTCGCGGGGGATCAGGACGGCGCCCGCGACCAGGGCGAGGACCGCGAACGGCACCGGCATCAGGAAGGTCCAGCGCCACCCGGCGCTGGTCAGCAGTCCGCCCAGGATCAGGCCGGACGAGTAGCCGCTGGCTCCGAAGACGGAGAAGATCGACAGCGCCCGGTTGCGGGCGGGCCCCTCCTTGAACGTGGTGGTGAGGATGGACATCGCGGTCGGTGCGGTGAACGCCGCGGCGAGACCCTTCACGAAGCGGCTCGCGATGAGCAGCGTGCCGTTGTCGACGAGTCCGCCGACCAGGGACGCGATCGCGAACACGGTGAGTGCGATCAGGAAGACGCGGCGGCGGCCGAGGAGGTCGGCAGTGCGCCCGCCCAGCAGCAGCAGACCACCGAATCCGAGTACGTATCCGTTGATGATCCATTGGAGTGAGGTGGTGGACAGCCCCAACTCGGTTCCGATGGAGGGCAACGCAACACCCACCATCGAGACGTCGAGACCGTCGAGGAACATGACGAGGCACAGCACGGCCAGGACGCCCCAGAGGCGGGGTGTCCAGGCCTGGTCGGTCGACGGGGTGGCGGTAGCGCCCGACGAGATGGCGAGGTCCGGGGTGGCGTCGCTGATAGTCACAGGGAGAATGTAGATGCATGTGCAATCAATGCGCAAGCACTAATTTCGTTTGCATTTAATTCGCTTGCACCTTTTGCGTACGCGCGCTAGGGTGCGGGGCATGAGCTCTGAAGCAGACCTGCGCGGCACGTGGCGGCTGCTTGCGAGCAGATACAACTCCATCGCCTGCGAGTTGGATCGTGAGATGCAACACGCCCACGGCCTGAGCATGAGCGATTTCGAGACGCTCGACCGACTCATGGACGCCACCTGCGAGCGACCCCGGATGCAGGACCTCGCGGCCGAGATGTACCTCAGCCCCAGCGCCCTGTCCCGGAGCGTGGCCCGGCTGGAAAGGGCGGGCCTGGTCGCGAGGGCGCTGTGCGAGGCGGACCGGCGGGGGGTGTTCGTCGACGTCACCGACGCCGGCCGTGAGGTGCACGCCGACGCCAAGAAGATTCAGGTGGGCGTGCTCACCGAAAGGCTCTCGGACGCAACCTGACCCGTCAGGTCAGTGAGGTGGGTGTCGCATAGTCGTCATACGGGAACTCGCCGTCGACGACGGCAGTCACCACGGTGTTCTCGAGCGTGATCGCCCCGCCGTGATTGTCCAGGAACGCGGTGTCCGCGGCGTCGCGCCCCGTCGCGATCCGCAGGAGTGCCGAACGCGGCGCCAGTCGGGTCGCGTCGACCACACGCCATTCGTCATCGACGAACGCCTCGACGACAGCATGGAAGTCCATCGGATCGCACCCCGGCGCGTACACGGCCACCAGCCTCGCCGGAATGGTGACGGCCCGCAGAAGCGCCACCGTGAGGTGGGCGAAGTCACGGCACACGCCCGCCCCGGACAGCATCGTGTCGACTGCGCTGTCTGTGGATCTGCTCGAACCCGCCTGGTACAGCAGTCGCGATCCCACCCAGGTGGTGATGTCCTGCAGCAGTTCCGAGTGCGGCTTGGACAGATTGAATTCACCGCCGGTGAAGCCGAAGAACTTGTCCGCCTCCGCATATCGGCTCGGGCGCAGATACTTCGACAGGTCGTAGTCGGTGACCGGAGGCGAATCGGCCTTACCCAGAACGGAAGCCGAGTACTCGACGTGCAGCGAGCCGGGTGCGCTGTCCAGGAGGTGGACGCGAGTACCGTGCTCCGCCACCATCTCTCGTGCCTCGACACGGTTACCGTCGAGGGTGAACGTCAACGATTCCGACAACTCCGAACCGGGCGTCCGGGCCACCGCGATCTTGAATTCGAGACTGGTGGCGTCGGTGACCTCGATGTCGAGAGTGGCGCTGACGTGACGTTTCATCAGCCCATCCTGGCATCCATCGTCCGGGGGTGCAGAACACCCCCGACGAAGTCAGGCCTGTACGCGCGGCCGCAACCACTCGACGAGGTCGTCGAGTACCTCCTCGTTCTCCGGTTCGTTGAACACCTCGTGGAACAGGTTTTCGTAGATTTCCACCGTGAGATCCTCCGAACCGACGTACTCCGCGATCAGTTCCGTGCCGTGCACACTCGCGAGTCCGTCGTCCTGGCCGTGCTGGAGAAGCAGGGGAATCGTCAGCGACGGCAGACGTTCCGGCAACCGTTCGGCGGCGAGGATCATCCCGCGCGCAATCCCGGCAGGCACCTTCCCGTGGTGGACGAGGGGATCCTCCTCGTACGCCGACACGACCGCAGGATCGCGGGAGACCAGCTTCGCGTCGAGCGACTCGACGGGCACTCCGGGCAGGAAGCGACCCACCAGCTTGCCGATCTCGACCACGATGCGCGGCGTGCCGCTCGTCACGTCGACCGCAGGCCCGGACAGCATGAGTGCCTTCAGGTCCTGCTGGTGGTCGAGTGCGTAGGTCAGCGCGATGGAACCGCCCATGCTGTGCCCGATGAGGAACCGGTCGGTGCCGGGCCAGTCCGTCGACGCGATGCCGAACAACTGGTGCAGGTCGTCGGTGAACTCGGTCCAGTCCTTGAGGTGGACCCGTTTGCCGCCCGACCGCCCGTGCCCACGGTGGTCGGGCGCGTAGATCGCGAGGTCGAGTTCCCCGAGCCGTTCGATCACATGGTCGTAGCGCCGGGCATGCTCCCCGAAGCCGTGGCACAGAACCAGCACGCCGCGCGGGCGCCGCTCGGGGAGCCACACGTCGTAGACGATGGGAATTCCGCCGACGCCGGCGAAGGATGATTCTCGATGCTGCATGATGCCCCTTCGTGGTCCGAATTCGACGACTCAGATCATTGCACGGTGTGGTACCCCGGCACGGGACAAATTAGGGTATCGGTCCCTTCGACAACAGGTCGATCACGGCGCGCGACGTGCGCCGCCGCAGCCACCCACGCGGTCCGTCCTCGCCCAGCGCGGCGCGGGCGGCGTTCAGGCCCGACACCCCGTGTACGCCCCCACCCGGGTGCGCGGAGGCGCTTCCCAGGTACAGGCTCTGAACCGGCGTCTCCGAACGGGACGTGCCCGGCCCCGGCCGGAAGATCAGCTGCTGATGGAGTTGCGCCGTCCCGCCGTTGACGGCACCGCCCACGAGATTCGCGTCGGCCGCCTCGAGATCCGACGGGCGCTGGACGACCCGTCCGACGACCCGCTCCGAGAAACCCGGTGCGTGCGCCTCGAGTACATCGTCGACTCGCGCGGCCAGCAGATCGGCGGACGCGTCGTCGGTGATGTCGCGCGGTAGATGCGTGTACGCCCAGGCGCTTTCGGTGCCCTCCGCCGACCTGGTGGGATCCGCGGTCGTCATCTGCCCGAACAGCAGGAACGGGCTGGACGGGACGGTGCCGGTGGTCAGGTCGGCCATCCAGTGGACGAGTCCGTTGTCGTCGGCCCCCAGGTGGACGGTGCCCGCACCGTTCAGGCTGGGGGAACGCCACGGAATCTTCTGCGACAAGGCGTAATTGACCTTCAGGACCGGCGTGTCCCACTCGAAATGCGCGAGGTCGGCCCGCACGCGGGCGGGGACGGCGTGGTCCGGAAGCAGCGACCCGTACACCGCGGGCGCAGAGACGTCGGCGATCACCGCCCGACGTGCCGTGTAGCGGCCACCCGACGCCGTCCGCACCCCCACGGCGCGACCCGACCGGACGTCGATCCCGGTCACGGCGTCGCCGTAATAGAAGCGCACACCCGCGTGCTCGGCTCGGCGCACCATCGCGGCCGACAACTCGCCCGCGCCGCCCACCGGAACGGGGTAACCGCCGTCCTGGGCGAGCATCGTCAGGATGTAACCCATGACGCCGCTGCCCGGTGCGTCCGGAGGGGTATCGGCGTGCATCGCGTTACCCAGCAACAGAAGTCGTGCCGCCTCACTGCGGAATAGTTCATGGGCCATCCGCCGTGCGGGCAGGAGGAGGAATCGGGCCAGCCGCAACGACTCGGCGGTCCCCAGCTGTCGCAGCAGTCGGCTCGGGCCACGCACGGGCGGGAACGGGCTGAACAAGGTGCTCAGCAGCGGTTCCTTGATGTCGTGCCACTGCTCGACGAGCGCCGTCCACGCGGCGCCGTCACCAGGTTGACGGCGTTCGAGGTCGGCGGCCGTATCCGCGGGGTCGGGATGGATCACCGGCGCGTCCTCGTCGGCGGCCGAGCGGGCGTGCCCGAGCGCGCTGGGCGCGTGACTCCACCGAAGACCGTGCGACTCGAGATCGAGACCGCGGAGCGCCGGCGACACGGTGGACAGGGGATAGAACGCGCTGAACAGGTCCGACGTGAAGCCCGGGACGAGTTCCGCCGACCTCACCGCACCGCCGGGCGTCGGCTGCGCCTCCACAACCGCGACGTCCCAGCCCGCATCCGCCAGGGTCGCAGCGGCGACGAGTCCGTTGGGACCGGATCCGATGACCACTGCGTCGACGTTGTTCACCCGACCAGGCTGTCAGAAAAGGCGGCGCTCCGCTCAGAGGGACGAGGGCGTGAACGACACCGGCAGGTGCTTGAGCCCGTTGATGAAGTTGGAGCGCAGGCGCTGCGCCGGTGCCGTCTGTTCCATATCGGGCATACGACGCAGAATCTCGCTCAGCATCACCTTCATCTCCGCGCGAGCAAGGTTGGCGCCGAGGCAGAAATGGTGACCACCGCCGCCGAACGCAATGTGCTGGGAATAGTGGCCGGTGGGCCGGTCGATGTCGAACGTGTAGGGGTCGTCGAACACGGCCTCATCGCGGTTTCCCGACATGTGCCAGATGACCACGCGGTCGCCCTCGGAGATCTCGACGTCGTGCAGCACGGTGTCCGTGGTCGCGGTCCGGCGGAACTGCATGACGGGTGTGGCCCAGCGCAACCCCTCCTCGATCAGAGCGTCGAGCTTGGACGGATCCTCGAGAACCTTCCTGCGCTCCTCGGGATTCTCCATCAGCGCCAGCTGGGTGTGTGAGATGGCGTTGCGGGTGGTCTCGTTACCCGCGACCGCGAGGAGCATGAAGAACATGTTGAAATCCAGTTCGCCCAGCTTCTCGCCGTGTACATCGGCCTGGATGAGAGCTGTCGCGATGTCGTCGCGCGGGTGCTTCTTGCGGTCCTCGAACATCTCCAGGCTGTACGCGAACATCTGGGCCGCCGCCGCCCGTTCCTGCCCTTCCTCGAGATGGAATTCCGGGTCGGACGAGCCGATCATCTGATTAGTTAGATCGAAGATCAGCTTGCGATCTTCCTGGGGCACCCCCAGGAAATCGGCGATCGCTTGAAGCGGGAGTTCGGACGCGACATCGACGACGAAGTCGCACTCGCCGCGCTCGATCACCGCGTCGACGATGGTCGTGGCCCGACGCGCGAGAATCTCGTGCAGCTGGCCGATGCGGCGGGGCGTGAAACCCTTGCTCACGATCTTCCGCAGCACCGTGTGGTCCGGTGGGTCCATGTTCAGCATCATCAGCTGCTGACCCGCCAGGTCGTCCGGGCGCAGGTCGTCGATGTAGGTGGCACCCCGCCACGACGAGTACGTCTCGGCGTCCCGGTTCACCGTCACGATGTCGGCATGGCGGGTGACGCACCAGAACGGGTCGCCGCGCTCGTCGAGGTGCCGGTAGACCGGGGCCTCCCGCCGCAATACGGCGAACATCTCGTGGGGCACGCCCTTCGCGAAGGTGTCCGGGTTGTAGAGATCGACGTCGGCGAGCTGCACTGTCCCTCCTGAGGCCTCACGTACGAGAATACGTTCTAGTCCTGGAGGATGTGGAACAACGAAAAACGGCTCCGGAGAATTGAATCTCCGGAGCCGTTTCCAGTGGTAGCGGGGACAGGATTTGAACCTGCGACCTCTGGGTTATGAGCCCAGCGAGCTACCGAGCTGCTCCACCCCGCGTTGCATTGACAACACTACACCCTTCCCGGAGTGCTCTTGACCAACCCCGGGGAGGGCTAGGTCACATCAGCCGGAACTGGACCATTTCGATGGCGTTCTCGATCGCCTCGGACACCTCCCGCAGGCGTTCGTCCGCGCCGGCCGCAGCGAGGATCTGCAGGCGGTCGGCGTCCCCCATCGGAATGTAGGTGGCGATCTCGTAGAGCCTCGTGCCGAGCGACCCGCGGAAACCGCCGATGACGGGAACGTCGGGCGGAACGTTGCCGGTCTCCGTCGCGAGACGGCGGAGGAGGCCGTACAGGAATTCGAGTCTCTCGATGAGGGACGGGAATTCGTAATCCGCTGTCTGGGTCCCGGTGTTCTCGTCCGGCCACACATCCACCTCGGCGATCGGATACGGGTTGTCGGGCAACCACTTCGACACCTTGATCCGTTCCTCGGTGCGGCAGAACAGCTCGTACCGCCCCTCGCCGATCGACGCGTGGGATTCGATCCGCGCGATGGTGCCGACATCGTGGCGGACATCGCCGCCGCCCACCTCGTTGCCGCGGGCAATGAGAACGACCCCGAAACGGGGACCGTCCGGTGAGTCCAGGCAGTCGCGGACCAGTTCCTGGTAGCGGGGTTCGAACACGTGGAGGGGGAGCTGCTGACCGGGCAGCATCGTCGAGCCCAGCGGGAACATGGGAAGCAGAGTCATCAGGGGATTCTCAATCGGGGTACGGGCGCCGCCGGCAGTGGGTCGACGCGATCGATCTCGTCCGTGAGGTGTTCCGACCACGTCAGGAGGCCGGCGATGTCGAGGCCGTGCGGCGCCTCCACCTCGTAATGCCGGATCCGGTCGTGGCCTTGGCGCAGCAGTGACCGCGCACCGGTCTTGTTGCCCCGCATCAGATGGGTGAGACCCACCGCGAGCTGGGCGAGCCCCTGCCACAGCTCCCTCTCGTCCTCGGGGGCGATCTTCCACGTACCCTCGAGGATCTCGTGGGCATGGAACGGCATGCCGTGGTCGAGTAGACGCTGAGCCTCGGTGATCGCCTCGTCGGGTGGTAATCGGAGGTCGTCGGGGATACGCGGCACCCCCTCGGCGTCGTGCGGCAGGGGTCGGCCGAGCTCATCGCGGGGGCGCGCGTTGAGGGGTTTCCCCGTCCCGTCCCTGTCCCGATCGGTCATGGGACAAGGGTAACGCTCAGCCGCGGGTCGGCGAAGGGTTGGCGACGGCCGCCGACACGCGTTTCGACAGCTCGTCGCGAACCAACCGGACTGTCGCGGACCGCAGGTGAACACGGTCGTCCTGGTGATAGAGGTACCGGCCGTCCGCTTCGACGTCGATCCAGGTCAGTTCACCCAGAACGGGCTCGTCGAGCCCGTTGCGAGCACCCCGAATGCAGATATACCCGATTCCGGTCCGTGGCCGGCCCACGATCCTTCGCAGGAGAGTGCCGTCGGAGGCTCGGGCGTTCTGCAGGACGGAAGTACCGCTGCCTCGGTTCTCGAGGTCGTCGGGGTGCGCAGTCAGGGACGGGGTCCGTCCGGGCGCACAGTCGGGCAGGTCTTTCAGGAGTTGGGTGGTCAGCCAATCGACGCCCGCGGTGCCGGCGTCGATCCGGATGTCGCCGCGGCCCGGTGCGCCGCGCAACTGTTCGGCAACGACGGCGACCCTGCCACGGATGCTGCCCCTCCGGCGAAGCCCCGACTCGAGTTCGGGGGAGGGGGCGAGCACCGTGACGGACAAGTGCGGATCCCGGAGCGCCTGGATCGCGGCGACCAGTTTCGGTTCGTCGAGCGCGGTCCGCCACTGCTCCAACTCGCGTTGCTGGAGGGCGTACTGGTCTTCCGTCGCGGCCGCGGACCGGTATTGCAGCGGGTACGGCATCCGGTCGAGATCGGTTGCCTCCCAGAGGCACATGAACTGGGCTGACGTCAGCCGCCAGTTCATGCGCCGATCACCGGGGGTGCGACGGGGTCGAGTGTGCCGATCAGTTCGTTGCCGTTGTCGACGGTGATGAGGTAGCTCGGCGTCTGATGCTCCGTGTCGCCATCGCCGTTGCCGCCTGCTCGACCGGGTGCACCCATCATCCCGGGTGCCATACCCATTCCGGGTCGACTCATGCTCGGTTTCACCGGGGTCGCCGCCGCAGCAGCGGCAGGCGCCCCTGCGCCGGCCGCGGCGCCACCGGACGGGATCGGACCACCCGGAACCACACCGCTCGAGTTGGACTCCGACTCGCGCTTGTCATTCTTCCGGCGCGCGCTCGACGCCGAACCCCCCACGCCCGAGCCGCCGGCACCGGACCGCGAACCTCCGACGAGTCCGCCGCCATAACCCGCGGCGCCCGCGCCCGTGCCGGACTGCGAACCCGCGCCGACCGCATTCTGCGCATTCGCAGCGGCAGTCTGTGCGGCCGAGCCGGATCCAGCCCCGGCGACCGGATTCGCAGCGGCTTCGGCATTCGCCGCGGACGTCGCCGCAGCATCATCCCCTGCGGAATCCCCGTCCGCGGGGTTCGCCCCGTTCGCCGACGAATCGCCCTCGCCCGACGCAGAGGAGGTATTGCTGTCGGTTGTGCCCCAGGAACCGGGACTGCCCGAGTTCGGCACAGTGAAGTTCGGATCGACGGAATCGATCCTGCCGTTGGGTGAGTGTGGCGCAGGAAGGACCGGCACATTCGTGCCCACGTCTTGGTAATTCGGGACGTAGATGTTCTGCAGCTTCCGAATGGCCTCTTCCCTCGCCGCATCCCGCGCTGCTTCCTGAGCCTCTGCGGCAGTAGGTGTGAGGGGAAGAAGGCTGAGGGGTTGCTCCGACATCGGTGCGGGGATGCTGTTTTTCACGTCCTGCGCAGCACTGCTGAGAATGTCGAGCTTCACGCCAATTGCTTGAACGCCCGAGGTCAACTGGTCACTCGCACCCGCTAGGGTATCCGTCGCCGCGAGTGCCGCGTCGGCGGCCGCGCCCTCCCACTTTTCGGCAATCGTGTTCTTGAGCAGGGCAAACCCGAACCCGATGGGTAGTGAGCCGACGATGGCGTGGCAGGCCTGAGCGAGCCCGCCGATGTCGTCGGGGTTCATTTCCTGCGTTTTCGCGTAAATCTCCGAGTGTTGCCAGCCCTCGAAACTCTCCATCGTGGTGATATATGGAGGGTCTATTTCGTCCGATCCGAGTTGCTCCGCCGACCTATGAAGCTTGCTGCGGTGCTGATCGCCGGCGCCACTGGGCAGCACAGCTTCGAAGAAGGGAGCGAGCGGGTCCTTCGGTGCCATTGTCAGGCCCCCTTCGGAATGAGCGGCTCAATGATTCGGGCGGTGTCCTCGAGCCCTGCGCACCATTCGGATTCGGGCGCATGCTTGCCGTTTCCCTCGAACACGCTGCGCGTGAAGCCGAGGATGCCATACGGGGTTTCGATGCTGAGGTCACATGCGTCGGACACACGTGGATCGAAGATCAAGATCGCGCGACGACCGTTGATATCGATGGGTGTCGAGTGGTCCTTCTTCTTCTCTTGTTCTTCTGCGAACGTGATGTTCCCGGACAGCACGTTCATGACGTAGCGGCGCTGAGGAGTGTCATAGCCACAGCCGAGAAAGGTGTAGCTGCCGCCCTTGAAGTCGGCGTTCGTCTCGCTCGCCGGATCGTAGCCAGCCTGGGCAAGGGTGGTGTCTGGGATGTCGAGGCAAGGGTCGAAGGGACCTGAGGGCGGTCGGACTGGTCGACGTGTCTGGGAACCCGGGTAGGCGTGACCACGGATTCAGCCTCCGGTTGAGGTTTAACCTCGGGTGTGCCACACCCGGCCAAGAGTGCCAATGAGACTGCAGCCAGAGCGATTGCGTTGCTTTTCATTGTTCGATTTCTCCGTGGATTCCGGCCAGTGCCCGCACAATGGCGCTGTCGGTATCTGCAAACGCGGCGCCCCCAGCCTGAAAGGTGTCCCGCATAGTCTCAATAACGAGACGAAACTGATTAAGGCGCTCCCTGACGGAACCGGAGCCATCGCCGCCGTTGAACTTGTCGTCGTACCGACCTTGGAGTTCCTTGGCTGAGTCGAATCCACCAAAACCTGAGACGTACCTCAATTGGTCGGCATACTTAATCGCCTGATCCATCTGCTCGATCATCGTGTTGCAGATGCCCACGCATCGTTGGATTGCGTCATCTTCCAGACACAGTGTTTTGCTCATCCCCATCCCCCAGTACTCGACAGGACCCCCACGGCCGCGTGCGGAGATGCTACCGCACAGGTGTGTCACTCGGTCTAGTGTGCAGCGACCCGATGTTCAGGCCGCGTGGAGGTATTCGATCAGGATGCGTTCCACTGGTGAGCTGATCTGAACCTCACGGAACGGCAACGGTTTCGGTAGTGGTGGTGCGGTTGATCGGTACCGGTGTCCGGTGGGGGTGTGGATCTCGATCTTGTGCAGTCCGCCGGGCAGCTGGTGGGGTTTGGCGTTCCACCCTGCGCCTTGTTTGGCGTAGTTGCAGGCCGCGCACAGGCCGGCGCCGTTGTGTGCGGTGGTCGGGCCCTCGTATTCGCGGGGTTGGATGTGGTCGTGATGCCGGATCGGCGCATCGCACCACGGTGTCCGGCACGTTCGATCGCGCAGATCGATCATCCTCGCCAACCCGGCGGGGAAGCAGCGGGCCTGGGACTCGGTTGCGGTCAGGGCTCCGGAGTGCGGGTTCGCGTACAGGCGGCGCAGGGTCACCCGCGCCTCGTCCCCGGTTTCCGGATCGATCGTGGCCTGGACCGCCTCATGTATCCAGTGCCCCGCGAGTGCCGCGGGGACGGGACCGTACCCCTGCACGTAGGCGGGCTCGGACCCTCGGTCGAGGAGCGCGCGGTCGGATATCACGAGGTTGACGGTGATCGGAGGTGTCGTCGCGGTGTGGGGCGTGCCGGTCACTCGGGAGACGAGGAGGTCGGCCATGATCTGCGACCGCGTTCGCTCGTCACCGGCGGCGAGGATGGAATCGGCGTCACGGGCGAGAGTCGCGTGCACCGCGACCCCCTGTGCCACCGGCAGCAGAGCGCTGACGTACGCCATGGTGTCCGGTGCGGGCGGGAGGTGACCCTCCTGTCCGATACCGCCTTGCGGGCCCGTCGCACCATGGCCTCGGCGTCGACTTCTGCAGCGGCCGCGCGAACTTTCGCGCACACCGCCTGGTCGCCGAGCCCGTCCAATGTTGCCGGGTCGGCGCACAGCAGGTAATCGAGTGCGGTGCGGTCTTCTCGGGTGAGGCACGCGGTTTCGCGGACGAGGATCGTTGCCCGCCACTCGCTGAGGACCCCTCGTTCGAGCAGCGCCAAGGTGCGGGGCATCTCGTGGACCAGAGCGGTGGCCATGCCGAGATGACGGCCACCTCGAAACGGTGAGTCCCGTCGTGCCAACGCCACCTGGTTGGCGATACCGCGCCCTCGATGTGCGACCGGCACTTGGCGGTCTGCTCGTGCGGTGCGGATGGAGGCGTCGAGGTCTGCGGTCACCCGGGCTTGCACGCCCGCACAGGCGGCTTTCACCTCTTCGAGTGTGCGAAGTACGTCGATGCGCGTCGCATCGTCGATATCCCGGTCGAGTTTCGGTAACTCGGCCAGAAATGCGGTTACCGCTGCTGCATCCACCCCGACCCCCCGGCTGCCGCCGATTCCCCCGAATCGAACGTATGTTCTAGTTTAGCCGACCCCGCGGGACCTTGGCAATACCTAGCCGGCACCCACCATGCGCATGGCGAGGTCGGCGTAGAGGTCCGCGACGGCCTCGGGCTCGGTGTAGGCGCCGGCCGGGAACCAGCGGCAGATGTCGACGCACAGAGACATGAGGGCGAGGGTGACGCCTTCGCTGTCGGGGACCGTGAATTCGCCGGATGCTGCCCCGGCGTCGACGACGGCGCGGACGATGTGGGTGATGTCACGGCGCAGTTTGACCACGTCGCGATAGTGCTCGGGCGTGAGTGCGTTGAGCTCGTACTGCACGACACGAGCCTGTGCGTGGTGCGTGGCCTGCCAGCTCGCGAATGCGCCGATCAGCGCCTGCAGCCTCGTCGAGGGTGCCTCGTCGGGGAGGTCTGCGCTCACGACAACGTCGAGTGCCGCGGTGTGGCCTTCGTAACTGATCGCGAAGAGCAGCTCCTCTTTGGATCGGTAGTGCGGGTACATCGCGGCGGGGCTCATGTCGAGGCGGGCGGCGATCTCGCGGGTAGTGGTGCCCCCGTAACCGCTGGTCGCGAATGCGTCGACGGCTGCGGCTCGGATGCGGGCGGCAGCCTTGGAAGGGCTGATCACCTGGTTCGGTGATTCGCTCATGTCTTTCTCCATCCTCGGCTGCGCGGCTGTTGACAATACCGCGCCGCGCCATCAGTATAAGCAAGCGCTTATAAAATAAGCACACGCTTACATGCTGGAAAGCGTGGACACAGTCAGCTGGATTTCGACAAAGGAGCGGTCATGCGACGCACCCTGTACGGCCCCGATCACGAGGCATTCCGCGAATCGGCCCGGGAGTTCGTGAACCGCAACCTCCTGCCGGTGGCCGACAAGCTCATCGAGCAGCGCTTCATCGACCGCGAGATCTGGCTCGAAGCGGGCCGCAACGGATTCCTCGGACTCGAGGTCCCCGAGGCATACGGCGGAAGCGAGGCCGGCGACTACCGGTTCAACGCGGTTCTCGCCGAGGAGCTTTCGCGGGCGAGTGCCGCCGTGTCGTCGAGCTTCGGCATTCACGCCGACGTCGTCGCGCCGTACCTCGTGCAGCTCACGACCGAGGAGCAGAAGCAGCGCTGGCTGCCCAAGTTCTGCACCGGTGAACTGCTCACCGCGATCGGCATGACAGAGCCTTCCGGCGGTTCCGACCTCGCCTCGCTCAAGACCACCGCGGTCAAGGACGGCGACGACTGGATCATCAACGGTTCCAAGACGTTCATCACCAACGGCTACAACGCCGACCTCGTGATCGTCGCGGCGCGCACCAGTCCCGAGAAGAAGTCCAAGGGCATCACCCTGTTCGCCGTCGAGACGGGCATGGAGGGCTTCGAGCGCGGCCGCAAGCTCGACAAGGTCGGCCAGCACGAGTCGGACACCGCCGAGCTGTTCTTCGAGAACGTGCGTGTGCCGTCGACGAACATCATCGGTGAGATCGACCGCGGATTCATCCACATGATGGAGATGCTGCCGCAGGAGCGTGTCGGCGCCGCCGTCTCGAACATCGCGCACGCCGCGCCGATCCTCGAAGAGACGATCCAGTACGCCAAGGACCGCAAGGCATTCGGCCAGTCCATCGGCTCGCTGCAGTGGAACAAGTTCCTCCTCGCGGACCTCGTCACCCGTGTCGAGGTCACCCAGGCCTACGTCGACAACTGCGTCGCCGCACACGCCGACGGTGAGCTCACCGCAGTGGACGCAGCCAAGGCCAAGTGGTGGACTGCTCAGGTGCAGAACGAGGTCCTCGACCACTGCGTGCAGCTGCACGGTGGCTACGGATTCATGACCGAGTACCGTGCCGCCCGTGCATGGATGGATGCCCGTGTCACCAAGATCTGGGCCGGTTCCAACGAGATCATGAAGGAACTGATCGGACGCGACCTCGGCCTCTGAACCCGTACCCCGTAGCCCGACGACAAAGGAGTCGCTTCGTATGTCCGTTCTCGACAAGTTCAGCTTGACCGATCGGGTGGTCGTCGTGACCGGTGCGTCGTCGGGCCTCGGGGTGGCGTTCGCGCAGGCCGCGGCGGAGGCCGGCGCCGACGTGGTGCTGGCAGCGCGCCGCACCGACCGTCTCGAGAAGACCGCCGAACTGGTGCGGGCCGCCGGACGTCAGGCGCTGTGCGTTGCGACGGATATCGCCGACCCGGCTCAGGCGCAGAACATGATCGACGCGGCCATGGAGAAGTTCGGCCGCGTGGACGTGCTCGTCAACAACGCCGGCGTCGGTACGGCAGTCCCCGCGACGCGGGAGACGCCGGAGCAGTTCCGGCAGGTCGTCGACATCAACCTGAACGGTTCCTACTGGGCGGCGCAGGCGGCGGGCAAGGTCATGAAGCCGGGCAGTGCGATCGTGAACATCGCGAGCGTGCTCGGTCTCACCACCGCGGGACTTCCGCAGGCCGCGTACGCCGCGAGCAAGGCCGGGGTCATCGGTCTCACTCGCGACCTGGCGCAGCAGTGGGGTGCCCGCAAGGGCATCCGGGTGAATGCGATCGCTCCCGGATTCTTCGAGACGGAGATGACGGACCAGTACCAGGACGGGTACCTCGAATCGATGAAATCGCGGCTCGTTCTCGGTCGCCTCGGTGACCCGGAGGAGCTGGCCGCGACCGTCGTCTGGCTCGCTTCGGACGCTGCCGCGTACGTCACCGGTCAGACGATCGCGGTGGACGGCGGCATCACCATCACCTGAGCGTCGGGTTGGGCGGGGCTGCCGTGCTGGCGTATAAGTAGGAAATGACCACGCGCACCGTCCATGAAGAGTGGGACGACCAGCCCGCCCCGTCGATGGCGGCCACCGATCTGTTGCGGGAGCCTCCGGCGACCCCGCGCGGTGCACGCACGCGCGCGGCGTTGGTGGCGGCCGCGCGGACGGTGTTCGAGCGGTCCGGGTACCTCGATGCCAGGCTCACCGACATCACGAAGGAAGCCAACTGCTCGACGGGGTCGTTCTACACCTACTTCGACAACAAGGAACAGGTGTTCGCCGCCGTACTGGAGGTGGCGCAGGAAGACATGATGCACCCGGGCATGAAACGGGTGCAGGACACCGACGACCCGTACGCCGTCCTGGAGGCGAGTAACCGCGCCTACCTGGAGGCCTACCGGCGTAACGCCAAGTTGATGGGGCTGCTGGAGCAGGTCGCGCACATCGACCCAGCGTTCGCGGACCTGCGGCGCCAGCGGGCCGACGCGTTCATCGCGCGCAACGCGCGGGGCATCGCGGAACTGCAGGCGCGGGGCATCGCAGATAAGGAACTCGACCCGATGCTTGCCTCACGGGCGTTGTCGGGGATGGTCAGCCGGTTGGCGTACAACGTGTTCGTGGCCAGCGTGAACGGGACCGACGGCACTCCCGTCGACTTCGACGACGTCGTGTTCACCACGACGCGCATCTGGGCAAATGGACTGAGGTTCCCCGAGCGGAGCTGAGCTCTCTCCGACGGCGTGATCGCGTGGGGATACCCAGGTCGACGAAACTGAATCCGACACCGGGTTCAGGTGTTTTCTGTGGAAGACTGGGGCCACGTCCGTGTCCCCTCGAGGGAGGAATCTCGTGCAGGTTGCGCAGAAGGTCGCCATCGTCACCGGTGGCGGAGGTGGAATCGGCGGTGCGCTCGCGGAGCGGCTCGCCGCCGAGGGGGCCCGGGTAGTCGTCACCGATCTCGATGCCGCATCGGCCCAGGCGGTGTCGGACCGGATCAACGCGACGCGTCCAGGGGCCTCGATCGCCCGCGGTGCCGACGCGTCCGACGACGCGCAGATCGGCTCGGTCATCGACGCTGCGGAGCACGCCTTCGGCCCCGTCGACCTCTACTTCGCCAACGCGGGCGTCGCGGCCGGGGAGGGCCTCGAACCCGACGATGCGGTGTGGGACCTTGCCCTCGACGTGAACGTCCGAGCGCACATCCGGGCCGCACGCCGCCTGGTCCCCGGCTGGATCGAGCGCGGTGAGGGGTACTTCGTCAGCACGGCCTCGGCCGCCGGGCTGCTTACCCAGATCGGTTCCGCCCCCTACTCGGTGACCAAACATGCCGCCGTCGGATTCGCTGAATGGCTGTCCGTCACGTACGGCGACAAGGGCGTCCGCGTCAGTTGCCTGTGCCCGATGGGCGTCAACACCAAGCTGCTCACCGACGACGCCGCCCTGTCGGCCACCGCCGCACGCGCCGTCACCACCGCGGGTTCGGTGCTCGAACCGTCCGAGGTGGCCGAATGCGTGCTCGCCGCAATGGAAGCCGAACAGTTCCTGATCCTTCCGCACCCCGAAGTGCTGGAGATGTATCGGCACAAGGGCACCGACTACGACAGATGGATCCGGGGAATGCGCCGCTACCAGGCCTCGCTCCTCGCCCAGCCGTCCTGACCCGACCGCACGAGGAGTCCGCATGTCGCTGTTCGACTTATCCGATCGCGCCCGGCAATACCAGACCGATCTGCTGGAGTTCATGGATTCGCATGTGTATCCGGCGGAGGTGGTGTACGAGGAGCAGATGCGGGAGTCGGGGGATCCGCATTTCCAGCCGCCGGTGTTGGAGGAGTTGAAGGTTGAGGCGCGGCGTCGGGGGTTGTGGAATCTGTTTCATCCGCATCCGGGGACGGGTGCGGGGTTGACGAATCTCGAGTATGCGCCGTTGGCGGAGATCATGGGGCGCAGTCATATTGCGTCGGAGGCGTGCAATTGCAATGCGCCGGATACGGGCAACATGGAGGTGCTCGAGTTGTTCGGTACGGCGGAGCACAAGGAGAAGTATCTGACGCCGTTGCTGGAGGGGACGATGGCGTCGGCGTTCGCGATGACGGAGCCGGCGGTGGCGAGTTCGGATGCGACGAATGTGCAGTTGTCGATGGTCCGGGACGGTGACGAGTATGTGCTGAACGGGCGGAAGTGGTTCGCGTCGAATGCGTTGCACCGGAATTGCCGGGTGTTGATCGTGATGGGGAAGACGGATCCGTCGGCGGCGCCGCATCGGCAGCAGTCGATGATGGTGGTGCCGATCGATGCGCCGGGGGTGACGGTGATGCGGGGGTTGCCGGTGTTCGGGTATCAGGATCGGGAGGGGCATGCGGAGATCGATTTCGCCGACGTTCGGGTGCCGGCCAAGGATGTGCTGAAGGGCGAGGGGGAGGGTTTCGCGATTTCGCAGGCGCGGTTGGGTCCGGGTCGGATTCACCATTGCATGCGGGCGATCGGGATGGCGGAGCGGGCGTTGGAGTTGATGTGTCGTCGGGCGTCGTCGCGGGTGACGTTCGGTAAGCCGGTCAGTGAGAATGCGAATGTTCAGGATTGGATTGCGGAGGCGCGGATCGAGATCGAGATGATTCGGTTGTTGACGCTGAAGGCGGCGTATCTGATGGATACGGTGGGGAACAAGGAGGCGCGGACGGAGATCGCGGCGATCAAGGTGGCGGCTCCGAATATTGCGTTGAAGATTGTGGATCGGGCGATTCAGGTGCACGGTGGGGCCGGTGTGACCGACGACTTCCCCCTCGCCATGATGTACGCCCATCTGAGGGCATTGCGTCTCGCGGACGGACCGGATGAGGTCCACAAGATGTCCATCGCGAGAAGAGAACTGCGTAAATACCGTACGAAGACCGAGAACAACCAGCATGGAGGAAACAAGTGAGCCAGGAACGTAGAACCGCCATCGTCACCGGATCGGCCCGGGGAATCGGCGCCGCCGTCGCGAAGCGGCTGGCAGGCGACGGCTACGCGGTCGCCGTCCTCGACCTCGACGAGTCCGCCTGCGCGGCAACCGTCGACGCGATCACGTCCGCCGGCGGCGAAGCGTTGGCCGTGGGCGCAAATGTCGCCGATGAGGCGTCGGTCGCCGCGGCGGTCGAGCGGGTGGCGGCCGAACTGGGCGCCCCGACGATCCTGATCAACAATGCCGGGATCACCCGCGACAACCTGCTGTTCAAGATGACCGTCGACGACTGGGACGCGGTGATGAACGTGCACCTGCGCGGCGCGTTCCTGATGTCGCGGGCCGTGCAGAAGTACATGGTGGACGCCAAGTTCGGGCGCATCGTGAACCTCTCGAGCACCTCGGCGCTCGGTAACCGCGGGCAGGTCAACTACTCCGCCGCCAAGGCAGGCATGCAGGGCTTCACCAAGACGCTGGCATTCGAGCTGGGCAAGTTCGGTGTCACCGCGAACGCGATCGCGCCCGGCTTCATCGAGACCGAGATGACCGCCGCCACCGCCGAGCGGGTGGGTGTCGGCTTCGAGGACTTCAAGAAGGCGGCGGCGTCGCAGATCCCGGTGAACCGCGTCGGGCAGCCCGAGGACATCGCGCACACCGCATCGTTCTTCGTGAGCGAGGGCGCCGGATTCGTGTCGGGTCAGGTCGTCTACGTCGCCGGTGGACCGAAGGACTGATCGATGAAGGCGTGGCGTGTACACGAATTGGGGCAGCCGAGGGACGTTCTGACGTTCGAGGACGTCCCCGACCTCGAACCGAAGCCCGGCGAGTTGCTGGTCAAGGTGCTCTCGGCGGCCGCGAACTTCCCGGATGTGCTGTTGTGCCGCGGCGAGTACCAGATCAAGCCGCCGCTTCCGTTCACTCCCGGTGTGGAGCTGTGCGGCGAGGTGGTGGGCCTGGGGGAGGGTGTCACCGAGTTCGCCGTCGGCGACCGGGTGATCGGCATGCCGAGCCTGCCGAACGGCGGGTTCGCCGAGCTGGCCGTCATGTCCTCGGCCACCGCGTTCCCCGCTCCGGAGGCCCTCGACGACGCCGAGGCGTCGGCGCTGTCGATCGGGTACCAGACGGGATGGTTTGCGCTGCACCGCAGGACGCAGATCCAGCCCGGCGAAACGCTGCTCGTGCAGGCTGCGGCAGGCGGAGTGGGCAGCGCGGCCGTGCAGCTGGGTAAGGCGGCAGGCGCCAAGGTGATCGGCGTCGTCGGCGGGCCCGAGAAGGCGGCATATACGCGGGAACTCGGTGCCGACCTCGTGATCGATCGGCACAGCGAGGACTTCGTCCAGGCCGTGAAGGACTTCACGGACGGCCGCGGTGCCGACGTCGTGTTCGATCCGGTGGGCGGCGACTCCTACACGAAGTCGACCAAGTGCATCGCGTTCGAGGGTCGCATCATCGTGATCGGATTCGCGAGTGGCACCATCCCGTCGCCCGGGCTGAACCATGCGCTGATCAAGAACTACTCGATCATCGGGCTGCATTGGGGGCTGTACAACGCCTACAACCCCGCTGCGATCCGGGAGTGCCACGACGAGCTGACGAGGATGGCCGCGGCCGGTGAGATCAAGCCGATGATCAGCGAGCGGCTCGGACTCACCGACGTCGCGGACGGCATCGCGAGACTCGGCGAGGGGACAACGGTCGGACGGGTGGCTTTCCTGCCCGGACGCTAGCGGTTGCGCTTCGCGTACAGCTCCTCGAGGTTGTGCCGCAAGGTCACCTCGGTGTTCTTCACGGCCGTTTCGACGAACGGTTCGACGATGAGACCGAGGGCCTTGCCGGCGAGACCGCCGGGGAGTTTGTACGCGAAGTCCACGCTGATCTCGGTCTTGTCCTCACCGTTTGCGGTGAACTCCCAGGTCGAGGAGTTGGCGGCGCCGTCGAGCGACGCCAGGGTGATGACCCGGTCCTGCTCCCACTCGGTGACCTCGAGCCGCGACCGCAGGGTGCTGGGGCCGATGTGGATCGCGGCGTCGAAGGTCGACTCCATCCCCTGGTCGAATTCCCCGATCGGACGGAACTCCGAGACTCCGAACATCCAGTCGGGGACAGTCCGGTAATCGTCGATGTACGCGAACGCCACGTGGATGGGGACGGCTGCGATCGCGGAGTGACGGACGTGGATCATCAGGTGGTCCCTGGCTCTCTGTCGGAGAAGGCTGTCGATCTGGGCGACCTCGTTCGACTCTAGTCAACTCCCGCGACCGCAGCAGGGGAGCGGCGGGTGCCTGTTCTACCGTAGGACCCATGACGGTAGAGGGCACCCAGCGCGGCAGTTCCTGGCGTGAGTACACCGACCAAGGCTTGTCCAAGGTTCTGGCCGCGGCGCTGGCGGCGTTTGTCGAGAAGGGGTACGACGGCGCGTCGATCCGTGAGATCGCGTCCCGCGCCGGTCTGTCGGTCCCCGGTCTCTATCACCACTACCCCTCCAAGCAGGCGCTGCTGGTGGGGTTGACGAACGCGGTGATGCGCGAACTCCTCGATCGCAGCCATGCGGCGGTGGCCGAGGCGGGTCCGACACCGGGCGAGCGGTTCGACGCGGTCATCGAGTCGTTGCTGCGGTTCCACATGTACCGGCGTGAACAGGCGTTCGTCGCGTCCAGGGAGACGCGGAGCATGGAACCGGAGAGCCGGAAGGCGTACATCGCGCTGCGCGACGAGCAGCAGGAGATGCTGGACGACATCGTCCGCGAGGGGGTGGCGGCCGGGCTGTTCCGGACACCGTTCCCGGAGGACGCGAGCCGTGCCGTCGTCACGATGTGCGTCGCGGTGTCCACCTGGTACCGGGAGGACGGGCCGCTGTCGCCCGACGAACTGGTCGAGCGGTACCTGGCGATCGCGAGGAGCACGGTCGGCGCGTCCGACTGAGTCTTGACCGGCCTTCGAAGGTGTGGAATTGTCGGGGACGACTTCGACCGAGCGAGTGATCGGTCGGTACCGGAGTCGTCGTACTGACTGGAGGTAGTTGTGGCGATCGATCTGTCCTACGCACCCGGGGTGACCGCGCTCGTCGAGAAGACCGAGGCGTTCATCCGCGAAGTCGTGCTGCCCATCGAGGACGAGCACGGCGGCGACATCACCGCTGCTGGTGGCGACACCCTGCGCGTGGAGCTGCAGAAGGCAGCCAAGGACGCCGGAGTCTTCGCCCCGCACGCACCTGTCGAGTACGGCGGGCACGGCCTGAACATGACCGATCGCGCGCCCGTCTTCGAGGCTGCGGGCTATTCGCTGTTCGGTCCGACGGCCCTGAACATCGGGGCACCCGACGAAGGCAACGTCCACATGCTCGCGCACATCGCCAGCCCCGAGCAGAAGGAGCGGTTCCTCGCCCCGCTGGCGCACGGCGACATGCGGTCGGCGTTCGCCATGACCGAGCCGTCACCCGGAGCCGGCTCGGACCCCTCGGCGCTGACCACGCGCGCCGAAAAGGTGCCGGGCGGGTGGAAGATCAACGGCCACAAGTACTTCATCACCGGCGCCGACGGCGCGGGATTCTTCATCATCTTCGCCCGCACGTCCGGCGTGCCCGGCGACCGCGGCGGCGCCACGATGTTCCTCACACCGGCCGACGCCGACGGGCTGAGGGTGGGCCGCCACATCGACACCCTCGACCGGGCGATGATCGGTGGGCACTGCGAGGTGTTCTTCGACGACCTGTTCGTCCCCGACAGCGGGGTTCTCGGCGAGGTGGACCAGGGATTCGCCTACGCCCAGGTCCGGCTCGGGCCCGCCCGGATGACACACGTCATGCGCTGGCTCGGAGCGGCGCGTCGCGGCCACGATGTCGCCGTGGCACACGTCGCGCAGCGTGACGGTTTCGGAGGCAAGCTGGGCGATCTGGGCATGGTCCAGAAGATGGTCGCAGACAACGAGATCGACATCGCCGCCAGCCGGGCACTGTTGACGCGGGCGTGCTGGGAACTCGATCAGGGCGGCCACGCGAGCAACTCCACGTCCATCGCCAAGACCTACGCGTCCGAGGCCATCTTCCGCATCGTCGACCGCTCCATCCAGATGTGCGGCGGTCTCGGCGTGTCCGGCGACCTGCCCCTCGCCCGGCTGTCCCGCGAGGTGCGACCGTTCCGCGTCTACGACGGACCGTCCGAGGTGCACCGCTGGGCCATCGCCAAGCGTGTCGTGGGTGCCGCGAAGAAGGCCGCGCGGGAGGCGGGCGCATGAGCGAACATCGGGGGCTCGATCTCGTTGCGCTGCGGAAGTTCCTGACCGCGTCGGACGTTCCTCTCGACGGCGAGTTGCGGGCCGACCTGATCGCCGGCGGCAAGTCCAACCTCACCTACGCCATCTTCGACGACTCCTCGCGGTGGGTGCTGCGAAGGCCGCCCACCGCGGGGCTCACACCCTCGGCGCACGACGTGGCCCGCGAGTTCCGCATCACCTCGGCCCTGCAGGGCACCGACGTCCCGGTGGCCGCCACCGTCGCACTGTGCGAGGACGACAGTGTGATGGGCGCGCCGTTCACCGTGGTCGAACACGTGACGGGTCAGGTGATCCGGACCAAGTCGGATCTCGAGGCGCTGTCCGGCGACGACATCGACTCGTGCACCGACGAACTGGTCCGTGTGCTCGGCGCGTTGCACAACGTCGACTACGACGCCGTCGGCCTGGGCGAGCTCGGCCGCCCGGACGGGTACGTGGCCCGGCAGGTCACATTGTGGGCGAGCCAGTGGGGGCGGGTGAAGACGACGGACTCCGCGGACGTCGACCGCCTGCATGCCGCGCTCGTCGAATCGATTCCGCAGCAGTCGGAGTCGTCGATCGTGCACGGCGACTACCGCATCGACAACACCATCCTCGCGTCCGGCGACGTGAGCACCGTCGCGGCGGTCGTCGACTGGGAACTGTCGACCCTCGGCGACCCGCTCACCGACGTCGCCCTGATGTGCGTCTACCGGCATCCGGCTCTCGACCTGGTGCTCGGCGAACCGGCGGCCTGGACGAGCCCGCGACTGCCGTCGGCCGACGACCTCGCGCAGCGCTACACCGTGGCGTCGGGGCGCGAACTGGTCCACTGGAACTTCTACCTGGCGCTCGCGAACTTCAAACTCGCCGTCATCGCCGAGGGCATCAACCACCGCTACCGGGTCGGCGCCACCGTCGGAGAAGGTTTCGACAAGGCGGGCGACGCGGTGCCCGAATTCATCGCGGCCGGCCTGCGCGCCCTGAAAGGACAGACCGTATGAGTCGCACCGCACTGATCACCGGCGCCTCACGTGGCATCGGACTCGGCATCGCCACCCGTCTCGCCGAACAGGGGTACGGGCTGACGATCACCGCCCGCGATCGCGATCGGCTCGAGTCCGTAGCCGCCGACCTGCGGACCGCGGGCGCGAAGGACGTCGTCGCGGTCGCCGGTGACCTCGCCGACGAGGAATCCGCGGGACGCGTCGTCGAGGCGCACACCGACGCGTTCGGGTCGCTGAACGCGCTGGTACTCAATGCCGGGGTCGGAACCGCGGGCCCCATCGGCGAGTTCCCCATGCGCCGATTCGACAAGAGCCTCGGAGTCAACCTGCGGGCGCCGTTCAGCCTGCTGCAGCAGTCGCTGCCGCTGCTCCGGACCGGTGCGGCGGAGAACCCGGGACGCGGGTCCAAGGTCGTGGCCCTGGCATCGATCACCGGCGTGTACGCCGAGGCGGGGCTCGCCGTCTACGGCGCGACCAAGGCCGCGCTGATCTCCCTGACCGAGACGCTGAACGTCGAGGAGTCGGGCAACGGCGTCTCCGCGACCGCGCTCGCCCCCGCGTACGTCGACACCGACATGTCCGCGTGGATCCACGACACGATCCCGCCCGAAGCGATGATCGAGGTCAACGACATCGTCGAACTCGTCGACGCCCTGCTGCGGCTGTCGTCGCGTGCGGTGGTCCCGAAGATCGTCGTGGGACGCGCCGGAACGGACGGCTACCGCGCGTAGTCCTCGTCCTCCTGGGCCTCGCCGCGCTTGCGGAAGAACTTGAACCCGGGGACGCCCTGGATCGCCTGGCGCACGCCCTGGACCTCCTCGAGGAGTTGGTGGATCTCCGGCGACACGGTGTCCAGGGTCGCCAGGATCGGCATCAGCCCCTCCATGCGCAGGGTCAGCTCGGGCAGGTGGTCCACCAACCCGATCGCGGCGTGAATCTCCTCCTCGGTGAGGTCGTCGACGAACCGCTGCGCCAGTGGGGCGGCCTTCGTCGCGAGCGGCTCGTACAGACTGATCAGCGTCTGTGCCGACGCGGATGTGTGCCCTGCCGTGGCGACGACGGTTGCCGCCGATTCCGCAACCGCGTTCGCCCTCGCCACCGCGATCTCGGCGCCGTCGCTGATCGCCTCGATGCGGGAAATCAGCTCCTCGACCTGGTCCAGGAGGGTGCCGATCCGGCCGGGAAGGGAGACGACGAGTTCAGCGGTATCCGCCGACCACCGGACGATCCCGGTGACGGTACGCACCAGGTCGCGGGTGCCGAGTTGTACGAGAGCCATCGGCCCATCCTGCCTGATGCCTTTCGCACCTCACGTTTCGGTCGTGGCAGACGTCTACCTTTCAGAGGCCCGTACACCTGGAAGGATTGGCACCGTGAATGCCGACCGAGCAGCACACACAGTCATCGATTCACCGATCGGCCCCCTGACGCTGGTGAGCGTCGACGGGGTGCTGAGCGGCATCTACATGGTCGAACACCGGCACCAGCCCGATTCCGCGACGTTCGGGGAACGCGACACCGCAGGTTTCGACGAGGCCATCACCCAGCTCACCGAATACTTCGACGGCAGGCGCACCGAGTTCACCGTCCCGCTCGCCGCGCGAGGCACCCCGTTCCAGCAACGAGTGTGGGACGCCCTGCGCACGATCCCGTACGGCGAGACGTGGACGTACGGTCAGCTGGCCGACTCCCTCGGCACCCCGACCGCGATTCGCGCGGTGGCGGCGGCGAACGGCAGAAATCCGATCAGCATCATCGTTCCGTGCCACCGCGTCATCGGGAGCAACGGCAGCCTGACGGGGTACGCGGGCGGGCTCGACCGCAAACGGTTCCTGCTCGAACGCGAAGCGGAACGGGCGGGACTCCGGCTGAGCCGATGACCCTGAAACCGTTCGAAGACGTCGTGGCCGAGCACGGCCCGACGGTGCTGCGGGTCTGCAGGGCCGTGGTCGGCCCGGTGGACGCCGAGGACGCCTGGTCGGAGACGTTCATCGCCGCGATGCGGGCGTACCCCGACCTGCGTCCCGGGAGCAACATCGAGGCGTGGCTGGTGACCATCGCGCACCGGAAAGCGCTCGACCACATACGTGCGCGTGACCGGCGGCCCGTCCCCACCGACGAGCTTCCCGAGCAGACCACCGACCGCGGACTTCCCGGCGGTCACGACCCCGAGTTGTGGAACGCGGTCGGCGCCCTGCCGATGAAGCAACGGGCTGCGGTGGCGTATCACTACCTGGCCGGGCTGCCGTACACCGAGATCGCGGTGATCCTTGGCAACTCCCCGGACGCGTCGCGACGGGCCGCCGCCGACGGGATTGCGGCGCTACGCAAGACCCTCTCGATCTCTGTGAGTGGAGACATCACATGAACATCCCCGACATCGTCTATGCCCTGTCCGCGTCGGACTCCGCGGTCGAGCAGAAACTGCGTGAGCGGCTCGCCGCCCTCGCCGCCGAGGCAGGTCTCCTCGACGTCGCGTACCGGACCCTCGACACCCCCGTCGGTTCGCTTCTGCTCGCCGCCACCGATCGCGGGCTGGTGCGGGTCGCCTTCCCCAATCAGGATCACGACGCCGTACTACAGACCCTCGCCGAGCAGATCAGTCCCCGGATCCTGCGCGCACCCGCCCGGCTCGACAGGGTGGCCCACGAGATCGACGAATACTTCCTCGGTGAGCGCACAAGCTTCGACATCCCGCTGGATTTCAGGCTGTCCAAGGGATTTCGGCTCGAGGTTCTCCATCATCTTCCCGAAATCGACTACGGGCACACCGCGAGCTACGCCGCGGTCGCGGCGGCCGCGGGCAGTCCGAAAGCAGTGCGCGCGGTCGGAACCGCCTGCGCCCTCAACCCGCTCCCGGTCGTGGTTCCCTGCCACCGGGTGGTCCGCAGCGACGGCAGCATGGGCCAGTACGCGGGCGGGCCGGAAGCCAAGTCGATCCTGCTGACTTTGGAGGCAGCGGCATGACTACCTTGACGCAACGCGTGAACGATCTGGATTGGCACGGTCTTCACGCCGAGACCGACGCCGCCGGATGCGCGCAATCGGAGCAGATCCTGACTGCCGAGGAGTGCGCGCAGATCGCGGACATGTACGAGGAGGTCGAGCGTTTCCGGTCCACCGTCGACATGGCCCGGCACCGCTTCGGCTCGGGACAGTACCGGTACTTCGACTACCCGCTACCGGAGGTCGTGGCCGAACTCCGTGCCGCCTTCTACCCGAAACTGCTTCCCGTGGCACGGGACTGGGCGGTCAAGCTGAGGAATCCCTCGCCGTGGCCGGACACCCTCGACGAATGGCTGGACATGTGCCACGACGCCGGTCAGAAACGGGCGACACCGATCCTGCTCAGCTATCGCGCGAACGACTGGAACGCCCTGCACCGTGACCTCTACGGTGACCTCGTGTTCCCGTTGCAGGTGGTGATCGGCCTCGACCGTCCGGGAGTGGACCACGAGGGCGGGGAGTTCATGCTCGTCGAGCAGCGGCCCCGCGCCCAGTCCCGGGGCACGGTGACGACGCTGCGGCAGGGGCACGCGCTGATCTTCACCACCAGGGACAGGCCCGTGCGCTCGACCCGCGGTTGGTCGACCGGGCCGGTACGGCACGGTGTCAGCACCGTTCGGCGCGGCACCCGCCGGACCCTCGGCCTGGTCCTGCACGACGCCGAGTGACCGTGATGTCCGCCTTGATACCCCGCCCCCGAACCGAGGTGGCGCCCGGCGCCGTCCACGTCCCCGACTGGCTCACGCCGGCCGAGCAACGCCACCTGGTGGCCGAATGCCGGCGCTGGGCCACCGGACCGGTCCCGATGCGGGCCGCGCAACTGCCGACGGGGCACCGCATGTCGGTGCAGACGGTGTGCCTCGGCTGGCACTGGAAGCCGTATTCCTACTCGCGCACAGCCGAGGACGCGGGCGGTGGCCGCGTGGCGCCGGTGCCCGACTGGCTGGTCGAACTCGGCCGGCGAGCGGTGTGCGAGGCCTACCGGCAGCCCGCCGACGGGTACACACCCGATGCCGCGCTGATCAACTTCTACGACGACACCGCGAAGATGGGCATGCACCAGGACAAGGAGGAGCGGTCCGATGCGGCCGTCGTGTCGTTGAGCATCGGCGACACGTGCACATTCCGCTTCGGCAACACCACCACCCGCACCAAGCCGTACACCGATGTCGAGTTGCTGTCGGGCGACCTCTTCGTCTTCGGTGGCGAGTCCCGGTTCGCGTATCACGGAGTACCGAAAGTGTTTCCCGGCACGAGCGATCCGGACTGCGGACTGACAACGGGCCGACTGAACATCACGCTGCGGGTGACGGGACTCGAGGACACATGAGAGTGCAACTGCCGTACCGGGGTCCGTTCACCCATGCGCCGTTGTGGGGCGCGCTCCGCGCCCACACCGTGTCCGGGCTCGAGCGACACGACCCCGACGGAACCCACACCCGGGTGGTGAACGGTCCGCAGGGGCCCGCGCTCGTGTCCGTCGTCGTCCGTCCCGCCGACGGGGACGTCGAGGCGCACCTGACACCGGCGGATCCCGGAGACATCGAAGCGCTGACCGCCGCGGTCCGGCGCTGGCTCGACCTCGACGCCGATCCGGGGCCGATCGACGCCGCGTTGAGCCGGCACCCGCTCCTGGCTCCGCTGGTGGCGCTGCGTCCGGGTCTGCGGCGCCTGGGGAGCGTGGACGGGTTCGAGACGGCGGTTCTGACCATTCTCGGACAACAGGTTTCGCTGGCGGCGGCCCGGACGTTCGGCAGCCGGCTCGTGCACGCGTACGGCCGGCCGGTCCACGACGGATTCTTCGCGTTCCCCGAACCGGAGACGCTGGCGGCGCTCTCACCCGAACAGTTGCGCTCGACCCTCGGCCTCACCGGCGCCCGGGCCAGGACGGTGCTCGCGCTGGCCCAGGCCGCGTCCGGCGGTCTGCGTCTCGGCGCGGACACCGACCCGGCCGAATTCCGGGCCGGTCTGCTCGCACTGCCCGGCATCGGTCCGTGGACAGCGGACTATCTGACGGTGCGGGTGCTGGCCGACCCGGACGCGTTCACACCCGACGACCTCGTCCTCAAACGCGCGCTGGGGGTCAGGACCGGCAGGCAGGCAGCGGAACTCGCCGAGTCGTGGCGACCGTGGCGGGCCTACGCGCTGTTCCACCTGTGGACGGAGGAAGCCTATTAGTCCTTGGCCTTTGCCAGCGCCGACGGCCACCAGATCTTCTTGCCGATGTCGTGGGAGAGCGCCGGGACGAGGATGCTGCGCACGATGATCGTGTCGAGCAGCACGCCGAACGCGACGGCGAAGCCGACCTCGGCGAGGAACACCAGGGGCAGCACACCCAGCACCGCGAACGTCGCGGCGAGCACGACACCGGCCGACGTGATGACGCCACCGGTCACCGCCAGCCCCCGCAGCACACCGGATTTGGTGCCGTGTTCCTCGGTTTCCTCGCGGACCCGGGTCATCAGGAAGATGTTGTAATCGATGCCGAGCGCCACGAGGAACACGAACGCGAACAGGGGAAACGCCGGATCTGCGTTCGCGAAATGGAAGACGTGGGTGAAGAAGAGTCCGCACACCCCGAGGGTGGCTGCGAACGACAGGACCACGGTGGCGATGAGGATGATGGGCGTGAGCAGGGCGCGGAGCAGGAGGGCCAGCACAACGAAGATGACGACGAGAACGATCGGGATGATCAGGTTCCGGTCGTGCACCGACGCCGTCTGCACGTCGAGCGTCGTTGCCGTGCTGCCGCCGACGAGAGCATCGGCACCGGGTACGGCGTGCGCCGCGTCGCGCAGTCGCTTCACCGTCTCGAGGGCTTCCGGGGAATCGTACGAGTCGGCGAGCGTCACGTTGACGACCATGCGCCCGTCGATCGGTGCGGCCGTGAGGAAGTCGGGTGCGCACCCCTGCCCGGCGGCCGAGGCCACCGCGGCCGGGTTGGACTTGACGAGTGCAGACAGCTTCTCGACATCGACCTGCGGGCACACCGCGCCGGGATCCGTCGACACCCCGTCCACACCGCTCACGGCCGCGATGACCGCCTCCGTCTGATCGGCATTGGTGACGATGACGGCGGGCGCGCCGGCGCCCGGATCGAACTTGGAGTCGTACAACTCCTGACCGACGACGGCGTCGGGCCGGTTGGTGAAGTTCTCCGACGACGACAGTCCGTCCGTCTTCAGACTGCCGATGCCGACCAGGAACAGCACGGCCAGCAGCACCGTCGTACCGATCCAGAGGGGACGGTCCTTGCTCCCGACCTGGGCGGCGATCCTGCCCCACAGACCGTGCGTGGTGAGGTCTGCGGCCTCGTCCACCCTCGGTTTCCGCGGCCAGAACACCCACCGCCCCGCCGCGGACAGCGCGACGGGCAGGAACGTCATCATCACGAGGTACGTGCACGCGATGCCGATCGCGGCGACCGGCCCGAGACTCTTGTTGGAGTTCAGTTCGGAGAACATCAGGCACAGCAGACCGAGGATGACGGTGACCGCCGACGCCGTGATGGCGGGGGCGGATTCCTTCCACGCCTTGATCATGGCGTCGAACCGGCTGGGATAGAAGTGCAGTTCTTCCCGATATCGGGAGATCAGGAGGAGCGCATAGTCGGTGCCCGCACCGATCACGAGGACGAACAGGATGCCCTGACTCTGTCCGGTGAGGGTGAGCACCTCCGCCTTGGCGAGGAAGTAGATGACCATCGACGCCAGGCCGAGCGCGAGGAGCGCCGAGAAGAGCGGGAAGAACCACAGCACCGGGGAGCGGTAGACCACCAGCAGGATCAGGACGACCACGAGCAGCGCGGCGCCCAGCAGTGCACCGTCGAGTCCGGCGAACGCGTCGATGAACGCCACCAGCAGGCCACCGGGACCGGCAGGAAGCACCTCGAGCCCGGCGGCCGCGTTCTTCGCGGCGGTGAGGACGTTCTCCTCGGTGGCGGCGAGCACATCGCCGGCGACCGCCGTGCCGTCCTCCTTCGCGACGAGGGGAACGAAGATCGATGCCGTGGTGCCGTCCTGGGAGAACTGTGTCTGGGCCATGCCTTCGGCGTCGACTCCGTCGACTGCCGCGATGGCGTCACGCGCCTGGGCGATCGCGGCCTTGTCCTGCTCGGTGAGCGGGGAGTCGCTGTGGAACAGCACGAATCCGGGGATGGTTTCGACGGTGAGGAACTTGGACGATTCGTTGGTGACGATCGTCGATTCGGCGGAACTCGACAGGTAGGCGGCGTTGTCGTTCTTCTGGACCTCGGTGAGCTTTCCCTGGAAGGAACCCCCGAATCCACCCGCGAAGAACGCGATGATGGCGATGGCCACGATGGTGAACGCAGGCCAGCGGTATCTGCGCGGCGTCTCGCCGCTGGTGCTCGAGTCCGTCGAATCCAACTTCGTCATGGGTTCTCCTTCGCCGCCCCCGCCAGCAGTGCGTCCCAGTACACCATGTCGAGCGCACCCGCGACACCGGAAATCCGCGCGGGTCAGGCCTCGTCGGAGGTTTCGGCGTAGCAGTCCCGCACCGCCACATCCATCGGGAACCGCACCCGCGTCTCGCCGAACAGCAACCGGGTGGCTACCTCGACTGCGCCCAGAACGTGCCGCGTCGCCGAGTCGGGGTCCCGGGTATGCACCATCACCTCGTCGTGCTGGAAGAAGACGAGTTCGCTGTCCGGGTCGTCGGCCAGCCGGCGCCGCAGGTCCGCGAGCACGCACAGTGCCCACTCGGCTGCCGTGGCCTGTACCACGAAGTTTCGGGTGAACCGGCCGCGTGACCGGGCGTCGCCGTGCGACCAGAAATCGGGCGACGGGGGTGGGCACGCCCGGCCGAGCCACGAGTGCACGACCTCGCCGCGTTCACCGGCACGGGCCGCCCTTTCCACATATTCGACGGCGACGGGAAAGCGGGTGCGCAGCAGGGTGAGCAGCGAACGGGCCTCGCCCGCGGTGGCGCCGTACAGAACACCGAGGATCGCGACCTTGGCCTTGCCGCGGTCGCCGTCGAACGTCTCCGCCGCGACCGGTGCATACAGGTCGTCGGCGCCCGCCGCGGCGACCATGCGGGCGTCACCCGACATGGCGGCCAGGATGCGGGGTTCGAGTTGGCCGGCGTCGGCGATGACGAACGTATGACCCGGGTCGGCGATCACGCTCGACCGCAGCGGTTTCGGAATCTGCAGTGCGCCGCCGCCCCGGCTCGCCCAGCGGCCGGACACCACGCCGCCGGGAACGTAGACGGGCCGGAACCGGTCGTCGTGGACCCAACTGTCCAGCCACTGCCAGCCGTTCGTGCTGAACAGCTTGGACAGATCGCGGTGGCGCAGCAGCAGCGGCACGGCGGGATGATCGACCTCGCGGAGCAGGTGTTTGCGGGTCGACGCGAGTTCGATGCCCTCACGGCGAAACGCGTCGACCACCTCGACGTGGGACGCCGGGTTGATGCGACGGCCGAACGCCGACCCGATCTCCACGGTCACGTCCTGGATGCGCTGAGGCAGGTCGTACCCGGCAGGCCGCGGCCCGAGCGCCGCCTCGAGGAAGGCGCGATGGGTACGGGTGGAGAACGGCAGGCCGTCGACACTCATCTCCGCGGCGGCCAGCGCGCCCGCGGACTCGGCCGCCACCAGCAGGTCGAGCCGTGCATCGTCACCGATCGTCTTCCGCTGTTCCGCGAAGTCCGCCACCACTTGCGCCGGATCCGTGGTGGGTGCGGTCTCGAACAGTCCGGGGCGTTCGTCGACGGGTTCGTCCGGCGGCGGCGCGGGAACACCGTCGCGCATGCTGAGGATGGCGTGGGTGAGCGCGAGGTCCTGGCAGCGCTGCACCCGCACCCCCGCCTTCAGCAGCGCCGGATAGACGGCCGCGGTACTCGTCCAGACCCAGCGGGGGTGTTCGGTCGCCTCGATGTCGCGGACCGCGGCCACGGCGTCGGAGTGTCGACGTGGGGACTCGACCGGAACGCCCGTGGGATCGGTGCGAACGGTCGTCGCGCCACCGTCGGCATCGGGAACCAGGACCATTCTCACGGGCCCAGTCTGCTCTGCGTCACCGACAGTCGATAATCCGCCGCCGGGCGAGGGCAAATCCGCAGGTCGGCACTACACTGAACGCAGACGCTTCTCGCCGGAAGGAGGGGCATCCGATGGCAACCATCGAAGAGTTCGAGCAGACGGTGACCGACAAGGTGATCGCCGGACTGCACGACAAGTTCGCCGACTACGAGCGCCGCGGAGTCGGACTCGCCGAACTCGGCGACCCCGATCGGTTCGTCGAACGGATCCTGGCGGCAGTGCCCGCCCCGCATCCCTGGTACGAACAGTTCGGCGCGGCCTGGTCGTCCGCGCCCGCGTGACTCACGCCCCGGCTGCGTCCACCGGTTCGGGTTCGGTCTGCGCCTTGTGGCGGCGATGCAAGCCCTTGCGGTCGTAGAACCGGGTGATGACGGCACCGAAGACGAGGCCGATGAGGAGGCCGGCCAGGGTCATCCACACGGCGTGGATGAGCCCCGCGTCGCCCGCCGCGCCGAAGAACATGATGGCGCGCACCCCGATGTAGATCTGGTGCATCGGTTCGAACTCACCGAGCCAGGTGTACAGGCGCGGCGCCGCCTCGAGCGGGATCGTGCCGCCCGACGAAGGCAGCGCCAGGACGACGAACACCAGCAGGTTGATGAGCAGGCCCAGGTTGCCGAACGCAGCCATCACGGACATCGCCGTGATCCCGACCGCGGCGATCGCGAAGGCGCCGTACTCCCACAGGGCGAGCGGGTCGGTGATCGGCAGGCCGAGGGCGGAGCTGATCCACAGGTACAGACCCGACACGATCATCGCCAGCACAACCATCACCGCCCACTTGATGAGCAGGGTGTTGAACCGTGAGATCGGGACCGCCTCGTTGTGGAGGTACAGCGGCCCGACCTCGGTCGGGGTGAATCCGAGCATGCCGTCGATGAGGGTGCTCGCGATGGTCGCACCGGTGAAACCGGCCAGGACGATGAGGAGCGCGTAGTAGAACGCCGCCAAGCCGAAACCGGTGCCGTCGGGCAGCGGGTTGTGGGCCACGACCCGCACGTCGATGGGGTCGTCGAGGACGAGCCGGCTGGCCCCCGACAGTTGGAGGTCGGGGGCTGTCGCCTGGAGTTGCTGCGTCACCTGGGTGGTGAGCTGCTCGCCCATCGTCTGATTGGCCTTGTCCAACGCCATCTCCCCGATGTTCTGGACGAGGTTCGCGCTGATCGTGCCCGCGCGGGGGTTCGTGTAGATCGTGATCACCGGACGTTCGACGTCTCCGGGAATCACGCCGGCCTGGGCGAGGATGAAGGTGCGCTTCGTGAAGTCGCTCGGTATGACGATCGCACCGTAGATTTCCCCGTTGTCCAGTGCGGACTGGGCCTGCGCGATCCCGATCTGCCGAAGTTCGACCTTGTTCGGATCGACACCCTCGACGAGCCCGGCGGTGATCTGGTCGCCGAAATTCTGCTGCTGCGGCGGGTTGGAATTGGGCGTGGTGTCGCCCTCGTCCTGATTGACGAGCGCGATGGGGAAGTGGTTGAGGTGTGTGGTGGGGTTGAGCATCCCACCCATGTACAGCGCGGCCAGCAGGGACATGACGACGGAGACGAGGAGCAGGGGAGCGATCCAGAACCGTGGTGTCCGGAGCACGCTCATCCTGCCTGCACCGCTGGTTTCGTGAGCCATGTCCCCTCGCATCCTCCCGTGTCCGGGCCGACCCTGGGATCGACCAGCCGGATCAAGAGTAGGTGGTGGGACCGCTCAGCGTGCTGCCGTCACCTCGAACCAGGCGTCGAGTGTCGGCTCGCCGACGAGGTCCACGAGATCCACCTGCACGCCGTCCGCCCGCCATCGTTCGACCAGCGCCATCACGCGCACGGAGTCCATTCCCTCGTCGAGGAGGTTCGCGGAATCGTCGATCTCGGCGACCGGGACGTCGAGCACGTCGGCTACGTCGGCGCGGATTCGGTCGCGGGTCGGAACTGTGCTGGGAGCGGAACTCACTATCATCCTCCGGTGCGTCGGTCGAACCACGGCCCGTTGAGCCGGTTCGACGACATGGGGTAGGTTGCTGGGTTAGTGAAGCCTAAGCATAGTTGCTCTCCGCGCGAACGGCGAAACGGAGAGCTGTTGCAACCGAATGTGAATGGATGACAATGGCTGGATTATCGCGATACGCAATCGACTTGACGCCTCTACGGACGAGTCGCGAGTTCCGATACATCTTCATTGCCCGCACGATCTCCATCTTCGGTCTGGGTCTGCTGCTGGTGGCGGTGCCGCTGCAGGTGTACGACATGACGAATTCCACACTGGCAGTGGGCGCGGCGAGCATCGTCGTGGGCTCCTCGGTGTTCATCGGCACCCTGTTCGGCGGCGTGATCGCCGACCGGTACGACCGCAGACCGGTCATCTCCCTCGCCCGTGCCGCAGCGGGCCTGGCCTTCGCGATCCTCGCGGTCAACGCGTTCCTCCCCACACCCCAGTTGTGGATCATCTACCTGTGTGGCGTGATCGAGGGCCTCGCCGGCGGCATCTCCGCGACCGCGCTGATGGCGGTGATCCCATCGCTGCTCCCCAAGGACAAGATGGCCGCCGCCGGTGCCCTGATGACCGTGATGGCCGACCTCGGCACGGTCGCGTCGCCGGCCATCGGCGGTGTGATCATCGCGGCGACATCCGTGGGCACCAACTACGTTCTGGCCGCGGTGTCCTCGGGAATCACCGCGTACTGCATCGCCAGGCTGCCCTCGCTGCCGCCGCCGGTCAAGAACACCGAGAGTCCGTTGCGGTCGATCGCCAGCGGCTTCACCTATGCCGCCAAGGACTCCGTGGTCGGCGGGACGCTGCTGGTCGGGTTCTGCGCGATGATGCTGACCGGCTGGAACGTGCTGCTGCCCGCCTACGCGAGCCAGGTTCTCCATGCCGGACCGGCGGCCACCGGACTGCTCTACAGCGCCCCCGCCGTCGGCGCCCTCACCGGATCACTCACGAGTGGCTGGACGGGAACTGCTCGTCGCGGTGGCCTGATCGTGTTCCTCGCGGCCGTGATCGCGTCGGCCGGGCTGATCGGCGCCGGCGCGTTCCCGATGATCGCGGTCACGTTCCTCGGGCTCGCCGCACACGGATTCGGCCGCGTCCTCGGTGACATCCTCCGGTACGCGGTCATCCAGACCGAGACGCCCGAGGAATACCGCGGACGCGTCGCCGGTGTGTGGGGCGCCCAGATCTCCACGGGCTCGGCTGCCGGAGCGCTCGTCGCCGGCGCCGTCGGCGCCGCGGTGGGTCCGCGTGAGGCGTTCCTCCTCTACGGGTCGGGCGGCATCGTGGTGCTTGCGGTTCTCGCACTGACCTTGAAGGGGTTGCGCACGTACAGCAGTGCCGCTGCCGAGGAGGACGACCTCTCGGCAGCGGCACAGTGACGCGTTCAGGTGGGAACTAGCTGGCCTGAGCGTTGTTCGCGGCCTGCGACAGCTGCGGGAGCAGCTTGTCCAGCAGCCACGGCATGCTGAGCACGTTCGGCGAGCTCGACGCGAACACCAGCGGCGGATCGGTCAGACCCACGTAGGCGCTGTCGCGCACGGCCTTCATCCCGGCGAACAGCGGGTTCGACTGGACCTCGTTCTGCAGCTCGGGCGACAGGTACCACGCGAGCAGCACGTCCGGGTTGTACGTCGGCAGCAGTTCCAGGCTGACGGGAGCCGCGAACTTGGTCTGGTCACTGCTCTCGCGCAACTGCTGGGCGAGCGGGTCGACCGTGAAACCGAGGCTGGCCAGCATCTTCAGACGAGGATCGGTGTCGAAGTAGAAGTTGTACGATCCCGGCTCGGTGCCGCTCCCGAATGCCACCGTCTTCCCGGCGAACTCGGGGTGCTGCGACTTCGCCTGCGCGAGGGTGTCCTGAGTCCGGGTCACCAGTGTCTCGGCCTGTGCCGACCGGCCGAGGGCCTTGCCGACGGTAGTGATCTGGTCTTCCCAGCTGGTGGCCCAGCGACGCTCCGGGTACGCCACGGTGGGGGCGATGGCCGACAGCTTGTCGTACTGCTCCTGGTTCACGCCCGAGTGCACGGCCAGGATCACGTCGGGGGCGAGTGCCGCGATCTGCTCGTACGGCATCTCCTTGCTCGACGCCGTCAGCAACGTGGGTTCCGCGTTCGGGTCGAGCTCTTCGAGCTTCGCCCGCGACCACGGCAGCAGGCCGTCGTCGGTTCCCGTGTCCGACTTCATGTTCTGCACGGCGACGGGCACGACGCCGAGCGACAGTGCCGCGTCCTCGCTGCCCCAGCCGATCGTGACGACGCGTTCCGGTGCCTCCGTGATCTCGGCGGTACCGAGCGCCGACGGAATCGACACGGGGAAGGCCGACGCGTCGGCCTGTCCGGTGGCGGATCCCGCCGCGTCGGTCGAGTCGGAATTCGACTCGCTGCAGGCACCCGCGAACAGCGCGGTTGCCGCCATCATCACGATTCCGGCTCTACGCCAATATCTTCCGGACGTTTTCATCGATCTCCCTGTTCTGTGTTGGTGGGGTTCATGTGCGAGCCGAACGAGGCGAGGGCCTCGTTCACGACGGAGCCGACTTCGCCGATCCAGCGGGGCTGGGTCATGTCCTTGTGCTCGCAGTCGAGGTCGTGGTTGACGATGGTGCCGGTCAGGTAGGGCCGCCACAAGTCGTACGTCGCCGCGGTCGCAGGGTTCCTGGCCGCAGTGAAGAAGAGCATGTCGGAGTCCACGACGATCTGTGAGGGTTCGGATTCGAGGCGCACGGCGTTCGCGAAGTTGTCGATCATCGCGGCCGGTGTGTGCTCGTTGATCCCGGCCAGCGCGCTGCCCTCGCCGCGCAGGATGTCGATCACCTGCTGCCGGTCGAGTCCGTCCTCCAGGAGCGGTTCCGGGTCGTAGCCGACCATGTAGAGCAGCGCGGCGAGCGCGTCCTGCTCCGTCGGCATCGAGGCCCACGCGTCCGACGGGAAGGAGTCGAGCATGACGAGCATGCCGAGTTCCTCACCCTGGTTCTGCAGTGCACCGGCGATGGCGTGCGCGACGACGCCGCCCAGCGACCATCCGAGGAGGTGGTAGGGGCCCTTCGGCTGCACGGTACGCATGTGCTCGATGTATTCGGCGGCCATGTCCTCGAGCGTTTCCGGCGGCCGCTTGGACGTCGACAGGTTGGAGGCCTGCACGCCGTACAGCGGGTAGTCGTCGTCGATGTGCCGCAACAGGCCCGAGTAACCCCAGCTGATTCCGCCGGCGGGGTGGAAGCAGAACACCGGTGGCTTGGACCCCTCGGTGCGGAACGGCAGGAGGACGGCCAGCGCGTCGGCGTCATGATCGTCGTCGAGACGGCCCGCCAGCTGGGCCACGGTCGGCGCCGCGAACAGCGAGGCCACCGTCGCGGTCACGGACAGCCGCTTCGAGATCGCACTCATCAATCCGGCCGCCATCAGCGAGTGGCCGCCGAGGTCGAAGAAGCTGTCGTCGATGCCGACCCGCTCGATACCGAGAGCCTCGGCGAACAACTGGCACAGCACCTCTTCGCGCGCCGTGCGCGGACCCCGCTCGGACACCTGCAGTGACAGGTGCGGAACGGGAAGCGACGACTGGTCGAGCTTGCCGTTGGGGAGGGTGGGGAACTCGTCGACGGCGATGAACGCGGCCGGGATCATGTAGTCCGGCAGCCTGCTGGCGGCGCGGCGGTGCAACTGGTCGGGGTCGATCCGGCCGCCCGGCACCGACGTCGCGTACGCGACGAGCCGCTGATCGCCCGGGCGGTCCTCGCGGACCACGACGACGATGTGCTCGACGTCCGGGTCACCGGACAGCACTGCCTCGATCTCGTTGAGTTCGATGCGGAATCCGCGCACCTTGACCTGCGAGTCGGCGCGGCCGGTGAAGTAGATCTGACCGTCCCTGCCCCACCACACCACATCCGACGTCCGGTACATGCGCCTGCCCGGCTCTGCGAACGGGTCGGCGATGAAACGTTCCGCCGTCTTGGGGCTCTGATTGCGGTATCCCCGGGTGACGCTGTCGCCCGCGAGATACAGCTCGCCGGACACGCCCGGAGGCACCGGCCGCAGCGCGTGGTCCAGGACGTACGCGCGCTTGCCGGGATCGACGACGCCGATGGGGACCGGACCTTCATGTCCCGGTTCGACGAGGGCCAGGGTGGCGTTGACCGTGCACTCGGTGGGTCCGTACGCGTTGAACAACCGGCGTCCGGGTGCGTACCGCTCGATCAGCTGGGGTGTGAGCTTCTCGGCGCCGAGCATCAGGTCGACGCCGTCCGGGATGGGATGCTCCGGCGGGAACGCGGCGGCGAAAGACGGTGGTACGCCGACGAAGTTCACGTCGTGTTCGTTGATGACGCGGGCGAGCGGCTCACCGGGGATGCGGTCGGCGTCCGTCGCGACCACCAGCGTTCCGCCCGAGAGCACACCCCACATGATCTGCCAGAACGCGAGGTCGAAGCTGATGGACGAGAAGTGGAGCGCCCGAGTGGTGTGGTCCATGCCGATCACGTCCGACTGCAGCGACAGCAGATCCGCGATGCCCAGGTGGGGGACGACGACGCCCTTCGGCACCCCCGTCGATCCGGACGTGTAGATGAGATACGCGGCGTCGTCGAGTTGCAGTGGTCTGCTCCGCTCGGCGTCCGTGGGGGCGGTGACCGGCTGGGTGTCGATCAGGGCCTGCAGGTCCGGATCGTCCAGGTCGAGAATGGGCACGTCGGTGCCCAGCGGGGTGCGGTCGGGCACACCGACGGAGGACGTGAGGATCGCGACCGGTGCGCCGTCGGCGAGCATGTGCGCGATCCGGTCGGCCGGGTACGTGGGGTCGACGGGAAGGTACGCGGCACCGCTCTTCAGCACGGCGAGAACACTGATGATCAGCTCGGCGGAGCGGTCGAGTGCGAGCGCGACCACGTCACCGGGGCCCGCGCCACGCGAGATCAGCAGGTGGGCAATCCGGTTCGCCCGTTCGTCGAGCTGCCGGTACGTGAGGGAGACCGCGGGCCGCACGCTCGCACCGACGGCGAGGGCCTCGGCGTCGGGTGTCTGCGCCACCTGCGCCGAGAAGTACTCGTCGAACGTGCGGGCCGGGACGGAGTGCTCCGCGTGGGACCATTCGCCGAGCACCCGGCCCCGCTCCCGCGGGGTCAGGATGTCGAGCCGGGCGATCCGCTGCTCGTGGTTGTCGACGAGCCGCTCGATCACCACGGCGAGGCGGTCCGCGAAGGATTCGACGGTCGCGGCATCGAAGAGTTCGGTGGAGTACTCGAACGTCACGTCGACCCCGCCGCTGTCCGGACGTTCCTGGAAGCGCAGCGCCAGATCGAATTTCGCGGACGTCGCGTCGAGCATCCGCACCGAGGCGGTGGTCCCGGCGAATCGCTCCGCCGCACCGTCCTGCTTCCAGTGCGACAGCATGACCTGGAACAGGGGATGGCGGGCCGACGACCGTGGGGGATTGACGAGTTCCACGATCCGGTTGAACGGCACGTCGGCGTGGTCGACGGCGTCGAGGTCGACGGCCCTGACCCGGTCCAGCAGTTCGTCGAACGTCGGGTCGCCCGACACGTCGGTCCGCAGGACCACCGTGTTGATGAAGCAGCCCACCATGTCGTCGAGGTCGGGGTGACTGCGACCGGCGACGGGCACGCCGAGGGCGATGTCCTCGCCGGCGCCCAGCCTTTCGAGCAGCACGGCCACGGCGGCGTGGACGATCATGAAGAAGCTCGCGCGGCGCTCGGCGGCGAGCGACTCGACGGCCGCGTGCAGCGACGGCGACAACGTGCGGTGGACGCTCGCGCCGCGGTTGGTGGGCAGGGCGGGTCGGGGGCGGTCGGTGCGCCAGCCCAGTTCGAGCGGCAGACCGGCGAGTTGCTCACGCCAGTAGTCGAGTTGGCCGGTCAGCAGCGGGGTCGCGTCGTCGCCGGCGCCTATGCGTTCGCGTTGCCACACGGCGACGTCCGGGAACTGCAACGGCAGCGGCGTGAACTCCGGTGCCCGTCCGGCGCGGCGGGCGTTGTACGCGAAGGCGAGATCGCCCAGCAGTTTCGACTGCGACCACTCGTCGCCGATGATGTGGTGCATCAACAGGACCAGTGTGTGCTGCGGTTCGTACAGCACCGCGCGCAGCGGCGGCTGGTCGGTGAGCCCGAGACCCACCGTCGTCATCGCCGCGATATGTCCCTCGATGTTGCCGACGTTGTCGACTCGTTCGAGCCGGACCTTCGCATCTCCGGCGGGAAGCACGACCTGGTGGGGCACCGAGTCGACGAGGGGGAACACCGTCCGCAACGACTGATGCCGGGTCACGACGTCCGCGAGCGCCGCGGAGAGGGCGTCGGGTTCGAGGCCTTCCCCGAAATCGACGGCCAGTGCCAGCAGGTACGTTCCACCGCCGGCGGCGCTGTCGAGGAACCACAGGCGTTCCTGCGCGGGTGACAACGGCACCGGCGTGCCCTCGGGGAGGTCCCGCGGGGACGGCCTGCTCGCCGGTACCTGCTCGCCGGCGTCCTCCAGTTGCGCGGCCACAGCGGCCACGGTGGGATTCTCGAAGACCGTGGCAACCCGCAGTGGCACACCCAGTTCCGCGGTGATTGCGGACACGAGAGCGGCGGCGAGGAGGGAGTTCCCGCCGAGTGCGAAGAAGTCGTCGTGGACACCGACCTGCTCGGCGCCGAGCACCGAGGTGAACAGGGGGAGGATCCGGGCTTCGGTGTCGGTCCGCGGTGTGTCGCCGGCCTGTCCGAGCCAACGGGGGGCGGGCAGCGCGTCCTTGTCGACCTTGCCGTTGTGGGTCAACGGCAAGCGGTCGAGCATCACCAGTGCGGACGGCGTCATGTACCCGGGGAGGGAGCGGACCAGGTGCGCCCGCACCTGCTCCTCGACGGCGTCGTGCTCGCCGCCCGGCCGGGGAACGACGTATCCGACGATGCGCTGGTCGCCGCCGGCCTGCTCGTGCACCGTGGCCACCGCCGCCTGCACGTCGGGCACCGCGGTCATCGCGGCGCCGATCTCGCCGAGTTCGACACGATAACCGCGCAATTGGATCTGGTCGTCGATCCGGCCGTGGTAGTGGAGCGCGCCGGTCGCGTCGTACCGTGCGAGGTCGCCGGTGCGGTACATCCGCGTCCCGCCGGGCGCGAACGGGTCGGCGACGAACCGTCCCGACGTCAGGCCGGGACGCCCGACGTAGCCCGGGGACAGTCCGGGACCGGACACGTAGATCTCGCCGGTCACGCCGGGCGGCACCGGACGCAGCCCCGGCCCGAGGACGTACGTGCGGAGGTCGCCGAGCGGAACCCCGATGTCCACCACGTCGGCGGCGGTGACCTTCGTGGCGGTGACGTGCACGGTGGTCTCGGTGATCCCGTACATGTTGACCAGTTCGGTTCCCGCATCCGGACCGGTCGCGGCGAACCAGGCGCGCAGGACGGCGGGGTCGAGAGCCTCACCGCCGAACACGACGTACCGCAGTCGCAGCCGGTCGAACGAGTCCGCGCGGACGAGGGCGTCGACGAGATGCCCGAACGCGGACGGCGTCTGGTTCAGCACCGTGACACCCTCGTCGACGAGGAGCGCGGCGAGGTCGGCCGGTGACGTGAGGGTGGCCTCGTCGACTGTGACGAGGCGGCCGCCGTGCAGCAGTGCACCCCAGATCTCCCAGACGGAGAAGTCGAACGCGTACGAGTGCAGCAGGGGCCAGCAGTCGTCCTCCGTGAACGTGAACCATTCGCGGGACACGTCGAACAGCCGCAGCACGTTACGGTGCGGAATCGGAACGCCCTTGGGGACGCCGGTGGATCCGGACGTGTAGATGATGTACGCGATGTCGTCCGCCTGCACGGCGTTCTCGAGTTCGCCGGACTCGGACTGTGCCGAGTCCTCCTCGACTCGCGGGAGGTCGCCGAGCAGGTCGGCGGATCCGATTCCCAGCGACGGCTGCGCGTCCCGCAGGATGAACCGCGCGCGTTCGGCCGGGGAGGACGGATCGATCGGCAGGTAGGTCGCGCCGCTGCGGAGAATCGCGAGGACGGCGACGATCAGATCGGTGCCGCGGGGGAGGCTGACGGCCACGACCGTGCCGCGGCCGGCGCCGGCCGTCCTCAGTTGCCGGGCCAGGGCGGCGCTGCGACTCGAGAGTTCCCGGTACGACAGATCGTTCACCGCGACGCGGTCCGGGTGGGTGCGCGCCTGGGCGAGGAAGGCGGAGACGATGCTGTCCGGAAGCGCCGCTGCCGTGCCGGTGGTCCGGTCGAGGCCGGCCGCCGACCGCCACAGGTCCAGTTCGTCCGGAGCGCAGACGTCGACCACGGAGACGGGTTCTGCTGCCACGGAGATGGTTCGGAGGTAGTGCGCGAATCGGTGTGCGTGGTCCCGGATCTCGTCGTCCGTGTAGACCTCGGGATTTCCGGCCCATTCGAGGGTGAGCTCGTCCCCGGCGCCCGAGACGGAGATGACCACGTCCTCCACCGGACCGGCGGCGAGCTGATGCACCGTGCCGACGGTGGGACCGAAAGCGATTCTGGCGGCGAACGGTTTGACGTTCACCACCGCTCCGCCGGTGGCGCGGCTGCCTGCGTCCCGGACGCGCTGGAACGGACGCGTCTCGGACAGTGCGGCGGCCACTCTGCCGATCACGTCGGCGAACGTCGGTCGTGCGTCGAGCGGAATGCGGAGCGGCACAATGTTCGTGGCCGTCACTGGCGACGTCAGCTCGATCCCGTTGCGGGCGAGCACCGGCACCCGGAGCGTCACCTCCTCCGCTCCCGTGTGGGCGCCGAGGTAGGCGGCCGCGGCCGCATAGACCGCTTCCGCCCACGTGGTCGCCTGCGCGGTGGCCGCCTCGCGCAGGCTTCCCGCGACGTCGGGGTCGATCGGGATCGTGTACCGATGGGGATCGGGGACGGGCCTGCGCACGGTGTCGCTGAATCCGACCGGACGCGAGGCCGACTGCGGCGCGCTGTCCGGGGCCGCGGCATCGAATTCCTGTGCCGCCTGGACGTGCGCCCGCAGCGGCGGGAATTTGGCCGGCCGGGGTTCGGTGCCCGCGAGCCGGGCCGCGTACAGCGCCGCGACGCGGCGGGTGAGCAGCGAATATCCGTAGGCGTCGAGCAATGCGTGCGGGGCGCGGAGGTACCAGAGCACACCGGAGTCGGTCGTGATCAGTGCCGTCCGCACGAGGGGAGCGGAGTCGAGGTCGAGCGGTCGGCGCACGTCCTCGCGCATCCACTCGAGGGCAGCGGCCCGGTCGCGTTGGAGACGTTCGAGTTCGGGGGCGTTGCGACGGTCGTGCACCTGGACGACGTCGGCCGAATCGGCACCGGGTTCGGCGTCGAAGCGGACCGAGAGCACCTCGGCCTCCTCGATCACCGTGCGTACCGCCGCGGCGACAGCGTCGATGTCGACGGGGGCGGCGACCTCCACGTACTCGGCCGTGGTGAATGCCGATCGGGTCGGGTCGAGATGGTGCCCGGCCCACAGCTCGCGCTGGGCGGCGGTCAAGCAGACGTCGGCCGTGTCCTCCCCGGTCTGCGGGGTGGACGGCGACGATATCGAAAGGGACATCTAACAGGCACTCCTGATGCTTTCGGCTTTCGGGCGTGGGGATTCCGGGCTTTCAGCTACTCAGCGTGTCAGGTTAGCCTAACCACATTGATTGTGGTCATCCGACTGCCGAGCACACCCGGCGCAGCTTCGGAACGAAGCGCTGCGCCGGAGTGTGGGCTTCGGGTCGACTCAGCCGACTTCGAGCGGGGAGAACGCGGAGACCAGCGCATCCGTGGTGGTCACCGAACCGCAGCGCTTCGCCGCATAGGTGAGCGCCATGAGGTGCTCGTCACGGCTGAAATCCGCGGTCGCGTCGGAGACCAGGAACGGCTGCACGTCCGACATGAACGCCTCGGCGGCACTCAGCATGCAGCCCATATGCGCGTAGACGCCCGTCACGATCAGCTGGTCGCGGCCGTGGTGGCCGAGCAACTGCCGGAGGTCGGTGCGCTGGAAGGCCGAGTACCGCCATTTGGTCACCTGGATGTCGCCCTCGCGGGGGGCGAGCGGCTCGACCACCTCGGTGTCCCGGCCCGACGTCAATCCGGGGCCCCAGAAGTCGGCGAGGATGCCGCGACGCGACGGGTGCTGGTCGCCCGGCTGCATCGTGTAGATCACGGGAATTCCGGCTTCCGAGCACAGTTCGCGGATCCGGACCATGTTCGCCATCGCAGTAGACATCGGCTCCGCACGCACGTCGTACGCGTCGATGAAGTAGTTCTGCATGTCGTGGACCAGCAGTGCGGAACGCCGGGGGTCGAGGCGCCAGGACACCTTCGATTCGGGGACCTCGTGGATCTCCGGGATCGTGTAGGTCGAAATGGGCGGGATGGCCATATAGTTCCTCACTGTCGGTCTTGTCGACGTCTGGGCGTATGCCGCGCGAATCGCGGTGAACGACAGCGCTCCGCTCCACCGCTCGCGCGTTCGGTTAGGCTAGCCTTTGCTACCAGGCTCTGCAATCGCCAGGTGTGTGGGTGCGCGGCGCACAGTAAGGTGACTGAGCGGTGGGGGCCGGGCACTGGCCTCCCGTGCCGAAGCCGCTGACCAGGAGAGACTGTTGACCACGCTGCTGTTACTGCTGCTGATCGTCGTCGTGATCGTGGGCATCGTGCTGATCCTGCGAAATCGGGCCGGGAAGAAGTCCACCCCTGCTGCCCGGGTCGATCCGCTGGCCGATTACCCGGAGGTCTACGACCCGTACAAGATCGGAGTCGGCGACATCATCACGTACGCCGGAATCGATCACGTCGTGCGCGGCACCATCACCCTCGACGAAGAGGGATACATCTGGCACGAACACCTCCTCGACGGGTCCACCGGTCAGCGATGGCTGACCGTCGAGAACGACGAGGGCAACCTCGACATGACGCTGTGGATGCGCCGCGAGGGGACGGGGCTCGAACCGAACGGTGACGTGATCCTCGACGACAGGGTGCACCGGCAGATCGAGCGCGGCACCGCCTCGTTCACCGCGGAAGGCACCACCGGAACCGCACCCCAGGGCATCGTCGACTACGCCGACTACGAGACGGCCGACAAGACCGGCCTGCTGTCCTTCGAGCGCTGGGCGCGGACGCAGTCGTGGGAGGTCTCCACGGGCCGCGCCGTCACGCGGGGTGAACTCACCGTGATCCACTCCGGTCCGCCGCAGTGACACTGCACGTCCTCGACATCGAGTCGCGTGATGTGACGGCAGAGGCACTCGGTCTCGTCGTTAATGCCGAAACACCGCTTCCGCTGGCCGAACTCACCATCACGCACGGTGACGACCGAGTGACGCTCGCAGTTCTCGGGGCGTCGCACGCGGTGACGGCGTCCGCGGCGGGCAGCCGAATCACCGAACAGGTCTCGTGCGACGCGGTCCAGGCAGGCGGCAGGCCGCTGCCCGTATCCGACAGCGCGAGCGGGTACCGGTTCGACTCGACCACCGACACCGTCGACCGCACCCACCTCGAGCAGACCGCCGACTGGCTGCGGCGCCAGGCCACCGAGGTGGACGGGTGGATCTGCGGGGCGTTCCCCGGCGACCACACCGCACTGACGGCGCTCACTGCGGCGAAAGATTCGGGCGGATGGGCCTGGCGGACCTGGCATCTGTACCCAGGAGACAAGGGCGGGGTGATCGTGAAGACTCGAAGCAGGTGGCAGCCGTGAGCCGGTTCAGTGCGCGCGTGCGACTCGCCCCGATGCTGCTCCTGGTGTTGGCCGCGACCGCGTGCGGCGGCGGCGTCCGCGACTACATCGCCGACACCTACGCCCTGCAGAACACCGCGGGCGACGCGAAGACGTACACGTCGAACGACCCCGTGGGGACGACCGTGTCGAACATCGTCGCCGAAGAGGACCCGGCGGCGCGGAAGGCCGACGGCGGCAGCGAATACCTGCGCTACGACGACGACATCGTCACGGTCAGCGCCGGGCCGGGTGGCGGCAGCCTCGTCCGCGTCGAAGACATCGACGGCCGGTACCGGAGCGGCGGGTTCGCCTATCTGGGGCCCGGTTTCAACCCCGGTTCACCGGCAGGCGGCGCCAGCGGCAGCGGCGGATCCGGAAGCGCGAAATGACAGAGAACACTCGACTGGGGAGAAGCGCGTGAACACCACCTACACGGCGGCAGCAACGGAAATCGGCAGCGTCGACGTCGGACTGCTCGCCGTCGGCATGCTCGGCACCCTGGCGTACTTCGTCATCGGCATCGCCGTCCTCGGAGTCGGCTTCGCGGTCCTCGACCTGGCAACCCCCGGCAATCTCCGGCACCAGGTGTACGTCGACAAGAACCCCAACGCGGCAATCCTGCTGGCGTCGAACCATCTCGCCCTCGCCGTCGTCGTGGTCACGGCGATACTCACCAGCTCCGACGGATTCGCGCAGGGACTCGCCGACTCCGCGGTCTACGGCCTCTTCGGTGTGCTGCTGCAGGTCATCGCACTGCGTCTGATGAACCTGCTGTTACCGGGGCAACTCGTCGGTCTGGTCGGGAACCCGCAGATGTGCGGTGCCGCATGGGCGGTCGGTGCGAGCCTCTTCGCCATCGGCCTCGTGAACGCCGCCGCACTCACCTGATCTCGTGACGACCACCGCGGCAGAGCCGAATATCTCCACCACCCGCGCGCTCGGCGGGCGGGCCAGGGCGTTCCTGCTCGCCGCGGTGGCAGCCTGTGCGGCGTGCGGGCTGATCTACGAACTGGCACTGCTGACACTGTCGGTCAGTCTGACCGGCGGCGGGATCACCCAGACGTCGCTGATCGTTGCGGGTTTCGTGGCCGCACTCGGAATGGGGGCCCTCGCCGCCAAGCCGCTGCTCTCCACCGCGGCCGCGTCGTTCGTGGTCGTCGAGATCGTCCTCGGCCTCGTCGGCGGGTTCAGCGCGGTGACGCTGTACGTGACGTTCACGTTCTTCGGTTCCAGCGCAATCGTTCTGGTGCTCGCCACCGCACTGATCGGTGTGCTGGTGGGCGCCGAGGTGCCGCTGCTGATGACGCTGCTGCAGTCGGGCCGCAGCGACACCGACGCCGAGAGCACCGGAAAAGTGCTGGCGAACCTCAACGCCGCCGACTACGCAGGCGCCCTGGTCGGTGGCCTGCTCTGGCCGTTCGTCCTGCTGCCGATCGCCGGGATGATCCGCGGCGCCGCCATCACCGGCATCATCAACCTCGTTGCCGCCGCGGTGGTGGCGCTGATCCTGCTGCGGTGGCAGCTGAGCCTGCGCACCCGGTTGCTCGCCGTCGTGGCAATGCTCGTCGCCGCCGCATGCATCGCGGTGCTGCTGGTGCGCGCCGACGGCATCGAGACCACGTCGCGGCAACGGCTCTACACCGACCCGGTGGTCGCCGCGGAAAGGTCGCAGTACCAGGAGATCGTGGTCACCGAGCGCGGGGGAGACGTGCGCCTCTTCCTCGACGGCGACCTCCAGTTCTCCAGCATCGACGAACATCGGTACACCGAATCGCTGGTGTACCCCGCGATGGCCGACGACCCGAAACGGGTGCTGATCCTCGGCGGGGGCGACGGCCTCGCCGCCCGGGAGGTCCTGCGACTGCCCGGGGTCGAGGAGATCGTGCAGGTGGAACTCGACCCTGCGGTCGTCGAACTCGCGAACACCCGGCTGTCCGGGCTGAATCAGGGAGCACTGCAGGACCCGCGCGTGCACGTCGTCCTCGACGACGCGTTCCGGTGGCTACGCCACGCACCCGATTCGGGTTTCGACGCCGTCATCGTGGACCTCCCTGACCCGGACACCCCGGCGCTCGGCCGCCTGTATTCCACCGAGTTCTACGGTCTCGCCGCCGCCGCCCTGAATCCCGGCGGACTGATGGTGGTGCAGTCGGGAAGCCCCTATTCGACGCCGGACGCGTACTGGCGCACCACGTCGACGGTCGCGTCCGCGGGTCTGGCCGTCACGCCGTACCACGTGCTGGTGCCGAGTTTCGGGGACTGGGGTTACGTCCTCGCCCGGCGGGGACCCGAACCGCCGGCCCTGCGCCTACCCCGCGACGTCCCCGAACTGCGCTTCCTCGACGAACCGACCCTCGCCGCGTCCGCGATCTTCCCGCGCGACCGTCCCCGCCGCGAACTCGAGCCCTCCACCCTCGACCGCCCGCGCATCGTCGACGACATGCGGAAGGGCTACGAGCGCTGACGCGCCCGTGAGTACTTATTAACCGCCGGGCGTTAATAAGTACTCACAGGCCGAAGGCATATAGTTCATAGATATACTAAAAGCGGAGGTGGCGGGCACTGGGCCCGCCACCAGCTCGCGATAGGGTTCCCCCATGACCGATGACGCAGCGCCGGTGCCCGTCGAGGTACCGGACGGCCTCGACTTCTGGTCGTTCATCGAACTGGCGAACCGGCGCCTGAGCACGGAATACGGCTCGACGCACGAACTGGCCACCCAAGTCCTCCTGACGTTGAACCGCGCGTCGAACGTGGTGACGTACGACCTGGAGTCGTCGATTCACCGCCCGCGCGGCCTGTCATGGTCGGCGTTCCGGCTGATGTTCGTGACATGGCTGGCCGGGCCCGTCGAGTCGAAGACGGCGGCCAAGCTCACCGGTATGAGCAGGGCGGCCGTCTCGAATCTGACGAAGACGCTGGTCGGTGGTGGTCTGATGGAGCGGACCCCGGACGAGCGGGACGGCCGGTCCGTCCAGTTGTCGCTCACCGAGAAGGGCCGGAGCGAGATCGGTGAGATCTATCGTGAGCAGAATGAGCGGGAACATGCCTGGGCGAGTGTTCTCACCGAGCCGGAGCAGCGCATTCTCGTCATGCTGCTGGACAAGCTGATCACCAATCGCAGCCAGTTCGACGTCCGCGGGCGTAACTGACCCTGCTGTGCCTCCCGGAAAATCTGTGCTTGCCATCACGCCCGCAATTTAGTTAATGTGTTTACTACTACGGACACGCACTTCTAGGGAGGCCGGTCATGGCGTTCTATCGGCACGTGGGCAACATCCCGCCCAAGCGGCACACCCAGCACCGTGACGACAACGGTCAGCTCTACTTCGAGGAATTGATGGGAGAAGAGGGCTTCTCCTCCGACTCCTCACTGCTCTACCATCGCCACATCCCGTCGGCGATCGTCGATGCCACCGTGTGGGACCTGCCCGACCAGAGCACGACTCCCAATCACCCGCTCAAGCCGCGCCACCTCAAGTTGCACGACCTGTTCCCGGACACGGTCTGGGCCGACACCGACGTGGTCACCGGACGCCGGTTGATCCTCGGCAACGCGGACGTCCGCATCTCCTACGTGGTCGCCGCCAAGGAGTCGCCGCTGTACCGCAACGCGATCGGCGACGAGATGGTCTACGTCGAATCCGGTGCCGCCACCGTCGAAACCGTGTTCGGCGCGCTCGAGGCGAAGCAGGGCGACTACGTTCTCATTCCGATGTCGACCACCCACCGCTGGATCCCGCAGGGACCGGAACCGTTGCGTGCCTACGCGATGGAGGCCAACAGTCACATCGTCCCGCCGAAGCGTTACCTGTCCCGGTTCGGTCAGCTGCTCGAGAACGCGCCCTACTGCGAGCGCGACCTGCACGGGCCGTCCGACACGCTGCAGGTCGAGGGCACCGACGTGGAGGTGCTCGTCAAGCATCGGACGTCGCACGGGATCGTCGGCACGCGAATGGTGTACCCGCACCATCCCTTCGACGTCGTGGGCTGGGACGGGTGCCTCTACCCCTACACGTTCAACATCTCCGACTACGAGCCCATCACCGGGCGCGTGCACCAGCCGCCGCCGGCGCACCAGGCGTTCGAGGGCAACAACTTCGTCATCTGCAATTTTGTGCCCCGCAAGGTCGACTACCACCCGCTGTCGATTCCGGTGCCGTACTACCACTCGAACGTCGACTCCGACGAGATCATGTTCTACGTCGGCGGAGACTACGAGGCGCGCAAGGGTTCCGGCATCGGCCAGGGCTCGATCTCGATTCATCCCGGCGGCCATGCGCACGGTCCGCAGCCCGGCGCGTACGAACGCAGCATCGGGGCCGAGTTCTTCGACGAACTCGCCGTCATGGTCGACACGTTCCGCCCGCTCGAACTCGGCGAGGGTGCCGTGGCGTGCGAGGACTCGGGCTACGCGTGGACGTGGGCAGGGCGGGGGCCGACGCCGTGATCTCCGCCCTCTTCGCCGGTCTCTGCGACGACGCAGCCCTCTTCCCGCCCGGAAACGCACCCCTGCCCGACGCCCTGCCCGCGCACGCCGGACATTTGTCGGCGCCGTACGCGGATCTGGTCGGTCCCTTCGTCTTTTCGGTCGCCCGGCTGGGCGAATTGACCCCCGGTGCGCTCGAACTGAGCCTGACGCTGCCCGGCGGTCCGGCCACGCTCGAACCCGCACTCGACCGCCTCGCGCAGATCGACGGTGCCACCGCGGTGGCACTCGAGATCGCGGTGCCCGCAGACCAGACGGCCGCGGAGTTCTTCGCTGCGATGGACGCCGTCGAGGCGCTGACCGCCGGGCTCGACGTGTTCGTGGAGGTGCCGCGTGGCGAGCGCCGGCCCGACTTCCTCGCCGCACTGACCGGCGGCCCGTTCGCGGCGAAGTTCCGCACGGGTGGCGTGGTCGCCGAGGCCTACCCGGACGAGACCGAACTCGCCGCTGCGCTGCACACCGTCATCGCGTCGGGAATCCCGTTCAAGGCCACCGCCGGACTGCACCACGCCGTCCGCAACACCGATCCGCACACGGGATTCGAACAGCACGGTTTCCTCAACGTGCTGCTCGCCACCCGGCACGCACTCGGCGGCGCCGGCGTCCACGAGGTGGCCGCCACCCTCGCCGGACGTGACGGCACACCGCTCGCCCGCGAGCTGCGCGACCTCCCGGCCGACGTCGTCGGCGCCGTTCGCACCGCCTTCCGATCCTTCGGCACGTGCAGCATCCTCGAACCCCTCGAGGATCTCGTCGCACTGCACCTCGTGCCGTCTTCCGTCCTCGCCTCCGCAGATCAAGGAGCCCACGCATGACCGTCCTCGACATCCCCGCAGATTCCCTCTTCGGAATCGAGAACCTGCCGTACGGCGTGTTCTCGACCGCCGACTCGACCCCACGGGTCGGAGTGCGGGTGGGAGATTCCGTCGTGGATCTCGCCGCCGCACTGGGTGACGACGTCTTCGCACAGCCCACCCTCAACGCCTTCATGGCGCAGGGCCGGGCCCGCTGGACCGAGGTCCGCAGGCAGATCACCGAACTCGTGCAGGGCGACGTCGCCGACACCGCGGTGTTCGCCGTCGAGGACGTGACGATGCACCTGCCGGTTGCCGTCGCCGACTACGTCGACTTCTACGCCTCCGAGTACCACGCCACGAATCTCGGGCGACTGTTCCGCCCCGACTCCGAGCCGCTGATGCCCAACTGGAAGCACCTGCCGGTTGGATACCACGGGCGGTCGAGCACCGTCATCGTGTCCGGCACGGACGTCATCAGGCCCTGCGGGCAGCGCAAGACCCCGGCTCAGGACGCCCCCGACTTCGGGCCGTCCCGCCGCCTCGACATCGAGGCCGAGATGGGCTTCCTCGTCGGTGTCCCGACGAAGCTGGGGGAGACGATCACCCCGGATCAGTTCGCGGAGTATGTGTTCGGGGCGGTCGTCGTGAACGACTGGTCCGCCCGCGACATCCAGGCCTGGGAGTACGTGCCGCTCGGCCCGTTCCTCGGGAAGAGCTTCGCGACGTCGATTTCCCCGTGGGTGGTTCCGCTCGACGCGCTCGAGGCGGCCCGCATCGACACCCCGACGCAGGATCCGCAGCCGCTGCCGTACCTGCGCGGCGAGGAGAAGTGGGGCCTGGACATCGACCTGGCCGTCGAATGGAACGGACACGTCGTGTCGCGTCCGCCGTATGCGCAGATGTACTGGTCGCCGGCGCAGATGCTCGCACACACCACGATCAACGGCGCCGCCGCCAGCACGGGCGACCTGTTTGCGTCGGGCACCATCTCCGGACCCGAGAAGGATCAGCGTGGTGCGTTCATCGAACTGACCTGGGGTGGACAGGAACCTGTCGTCGTCGGGGACGAGAAGCGCACGTTCCTCGAGGACGGGGACGAGATCGCCATCTCCGCCACCGCACCGGGCCCGAACGGCACCCGCATCGGCTTCGGTGAGGTGCGGGCCCGCATTGCTCCGCCTGTGAGTACTTGTTAACCGCGGGCGATTGTGTCTGAGTTCAGGACATGCAGGACAGTTGATGTCTCAGGACATCGAGGACACTG
>NZ_JASHKW010000130.1:0-218 GCF_030056915.1 Rhodococcus sp. IEGM 1307
CGTGCACTGGGCGATCACCAACTCGGGACCCGAGTCGTTGAACATCGGGGAGGCCACAGCCGGCAGGCGCAGGCGATCGGACAGCACGGATGGTAGAGACATCGGTTCTCCTGATGAGGGGGAGTCTTCTGATGCAAGCTCTTCCAGGTCCGACCAGTTCAGCACGCAGTCCGCGCGTGGACAAAGACACATCGCTGATGGTCCGGTTAATCGGAACC
>NZ_JASHKW010000131.1:0-217 GCF_030056915.1 Rhodococcus sp. IEGM 1307
CGACGTATGCGTCGTCGGCGGCCCTGTACGTGGTGGGGTTCAACCACTTCTTCCGCGGCAAGGACCATCCCGGGGGCGGGGCTCAGATCTTCATCCAGGGCCACGCCTCGCCGGGCATCTACGCCCGCGCGTTCCAGGAGGGGCGGATCCCGGCGGAGCGGATGGACGGGTTCCGCCAGGAACACTCGCACGCCGATCAGCGCGGCGGGTTGCCCTC
>NZ_JASHKW010000132.1:0-217 GCF_030056915.1 Rhodococcus sp. IEGM 1307
CGCGGAGGAAGTCGATGCCGTCACGACCGGGAAGCATGATGTCGCGGAGCACGAGATGCGGCGTGCGTACGGCGACGCGCTTCAGCGCGGACTCCGCGTCGGCGACGGCCTCGACGTGCCAGCCCTGCTCGTGCAGCAATCGTGTGAGGTCGGCCCGCAGGTCCGGATGGTCTTCGACGAGAAGGATGCGGCGGTCCGCCCCGGGTTCGGTCGAGGG
>NZ_JASHKW010000133.1:0-216 GCF_030056915.1 Rhodococcus sp. IEGM 1307
CACCAGTGCCAGCCGAGCTTGTTCGCGGCTTCGGCCGATTTCATGCCGGGCTTGCCCAACGGGTGGGGCGGCAGCGGGGATTCGAGACCTTCGGGGTAGGCGGTGTCGCCGTCGACTCCGGAGACGCCGATGACTTCGTCGACCTCGTCGTGGTACGGCTTGAGGTCGTCGTAGCGGATCGGCCAGTCGTCCGCGACACCGTCGAGCGTCTTGACC
>NZ_JASHKW010000134.1:0-216 GCF_030056915.1 Rhodococcus sp. IEGM 1307
CCGTCCGGCCGCCGCCGCGGAGCCGCCCTCCCCGAGGCCCCCGCGCGTCCGCCCGACGCGGGGCACGCAGACCGTCTGCCCGCGGCCGCCCCCGCGGGGGGCGCGCGCCCGGCCCGCCCCCCCGTCCCGCGCCCCAGGACCCACGACCCCGCCGGCCCCTCCCCCTCCGGCCCCCCGCTCGCGCAGGACCGGCCCCGCTCCCGGGGCCGCCGGCGC
>NZ_JASHKW010000135.1:0-216 GCF_030056915.1 Rhodococcus sp. IEGM 1307
CCGTAGAGTTCGTGCTCGGGGTGAGGGGTGGCGGCGTGCGCGGGCAGCGCGGGGGGGGGCGGCGGCGTCGGCGGGGGCGGAGGCGGCGGGGCGGCGGTGGCGGTGCTGCCCGGGTGAGCGTCCGTACGGGGCGGGCGAGCCGGCGGCGACCTCCAGGTGCGATGCGAGGAGCGGGAAGTTCGCGCCCTCGTACGTGTTTCCGAAGCGGGAGCCGGC
>NZ_JASHKW010000136.1:0-215 GCF_030056915.1 Rhodococcus sp. IEGM 1307
CAGCGACCACAGACCGTAATAGCCTTGCAGCCCCGCGACGGCCGCGCCGCACCGGCCCACAGCGGCGACCGCCGCGGTCGCCCGGTGGAGCACGACATGACGCCCCGTGCGGGTGATCACCGCGAGGAACATGGGAGCGATCAGGATCGCGCACCCGGGCAGTGCATACAGGTCCACCCGGAAGATGGCCTCGCCGCCGTAGTTCTGCAGAAAGA
>NZ_JASHKW010000137.1:0-215 GCF_030056915.1 Rhodococcus sp. IEGM 1307
GGTCTTGGGCGGCTGGAGGCAGTGTGGCAGGCGGTCGTGGGCCGGAGGCCGCCGTGGCTTTGTGGGGGGGGGGGCGCCGTTGGGTCTGTCGGAGGTGTCGGTGGACGGCGGGGTGGCGGGGGATGCGGGTACGGCGGGGGGGGTGGGGTGGTGTGGCGCGGGGGCGGGGTGGGTGGCGGCCCGCTCGGCGCAGGAGTCGCCGGAAGGTGCCGCGC
>NZ_JASHKW010000138.1:0-215 GCF_030056915.1 Rhodococcus sp. IEGM 1307
CCCTCCGCCCGTCGGCGTCGCGCGGGGTGACGCACCGCGGGGCGGCGGCGCGGTTGGCGGTCTGCTGGACGCCCGCGTGGGGGGGGTGCTCGTTGTTGGCGTCCATCGCGGGGTCGAGAATCCGGCGGCGGCGGTCGGCCTGGGGGTCGCGGGCGGGGGGCCGCTCGCCGCGTGCATCGGCCCCGCGGAGGCCTCGGAGCCTGCCCTGCCGCGCG
>NZ_JASHKW010000139.1:0-214 GCF_030056915.1 Rhodococcus sp. IEGM 1307
CGAACTGCACGTTCAGCTCTCGGGCGGTATCGCGGGCGGCGCGGACATCGCCGGCGGCGATCTTCTGCGGGAGCACGATCAGGTTGTGCAGGATCGCTGGTATATCGAGGGCAGTGACGCCGGTGACGACGTTCAGGGCCTGGTCGACGACGACTTTCGGTTTGAGGACCGACAGCACGCTCGACGCGGAGGAGAGGGCATCTGCCGGGGTGGC
>NZ_JASHKW010000013.1:0-230527 GCF_030056915.1 Rhodococcus sp. IEGM 1307
GCTCGGATTTTCAGGTGAAGATTCGTGGTTTCCGGATCGAACTCGGCGAAATCGAATCGGCCCTCCTCGGATACCCCGGTATCGATCGCGCCGTCGTGAACACCAGCGGCGACCGGTTGGCCGGCTACGTGGTCCCCGCTGCGGGTTCGCTGCTGGACACGTCCGCGGTCCTGGCGCACGCCCGTGCGCGGTTGGCCCCGCACATGGTCCCCGCGACCGTGACGGTCCTCGACGCCGTGCCGGTCACCGCGAACGGGAAACTCGACCGCGCCGCCCTGCCGGAGCCGGACTTCACCGCGGCGCGCGCCGCGTACCGGGCACCGCGCAACGCGACCGAGGAGGTGGTGGCCGCCGCGTTCGCCGAGGGGCTCGGGCTGGACCGGGCCGGGCTCGACGACAACTACTTCACCCTCGGCGGTACGTCGCTCACCGCGACGAGCGTGATCGCCCGGATTGCCGAATCGTCTCCGCGCGCCGTGCCGGTGCAGTGGATCTTCACCCATCCGACGCCGGAAGCCCTGGCGCACATGATCGCCACGGCGCCGGAGGACTCCCGGGCGGAGGATGCCGCCGACCCGTCGCTCGACGTGCTGCTGCCGCTGCGAACCACCGGAACCGGCAACCCGGTGTTCTGCATCCATCCCGCGATCGGGTTGGCCTGGTGCTTCACCGGGCTGGTGCAGTACCTCGGTGACCGCCCGGTGTACGGGCTGCAATCCCCTGCGCTGACCGACCCCGACCTGCAGGTCGACTCCTTGGAGGATCTCGCCGCCCGATACGTCCAGCGGATCCGCTCGGTGCAGCCGCACGGCCCGTATCACCTGGTCGGCTACTCGGTCGGTGGTCAGATCGCCCATGAGATGGCGGTGCAGCTCACGGAGGGCGGCGACGAGGTGGCCACCCTCGCGATGCTCGACACACACCTGACAGGAGGATACGGTCTCACAACGGAAAAGCCCACCGTGGCTGCACTTCTGGCGGAGTTCGGCGCGGTGGTCCCGGGTGACGCGGATGCGGCGGCGACCACGGATCGCGCGGTGGAGGTGCTGCGCCGCACCGGCGGACTGTTCGCAGCCGTGACCGCGGACGACCTCGACGCCGTCCACCGGGTATTCACCCAGACGGTCGCCCTCGCCCTCGCGCACCGCCCGTCGACACCGATCGGCCTCGATCTGCTGTTCTTCGGTGCGGCGGACTCTGTGGATACCCCCACCGGCGTCTCCGCGTGGAGGCCCCACATCAGCGGTGAGATTATCGAACACGCCGTTCCCGTATCGCACCAGCAGATGACGAGTCCGGAAGCGCTCGCCGGCATCGGCCCCGTCCTCGCACAGCACGTGATGATCGCCGAGCGCCGGCTCGCCTTGTCCGGTAACTCCGCGAGATCGGAGGGAACGACGTGAAGTTCCCTCGGTCCAGGGTCGACGCTCCGAGCCGTGCCGGAGATCTGCCGGTTGGGTTCAGACGCTGTGCGTTTGGGCAACGGTGCTGATGACCTGGTCGGTATGGCCGTCGCCGAGTGGGTCGGGCCAAGTTGTCCAGGTGTCGGGGCCGAGTTCGATCTCGGCGGTGGTCAGCAGACACGCGTCGAGTTGGTGGCGCAGTGCGGCGGGGTCGATTCCCTGGCCGATGAAGACCAGCTCTTGCCGGCAGTCACCAACTGGCTCTTCCCACTTGTCGAGAATTCCCGCGCGGCGGTAGTCGTCCTCCGGCCAGTAGGTTTCGGGCAGGAACTTCCACCAGCGTCCGACGTAGCCGTGTCGGATCAGGTGGCCGGCCTGGGAGATGCTGCCGATTTCGGTGAATCGGCTTGCGTTCCAGTAATAGCCTTTGGCGCGGAGGAGACGACCGTTGGTCCATTCGCTGGTGAGGAACTGGTGCAGCCGTCCGGGGTGGAAGGGGGCGCGTTCACGGTAGACGACGGAACTGATTCCGTATTCCTCCGTCTCGGGGGTGTGTTCGCCCTGTAATTCTTGGAGCCAGCCGGGTGCCTGGGCGGCCTTCTCCAAGGAGAACAGCCCGGTGTGCAAGATGGTGTCGAGGGGGATCTGGCCGTGGGACATCGACTGTATGCGCGCAGTGGGGTTGAGTGAGCGCAGGACTGCGGTCAGTTCGGTCAGGTGCTCCGACGTGACGAGGTCGGCTTTGCTGACCAAAATGACATCCGCGAACTCGATCTGATCGACCAGCAGGTCGGAGATATCGCGTTCGTCGTCGGGTGCGTCGGTCTGGACGCGGCCGCCGGTCTGGTAGTCGTGAAGGAAGCTGTGGGCGTCGACGACGGTCACCATGGTGTCCAGGCGGGCGATATCTGCCAGAGCGTGTCCGTCGGTGTCGATGAAGGTGAACGTCTCGGCGACCGGTAGCGGCTCGGAGATGCCGGACGATTCGATCAGGAGGTAGTCGAATCGTCCATCGGCGGCCAGTGCACTGATTTCCGCGAGAAGGTCCTCGCGCAGAGTGCAGCAGATGCAGCCGTTGGTCATCTCGACGAGTTTCTCTTGTGAGCGGCTCAGTGAGATTTCCCGTTCGACTTCGGCGCTGTCGATGTTGATCTCGCTCATGTCGTTGACGATGACGGCCACCCGCCGGCCCTCCCGGTTTCGCAGGACCTGGTTGAGGAGGGTGGTTTTACCTGCACCCAGAAATCCTGACAGCACGGTGACAGGAAGTCGTGTGTCGGCCATTGTTCGGAGTCCTTCCGACGGTCGGGGAGATCGGCTATGGAGGGCGTGGGCGGGAACGCGAACCCGCCCACGCCGTTGGTGACAGTGCGGCAGCGGGTCAGGCTGCCGGTTCGAGGTACCCCTCGAACAGGTCGACTACGACGCTGCCGGCGTCGGTGTCGTCTCCGAACAGGTCCTCGGCCGCGAACGTGACGTGGTAGGTCGGTTCCTCCCCGGCGTCAGCGCGGCCGTGGCCGATGGCGTCGGGGAACGGCCATTTCTCGCCGGTGCGGTGGGTGACGGTCCCGACCCTGCCGCGGCAGTAGGCGGGCATCCGGATATGACCGGGAACGTACTCGTCGCGGACCCGGACACGCTGCCCGACCTCGAAGGTGGTGGTGTCGGCGCGGGCAGGACGTCCCTCCGACTCGGCGGGCCGGGACAGGGGGAACGGGCCCCCGGCGAGGACTTCGAGCTCGTCGTGGGTGAGGATTCCCTTCTCGACCATGAGGGTGGCAACGCCGATGACGTACCTCTCGTAATAGGGCGTCATCATGTAGTGGCGCGGTTCCATCCGTTCGACGACGTGGCGGACCTCGTCGACACTGAATGCCCCCAGATCCGCCGCTCCGAGGAAGAGCAGGCTGTAGGGCAGGTGTTCCCACTCGGCGTGGAAGGTGGGGCCGATGTCGGCGTCGACGGTGTGGGGCACCTTGCCGAATCCTTGAACACCGGCGAGATCGTGTACTCCATCCATGGGTCTATCTCCTTCGGTTCGGTGGTTCAGTTGGCCGGGACGTGCGGGACAGCGACCCCGATGAGGCAGTCCTTGGTCACGATCTGTTGCAGTTGCTCTCGGCTCCAGCCTTCGGTGCCGGCCGGCCGCTGGGGGAGCACGATGTAGCGGGTCTCGGCTGTGGTGTCGTACACGCGGATCTCGACATCCTCCGGGATGTCGGTGCCCATCTCCGACAGCACTTTTCGAGGTTCACGGACGACGCGGGCGCGGTACTCGAAGCTCTTGTACCAGGTCGGCGGCAGCCCGAGGATGGGCCACGCGGTGCACGAGCACAGGGAGCATACGATGACGTTCTTGAGGGTGGGGGTGTCTTCGAGCGCCACGATGTATTCGCCCTGCGGTCCCAGATAGCCGTACTGGTCCACGGCCGCGGTGCCGTCGGTGAGGAGCAGGTCGCGGAATTCCGGGTCGGTCCAGGCTCGCGCAACGAGTTCGGCGCCGCGTTTCGGGCTGAAGTCCTCCTCGAAGGTCTTCTTCCACCCTTCGGTGTAACCCTCCGGGACGAGACCCTTTCCGTCGAGCGCACGGAACAGGGCCCACGCGCGATCCGACGCCGGCGCTTGAGCTGGTGCCGCGTTGTCTGGTGTGTGTTCGATCGTTGCCGACATTGTTTCCACTTTCTGTAGGGGCTGATACTTGTGAAGTGGTGGTGTGAGTGGGCGGGTAGACGCGCCTTGTCTCAGGCGAGACTCAGACGTGCACTGGTGGCCTGTTGGCCGGTCGCCGTGGGGAAGGCGCCGCGGATCTGTTCGAACGCGTGGCCGGCGCGTAAGACCGTGGCGTCGTCGAATCGTTTCCCGATGATCATCATTCCGACGGGAAGGCCGTTCACCAGACCTGCCGGCACTGACAGGGCGGGGTGGCCGGTGACATCGAATGGGGCGGTGTTCGCGATCATTCCGAGGGCTTTGGTGACGTAGGTGACCCGGTCGACATCCTGCGCCGGTAGTTCGGAGGCAACGTAGGGCAGGGTCGGCATGACCAGGACGTCGTAGCTCTCCAGCGCCGCATCGTAGGCGGCGCGAGCGCGCGGTACCAGGTTGCGGGCCTTGCCGTAGCTCGATCCGCCCAACGCGGTGACACCGTGATGGCCGCACAAGGCGACGAGTTTGACGGTTTCGGACAGGGCATCAGCGTGCTGGATGCGGTGCTGCGCAAAGTACGCCATCAGTTCGGGGTCGTAGAGGCCGTCTGCGTTGAGGCCGTAGCCGTTGCCGTCGAGCATCTGATAGGCGCCGCCGTCGGTGGCGATCACGTTCCACACATGGAACGCGTGCAGATGCCACGGAACGCTCACCTCGTCGACCACGCCACCAGCCTCGGTGAAGCGGTGTGCAGCCGCACGGACCGCATCATCGACCTCCGGCTGTGAGATCGCGTGCCCGAACCCCTGGCTCACGACGCCGACCCGCAGGCCGTCGATCCCGGAGTCGAGGGTCGACAAGTAATCATCCACCACGAGGTTGTCCGGCTGGCGGGGATCGTGGCCGTCACGGCCGGCGATCACCGACAGAAGCAGGGCCGCGTCTTCGACCGTTCGGGTGATGGGCCCGAGATGATCGATCGTGCGCTCGATGGGGAAGGCACCGGTGTAGGGGACCAGCCCGAACGTGGGCTTGTGACCGACTACGCCACAGAATGCGGCCGGAATGCGGATCGACCCACCCTGGTCGCCGCCGATCGCGAGATCGACATCGCCGGCCGCGACGAGGGCGGCGCTGCCACCGGAGGATCCACCGGCCTCGCGGTCAGGGTCCCACGGGTTGCGCACCGGACCGGTGGCCGGGGTGAAGCTCGAACCGGAAAAGCACAGATCTTCACACACCGCCTTGCCCGCCACCGTGGCGCCGGCATCGAGCAGTCGGGTGACCACGGTTGCATCACGGGTGGGAACGAACCCCTCCAACGATCGCGATCCGTTCATCATGGGCACGCCGGCCACGGTCACGTTGTCCTTGATCGCCACCCGCCGGCCGGTCAGCGGCCCACCCGCCGCGGTCGAGATGCTCGTGGTTACATACCATGCGCCCAAGGGATTGTCGCTCGCATCAGGTGTCGCATGATCGCGGGAGGGTGCCGAGAAACTCTCGTCCGCATACAGGTCGTCGACTACGTCGTACGAACCGAGCGCGCCATCGACCAAGCCTGCGAACTCCTGCCGAGTCGCAGCGTCAAAATGTAGGCCGTAATGATCTGCGGCAGAACCGATTGCGTCGTCGTTCGGTCGGATGACTGTCATCAGGTGGTGCTCCTCACGTGCTTGACCGGTTGGGCGTCGCGCATCATGCCGGTCTGGGGGTGGCAGTTGATGTACTCGTACAGCTGGTCGCACGCGTCGAACACCGAGACCTCGTGATAGAGCCGAAGTTTTGACAGGCCGGCGGCGACGCGGAAGAAGGTGGTGAAGATTCGCAGATGGGTCGGATGGGATTCTGCCCAGCGCTCGAGTTTGTCGAGCGAACCCCAATGGCCGATGTTGTAGCTCAGATCGAGATAATTCCCATCCAGATCGATGTTGCGCACGAACCTGTTGCTGTAGCAGCCCACCGACTCGCCGTTGTCGCGAAGGAAATCCATGCCCTGCTGCAAGGTCGGGAGAATTTCCTCGAGATACAGGGCGAGCTCTTCGGATTCGGCATCCTTCCAATCCTGGCCGGACCGAATCAGCGCGATATTGTCGTGGCCCTGGACCACCACACGGCCACCCGCTGCAGGATCGCCGCTGATCATCCGCAGATCGCCCGAGGGCTGCATCCAGTCATTCTGGGAGATCGGGAAACGTTCGCGCATCGAACCCCAGTACCCGTGTTCGTTGATCTCGCCGCTGATCCCGTCCATGACAGCGCCGACACCGGGGAGGTGGTCCTGAAAGGCGTAGAGCGTTTCGAATTGCTCGGCCCGCGGGGCAACGATCTCGCGGAAGTAGCCAAGTCCCTCGGACAGTCGTTCATCCGATGCCCACCAGTCGGCCGCGGCTGAGCCTTGTATCCAACGCGTATGGGCAGCAACGTCTTTCCAGTATCCGACGACAATCAGATTCTCGTAGCCCTGATTGTCCACATGATGGGTCAGGTCGTGGTGCAACGGGCCGTCGTCGAGATCGAAGCCGGCCACGATGTCGCGCATGGCCGCAAGCGCGGCTGGGCGTTGCTGGTCGCCGCGGAACTGCACGCCGAGATACGCCATGACCACCTGCTGCAGGCGCTCGTCAGCGCGTCCCACCCACATCGGGAAAGGGGGTTGGTAGTCGTCGGGCACACGCCGAGTCAAGCTCCGCGGACATGTGAGATGGTCGCCGATTGCAGATTCCATGAAGACTCCTCATTTATGAGTTGGGGCTTGCCGAGAACGTTCGGCAACTCGGTTGGTGATCGAAACTACCGCGCTGTCCCGGTGTGGATTTGACTGCGAGCGACAGGTAGTTCGACGATCAGCGACACTCGGCGCCGATCCTGTGGTCACTGCCGGAGAGCTGTGGCGCCGAAGTCGTCGGCGTACACGCTGTCGTCGTGTGCACCCGCCAAGTGTGCGTGCAGCGCCAGTGACCGTCGATGGGCTCGTGTCGTCGCGATTCTGTTGACACCGTCCCTCAGGTCGGCCGGCCAACGGTAGGGGCGGATCAGCGTTCGGAGAAGTGCCATGACAGCGTCGAGCAGCAGGAGTGGCATGCTATGTCTCTCCGCGAAGAGCGATTACTCCGTGGGGGTCCACAGCGTGACGAACGGCGATGAATTCCATAGTTTGTCCTTCTGTCGACATCGACGATCCGCTAGCGGCCGGGACGAGGAATCGTCAATCGGTCCAGGAGGTCCCGTGAGCCATCCGGGTCTTTCCGGCGTACTCGAACGGTAGGGGCTTCCGGGGCGTGATGTTTGACGCTCAGCGACCACCCCCTTTGCACTCCGCGACATCGTCATCGCGGGGAGGAACCACTGGCGCCGGAATTCGCAGGGTTCGAGTGTTTCTTCCGCGTAAATAGGCGAGCGCGCGTTGACATGCGGTTTCCCCGCTCATAGCGTTGGGTTCACGCGAGGAGAGGAAGCTGTTCATGACGTCGTTGCCACCGCCTGATGGCGACCTCGTGCATGGGGACTGCTCGGATTGCCGGCCCGCGAACACACCAGTGCTGCAACCGTCACTGTCGCGCGCCGGGTCGACACCTCATCAGCGTCGCGAGGTGGTTCGGACCACCACGCTCGGCACCTGGATCGACACGATCCGCGACACCTTCGTCGCGCTGGATATCGATCCCGCCGAGCCCACGCACTTCACCGGCGCGGTCCATACCCGGCATTTCGCGCACCTGATGGCTGCCGACGTCACCGCGACATCGCAATCCTTCCGCCGAACGGCGAGGCTTGCCAACCGCCACCCACTCGATTTGATGCAGATCGGCATGGTTGTCGCGGGTGAGGGCCAGCTCATCCAGGACGGACGTACCTGCATTCTCGGCCCGGGTGATTTCGCCCTCTACGAGACCTCACGACCCTTTACCTGGAACCTGCATCCGGACTGGCACCTGCGAGTGTTCACCTGGCCGCGCGCCTCGGTGTCGCTCACCGAGAGCCAGTCACAGCAGTTGACAGCGCGGACCGTCAGCTCCACTTCCCCTGTGGGACAGTTACTGTCACCAATGTTGTCCAGGCTCCTCGTCGCCGACGGGGAGGTCTCCTCCGGAGGCGCGATCGGGCTCGCCGGCGGTTTGGCCGACCTGGCCATCACCGCGGCGCAGGAGGAATGTCAGCCCGACGATCCAGATGCCGCCATGCGGGAGTTGCACGCGAACATGGTGCAGTACATCGGACAGCACCTCGACGACCCGGACCTGTCCCCGTCCGGGATCGCTCAGGCCTTCTTCGTCTCCACCAGAACCGTCCACAGGGTGTTCGCGCGCTTCGACGCAACCGCTGCTGCCACGATTCGCGAACACCGACTCGAGGCCTGCCGCCAAGCGATGGTGGCCCCACGCAACATCCCCCGATCCCTGACCGACATCGCGGCCCAGTTCGGGTTCATCGATCTGTCCGTATTCAGCAGAGCATTCACGGCGACCTACGGCATCAGTCCGAGCCGCTACCGCGAACAGCACCGATGATCGAGGCCCGAGGGCCCATCCGCCGCCAGTAGGCGCCCGCCCGCGGACGGCGTCTTTACGCGGCGCGGCGTCGCGTTTCTCGGCGGTGTCGATTTCTACGTCGAGGCGATCTGGTCCCAGCCGCCGACGGATTCGGGGGTGCGGGGTGCGGGTCCGGTGTAGATGGCGGCGGGGCGGACGAGCTTGCCGAGACGCTTCTGCTCGAGGATGTGGGCGCACCAGCCGGCGGTGCGGCCGCAGGTGAACATCGCGGGCATCATGTGCGCGGGGACCTCGGCGAAGTCGAGGATGACCGCGGCCCAGAATTCGACGTTGGTTTCGATGGCCCGGTCGGGGCGGCTTTCACGCAGTTCGGCGAGGGCGGCCTGTTCGAGGGCGGCGGCGGCCTCGTAGCGGGGGCGTTCAGGGGTTGGGCGGTGGCGCGGAGCACCCGGGCGCGGGGGTCTTCGGCGCGGTAGACGCGGTGCCCGAAGCCCATCAGCTTTTCCTTGCGGTCGAGGATGCCCTTGACCAGGGCGCGGGCGTCGCCGGACTTCTCGGTGTCCTCGATCATCGGCAGGACGCGGGCGGGGCCGGGGTAGACCCTCGCGATAATGGACGAGTCCGGCGCCGTGCTTCCCCCGGGAGAGGTCGGCGAGGTCGTCGTTCGCGGCGCCAACGTGATGCACGGCTATCTGGGGCGTCCGGAGGAGACAGACCGGACCATCGTCGACGGCTGGCTCCACACGGGCGACGTCAGCCGACTCGACGAGGACGGGTACCTCACCCTCGTCGACCGCATCAAGGACATGATCATCCGCGGCGGCGAGAACATCTACCCCAAGGAGATCGAGAACGCACTCGCCACCCACGACGGAGTCCTCGAAGCGGCCGTCGTCGGAGCGCCCCACGAGTTGAAATAGCCGATGTCGGAATCTGTTTCGTTCCCCTTCGATTTGCCGTGTGATCCGTGACATTATTCGCGGGGAGGGTGGTCCGAAATATTCCGCCGGGCTCGAGTTCGCCTCGAGCTTTGTCCGCGGCGGACAGTGCGGACGGCTACGTGGCGGCGGGAACCCACTGTGGATCGCGGCCGGTGAGGCCGAGCAGTTGCTCGAGCAGTGGCGCGGAGTCAGGAACGGTCACCGGTCGCCCGAACAGTCCGGGCGTGCCGTGCGGGTTCTGGTCGGCCGATGACTTCGCGAACTCGTATGCGGCGCTGAGTAGTTCCGGTGCGCTGTGGAAGTTCTGATCGGTGGCGACGGCGAGGTCCCAACCGTGCACGACGATCTCGTCCACCGCGACCGCGCCCGCGACGTCGGCCGGTAGGTCGAGTCCACCTGCCTGGGTCATCCCGTGCCACGCCGCCTCCTCGCGCCAGGCGCCGGCGAGCGCGGCCAGACGCTGCGGGATCCGGGTGCGCCAGTCGGTGCCGAGGCGAGCGGCGTCGGCGGAGGGTGGTTGGCTTCCCCCGGCGGGCGGTGCCTTCGTCGCGGCGGCGGTGAACGCAAGCGACAGCCCGTCGATGTGGTCGAGGAGGTCACCGACGGTGAGCTCCGGGCACGGTGTCGGTGCTGTGAGTTGATCGTCGCGCACGGACTCGACGAGAGAGGCCATTACGTCGGTGGCGGGTTCGAGATCGAACATTCTCAGCACTCCTCGCGTCGGTCACTGTGCGGATCGGTGGTGGTTCCACGGTACGACGTGGTGCATCGATCGAGGTCGAAATCCAGGTCATCGGCCATGATGGGATCGAGCGAGCTCCCGGTGTCTGTCGCCAGGGCGTCCTACCGGGGTTTGGCTATCAGCACTTCCCCTTCGAGTCCGTCGGGGTCGCGGAAGAAGATGCTCTGGACGGCGCCGAAGTCGTTGACGGCTCCGTCGCTGGCCGCCTCATCGATCAGACGTTGCCGAATCGTGGCGAATGCTTCGTGTGAGGCGGCCTGCAGGCCGACATGATCGATGCGTCCCCGTCCCCACATGGGTGTTTGGCGCTCAGGTTCGGTGTTGCCTTCGATCACGAAGATGTTCAGTTCGGTGTGCGGGCCGATGCGGATGACGGTCATCGTTTCTCTGCCGTCGTCGCCGTGGGTGCGTGTGGGTCCGACGTCGGCGTCGAACACATCGGCGTAGAACCGGCCCAAGCGGGCGGCGTCCTTCGAGATCCAGGCGATGTGGTTGATACCGTCGAGCAGCACGCTGTTCTCCTGACGTTCGGGTTGCAACGGCTCGTGAGGCCTCGATCCTGCAGGATCGAAAGGCCTCACACATGGGCAGCCGCCCGGCTAATGAGTGCGAAGCTCGTCGATGAGCTCCTTCTTGTTCAGTTTCGAATAGCCCTGCAAACCCAGCTCTTTGGCACGTTTCTGGAGCTCGTCGACCGTCCAGTCCTCGTATGACTGCGACTTCCCGCCCGACTTTCCGACGTTCTCGCGCCCACGACTGGCCGCGGCATTGGAGATTCGTGCGGCCTTCTCCTTGGAATCGCCCTTCTCGCGGAGTTCCTCGTACATTTCCTGGTCTTTGAGTTGGGGTTGTGAATCCTTGCGTGCCATCTCGTGTTCCTCCCATCCGAAACATCGACGCTGCTGCATCTTCCGCCTACCCGTGCCACAAGCGAATCAAACAACACCTCGTGTGCAGTGCAGTCGCGCGCAGTTAATTTCGACTTGTTCGAGACCCTGGGATGAACACCCGAGCCGTCCGCAGAGACCAGCGACGCTTCGCGGACCTACATGACGATCGATCCACCGCCCGGAGACACACTCACCCTGGGCTTCGACGCCTACATTCAGCCTTCGAGTCAGCTCGGCCACTCGGGATCGGTCTCGGTGTCCTGGTGCCCTGATGGAGATCGTGATCCGTGCGGCGGTCCTGTCGTCATGGGCGACCTCGTTCAGCAGGGCGTGACGCAACAGGACTACTCCGTGACGTCCGCAGTCCTCGCGGTCGGAGTGTTCGCCCTGCTCACACTGGCCCTGGCATGGGCCAATGCGCGATTCCCCCGCGTGCGTGGGGTCACGCACGGTGTTCCCGTCATCATCGTTCGTGACGGGATACCCGACCTGCAGCGGCTACGCACCGAGCGAATGTCGCTGGACGACCTGATGGCGGATGCCCGGCATAAGGGCATCCGCCGGTTCGACGAAATCGAGCTTGCCGTGCTCGAGACCAACGGCCGCGTTTCGTTCTTCACCCGGGCGGGTGGCGCGGGCGAAGGTGCGCCGGAGCAACCGGTTATCGCGTGAGATGCGGTCGGAGTCGCTCCGGCCTGGCGTACCGCGACGGCGTCCCGAGCCCTTACTTCGTCGAGGTCAGTGACCTGAGAAAGAAGGCCAGGTTGGCGGGGCGTTCGGCGAGACGGCGCATGAAGTAGCCGTACCACTGCTCGCCGTAGGGCAGATAGACCCGCACGTGTTGCTGCTGCTCGACCAGACGCAACTGCTCGGTGTCCCGGATGCCGTGGAGCATCTGGACCTCGAACTCGTCGGTGGTGCGACCCGTGGCCTTCGCCTGCGCCAGTGCGGCCTCGACCATGGCCGGATCGTGGGAGGCGACCATCGGGTAGCCCTCACCGTTCATCAGGACCCGCAGACACTGCAGGTAAGCCTCGTCGACCGCGGGCTTACCTTGGTAGGCAACAGATGCGGGTTCCTTGTACGCGCCCTTGCACAACCGGATCCGCGATCCGGGCCCGGAGAGGTCCCGGCAATCCGCTTCGGTGCGCTTCAGGTAGGCCTGCAGCACGGTGCCGAGAGTGGGAAAGTCCTCGCGGAGCTCTCCCACGATCGACAGGGTCGAGTCGGTGGTGGTGTGGTCCTCGGCGTCGACCGTGACCCAGACGCCGGCTTCCTCGGCCGCGGTACAGATCTTGTGGGCGTTCTCGAGTGCCACGTTGTGACCGTCCCGGGGAAGGCACTGTCCGAGCGCGGACAGCTTCAGGGAGACCTCGATGCTGCGCGGCCGACCGCCGGAGTCAGTGGCCGGGGCACGGTGCGCCAGCGACGACAACAGCGTCAGGTAATGCGACACGGTGCCGGAGGCCTGCCCGAGATCGGTGGTGTCCTCGCCGAGGTAGTCGATGCTGACGTAGCGGCCGGAGCCGAGGACATCGGTGGTCGCGGCCACCGCCTGATCCTCGGTCTCGCCGGCGACGAACCGGTCGACGAGGCCCTTGGTCACCGGAATGCGACTGACCGTGCGTTCCATCCGCGGCGAGCGGGCTGCGGCGAGCAGGGCGGGCCGGAGCAGATCGGCGGCCGCCATCAGATGTCCTCGGTGGAGTCGGCGCCCTGGTGGGGGTAGTGGTGGTCGGTGGCCGGGACGAACGTTTCCTTGATGGTGCGGGCGGAGGCCCAGCGCAGGAGGTTCTGCGGGGAGGCGGCCTTGTCGTTGGTGCCCGACGCCCGGGCGCCTCCGAAGGGCTGTTGTCCGACGACGGCGCCGGTGGGCTTGTCGTTGATGTAGAAGTTGCCGGCGGCGAATCGTAAGTCGTCGGTGGCCTTGGCGATCGCGGTGCGGTCGTCGGCGATGATCGAGCCGGTCAGCGCGTAGGCGGACCCCTTGTCGACCAGGTCGAGGATGTTCTCGAACGATCCGGCGGCGGAGTCGTCGTAGACGTGGACGGACAGGATCGGTCCGAAGTACTCGGTGCGGAAGGCCTCGTCGGTGGGGTCGTCACCGAGCAGGACGGTGGGGTCGACGAAGTAGCCGATGCTGTCGTCGACGTGGCCGCCGGCGGCGATGGTCAGGCTGGGGGTGGCCTTGGCGCGGGCGATGGCGTCGGCGTTGCGGTCGAAGGCTCGCTGGTCGATGACGGCGCCACCAAAGTTCGAGAAGTCGGTGACATCCCCGTATTTCAGGGTCGACGCCTTCTCGATGAAGTCGTTGCCCATCTTCGCCCACACCGACTTCGGGACGAACGCGCGGGAGGCCGCGGAGCATTTCTGTCCCTGGTAGTCGAACGCGCCGCGCAGCAGGGCGGTGGTGAGGGTGTCGGGGTTGGCGGAGCTGTGGGCGAGGACGAAGTCCTTGCCGCCGGTTTCGCCGACCAGGCGTGGGTAGCTGTTGTAGTTCGAGATGTTGTCGCCGACCTGGCGCCACAGGTGCTGGAAGGTGGCGGTGGACCCGGTGAAGTGGATCCCGGCCAGGCGGGGGTCGGCGAGAACGATGTCGGAGACCTCGGCGCCGGGGCCGTTGACGAGGTTGATCACCCCGGGCGGCAGACCGGCGGCCTCGAGCAGTTTCATCGTCCAGTACGCGGCCACGGCCTGGGTCTGCGAGGGCTTCCACACCACGGTGTTGCCCATCAGGGCGGGTGCGGTGGGCAGGTTGCCGGCGATGGCGGTGAAGTTGAACGGGGTGATGGCGTAGACGAAGCCCTCGAGGGAGCGGTATTCGAGCTTGTTCCACACGCCGGGGGAGGAGATCGGCTGGTCGGCGAGGATCTGCCGGGCGAACTGGACGTTGAAGCGCCAGAAGTCGATCAGTTCGCACGGGGTGTCGATCTCGGCCTGGTACGCGGTCTTGGACTGGCCGAGCATGGTTGCGGCGGCGAGGGTTTCACGCCACGGTCCGGACAGCAGGTCGGCCGCACGGAGGAACACTGCGGCGCGGTCCTCGAAGGACAGTGCCCGCCAGGCCGGGGCAGCGGCGGTCGCGGCTGCAACGGCGTCCTGGATGTCCTGGGCGCCGGCATTGGTGAAGGTGCCCAGGACCGCGGCATGCCGGTGCGGCTGGACGACGTCGATCGCGGGGCCGTTGCCGCGCCGGTGCGCACCGCCGATGACGTTGTGGATCTCGGTGGGGTTGGACCCCAGCTCGGCCAGTTTCGCCTGCAGTCGGGCACGCTCGGGGCTACCCGGGGCGAAGGAGCCCACCGGCTCGTTGATCGGCTGGGGCGTGGTGGTGACGGCGTCCATGGAACCTCCTACGGGGGTGTGGCGGCGAAGGAACCGCCGCTCGAACTAGGTGTAGTCAACACCAGAACAGAGCCGAGATATTGAGCCAACAGGACAAGAAATGCTGATGAAGGTTGTACTGTTGGCTAAACCTGTTCTCACCCTCCGAGCGGAGCGATGTCGGTGCCTTCCGGAAATCGAAGTCCTGCCACGGCAGCCGCGGCGCCCGATCCTTCTGCCGAAACCATCACGCTGCGTGAGCTTCTCCGTGCTCTCGACACCGCGGTCGTCGAGCTGATCGACGCTCCCGCGGGTGACGACGTCGCCGTTGCATCGGTGGCGCTCGTCGACAGCTCCGATCTGACGGTCGAAACCGAATCGCAATCTCCGATGCAGGACTTGTATCTCCATGTGGGGGTTGCGGACGCCGACGCCGTGCGCTGGTTCGACGACGTCTCCGGGCGGGCGCGACGGCACCGGCCGCATGCGGTGATGTCGAAGACGGCGCACGAATCGAGCGCAGTGCAGGCGGCGGCGCACCGTGCCGGCGTCGCCCTCGTGGCGGTGCACCCGAAGGCGCGATGGGATCACGTGTTCCCGCTGGTCCAGCGCATGCTCGACCGGTCTCGCCGCGGGCGTGGGGCACCTGCGGACCCGGATCTGCTCGCCACGGACACTGACCTGTTCGGCCTCGCGCAGATCGTCGCCCAGAACGCCGGGGGGATGGTCTCGATCGAGGACGCCCAGTCGAAGGTGCTCGCATACTCTGCCTCCGACGAAGCGGCGGACGAACTGCGCGCCTTGTCGATCCTCGGCCGTGAGGGCCCACGCGATTACCTGCGGACACTGCAGAAGTGGGGAGTGTTCGACCGGCTCCGGGAAAGCGACGAGGTCATCGACGTGCCCGCGCACGAAGAACTCGCCACCAAGCGGCGCCTGGTGGTCAGCATCCGCCAGTCCACCGAGGACACCTCGACCGCACCGCGGCTTCTCGGTTCGATCTGGGTGCAACAGGGCGACGCACCGTTCAATCCGGATGCGGTGGACGTGTTGCGCGGCGCTTCGGCGATCGCAGCCCGGATCATCTCCCGAAGTCTCAACGCCCCCTCCACCGAGGGGTTGCTGGTCCAACGGTTGTTCGGTGCGCGTGGTGGGGGCGTCGATGTTCCCTCCGTGGCCAGCGCCCTGAACTTGCCGATGAGCGGCGCGGCCGCTGTCGTGGGCTTCGCGCCGACCGGATCGGAGAGCTCGACGGCCACCGGCGAGTTCGCCGGAATGGGCAGCATGCTCCGCCTGCACGCGAGCTCGTTCAGCCGCCATTCGGTCGCCACCGTGATCGGTGATCGCGCCTACGTGCTCCTTCCTCGCTACAAGTCCGCTGCGGGGGTCACCGCGTGGACGCGGCAGCTCGTCGACCAGTTCGAGGCCAAGCGGTCGATCGTGCTGCGGGCCGCGATCGCCGTTCCGGTTCCCGACCTCGCGCAGGTGGCCGCGGCGCGGGTCGAGGTCGACCGGGTTCTCGACGGCACTGCCGCCACGTTCCCGGAGGGACGGGTGACCACGCTCGCCGAATCCCGCACCGCGGTGCTGCTCGGGGAGATCCTCGACCTGGTCGGCGAGCACCCGGAACTGCACGATCCGCGCGTCGATGCGCTGTACGAGTACGACCGCAAGCATGGTTCCAACCTGTGCGAGAGCGCCGAGACCTACCTCGCGGAGCACGGGGACGTTCGTAATGCCGCCGCCGCACTGAGCGTGCATCCCAACACGCTGCGGTACCGGATCCGCCGAGTGGAAGAGATCATCGGGATCGGTCTGCAGGACGCCGCCGACCGGCTGCTGTTCGAACTGCAACTTGCCGTGCACCGGCGCGCGACACCGGAGAAGCCGCCGCAGGGTTGACGCGTTGGTCAGGAGATGACGGCAGACCAGATCTCGTCGACGGAGAGTCCGGAGTCGTCGCTGAGAACAGCTTGGGCGACAAGGAGTTTCCCGGTGTTGACCAGATGAACGCGCATGGCGGCTTCCGCTCCGTCGGGGTCCCCGGCGATGATGGCATCGATGATGGGCGCATGCTCGTCGTCGATGTCGGTGAGTGTTCTGGTCTTGTCGGCGGTATTGGCCCCGAGCAGCCGGGTGGTCTCGCGAAGGGTCTTGACGATCGCGCGGGCTCGGGCGTTGTCGGCGGCGTCGAGAATCAGGTCGTGAAGCCCGAGATCATGATGGGCGAACTCGTGTTCGTCGCCGCCGGCGGCGGCGTCCTGCATCAGGCGTCGTTGCCGCTGCAGTGCATCCGAGAGCATGGGGTCGGCCGCGGCTGCGGCCTTGCGGACCGCGGGTAGTTCGAGGGCCAACCGGACTGCGAAGATCTCCGCGATCTCCTTCGGCTGGGGGAGGAGAATGCGGAAGCCCTGGCGTGCTTCGAACTTGATGACTCCCACTTCTTCCAGGCGCAGTAAAGCGTCCCGCACCGGGGTTCGGGAGATGCCCAGACCCTCGGCGAGTTGGTAGACCGAGTACTTCACTCCCGGTTTCATGCGGCCGTCGTCGATGGCCGCCCGCACCGCCGCGATCGCCTGCTCCATCCGTCGTCCCGCGAACGGGGTGAGCGGTTCGAGTTCGAGCGCTTCGTCTGCCACCCGATCACTGTAACAACACGGGGCTGTTCGTAGCATGCTAGAGGTTGTAGCATGCTACGAATGATCTCCGCTGAATCACTGGCCGCTGAGCTGCGCAGTTCGGGAGTGAGCGACGTTCTCTCCGACGGCACCACCCGCGCTGCCTATTCGTCCGATGCGTCCCTGTACCGGGTGCGACCGCTGGTCGTCGCGCGGCCGCGCCATGCCGACGAGGTGGCGGCCGCCCTCGCGGTGTGCCGCCGAGAGGGCGTGCCGCTGACCTCTCGCGGTGGCGGCACCTCCGTTGCAGGTAACGCTGTCGGGACCGGACTGATTCTCGACTTCAGCCGGCACATGAACCGGGTGCTGTCGATCGACAGGGACGCACAGACCGCCACCGTCGAGCCGGGCACGATTCAGACGGTGCTGCAGCAGGCCGTCGCACCGCAGGGCCTACGATTCGGGCCCGACCCATCGACGTTCACTCGATGCACCATCGGCGGCATGATCGGAAACAATGCCTGCGGTTCGCGCACGCTCGGATACGGCCGGACCTCGGACAACGTGAAGGGCTTGCACGTTCTGACCGGGACCGGGGAGTCGTTGCAACTGGGTTCGGCCGGTGAGGTGACGGCCTCCCCGGCGCTGAGTGCACTACAGCAGGTCACCCGCGCCGGTTTGGCGACCATCCGCACCGAGCTCGGGCAATTCGGCCGTCAGGTGTCCGGATACGCCCTGGAACACCTGTTGCCGGAAAATCGGTTCGACGTGACCCGCATGCTGGTCGGCACGGAGGGCACCCTCGCGGTGGCAACCCGCGCGACGGTCCGCTTGGTGTCCGAGCCCGCCCACCGCGTCCTGGTCGTGCTGGGGTACGCCGACATCGCGTCGGCGGGTGACGCGACCCCGCTGGTGCTGAAGTTCGATCCGACCGCCTGCGAGGGTATCGATTCCCGGATCGTCGACGTGGTGCGCGAGCGCCGCGGTCCGGATGCGGTTCCGCCGTTGCCTGCGGGGGCGGCCTGGTTGTTCGTCGAGGTCGTCGGCGACGACCTCGACGAGACGATCGCCAGGGCCCAGCAGGTCGGACGGGACTGCGGAGCCGTGGACAGCCTCGTCGTCACCGACGAGGGCCGCACGGCCCAGCTGTGGCGGATTCGCGCCGATGGCGCCGGACTCGCCGGCCGCAGTCCTGCCGGCCTTCCCGCACACGCAGGATGGGAGGACGCGGCCGTGCCACCGGCCATGCTGGGCAACTATCTCCGCGACTTCGACGCCCTGATGGACGAATTCGACGTTACCGGCCTGCCGTACGGGCACTTCGGTGACGGATGCATGCACGTGCGCATCGATTGGCCGCTCGACAAGCCCGGCGGGGACCGCATCTTTCGGGACTTCCTGGTCGCGGCGAGCACACTCGTCGCCGGCTACGGCGGATCCCTGTCCGGTGAGCACGGGGACGGCCGCGCCCGCAGCGAACTATTGCCGCTGATGTACTCACCCGACGCGATGAAACTCTTTGCTGCCGTCAAGCACGTCTTCGACCCGGACAACATCCTCAATCCCGGAGTCGTGGTCGACCCCCGCCCGGTCGACGCGGACCTGCGCATTCCCGCAGCCCCACTCCTGCGCCGCAACCTGGCCCTGGCCTATCACCACGACGACGGAGATTTCACCCAGGCGGTGCACCGCTGCACCGGCGTCGGAAAATGCCGGGCCGACAACACCGCCACCGGGGGAGTGATGTGCCCGTCGTATCAGGCGACCCGGGAGGAGAAGGACTCCACCCGCGGCCGCGCGCGCGTGTTGCAGGAGATGATCAACGGCACCGACATCGACGGTGGCTGGCGATCGCCCGAGGTTCACGACGCCCTCGACCTGTGTCTGTCCTGTAAGGGGTGCTCCTCGGACTGCCCTACCGGTGTCGACATGGCCGCGTTCAAATCCGAAGTGCTGCACCAGAGCTACAAGGGCCGCATCCGCCCCGCCTCGCACTACTCGCTGGGATGGCTTCCGCGTTGGGCGAAGATCGCCAGCCACGCGCCCGGTCTGGTCAACGCCACGATGCGCGTTCCCGGCATCGGACCGCTGGCGTTGTCGTCGGCCGGAGTGGACAAGCGCCGCACCATTCCACCGTTCGCGAAGCAGACGTTCCGGTCCTGGTTCAAGGCCACCGAAAACGACCGTGCCACGACCGGTGACCCGGTGCTGCTGTTCGTGGACTCGTTCACCAACTACTTCACCCCCGAGGTCGGGCACGCCACGGTGCAGGTGCTCGAAGCCGCCGGCTACCGGCCGCAATTGACCGACAAGCAGCAGTGCTGCGGACTCACCTGGATCTCCACCGGGCAGCTCACCGCGGCGAAGAAGATCCTCGGCCGCACCGTGGACGCACTGTCCGGTAGCGCCGCGGCCGGAATTCCGATCGTCGGAATGGAGCCGTCCTGCACGGGTGTGCTGCGCTCGGACGCCGCGGAACTGCTCGGTAGGTCGGCGGCCGAACCGGTCGCCGACGCAACCCGTACCCTCGCGGAACTGTTGACGGACCGCGGGTGGGAACCGCCGTCTCTCGAAGGCAAGTCCGTTGTCGCGCAGCCGCACTGCCACCATCATTCGGTGATGGGGTGGAGTCCGGACGCGCAGCTTCTCGAGAAGGCCGGTGCACAGGTTCAGCGGCTGGGCGGATGCTGCGGGTTGGCCGGCAACTTCGGGGTGGAGAAGGGGCATTACGAGGTGTCGGTGGCGGTCGCCGAGCAGCAACTCCTACCCGCCGTGGCCGGGGCGGACGCGGACACCACGATCCTGGCTGACGGCTACTCCTGCCGGACGCAGTTGGCGGATCTGACCGATCGTCGCGGTGACCACTTGGCGCAATTGCTCGCCGCGCAGCTCGACGCCGGTGCTGCGCGCCGACGGGACTGACCCTCGGGGGTGCACACACAAGGGTGGCGGCGGGTGAGACCGTGTATCTGGTCTCACCCGCCGCCACCCGGGGTGTTACTTCGAGGCGGGCCTGGTGACCGGCCCGGGAGCGGGAGCGGAAATGTTGTTCGCGAGCGGGCTCTGCGGGTTGATGCGCCGGCGAAGCCGGTAGGCGATCAACGTCGCGATGAGGGCTCCGACGCTCAGGGAGATCTGCGAGCGGGACGATTCGACGTAGAACATCGACACCAGCACGGCGAGGATGCCGCCGGCAGCGAGGATCGACAGGTAGGGGAACAGCCACATCTTCAGGCGGAGTTGGGCGACCTCTTCTCGGGTCATCAGGCCACGCAGTTTGATCTGCGACATCGCGATCATGAGGTAGACCATCAGGATGGTGGCGCCGGAGGCGTTGAGGAGGAAGGCGAAGACGGTGTCGGGGGAGAGGTAGTCGAGGCCGATGCAGGCGAAGCCGACGAGGGTTGCAAGGAGCAGCGAGTTGCGGGGGACGCCGTGCTTGTCCAGCTTTGCGATGCTCTGTGGCGCATCGCCTTTGTGCGCGAGGGTGAAGAGCATCCGCGAGGAGGTGTAGAGGCCGGAGTTCAGGCAGGAGAGTACGGCGACGAGCACCACAGCGTTCATGATGTCAGGTCCGCCGGGGATGCCCATGTGGGTGAGGGCGTCGACGAACGGCGACTGGCCGACCTTGACGTCGGTCCAGGGCACGATGATGGCGAGCAGCAGCACGGAGCCGATGTAGAAGAACCCGATGCGGGCGATCACGGAATTGGTGGCCTTGGCGACGGCCTTCTCCGGTTCGGCGGATTCGGCGGCGGCGATGGTGGCGATTTCGGGGCCGACCATGGAGAAGACGGCGACTACGACGCCCGAGAGGATGACGGTCCAGCCGTTGGGGGTGAAGCCGCCGTGATCGGTGAGGTTGGAGAAATCGGCGGAATGGCTGGGCCACAGCCCGAAGACGTAGGCGGCACCGAGGGCGAGGAACAGCAGGATCGCGGCGACCTTGATGCCTGCGAACCAGTATTCGAACTCGCCGAAGTTGCGGACCGAGCGGAGGTTCGTGGCGACCATGGCCAACAGCAGGACGACCGCCATCACCCAGGAGGGCAGGTCGATCCAGCGTTGCAGCAGTTTGCCGCCGATGACGGCTTCGGCGCCGACCGCGACGACCCAGAAGAACCAGTACAGCCAGCCGGTGGTGAAGCCGGCCCACCCCCCGAAGGCCTTGCGGGCATAGCCGGCGAACGATCCGGTCGACGGGTTGGTGGTGGCCATTTCGCCGAGCATGCGCATCACGAGGACGATGACGACACCGGTGATGGCGTAGGACACGAATGCTGCGGGGCCGGAGGTGTGCAGCAGGGCGCTCGAACCTACGAAGAGCCCGGCGCCGATGACACCTCCGATCGCGATCATGGTGAGGTGTCGTTGTTTCAGAGACTTCTGCAACGTCTCGGGCGGTTGTTCGAGAGTGGACATCAAACGCTCCAAAGGTCGAGTCGGACACGAGATCGAAAGCGCGAGCTGTGCCCCGGTGGTCGCAGGCGTGATCGGACGCCGCGATACCGTGACGGGTCGGGGACGGAAATGCCGTCCTGGGCCCGGCGAGATGGCGAACTTCCGTTCGTGTGTGATCAACCTAACGGCCCACCACGTAGCATGCTAGGGACATGTGCCAGAACTTTCCGCCCCGTCAGTCAGACACATGTATGGCCGACTCCGAATGATCGCCATAGTTATCGCTCACGAAATACGCTGTTCACGGAGATGGTGAAGTGAATCTCGATGAAGTGGTCACCGAGGTGGCCGAACGTCTGTCGGCATCAGTCGTCCTGGTCGACCGGGCCTTTTCGCTGATCGCTTACAGCACCCAGTTGCCTGGCGTCGACAAAGATCGGGTGCAGTCGATCCTTACCCGCAGTTGCCCGCCGGAGGCGCGCGCGTGGTACGAAAGCTTCGGGATTGCCGATACCACGCGCCCGGTGATCACGCCGGAGAATCCGGATATCGAAGCGTCGTCGCGGATCTGTCTTCCGGCTCGCTACGCAGGCGCGGCATACGGATATCTGTTCGTCCTGGCGGATGAGAACAGCGCCGTGTCCGACGGCGATCTCACCGCCGCAATGTCCCTGGCCGGCCAGGCCGGCGCGCAACTCGCACACACCGCCCGGGGTCGTGACGATATGGCGGTCGCCGTCGCAGACCTCCTCGAAGGCGACCGAAAGGCGTTCGCCCGTGCGATTACTCGCATCGAAGACTCGGGGCTCTTCCCGGACGGCGGCGCGTTGACCGTGCTGGCCGTCGACGGTCTCCTGCCCGCCCCTGGCGCACGCGCTCTGCTGGCACCGATCGGATCGTTGACTGCGGTGATGATCCCTGCCGGCGACGGCGCCGTCGACCCCGTTCGGTCCGTTGCCGAAAGCGGTGCGGGTGCCGGAGCTCTGGTCGGGGTGGGGGGTTCGTACCAGGGGTTGCGGTCTGCCCGCCGAAGCTGGCAGCAAGCCAAACTCGGTGTCCGGGTCGCCCGGCACGACGAATCGATGGGACCGATCGCGTACTGGGAAGAACTCGGCATCTACCGGCTGTCCTCGTGCGGGCCCACCAGCGTCGTCGCCGATGCAGTCCTCACCCCGTCCGTCCGGGCCCTGCTCGACCACCGCAACGTCGACCTGCTCGTCACCGCACAGACTTACCTGGACCAGGCCGGTGACACCGGCGCAACGGCCGGTGTCCTCGGCATTCACCGTCAGACGCTGTACTACCGCCTCGCGAAGATCGAGGAAATCACCGGCCTCGATCTCTCGGTGGGTGCGCAGCGCCTCGAGTTGCATGTCGGCCTCACCCTCGGGCGCTTCATCTTCGAGCACCTCGGAACCGAAGAGGGCCGCAACGGCGAGCAGACCTGACCGCTGCGTCCGATCGGGCGATCAGATCTTCTCGGCAGCCGTCGACGCCGGGTCGACCGCGGCGCGAACGATGTCGGTGATGGCCCGCACCGTAGGCCTGGTCTCCGAGCCGGCGAGGCGTATGAGGACGATTCGCCGACCGATCTCCTGCTCGAGGTCGACGCGGATGATCGGCACCGAACTGTTGAGCCTGATCATCATGTCGGTGACCGGCGCTGCCCCCAGCCCCTTTCCGGCCAGCGCCAGAGACACCGCGGTATCGACGATTTCGTGCCGCACGATCGGCTCGAAACCCTCCTGACGGCAGGCGATGCGGACAGCGCGACCGAACTGGGTCTCCGCGGGAGGCAGAATCCAGTTCCACTCCGCGGCCTCGCGCAGATCGATGGTCCCCTCGGTGCGGATGCCGTAGGCGCCGGAGGAGACGGCGAGCCCGAATCGCTCGCTGCGCAGGGTGATCATCTCGATATCCGGTGTGCGGGGCATCGGTGAATTGGGGTAGTCCAGCCCGAATGCGACGTCGACCTGACCGCGTTGGACGGCGGTGGCGGCGTCGTCGACGTCGAGTTCGCGGCTGCTCAGGGCGAGATGCGGGTACTTGCGCTGCGCTGCGGCCACCACCGGTGGCAACAACGCTGCAGCGGTACTACCGAAGGTGCCGAGAAGAAGAGGCGCAGCGACGTCGTCGTGCACCGCGCGCAGCGCGTCGAGGGCCCTCTGTTCCGCGCTCAAGATTTTCACCGCATGCTCGGCCAGAACGGTGCCGGAATCGGTGAGCACGACATTGCGACCCACCTTGGTGACGAGCCGGGAGCCGACGGCTTTCTCCAAGGCTGCGATCTGCTGCGATACTGCGCCCGCGGTGTACCCGAGTTCCTCGGCGACCGCGACCATCGTTCCACGCCGGGCCAGCTCTCGGAGTGCGACGAGGTGCGCCAAGCTCATATTCATATAGAGATTCTAAACGGTAGTGGCTAACTTTCTTCGCTGGTGCTATTCATTTCCGCGGACCACGATGAACGTGCGGAACGAGACGTCGGACACGTCGGAGCTCTTCTGAGCCGGCCGGCGACCACGATCTCGATCTCACCCGATCCTCATCGACCCTGGAGTTGCACGCCATGCCGATCACCCAGCAGTGGGAACTGCGCGCCGAGTTCGCTCGCCGTCTCTCGCACATGTACGGGAAGGAAGTTCCCGCATACACCACGTTGCTCGAGGTATCGCAGGCCGTCAACGACACCGTGCTGTCGAATCTCGGTGCGAGCGCAGAACGTCTGGGCTCCATTGCCCGGGTCACCGCCGAACGTCACGGAGCCATCCGGGTGGGCACCCCGCAGGAGATGGCCCAGGTCGCCCGCGTGTTCGCGGCCATGGGCATGTACCCGGTCGGGTTCTACGACCTGCGCGAGGCCGCTGCCAGTTCCGTCCCGGTCGTCTCGACGGCTTTCCGTCCGACGGACCCGGACGAACTGGCGCGCAACCCCTTCCGGGTGTTCACCTCCATGCTGGTGCCCTCGGATCGCCGCTTCTTCAGCGCCGATCTGCAGCAACGCCTGGAAAGTTTCCTCGCCAAGCGCAAGCTGTTCACCACCGAACTGCTGGTCCTCGCCGACCGGGCGACCGAGTACCGGGGGCTGAATTCCGGTGACGCGGAGATGTTCCTGACGTTGGCCACAGCGGCATTCAAGCTGTCCACCGAGGCCGTCGACCGCGCCTGGTACCGCGAACTCGAGGAGGTCTCCTCGGTGGCCGCCGATATCGGTGGCGTCACCAGCACACACATCAACCACCTGACCCCTCGCGTGCTCGACATCGACGATCTCTACGCCCGCATGGAGCGTCGCCGGATCGACATGATCGACACGATCCAGGGTCCGCCGCGGTGGGCCGGTCCGGATCTGCTGCTGCGGCAGACCTCGTTCCGGGCTCTCGCCGAACCGCGGGTGTTCCGAGAGGCCGACGGCGCCGTCGAGAAGGGTTCACTGCGAGTGCGTTTCGGTGAGGTCGAGGCCCGCGGTATCGCAGCCACGGTCCGCGGCCGCGAGGTCTACGATCGGTTGACCGTCGAGATCGAGCAGGCGGTCAGGGAGGCGGCCGCGACCGCGCCGGTGTCGGCCGAGGTACGCAACGAGATCGCTGCGGAGCTGTGGAACCAGCAGGTGCCCGCCACCGAACAGGGGCTCGCGCTCCACGATCTGGCGTACTTCACCTACCGGGTCGACAACGACAAGCAACGCAACGGCACGATGCCCGGACGATCGCTACAGGATCTGATCGATCAGGGCTGGGTCCGCCCGGAGCCGATCGTCTACGAGGACTTCCTGCCGAAATCCGCGGCCGGGATCTTCCAGTCCAATCTGACCTCGGACGGACACAAGGACACCACACAGTCGACGACCGATATCGACGCCGCCTGGATGGAAGGAGTTCTGGGCCGCACACTGCACAACCCGTACACGCTCTACGACGGGATCCGCCGCGCTTCCCTCGATCACGTTGCCACCCAATTGGGAATCCGCGGACCCATCGAAGAACCGGCACCCATCGCTACCCAAGGAGTCAAGTAAATGAGCACCGCTGTCGCCGAGACCATCGCCCTTCCCACCACCGACGAACTGCGCACGCTCGCACGCACCAGCCTGCAGCGGTGTGGGGTCGACCCGGCCGTACTCGATACCGCAGGGGTCGAGAACACCATCACCACCCGCTCCCCCGTCACGGGGGAGAGCCTCTTCGACTATCCCGCCGCCGACGCCACCGACGTCGAGGCCGCGATCGATGCCGCCCACGAGGCCTTCCTGCAGTGGCGCACCGTTCCCGGCCCGGTCCGCGGATTCCTGATCAAACGCCTCGGCGAACTGCTCACCGAGCACAAGGAAGACGTCGCCAACCTGATCAGCATCGAGGTCGGCAAGATCCGCTCGGAGGCCCTCGGCGAGGTCCAGGAAATGATCGACATCTGCGACTTCGCGGTCGGTCTGTCCCGGCAGCTCGACGGCCGCACCATGCCCTCGGAGCGTCCCGGACACCGACTGATGGAGACCTGGCACCCGCTCGGTGTCGTCGGTGTCGTCTCGGCGTTCAACTTCCCGGCCGCGGTGTGGTCCTGGAACCTGGCTCTTGCCATCGTCTGCGGTGACTCGGTGATCTGGAAGCCCGCGCAGCTGACCACCCTCACCGCCGCCGCCTGCTCGGCGCTGTTCGACCGTGCCGCAAAAGAATCCGGCGCCCCGGCCAACCTGAATGTCCTCGTCTCGGCGAGTGCCGCCGACACCCAGGCCCTGATCGACAGCCCGAAGGTGCCGTTGATCAGCGCGACCGGTTCCGAGCGGATGGGCGAGCAGATCGCTCCCCGCGTCGCCGCCCGGTTCGGCCGCGCCATCCTCGAGCTCGGCGGAAACAATGCTGCAATCGTCACCCCGTCGGCGGACCTCGACATCGCCACCCGCGGAATCGTCTTCGCCGCCGCCGGCACCGCCGGCCAGCGCTGCACCTCGATGCGCCGCATCATCGTCCACCAGGACATCGCCGACGAGCTGATCGACCGGATCTCCCAGGTCTACGGCCGCCTCCCGATCGGCGACCCGTTCGCCGACGGCACCCTCGTGGGCCCGCTGATCGACGGCAAGTCCCACGCCAACATGACCGCAGCCCTCGACAAGGCCGTCGCGCAGGGCGGCGAGATCCTCGTCGGCGGCAAGCGCCGCCCGAGCAGCGAAAGCTCGTACTACGTCGAGCCGGCGATCGTGCGGATGCCAGCCCAGAGCGAGATCGTCAAGGACGAAACCTTCGCCCCGATCCTCTACGTGCTGACCTACGACACGTTCGAGGAAGCGATCGCCCTGCACAACGACGTCCCGCAGGGTCTGTCGTCGTCGATCTTCACCACCGACCAGCGTGAGGCGGAGCGGTTCATCGCCGCCGACGGTTCGGACTGCGGCATCGTCAACGTCAACATCGGCACGTCCGGCGCCGAGATCGGCGGCGCGTTCGGCGGCGAGAAGACCACCGGCGGCGGCCGCGAATCCGGCTCGGACGCCTGGCGCGCCTACATGCGCCGCGCGACCAACACCATCAACTACTCCCGCGAGCTGCCCCTGGCTCAGGGCGTCAACTTCGGCTGACATCCCCCTATCGAATCGCACGAGGAGCAACGACGATGTTCGAATTGATCGACGAATGGGGTCCGGAGAAGGTCGTGTGTGTCTCCGATGCACGCACCGGCATGCGCGGCGTTCTCGTCATCGACAACACCGCCCGCGGAATGGGCAAGGGCGGCACCCGCATGTCCACCACGGTCAGTGTCGGCGAGGTCGCCAGGCTGGCCCGCAACATGACCTGGAAGTGGGCGGGGGTCGACCTGTTCTACGGCGGGGCCAAGGCCGGCATCTGGGCCGACCCGACTGCCTCCTCCAAGGAGGCGGTCCTGCGTGCCTTCGTCCGGGCACTCCGCAACGAGGTCCCCGAGGAGTACGTCTTCGGGCTCGACGTGGGATTGACCGAGAAGGACGCCGCGATCATGCTCGACGAGGTCGGCGGACGCGGCGGCGCGGTGGGCACCCCCCACGCGCTCGGCGGGCTCCCGTACGACCAGCTCGGGGTCACCGGCCACGGTGTCGCGGAGTCGGCCGACGCCGCCGCGCAGGCCCTCGGCCTGTCCACCGGTTCGCTGAGCGTGTCCATCCAGGGCTTCGGAGCGGTCGGAGCTGCGAGCGCGAAGCGCCTCGCGGAACTCGGGGCCACCATCGTCGCTGTGTCCACCTCGCAGGGCGGCATCCACAACCCGGACGGGCTCGACGTCGCCACCTTGCTCGATCTGCGCGATCAGTACGGTGACGGACTCGTCGACCAGTACTCCGACGCCAAGCCTCTCGCTGCCGGGGAAGAACTCTCGGTGACCGCGGACATCCTGATCCCGGCGGCGTTGCAGGACGTCATCGACGCCGATCTCGCCCGCACGTTGCCGGCCAAGATCGTCGTCGAAGGCGCAAACCTGCCGAGCAGCCCCGAAGCACAGTCGGTGCTGTTCGACCGCGGCGTGACCGTGGTTCCGGATTTCATCGCCAACGCCGGCGGTGTGGTCGCCGCAGCCGTGGCGATGGATGCCCGCTACTCCGGAATCCGCCCCGAACCGGCAGCCGTGTTCGACAACATCTCGAACAAGCTGCGCGCCAGCACCATCGATACCCTCGATGCGTCGAAGGCTCAGGGTCGAACCACCCACGAGGTGGCCCGCACCACCGCCCAGGAGCGCGTGCGCGAAGCCATGGTGCTCCGCGGGCGTTCCCCGCAGAACGCCGCGTTCTAAAAGGTTCGGAACCCCCCCACGCGCAACTGTGTGACCCCACTCCGGTCAGTGGGCGCGCGCCATTCTTCCAGGCAAAGTCATCGACCCGGTCGTTCGTCAGGTGTCCCGGAAACCGGTCGGGCATCACATCACTACTCTCGAAGGAAAGAAGAGGACGACATGAGCAAGGAACTTCCCGAACAGGCATCCGTCGTCGTGATCGGCGGCGGCGTCATCGGCGCCAGCATTGCGTTCCACCTCGCCGAATCCGGGGTCTCCGATGTCGTCCTCCTGGAAAAGGACGAGTTGGCCTGCGGCTCGACCTGCAAGGCCGCCGGCGGTGTTCGCGCCTCCTTCAGCAACGAGGCCAACATCGCGATCGGTTTGCGCGGACTCGACGTGTATTCGCGGTTCGCGCAGGAGTACCACCAGGAGATCGACTTCAGCCGCGACGGCTACCTCTACCTCCTCTCGGACCAGACGAACGTCGACATCTTCACCGAGAGCGTCGCGCTGCAGAACCGCCACGGCGTTCCGAGCCGCATGGTCACCCCCGAAGAAGCACAGAAGATTTCGCCGCTCATCAGCACAGACGGACTCCTCGCCGCCTCCTGGTCGCCCCAGGACGGCAAGGCCACGCCCGAATCGGTCGTGATGGGATACGCCGCCGCTGCCCGTCGACACGGCGCCCGCGTCGTCCGCCACTGCGCGGTCACCGACATCGAGAGCACCGGCGGCACCATTACCGCAGTCGTGACCGAACACGGACGCATCAAGACCGACACCGTGGTCTGCGCCGCCGGAGCCTGGTCGGCCGGCATCGGCAACATGCTCGGGGTGAACATCCCCGTCGTTCCCGTCCGCCGACAGATCGCCTTCACCGAGCCGCTGTCCGAGTTGCCCGAATCCTCGCCGTCGCTGACCATCGACTTCCCGTCGAACTTCTACTTCCACCCGGAAGGCAAAGGCCTGCTTCTGGGCTGGTCCGACCCGAACGAGCGCGAGGGATTCAACCTCAAGTTCGAACTCGAGGACTGGCTGATGGGACTGGGCGCCATCGCCGAGACCCGGGTGCCGGCCGTACTGGACTACGGCATCAGCACCGGTTGGGCCGGCCTCTACGAGGTCACCCCCGACCGCAACCAGATCATCGACCGCTCCACCGAGGTCGAAGGCCTGCTCATCGCCACCGGATACTCCGGCCACGGCTTCCTGATGGGCCCGGCGACCGGCGAGATCGTGCGCGACCTCTACCACGGCAAAGAGCCCGGATACGACATCAGCTCGTTCGCCCTGGACCGTTTCGCGCAGGCCGGTATCGGCGCAGGCGAAACAAACATCGTCTGACCCACCCGTTGCACCGCCCAGCAGAAGACGATCACCTGCCCCTCAGGAGCCGGATTCATGGCCGAACAGATCGATGATCACTTCACCACCACCGTCGCCGCGATGGCCGATACGACACGTCCGGGAGCGAGCGATCACGACCGGCCCGTCGAGACAGCGTCGAGCCTGTCCGTGCAGCAAACCCTGGACCTGTTCGATTCTCAATTAGGCAGTCGGCACCTGGATCTGGTTGCCCGACGGCTTCGCGCGAAGGGCAAGGGCTTCTACACGATCGGATCGTCCGGGCACGAAGGGAACGCCGTCGTCGCGGGAGCCCTCCGGCCGACCGATCGGGCGCTGCTGCACTACCGTTCCGGAGCCTTCTTCCTCGAACGTGCCCGGCAGGTCCGGGGCAGCAACCCGCTGCGCGATGTTCTTCTCGGCGTCGTCGCAGCCACCGAGGAACCGATGTCCGGCGGCCGGCACAAGGTGTTCGGCCGCCACGACCTCAATATCATTCCCCAGACCTCGACGATCGCCTCTCACCTGCCCCGGGCGGTCGGCGTCGCCTTCTCCATCGCCCGCGCCACCAAACTGAACGTGCTCTCCGCGTGGCCCGAGGACGCGGTCGCGGTCTGCAGTTTCGGCGACGCCTCGGCGAATCACTCGACCGCGGTCGGCGCGATCAACACCGCCATCCACTCGGCCTTCCAGGGCCTTCCGCTTCCGCTGTTGGTCGTCTGCGAAGACAACGGCATCGGCATCAGCACCAAGACGCCGAAGGGGTGGATCGCCGCGAACTTCGGCAACCGTGAAGGTCTCGAGTACTTCACGGTCGACGGATCCGACCTCCCGATGGCCTACGCCACCGCGAAGCATGCCGCCGACTGGGTTCGCAGGCACCGCAAGCCGGCGTTCCTGCACCTGCGCACCGTCCGGTTGATGGGTCACGCCGGCTCCGACTTCGAAGCCGCCTATCGCACCACCAGCGAGATCACCGCCGACTTCGACCGGGATCCGGTGCTGTGCACGGCGAAACTCCTCATCGAGCGCGGACACCTGAGCCCCACCGACATCCTCGACCTCTACGAGAACAAGCGCGCCGAAGTCGACGCGCTCGCACAGGAAGTCGGCGAGCTGCCGCAACTCGACAGTCCCGCCGCAGTGATGCGGCCACTGACCGAGGGCCTCGACGAGGCGATCGACGCCGAACCGCGACGGACCTACCCGGCCCGCCGAGCCCAGATCGTCGGATCCCCGCTTCCCGAGGAGGAAGGTCCGCTCACCGTCGCTCTCGCGATCAACCGTGCCCTGCTCGATGTGCTCATCGAGTATCCCGAGGCGCTGGTGTTCGGTGAGGACGTCGCCCGCAAGGGCGGGGTGTACGGGGTGACCCGGGGTCTGATGAAGAAGGCGGGGTCGGCGCGGGTGTTCGACACGCTCCTCGACGAGCAGGCGATCCTGGGACTCGCGCTGGGCGCGGGGGTGTCCGGACTGCTGCCGTTCCCGGAGATCCAGTACCTGGCGTATCTGCACAATGCGGCCGATCAGATCCGGGGGGAGGGTGCGACGTTGCAGTTCTTCTCCGACCGTCAGTACCGCAATCCGATGGTGGTGCGGGTCGCGGGCTACGGGTATCAGAAGGGGTTCGGTGGGCATTTCCACAACGACAACGCCGTCGCCGCACTGCGTGACATCCCCGGAATCGTGGTGGCGTCGCCGGCGCGCCCCGACGACGCCGCGGCCATGATGCACACGTGCGCGGCGGCCGCGCGGACCGCGGGGGCGCTGTGTGTGTATCTGGAACCCATTGCGCTGTATCACACCCGGGATCTGTACGAGGACGGTGACGAGCGGTGGCTGGCCGCGTATCCGGATCCGGCAAAGCGGACCGAGAACCATGTGCCGATCGGCTCCGCCCGCACGTACGGTGACGGCACCGACCTGACAATCATCACGTTCGGCAACGGTGTGTACATGAGTCTGCGGGTCGCGCGCCGTCTCGAACGGGCGAACATCGCCGCGCGTGTGGTGGACATGCGGTGGCTCGCACCGCTGCCTGTCTCGGACATTCTCCGGGAGGCGAACGCCACCGGACGGGTGCTCGTCGTCGACGAAACCCGATCCTCCGGGGGCGTCGCGGAGGGCGTCGTCACCGCCCTGATCGACGAAAGTTTCACCGGCCGTCTCGCGCGGGTAGCCAGTGAGGACAGTTTCATCCCGCTCGGCGATGCCGCCCTCGAGGTCCTGCTCTCCGAAGACACCATCGAGGCCGCGGCGATCAAGTTGGTACAGGTGAGCTGATGGCATTGGTCGGGCCGGAATACTGGGGCGGACTCTCCCCGAAAGAGCGTCGCCAGTACACATGGTTCCACCCCTCGAGTAAGACTGGGACGTAACCTGTCCGAGCACGAACCGACACCTGGAGCAGTTGTGCCCACCTTCGATCCCGGACCGCACGCTGAACCGTTACGTGCCCAGGAATTCAACGGAATCGCAGTGTTCGACGCCAGCGAACACAACCTCGCCCACGTCGATGTGTTCATTCCCCGGGACTGCATCGTCGCGTTCACCGGGGTCTCGGGATCGGGGAAGTCGTCGTTGGCCTTCGGCACCGTTTACGCTGAAGCACAACGGCGGTTCCTCGAGTCCGTCACCCCGTACGCACGCCGGCTGATGGATCAGATCGGAGCGCCCAGGGTTGGGGACATCACCGGGCTTCCACCGGCGGTCGCCTTGCAGCAGGCCCGCGGTCACACCTCCGCCCGATCGTCGGTCGGCACCCTCACCCACATCTCGAACGTGCTGCGGATGCTGTTCTCCCGAGTCGGCACCTACCCGCCGGACGCCCCCGTTCTCGACTCGAACGCGTTCTCGCCCAACACACCCGAAGGCGGATGCCCAGCCTGCCACGGCCTCGGCCGTACCCACGACGTCGATATCGATGCCCTGGTGCCGGACCCGAGCCGAAGTATCCGCGGCGGTGCCGTCGCCGCCTGGCCCGGCGCCTGGCTGGGCAAGAACTACCGCGACATCCTCGACACACTCGGTATCGACGTGGACCGCCCCTGGTCCGAGCTTCCGGAAGACGAGCGCGAGTGGATCCTCACCACCGAGGAACAACCCACGGTCACGGTGTCACCCGTGCGCGACCCGGGCAAGATGGTGCGCGACTACCAGGGGACGTTCTCGAGCGCCCGCACCTACGTTCTTCACACCTTCGCGACGACGAAGAGCGCAACCCAGCGGGCGAAGGTCGCCCGATATCTGGTGTCCCGGCCCTGCAGTGCGTGTAACGGCAAACGGCTGCGCCCCGAGGCGCTGGCCGTACGGTTTGCCGGCCTCGACATCGCCGACGCCACGGAACTGTCACTGGCCGATCTGGCCTCGGTCCTCGACGCCGTCGTCGCATCCCGCGGTTCCGACGCAAGCGACGCAACCGAACGCGCGTCCGCGGCGCTGGTAGACAACCTTCGCGGACGCCTCGCGGGTCTGATCGAACTCGGGCTGGGCTACCTGAGCCTTGCCCGTTCGACCACCACGCTCTCGCCGGGAGAACTTCAGCGCCTGCGGCTGGCCACCCAGCTGCAATCGGGCCTGTTCGGAGTGCTGTACGTCCTCGACGAACCGTCCGCAGGCCTGCATCCCGCCGACACCGAGGCGCTGGTCACCGCCGTGCGCCGGCTACGAGCGGCAGGTAACTCCGTCTTCGTCATCGAACACAACCTCGACGTCGTCCGCGCGGCGGATTGGATCGTCGACGTCGGTCCCGGAGCCGGGGAGCACGGCGGGCGGGTGCTGTACAGCGGTAAGGTGGACGGTCTCGCTCACGTTCCCGAATCCATAACTCGCCGATACCTTTTCGGAACACCTGAGAGTTACCCCGAGCCCGGTCCGCCGAGCAGGTGGATCGAACTCGCCGGCATCACGATGCACAACCTGCGGGATCTGACGGTGCGAATCCCGCTCGGGGTGCTCACCGCGGTCACAGGCGTGTCCGGATCGGGCAAATCCACACTCGTGAGCCGGGTTCTCACCGACGTCGTCGCCCAACACCTCGGCGTCGACAGCGAACCCGTCACCGACACCGGGGGAGACGACGCCGACGACTCCACAGTCGTACTGGCCGAAGAGCGTGAGAACGACACCGAGCCGACGATCGTGGCCGCCCACGGGCTGGGACACATCAACCGGCTGGTGCGCGTGGACCAGACCCCCATCGGGCGGACTCCACGCTCAAATCTTGCCACCTACACCGGACTCTTCGATGTGATCCGGAAACTCTTCGCCGCACACCCCGTTGCCCGTGAACGCGGATACAGCCCGGGCCGATTCTCATTCAATGTCAGTGGCGGCCGTTGCGAGGAATGCGAGGGCGCCGGTTCGATCACCATCGGCATGCTGTTTCTACCCGAGGCCTCCGCGCCGTGCCCGGCGTGCGCGGGCGCACGGTACAACGCGGAGACCCTCGAGGTCCTCGTCGACGGCCGGACGATCGCCGACGTTCTCGCGATGACGGTCGACGACGCGCGCGCGTTCCTGAGTCACGTTCCGGCAGCAGCGAAAAGCCTTGACATGCTGGTCGAAGTCGGTCTCGGATACCTGCGACTCGGCCAATCGGCCACCACCCTGTCCGGTGGGGAGGCGCAACGGGTCAAGCTCGCCAGCGAACTGCAACGCATCCGATCCGGGCACACGCTCTACGTACTCGACGAACCGACCACCGGATTGCACCCCGCCGACGTCGACCGCCTCATGACGGTGTTGCGACGTCTCGTCGCGGCGGGAAACACCGTCGTACTCGTCGAACACGACATGCCGGTCATTGCCTCGGCGGACTGGATGATCGACCTCGGGCCCGGCGGCGGAGACAACGGCGGCCGGATCATCGCCTCGGGGCCACCGACGGTCGTTGCCGAGACGGCCGACTCCGCCACCGCCGCCTACCTCTCCCGGCACCTCGCCGTGTGACGTTGCGTGTGCGGTACCGGTTCAGTGCGCGTGAATTCCGTAGACGGTGACGACGAAGCTGTGGCCCTTGGCGGTGCAGGTGACGTCGCCCATGAACCCTGCGAGACAGGTGGTTCCCCCGTGGGTGATCGTCTTCTGATACATGCTCTGGCTGGTGGCGACCTCGGAGATGTCGGGGTTGCCGCCGGGCAGGGTGAACGGGGTGCCGGGAGGGTAAGTGGGGTGCGCCGGAAGCCAGGGAAGGTCGATGACGACGTGCTGGACGGGTCCCAGCCACGGCAGTCCGAACTCGCCGAGGATCGGGAAGTCCATCGGCAATGGTTGCGGCAGATCGCATCCCACCGAGTCGTCGGGTGCGATCGAGCAGTTGAAGTTCCCCACCCGGAAGTAGACGGGGGTGGGGGAGTCCGCCTCCGCGGGTGTGGCGAACGCGAGGAACGCGGCTGCTGTGGCCGTGAACAGGCCGATGGCTCGCGTCACTGAAGGTTTCATACGAGGTATATAGGCTGGGAGCGGCGGGCGTTAGCTGGATGTGGCATCGGCGGGCGAAGAGCTGACCGTGAGCACTGCCGTGCGAGTTGCCCTGTGGCGGGCGATGCACGTACAGGTCGACGCTGCACCGCACGTTCTCGTCGACGAGAACGGCCAACCGGCCGCGAAGCCTGGAAGCGGAACCGGCTGATCGAGCTGGGCTTCGGCGTTCCCGACTGGCTGCGGCTGGTGCCAGTGGACTTCGAGGCGAGCGAGTCCTGGTCGGAGCAGCTGGTTGCGGCGGGCTTCGATTCTCGCCTGCCTGCGGTCGTCGTCTCCACCGGCGTGACGATGTACCTCACGAAAGACGCCACCACGGCCACCCTGCGCCAGCTCGCCGGTCTCGCTGCGGGCTCGACGCTGGCGATGGACGTTCCTTCTGTCGACCGAACTTCTCGACGACGCCGATCGCTCCGGGCGTCCGAGAGCGGTGCACGAGCGGCCGGAACACCGTTCATCAGTTTCTACACCCCGCCGGAAATGCTGACCCTGGCCCGCCAGGCAGACTTCGGTGGCCACTACCTGAGCGCTGTGTCATGTGACGGCACAGCTGGACATTTGTCTAGATGACAGGCGCGGCGCCGTCGGCTAGAACTGGTGAGGCATCGACAGTGACGTGACTCACATTTTGCGTCCGGACGGGATCGTCGGCACAACGGCGGGTCGGCAGCCGATGCACGAGAGCGAAGGAGCATCGCGGAATGATCGAGGACAGCACCGAACTACTGACTCCGACTCCCGGCCCGACACGCCTGATCCCTCGTAGGCGTCCGGACGGACGTGAACTGCTCGGCACGGCGAAGGGAATCCTGATCGCCGGTCGCGGCTGCAGTGACGCCCAGGCGTTCGACGAACTCCTCGACGTTGCCCGGCGTCATCATCTGACCGTCCTCGGCGCTGCCCGGAGCCTGGTCGACCTCGCTGCCGGCCCCTCGCCCCGACGGCGCTCGCCCGAAGCCGCCCGATTCGAAGAGTGGGAGCAGCTGGTCAATCAGCTTCCGCCCCGCCGACACGCACAGGCGAGCTGATGCGACAGGAGTCGGGCCACCCGCGTGAAAGTACAGGGCCGCTCCCGGCCGACGCGATCGTGTGGCCGGAACCGAGCCCGCTCGATTCGTGGTGGAAGCACGTGGTCAACGACCACGCGGCCGCAGTTCCCGAGCGCGAGCCCGTCACCGACGCCGGCAAGTAGCAGACCGCGACAGGCGGGTTCTCCAGGAAGTCTCGCTTCAGCCTCGACTGCGCGGTGCCCGGCAGTGCGAGCCGATCATGCGAGATCGGCTTCGGTGGCGCGTTGGACCCAGGTCGCGAACTTCTCGGAGCCTTCGCGTCCGGCCACGTACCGGCGGACGATCCGCTCGACGTAGTCGGGCACCTCGGTGGCGGGGAGCTTGTGGCCGCGCAATTTGCGCCCGAAGCTCGTGTCCAGCCCGAGGCCGCCGCCGAGATGGACCTGGAAGCCCTCGACCTGGTTGGAATCGGCATCGGTCACGATCATGCCCTTGAGGCCGATGTCGGCGACCTGAATGCGGGCGCACGAGTTGGGGCACCCATTGAGGTGAACTGTGATCGGGTGCTCGAGCTGATCCTGGACGTCGGCAAGTCGCTTCTCGACGTCTGTGATGAGTGCGGCGGCTCGCGCCTTGGTCTCGACGATCCCGAACTTGCAGAATTCGATGCCGGTGCAGGCCATGGTGCTCCGTCGCCAGGGCGACGGACGAGCGGGGAAACCCAGTTTTTCGAGATCGGCTTGGAGGGAGTCGATACTGTCGTCCTCGACGTCGAGGATCACCAGTTTCTGCATCGGGGTGATGCGTACTCGTCGGGATCCGGATGCTTCCGCTGCTCGTGCCAAGTCGGTCAGCACGGTGCCGCCGACCCTGCCGACGACGGGTGCGATCCCGAGGGCGTTGAGCCCGTTCTTCTGGCGCTGGATGCCGACGTGATCGCGTGGTTCGTCGAGCGGTTCGGGTGCTGGTCCATCGAGCATCGCGCGTCCGAGGTATTCCGTTTCGAGCACGTCGCGGAACTTTTCGACACCCCAGTCCGAGACGAGGAACTTCAGGCGTGCCTTCGCCCGCAGTCGCCGATACCCGTAGTCGCGGAAGAGGGAGACGATTCCGATCCACACGTCGGGCACGTCTTCCAGTGGTACCCACGCTCCGAGGCGCTCGCCGATCCGCGGATTCGTCGACAGGCCGCCGCCGACCCAGACATCGAGTCCCGGGCCATGGTCCGGGTGGTCGACACCGATGAACGCCACATCGTTGATCTCGTGGACCACGTCTTGGAGACCGGAGATGGCGGTTTTGAATTTGCGCGGCAGGTTGGAGTAGTCGGGGTTTGCGATCAATCGGCGGGTGATCTCGTGCAGAGCGGGTGTGGCGTCGAGAACCTCGTCGACGGCGATGCCGGCCATCGGCGAGCCGAGGACCACGCGCGGGGTGTCGCCTGCGGATTCGGCGGTCGTGAGGCCTACCCCCTCGAGCCTCCGCCAGATTTCGGGTAGGTCCTCGACCCTGATCCAGTGCAGCTGAATGTTCTGGCGGTCGGTGAGATCCGCGGTGTCGCGGGCGAACAGTTGGGAGACTTCACCGACGACGCGCAGCTGTTCGGTGGTCAGTGCCCCTCCGTCGATGCGGATGCGCAGCATGAAGTGCTCGTCCTCGAGCTCTTCCGGCGGCAACGTGGCGGTTCGGCCGCCCTCGATGCCGGGTGCGCGCTGGGTGTAGAGCCCCCACCAGCGGAAGCGGCTTCGCCGATCGGTCGGGTCGATGCCGGCGACACCGGTACGGCAGTACACCTCCTCGATTCTCTTGCGCACGTTGAGGCCGTCGTCATCCTGTTTGACCTGCTCGTTCACGTTAAGCGGCTCACGGTCTCCCTGAGCCCATTGCCCCTCCGTGCGCGGGGCCTTTGCCTGCGCAGGGCGGGTCTTCGGTGTTGTCATCGGTGCTCCTGTCGAAACTGCGTGCGCAAAACTGTAGCGTAGACGAATAAATCGTGCACTAATTATATGTGCACACCCCGGTTGCCGACGAAGTGAAGGATGAACCATGAGTAGAAGCAATTTTCTGGTCGACGCCGAATGGGTCGCCGAACACGGACGCGACCCCGACGTCGTCCTCGTCGAGGTGGACGAGGACACCACGCAGTACGAGACGAATCACATCGACGGTGCCGTCCGCATCGACTGGAAGCGCGATCTTCAAGATCCGGTGCGCCGCGACGTCATCGACCGGCGATCGTTCGAGAAACTCCTGTCCGAGCGAGGAATCGCCAACGGCGACACGGTGATCCTGTACGGCGGGAACAACAACTGGTTCGCCGCCTACGCGTACTGGTACTTCAAGCTCTACGGCCATCGCGACGTCCGGCTGCTCGACGGCGGACGCAAGAAGTGGGAGCTCGACGGCCGGCCCTTGTCGAGCGAGGCGGTCACCCGGCCGGCCACCGACTACGTGGCGTCCGAGCCCGTGTCGGGAATCCGCGCGCACCGCGACGAGGTGATCGAGCAGATCGGGAGAAAGAACATTGTCGACGTCCGGTCTCCCGACGAATTCTCCGGGAGGATCCTCGCCCCGGCGCACGTCCCGCAGGAACAACCCCAGGTTCCGGGGCACGTCCCGACTGCTGTCAACGTGCCGTGGTCCAAGGCTGCCGCTGACGACGGCACCTTCCTCGGTGAGGACGCGCTCCGCGCCCTGTACGGCGACGCCGGCCTCGACGAGACGAAGGACATCATCGTCTATTGCCGGATCGGCGAAAGATCGGCGCACAGTTGGTTCGTTCTCCACGAATTGCTCGGCTACCCCGACGTCCGGAACTACGACGGCTCCTGGGTGGAGTACGGCTCGTTGGTCGGCGTCCCGGTCGAGAGGTAGCCCGCGCCTTGACCAGGTCTCGCTTCACCGAACTCAATCAGCGCGTGCGGTTCATGATGTTCACCGTGTTCCAGGTGGTCCCCGGCGCGCTGCCGGATGTCCGCGACGAGGTCGTGGACGATGCGCGCACCTACCTCGAGCGAGTCGCCGAGTCCGGTGTCGCGATCCGCGGAATGTACGACGTCGCAGGACTACGTGGAGACGCCGACTTCATGATGTGGACGCATGCCGACACCGTCGAGGAATTGCAGGCCGCCTACTCCGGTTTCCGGCGCTGCAGACTCGGTCGAGCGTGCACGACGGTGTGGAGTGCGGTCGCGCTCCACCGGCCGGCCGAATTCAACCGCAGCCACATCGCGGCATATGTGGCCGACGAGAAGCCGGGACAGTTCGTGTGCGTGTACCCGTTCAACCGATCGCTCGAGTGGTATCTGCTGCCGGACGCCGAACGGCGACGGCAGCTCGCCGAACACGGCCGAGCGGCTCGCGCCTACCCGGACGTGCGGGCCAACACCGTGAGTTCCTTCGGGTTGAGCGACTACGAGTGGATCCTCGCCTTCGAGGCTCCGGACCCGAGCCGGATAGTTGACATGATGCGAGACCTTCGCGCTACTGACGCGCGCAGGCACGTTCGGCTGGAGACGCCGTTCTTCTCCGGCCCGCGAACCGGCCTCGATGCCCTCGTTGCGCGATTCCCGTGACGATCGCCGGCAACCTCCAGAATGATTCGTGCAATATTAGTTATTGCACGAATCATTCTGGTAGCCTAGTGGCATGACCGCAGACATCCAGCAGGGGAAGGCCGGCGACGATTTACTCGCTCTCGACCGGCAGGTGTGTTTCGCGCTCGCGATCGCGAACCGGGCGGTACTCGCCGTCTACCGCCCCTTGCTCGAACCGATGGGGCTGACGCATCCGCAGTACCTGGTCATGCTCGCCCTCTGGGGAAAGGCCCCGATGGCGGTCAAGGAGATCGGGACCGCACTGCAACTCGATTCACCCACCCTCTCGCCGCTCCTCAAGCGTCTCGAAGCGTCCGGACTGATCACGCGCACCCGCAGCCGGGCCGACGAGAGGCAACTGGATGTCGAACTGACCGAAGCCGGTGCTGCGCTACGTGCGGAGGCCGAGAAAATTCCGCCCGCCGTTATCGAAAAGCTCGGTGTCAGCCTGGCCGAACTCGAAGAACTTCACGACGTTCTCACCCGCGTCAATCAGGCTGCGCTCAGAGCGGGCGCGCTCGATCACTGAGGACAATCATGTCGAATTCGACTTCAGCACAACATGAACAGGTAATTGTCATGTCCCGAAACACGCAACGAACCCGGCCCGGCCCCCTACAGTGGCTGGGCTACGCGGTAGGCCGTAAACTACCCGACTCCATGCAGGACTGGGTCCGCAACGACCTGGTCGGTGACTGGGCGGTTCCCCGGCACCTCGTTCGCAGCATGGTCCCGTTCGTTCCGGTCTTCGCCGCGTTCTTCCTGTTCCCGGGGCCGCTCGGACTGCGAGCCTCCATGGTCTTGCTCGGAGTGCTGCTCGCCGTGTTCTATGCGGTGTCGTACATGGCACAGAACCGATCTCGACGCCTGGAGAGGCACGGACTGCCGCCCGACCTGGAGAACCCGAGGAAGGCGTCCCGTCACGACGCCGAAAAGGCCGCGTACGAGAAGCTCCACGGACCTCCCGGCACCTGGGGCATCGAACGGCGCAGCGGCAACGAACTCCGCTGAAGACAGTCGATCAACCGTTGCCGAGAACGGTCACATCGTGAGGACCATCCGATAGCGTGCGCGTCCTTCCTCCATCGCGGCGTAGGCCTCCGCCGCTTGGGCCAGGGGCCGTTCCTCGATTCGGGCGCGCACGCCTGACAGGACCGCGAAGTGCATCGTCTCTTCGACGTCGCGGGCGGTGCCGGACGGGTGGCCGGTGACATCGACGCCGGGAGTGATCAGCTGTAGGGGGCTGATCGGCAGTGGGTCGGGCGTGACACCGACGACCGTGAGTTCACCGAACGGAAGCAGCCCACCGACCACATCACCCATCGCTTTCGAATTCGCCGCGGTCCCCAGAACCACGGATACGCCACCGAGAGCCTGCAACGCTTCGCTGACGTCACCGGCGGTGGAATCGATATAGTGGTGGGCGCCGAGCTGGCGGGCGTCGTCGCCTTTGTCTGCGCCGCGGGCGATGGCGACCGTCTCGAAACCCATCGCCCGGGCGAACTGCACACCGAGGTGGCCGAGTCCGCCGATGCCGAGGATGGCGACGCGGTCGCCCGGGACGGCCCTGGTTTTGCGCAGCGCGTCGTACGTGGTGACTCCGGCGCAACTCATGGGTGCTGCTTCGGCGAAGGACAATTCGTTCGGAATCCGGGCCAGTGCGTTTGCTGGAACGGTCACCGACTCGGCGTATCCGCCAGGGTACTGCCAGCTCGGCACCTGCAACTTCTCGCAATGAATGAAGGAGCCCTGACGACAGGGGATGCACCGGTTGCAGTGCCCACCGAACCAACCCACAGCGACGCGGTCGCCGACGGTGTAGTGGTCGACGCCGTCGCCGAGTTCGGCGATGGTTCCGGCAATCTCGTGTCCAGGTGTCAGGGGCCAAGACATGTCCGGGAACGCGCCGTTGACGAAGGCGTGGTCGGTGCCGCACACTCCGCACGCCGACACCGCGATGCGTACGTGGTCGCGCGGGGGCGACCCTGTTTCGACGTCGACGAGTGTCAGCGGTTCGCCGGGGGCCTGGACGTGAACTGCCTGATGGGTGGGCATCTGTATTCTCCCTGTCTGTCGTCCTGGGCGATCGAGAACCAAGTTTCAGTGAAGCCCCTCGGCGGAGCTCCTGACAAGGGTTGACGGGGTCCAACCCATCGACGTGGAGACAAATGGTGCCCGGCGACACGACCCTCCGTGTGTCATGGCCGCGCCGCTTCCAGCAGTGCTTCCTCGGCGGTGGCATCCGTCTCCCCGCGGATCACGTGCTCGTCCGGGGCGCCGGGGCTCAGGTGTTCGGCTGTGCTGATTCGCACGGTGATCAGGGCTGCGAGGGAGAATGCCATGACGGCTGCCGCGAACGTGATGATGGCTGCGCTGAAGGGGAGGAATTGGATCAGGTAGCCCGTTCCCACGGGTAGTAGAGCCGCAGGAATGTAGCCGGCAATGTTCAAGGTCGCGTTTGCTTCGGCGCGATGGTTCGAGGCGATGCGGGTGCCGATCAGCGTCAATGCCGCAAGCTGGCCGAGGCCCTGTGCGGCGCCGGCAAGAAGTGCCGCGATGACGAACAACGCCGGTGTAGGGGAGATGGTGACGCTCGCTGTCAGCGTCGCCATCGAGACGAACGCGGCAGCGGAACTCAGGGCGAGATGGGTTCTGGTACGGAGATGTGTCAGGGCGAACTGAATTCCGGTTGCTACCAGAAACATGCCGCATGCCGCCGCGCCCGCGAGTAGCGGGCTGGGGGCGTCGATGCCGGTGACAAGGACTGTCGGCCCGAGGGAGAGGAAGAACGAGGTCGAGGTGATGCCCGGAGCGAATGCTGCTGCTCCCCAAGCGAGTTCACGGCGATTTGGGCGAGGAACGGAAGGCCATGACCAGAGAGGTCCGACAGGACCGTCCTCTGCGAATTCGCGGTGGAGTGGCAACCGTATCGCGACGACCAGCGTCAGCGTCGTTATCGCGAGCACGATTCCGAATATCCAGGACTGTGGTGTGTCGATGAGCTGGGAGAGCGCCCCGGACAGGAGGGGGCCGAGTCCGGCACCGAATACCATTGCAGCGGAGGCGATCATAGATCCGGTCCGGCGCCGGTGATCGGGGGCGAGATCGATCGTCGCCGACATGCCCGCGGTGACGGCCGCGCCGACCGCGGCGCCGGCCAGCACCCTGGCCGCCAGCAACCACAGTACGTCCGTGGCCGACAGGAAGAGCCCCGCCGCGGTGACCGCGGCGATCAGGCCTGGGACGAGCACGATCTTCCGCCCGTATCGATCGGCGAGTTTCCCGGCGACGAGCAGGGTCCCGATCAGCCCGACCATGTACGCCCCGAACACGATCGTCAAGGTTCCGGAACTGAATCCCCAGTCCGCTTGCCAGCGCGTGTACAGCGGTGTGGGTGCGTTGGACAGCACGAATACGGCTGTCACCGTGCTTGCGGCGGCCAGGGACCACCTCAGTTCCTTCGGGCCGGCCGAACTCTTTGCCATCGCTGTCTCCTCTTCCGCACCCGGTTCGATACCGGTCGTACTAGTACGAGAAATGTCGTACAGAGATAGTACGACAAAATTCGTACTAGCGCTATGCTGGATCTATGACCGACCTTGCGCAGACCTATCGCACGAGCGACAGCGAAGAGCCTTCTCTGCCGACGCCGCTACCCGAACCGGCGGCATCGGAGATCCGTCTGGAGCGGGTCATGGGCGTCCTCGCCGACCCGCTGAGACTCACGATCGTCAATCGGCTGTTGACCAGCTCCGAGGAATACGACCACACGTGCGGATGGTTCGGATTCGACCGGCCGAAGTCGAGCCTCACCCACCACTTCAAAGCGCTCAGGGAGGCAGGTGTCATCCGACAGCGGCAGCACGGGCTCGAGCGACGAAGCCGAGTCCGCATCGAAGACCTCGATGAGCGTTTTCCCGGCCTCGTGGAACTCATTGCGGACTGGCAGCCGGCCGATGGCGAAGCAGTGTGAGTCATTCGGAGCGCACTCGGCTCCTGATCTGCTCACCGATTTCCTCGGTGGAGCAGGATTCCTGTCCGCGGGATGCGACGTGGTCCTGAACTGCCTGGTCGATGGCGTTCGCTTCACGTGACAGCCCGAGGTGATGCAACATCAACGCGACCGAGAGGATCGCGGCTGTGGGATCGGCGACTCCTCGACCTGCGATATCCGGGGCGCTCCCGTGTACCGGTTCGAACATGCCGGGGTTCCTCCGTGAGCCGTCGATGTTTGCGCTTGCCGCCAGCCCGACACCCCCGCCCAGGGCGGACGTGAGATCGGTGATGAGGTCGCCGAAGAGGTTGTCGGTGGCGATGACGTCGAATCGGGCAGGGTTAGTGACGAGATGCAGCATGGCCGCATCGACGAGCATGTGATCGACCTCGACGTCCGGATACAGCGCTGCCAGGTCGTCGGCAGCGCGGGTCCACAAGGAGCCTGCGAAGGCGAGAACGTTCGGTTTGTGCACGATCGTCAACCTCTGCCGCCTGACCGTGGCGCGCTCGAACGCCTCCCGGAGAAGTCGATCGACGCCGAAGCGTGTGTTGACACTGACTTCCGTAGCGACTTCATGGGGCGTTCCGACGCGGAGTGCGCCCCCGTTGCCGGTGTACGGGCCTTCGGTTCCCTCCCGGACTACCAACAGGTCGACATTCACATCTCCGGCAAGCACTCGAGGCGCGCCGGGCATCGTCTTCGTCGGGCGTAGGTTGATGTGATGATCTAGCGCGAAGCGCATTTCGAGAAGGATGCCACGTTCCAGTGTGCCGGCGGCGACGGTGGGGTCGCCGATCGCACCGAGCAGGATCGCATCGTGATGCCGGATCTCGTCGAGTGTTTCCGGGGCGAGCAGGCGACCTGTTGCCCGGTAGTTTCGGGCGCCCAGGTCGAAGTAGCTGGTGTCGATGGTGGGGGCAACCTCGTGCAAGGTCCTGACCGCCTGGGCGATGACTTCGGGCCCGATTCCGTCCCCGGGAATGACTGCAATTTTCATCAGATCTCCGAACTGTGAACGTGCGACTGGGTCCGCGCGTGACGAGTCGCCCAGCCCGAGTGCAGGGGTGCATCGGGCGGAAGGGGCGTCGGTCCACAGAAGCTATCGCGCTCAGCCAAATGCTGGAATAGCGGTGCCACATAGTGAGATTCACGTCAACCGACGAAGCCTGTGGAGCATGCGCGTCTCCGAGCGATGCAGTTCGGCGCTGGGCGGGGTGTGTCGGGCTCGGACATCGGAGGTCCACGTCAGCGTATTGACAAATTGTGAGCCAGTACACATACTCGAAAGTGACACGGCGTACCGCTGAACGGCACAGTCCTGCTAGGGGGCGGCCCGCGGTTGTCATGTCTCGCGAACCCCACGCCGCCCGCGTGTGATCGCAGGTCGAATAGCGACTTACTGGAAAGGGAAAGGCCATGCCATTTGTGGACACGGAGAGGTTCACAGAGGCGCTCAACTTGGATCCCGAATTCAAGATTGCGGCGCGCTTCTGGAACGCCATCGTCCGGTTGGAGATCGGCGATGAAACCTACGTGCTGGTGATTCGTGACGGTCGACTCGACTCCATGGCACCGCCCGAGGGCAACAACCTCATGACGGTTGCGCGGAACTACGACATCGAGATCTCGGCGTCGATCGAGGAATGGAGCAAGTTCTTCCAGCGGGTTCCTCGCCCGTTCTATCAGGACCTCTTCTCGGCGGTCACCCGGCACAACTTCCGCTATGGGGGAGACATGAAGATGTTCTTCGCCTACTACGCCGCGCTCCGGCGACTGTTCGATTTCATGCGTTCGTACACCAACGTTGCCGAGGAGGCGAAATGACCACGACGAAGTTCGACAAGGCGGTCGGGCGGTACGTCCATCTCACGATCGACGACGTCGAGTACCGGGTCTACTACGAGGAGAGCGGGTCCGGGATCCCGCTGCTTCTCCAGCACACCGCCGGCTGTGACGGCCGCCAGTATCGTCATCTACTCGAGGACGGGGAGATCACCTCGCACTTCCGTGTGATCACGTGGGATCTGCCGTATCACGGGCGGTCGCTTCCACCGCTCTCGGTGCGATGGTGGGAGCAGGAGTACAACCTGACCCAGGACTTCTTCATGAAGTTCGTCGTTGCCCTGGCCGAGGCCCTCGGCTGCGAGGACGCGGTGTACATGGGTAGTTCGATGGGCGGCAACCTCGCCCCCGATCTGGCCCTGCACTACCCCGGCGTGTTCCGTGCCGTGATCGCGCTCGAGGCGGCGCTGCATTCGCCCGGCTTCTACCTCGACTACTGGTTCCACCCCGAGATCAGCAACGACTCCAAGCCGGCGGCGATGTACGCGCTCACCTCGCCGACGGCGCCCGAGGTCGGCCGCAGGGAAACGACCTGGGTCTACAGCCAGGGGTCCCCGCCGGTCTTCAAGGGTGATCTCCACTACTACAGCGTCGAGCACGATCTTCGGGAAACGGCACAGAACATCGATACGTCGAAGACCGCCGTGTACATCCTCAACGGCGAATACGACTTCGCGACGGGACCGGAGGAGGCCGAGGAACTCGGCGCGCGGATCGAGGGTGCGAAGGTCGTTCCGATGGCGGGACTCGGACACTTCCCGATGAGCGAGGACGCAGCCCAGTTCTTCCGGTGCATCAAGCCGGTGCTGTGGGAAATCCGTGACTCGGCCGTGCCGTCGAAGGTGCTTTCGGCTACCCAGTGACCCACTGACCGGTTGCGCGGCCGGCAGTGCTCGTGGTGGTCACGAGGCACGGGGCCGGCGCAACCTCGCGGGCCGCCGACGAGCGAGTTCCTCCAACCTCGCTGTCGGCGGCTCCGCGCCACCCATCAGGTCGCGACCCGACTCCATGGGTATGAAAGATCGAATCCAGGATGGAAGTAGAAGTTGAGGTGGGCGTGAGCGAAGTCGAATGGGACGAGGTGCGCGACGGTGGGTTCATCGGGTTGATCGGTCCACTGCTGCTGCGTCGCGGAGAAGGCGGTGCACGGGAATACGGACTGCGGTGTGAACCCAAACATCGAAACCTTCGAGGAGTCGTGCAAGGGGGCCTGATCATGGCCTTCGCCGACCGAGCTCTCGGTTCGACCGCCCTGGCGGAAACCGGCACGCAGAACATGGCGACCGTGCAGCTGAATGTCAGTTTCCTCGGTATCGTCCGGGTCGGTGACCTCTTGACGAGCTCACCCCGTATCGTGCGGCGCACGGCATCGATCGTCTTCGCGGACTCCGACCTGCGGGTGAACGACTCGGTGGTGGCAACGGCGACGGGCGTCTTCAAGATCCTCGCGGACAGTTCGACGCCTGTCGGCGTCGGCGCGGCCGCCGAGGGTCGCCTTTCGGTGAGTCCGTAGCGGACATCCAGACTGGACATTTCGAGATACTGTGCCGATAATCGGCACAGTATGAAATGTTGCACCGCGCGGAGCGGCGGTCGAGGGAGAGGAACAGTAGGTGCAGGGCATCGAACGAGGTTTGCGCGTACTCGAAGCTGTGGCGGAGAGCCAGCCGGTCGGAGTAGGCGAACTGTCACGCACCCTTCAGTTGCCGAAATCGACCGTGCAGCGGACTCTTCAGGCACTCGCATCCGCCGGCTGGATCCGCAGCGATGAGAGCGAGTACACGCGATGGAAGCTCACGTCACGGGCACTCGCCGTGGGCCGGCGCGGCTGGGACAAGGGAGACTTGCGAACGGTCGCGCTCGAACCGATGCGTGAGCTGCGGGATCTGACGAACGAGACCATCACACTCCAGGTCCGTGACGGTGCGGAACGGGTGGTTCAGATCGAACGCATGGATTCCCATCAGGCGGTTCGCACCTTCATCAAGGTCGGCAGCACATGGCAGCTACCTCACACGTCGGGTGGAATGGCCATCATGGCGCGCCTGCCGGACGACGAGGTCGACAGAATTCTTTCCAATCCCATCCAGCAACTCACTCCGCAGACCGACACCGATCCCGAATCGATCCGAAAGAAGATCGAGGAGATCCGCCGCGTCGGGTATGCGGTGAACGTCAATCAGAACCGGATGGGAGTATGTGCCGTCGGGGCAGCTGTGCTGGGGGAGGGGGGATGCCCGGTAGGTGGCATCGGTATCTCGATGCCGGAGACCCGTTTCGACGAGCATCGTGTGCCCTGGTGGGGAAAGCAGGTCTCCGACACTGCAGCGAACGTGAGTTCACTGCTCTGATTCCGCCGGTAAGCGCTAGTCCGCGCAGGCGAAACTCGTTCGCGGTGATTCCTGGAAAACGCCCCCGTGCCTCAGATGCGGCACGGGGGCTTCGACTGTGGTGACCTCGCAGGTCCGGCGATGTCGTCAACTGATGCGGTTACCCCGCGTCGGAAACTATGCCCGAGAGGAACTTCCGTTCCTCTCGGGCACAGTTGCCGCTCCGTCACAGGCGTGCGGTAACCGTCTTGAGCTGGCAGTAGTGCTTGAGCGCCTCGAAGCCCTTCTCCCGGCCGAAACCGCTCAACTTGTAGCCACCGAACGGGGTTTCGACACCACCGGCGAAATACTGGTTGATGAAGACCTGCCCCGCCTCGATGGCGCCGGCCACGCGATGGGCCCGGCCGTGGTCTCGGGTCCAGACCCCCGCGACGAGTCCGTAGTCGCTGTCGTTGGCGATCTCGACCGCCTCCTCATCGGAATCGAATCGGAGCACCGTCAGCACCGGGCCGAAGATCTCCTCGCGCGCCACGCGCATCGTGTTGTCGACGTCGACGAAGATGGTCGGCTCGATGAACAACCCGCGGCCCAGCCGCCCGGTGTCGGCGACGTGTCCACCGGTCGCGACACGTGCCCCCTCGCTGGGACCGAGTTCGAGATACGAGCGGACCTTGTCGAACTGCCCTCGCGTGGCCAGGGATCCGATGTCCGGGTCCTCGATGCCCGGCGCGATGACCGTGGTCTTCGCGTGCTGGACGAGGCGATCGACCAACTCGTCGTGCACCGAAGAATGCACCAGCAACCGGCTGCCGGCAGAACATACCTGCCCCGCCTTGGTGGTGAACGCGGTCCAGGCGCCTGCCGCGGCCGCGTCGAGATCGGCGTCGTCGAAGACGATGTTGGGGGACTTGCCGCCCAACTCGAGAGTCAGCGGAATCAGTCGCTGGGCGGCCGCCCGCATGATCGCCCGGCCGGTCTCCACCGAGCCGGTGAAGACGATCTTGCGGACCTTGTCGTGGCCGGTCAGCGCAGCTCCCGCATCAGCACCGAATCCGGGAACGACGCTGAGAACCCCTGCGGGCAGTCCCGCTTCGACGGCGAGACGGCTCATCTCCAGTGCCGACAGTGGCGTGTCCTCGGCGGGTTTGAGGACCACCACGTTGCCCATCGCCAATGCGGGTGCGATGGCCCGCGCGGCCTGGTTGATCGGCGCATTCCAGGGTGTGACGACACCGATCACGCCGAACGGTTCGTTGCGGGTGTACGAGAGGTAGTCGGGTCCCAGCGGAATCGTCTCGCCGTGTACCTTGTCTGCCGCCCCGCCGTAGTACTCGAAGTATCGTGCGGCAGTCTCGATGTCCACGTTCGACTGCGACAACGTCTGACCGGTATCGAGCGTTTCGATTCGGGCCAGTTCGTCTGCGTGTTCACGCAGTGTGCGGGCGACCTCCAGGAGAATGCGACCGCGAGTGGCGGCCGGGGTGTCACGCCACGAGCGGAAGGCGCTCTGCGCTACGGCAACTGCTGCCTCGATATCCTCCGCTCCGCCGAGCGCGACTTCGGCGATGACGTCGCCTGTGGCGGGATCACGAGTGGAAAAGTACTGCCCACTCTTACTGCGCTCGTCATGTCCGCCGACGAACGTTTCGTAACGCTCTCGCATTGTGCTTCCTATTCCGAGTGGTGCACCCGGGTGACCGGCCGCACCGAGTTTGTGCCGATATATGGCACAGTGTTTCTGTTGATAGCTTGGTTCGTTCCCGCGATCTCTGTCAAGGGCCGGGTGTCCTCCCACCATCGGGGGAACACCCGGCCCGGATCGAAGATCGGAGGGACGAAATCCTCGATCCGCGGATCACGCAGCCGACCCGCAGATCCCATCCGGCTTCGGTGAACGGCTGTGGGTGTTGCAGACGGGAACGCTCCCCAACCGGAGTCGACTACGCGTGCGGCAGCGGTCGAGCGGGTTGTTCGCCGCCGCGCGCGTCGCCGTAGCTTCGCTTGGGTACGAGAACTTTGCGTCGGAAGATGCAGACGATCTGCCCGTCCTGCTTGTAGCCGCGGGTTTCGACGTACACGACGCCTCGGTCGTCCTTGGACTTCGACGGCGTGACTTCCAGGACCTCGGTTTCGCCATAGATCGTGTCACCGTGGAACGTCGGCTTGACGTGCCGCAACGATTCGATTTCGAGGTTGGCGATCGCCTTGCCGGACACATCCTGTACGGACATGCCGAGCAGAAGCGAGTAGACGTAGTTGCCCACGACCACGTTGCGCCCGAATTCTGTAGTCGCCTCCGCGAAGTGAGAGTTGATGTGCAACGGGTGGTGGTTCATCGTCAGCAGGCAGAACAGGTGATCGTCGTATTCGGTGACGGTCTTGCCTGGCCAATGCCTGTAGATTGCTCCGACTTCGAAATCCTCGAAGTACCGACCGAACTGCATGTTCTGCACTTTCTCCGTGGTCGTCACTGTTCACACACCGCTCTCTACGGTCTCGGTCTCCGGCTTCCACACATCGAGTCGTTCCATGCCGGCCGCGCGGCCCTGGCCGGCGATGACCAACGCCATCTTGCGGGACGCCTCGTCGATCATTTCGTCGCCGAGCATCACAGCGCCCTTGCGGCCGCCCTGGTCGGAGGTGAACCACTCGTACGCGGCGAGAATGTTTTCGGCGTGGTCGTAGTCGGCCTGGGCGGGACTGAAGGTGTCGTTGGCGGCGTCGATCTGGGCCGGATGCAGCACCCATTTCCCGTCGTAGCCGAGTGCAGCGGCCTGTCCGGCAACCCGGCGGAAGCCGTCGACGTTTCGGACCTGAACATAGGGTCCGTCGATCGCTTGCAGCCCGTTGGCTCGGGCGGCCATCAGGATTCGCATCAGCGGATAGTGGAATGCGTCGCCGACCCCATAGCCCGGTGGCTGCTCACCGATCACGAGCGACTTCATGTTGATGCTCGCCATGAAGTCGCCGGGGCCGAAGATGATCGTTTCGATGCGCGGCGACGCGGCTGCGATCTCGTCGACGTTGATCAATCCGGCGGCGTCCTCGATCTGCGCCTCGATTCCGATTCGGCCTACCTCGAAACCCATGGTCTTCTCGATCTGGGTCAGAGTGAAGTCGAGCCAGGCGATCTGGGCAGCCGACTGCACCTTCGGAAGCATGATGCAGTCGAGATTCTGACCGGCACCTTCGACGACCTCGACCACGTCACGATAGGTCCAGTGGGTCGTGAGGTCGTTGACCCGCACCACGCGAATCTTCGACCCCCACCCGCCTTCGTTGAGTGCCGAGACGATGGTCTTGCGCGCACCAGGTTTCGCGAGTGGAGCACACGCGTCCTCGAGGTCCAGGAAGACCTGGTCGGAATCGAGACCCTTCGCCTTCTCGATCATCTTCGGGTTCGAACCGGGAACCGCGAGGCAGGAACGCCGCGGTCGTTGTGTTCTGGACATGATCTCCCTATCTTGTTTCTTCGAGCTGAAAGGCAGCTGTGGTGTTGTCGAACTGGGCCAGCACTTCATCGGTATGCTCACCGAGTAGCGGTGCTCGCCGGACATGGGTCGGGGGCGCATCCGCGAACTTGATCGGAGAGTTGGCGATCGTCAGCGGGTGGGACACGCCGGGATGATCGACCTCGACCAACATGTTGCGGGCACGCACGTGGGGATCCGCATAGATGTCCTCGACGGTATTGACCGGTGCCACCGGGACCTTGCCGCCGAGTGTTTCCACGATCTGGTCCTTGGTCCGGGTGGTTGTCCACGCGGTCACCGCAGACATGGTGAAGTCACGATTGGCCAGTCGGCTGACGTTGTCCCTTGTGCGTTCGTCCGTAGCCAACTCGGGGCGACCGATTGCCGCGCAGAGTTGCTGCCAATGTTTGTTGCCCGGCGCGGCGATACTGACCCACCCGTCTGCCGCGGGCACGACATCGAAGGGACAGAGCAGGGGATGGCTGTTTCCCTGCCGGGTCGGTACTTCGCCGGTGTAGGAGTGCTGGTAGACGGCGCGTTCGCACATCGCCAGCATGGCGTCGTACATCGACACGTCGACGAAGCCGCCGACTCCGTCGCGGCGAGCACGGTGCACGGCCGACAGCAGGCCGATCACCGCGAAGAGCGCAGGCACGGTGTCACCGAGACCGGGACCGGTCTTGATCGGGGGGCGGTCGGGCTCGCCGGTGATTTCCATCAAGCCGCTGACGGCCTGGACGGTGATGTCGTACGCCGGCCAGTCCCGCATCGGGCTGCTGCCGGTGCGTTCGTCACCGAATCCGCGGATCGCCGCATATACCAGGTGGGGATTCTTCTCCTGGAGTCGCTCGTAGGACAGCCCCAGCCGGTCCATGACCCCGTGGCGGAAGTTCTCCACGACGACATCGGCGTGCGCGACCAGGTCGAGCAGCGAGGCGCGCCCCTCCTCGGTGGTGAGGTCGAGAACGACACTGCGCTTGTTGCGATTGACGCTCTGGAAATACCCACCGAATGCGCGTAGCTCGTCATCCGGTGCGAACGGTCCCTGCTCTCGGATGAAGTCACCATGAGGGGGTTCGACCTTGATCACGTCGGCGCCCAGATCTCCGAGGACCATGGTGGCGAAGGGACCCGCGAGCATGGTCGTCAGGTCGATCACCACGACATCGTTCAGTGGCCCGGCGGCCGGCGATCTCATCGTGTCTGCCTTCCGAGGATCGAATCCGAGATGATCTTCAGCTGGATTTCCGACGTGCCCTCGAAGATTTTGGTGAGCTTGGCATCCCGCCAGTACCGTTCGACGGCGAAATCGGTGGTGTATCCGGCACCGCCGTGAATCTGCAGGGCCTCACTGGTTACTCGTTCGGCCATCTCGGTGGCGAGGTACTTGACCATCGATGCTTCCACGGTATTGCGCCGGCCGGCGTCGACTTCGGTGCACACCCGGTACATCAGCGATCGGGCCGCCTCCACCTCGGTGGCCATGTGCGCGATCTTGAATCGGATCGCCTGGTTCTCGCCGATCGATCGGCCGAACTGGACGCGTTGCCGCGCATAGGCAACGGAGTCCTCGAGCGCTCCGCGTGCCACGCCGATGGCGCGGGCGGCGGTATGAATCCGGGCGGTCTCGAGATCGCCCATTGCGACCTTGAAGCCCTCGCCTTCGGGGCCGACCATGGAGTCACCAGCGGCGTAGGCGTTGTCGAAGGACAGCTCCCACGTCTTCCATCCGTGATATCCGATCTTGCGTACGGGCGTGCCCGTCACTCCCGGGGGAAGCTCACCCCGAGGCTTCGGCATGATGAAACAGCTGATACCGCGCGATCGGTGGTCGCGGTCAATGGGTGACGTACGGGCGAATACCTGAAGATAGTCGGCTCCGTCGGCGAACGTGCACCACATCTTCTGGCCGCTGATCCGCCACCCGTCCGCTTCTCTGCGGGCCCGAGTCGACAGCGCTGCCACATCGGATCCTGCATCGGGCTCGGACAAGGCAAAGGCACTGAGGAAATCGCCCGTAGCCATCCGCGGCAGGTACTCGCGGCGCTGTTCCTCGGTGAAACCAGCGGTGAATTGTTGTCCGCGAGCGATCAGGCTCGACACGCTCATCCACGCGCGGGCAAGTTCCTCGACGATCAGGGCGTATTCGAAGACCCCGAGGCCCAGCCCGCCGTATTCCTCGGGAATCAGAACACCGAAAAATCCTAGCTCGGCCATCTTCTGGCGCAGTTCCATCGGAATCTCGCCCTTGACCGGATCGAGTTCGTTCGCCACGGGCAGTACTTCCTTGGCGGCGAACTCTCGCGCCATCGCCTGGATCGCGAGGCGCTCGTCGGTGAGATACCCGGCTCCTGACGAACCGACGTCGTCAACTACAGCAGTCATGAGGCTTCAACCCTTCATCCGTGCCTCTATGCGGCACAGTGTTCCGATATGAATCAGAATGCCCCACCGGAGCCGTATTGGTCAACCCTCCCTCTGACGAGTGGTGGAAACAACGTTGTCTATGCAGGTCAAAGGCGCATTACAATCGACGTCGTGTCCGGTCCTCGTTCTCCGATGTCGGCCAGGACTCGCGCTGTGGGCAGGGTTGCCGGGTGCGTAGAGACGGGAAGTGGTGTGCCGTTATCTGGAATAGCGTGCCGATATCGACTACCATGGTTCGCGTCCGATCCAGATGGGTCGGCCTGCGAACACAGCACCACGCGGCGATGGTTGATGCCGAAGGGCGACAGGAACGGATCGGTGTGGGCTCATGGGTGTCCGTGGCAACGAACAAGCGCCGGCGCATCGGCGGTTGTCCCAGGCGCTGCGCGAGCAAATCGCCGCAGGCCACTTCCACGGTGGTCGCCAGCTTCCCACGGAACTCGAACTTGCCGAACAGTATGGATTGAGTCGGCAGACGGTGCGGCGAGCATTCTACGATCTCGTGGCGGATGGCCTGGTCTATCGCGTTCCGGGGAGGGGCACGTTCGTGTCCGAACTGGGGAGTAGGCGTCTCCGGCGGCTCGGAGCGATAGAAGAACTGACCAATCTCCCCGCTGGTACCACCACGGAAATTGTCGCGCCTCTGCGACGTAGGGCCGATATCGAAGCCGCAAGCCGTTTACGCCTCGACAATGACTTCGTCTCCACGATCGCGTATGTACGCCGGTACGCGGGGATCGTGTTCGCGATGACGACCGTCCATCTGCCGGATCTGCACGCGCAGCATCTGTGTGGAGGCGCGGGGACGGAGCCGGGCGCGATCGGAGCACACACGATCATCGGTCTTCTGGAACCTCACCTGGCGTCTCCCGTTGTCGAACTCGTGCAGTCGATCACCGTGGCGCCGACGTCCGAGGAGACCGCCCATCACCTCGACTGCCCCGCCGGACATCCGCTGTTGCGCGCCGATCGTGTGTATCTCGATTCGGACAGTCGGGCAGTCGAGTTGGCGGTCAGCTACTACCTACCCGAGCACTACACCTACCGAAACACCATTGGCAGAGGTTGACGGGTCTTTCTCGGGCAGCCAGAGGCGGCCCGAGAAGGAGCGAATCCCATGAACAGGGGGAGAAACGTCGATCAGGAATCTTCGCCCGAAATGTCGCTGCGGAACGTTTCCGGCACCGCTATGGCCCCCATGAGCGTGATAATGGCGGTGGCCACGATGTACCACGGAAAATACTGGGAGTAACCGGCATTGGCCAGGCTAGTGGCAACAAGCGGGACCGTTCCGCCGAAGATCGCCACCGAGAGCGAGTAGGGAAAACCTAGGCCGCTCACTCGTACGTGCGGTGGGAAGTTTTCGACCATCACAGCTGACGTGATCGATGTGCAGAGGCTCAACAACAGTAGCCCGATGAGCTGAATGCAAATCAGAACCGAAAAGTTCGAACTCGTTATCGAGAGCAGGAAAGGCGTCACGATGACGGTGCCGACGCCGAATGCGTACATGCACGGCTTACGTCCATATCTGTCGGAGATCAGCCCGGCCACCGGCTGTGCGAGTGTGTAGAGGATCAGCGTGATGATGCCGACCGTCATTGCGGTGGTGGCAGAGGCGCCGTTCTGGATCTGGAAGTACGTAGTCAGGTACGTCGCCCAAAAGTATTGTCCAACGCCCATTCCGGTGGCGATCGCAAACACGATCAGGGACTGCCTGGGGTAACGCTGCAGAGCATTGAGCGGGTTGCGGCTGACCGGTGCCGCGCCGCCCTCGTCGGAGACGGTAGTCCCGAGGGTTTCCTGCGTCCCGCGGCGAATGTACCAGGCCACGATCGCAGCCAGGGCGCCGACAGCGAAGGGGATTCGCCAACCGTAGTCCCGCATCGCATCTTCACCGATGAGTGCGACGAACACGGTGATGAAGGCGAGACATGTCAACTTCCCTATGCCCGACGCGACGAACATGAAGCTCGAGTAGAAACCACGTCGGCCGGCGGGTGCGGATTCGACGATGAAGGCACCAGCCGTCGTGTATTCCCCTCCAGCGGACAATCCCTGCAGGATGCGGGCAACGGTGAGGATTATGGGCGCGGCGACACCGATCTGGCTGTACGTGGGGCAGACGGCGACAAGCAGGCTGCCGCCTGCCATGAGGCTGATGGTGAGGCTCAAGGCTCGCCGCCTGCCGTACCGATCTGCGAATAGTCCGATGAAGAGTCCCGCCAGTGGACGTGCGAGGAACCCGACGGCAAAGACGCCGAATGCGCTCAGGAGCGGCACCAGCCCCGAGGATTCCGAAGAGGGGAAGAAGGACGATGCGAAGTAGACCGCGAGGTACGAGTACGCGAGGAAATCGAAGAACTCGACCGAGTGTCCGATGGTGCCGGCGATCAGCTGTCGTCTCGGATTCAAGACAGCCGTTTGATCGGATGTTTCTATCTTCATTGAGAATTGTCTTTCTGTGAAGGCGTTGCTCGTGATTCTGGAAGGCACTCGGCTGCCTGTGGCTCGATGAGGTTCCATTCGTGAGAGAGTTTTGGGGGACTGACCACCCCGGACCCGTGACTTCGAATATCGCACGGGAAATCTGCAATCGGTGCGAGCCCGTCACAGGGGCGTCGATAGTGAAGCCGACATCGATTGTGCTGCATAGCGGCACAGTGTGTCGGAAAGTGAGTATCGTGCCTCGGATCACAGTCTGTCAAGGATGCCTCATCGGGTTCGCCCACCAGTCAAGCGTTGTGCGCTGCCGGGCAGGTAGGTCGGCGGAGGTAGCGAACGTGCAGGCGGCATCACGGAGAGCATGGGATGCATCTTGGATGCTGTGCCGACTAGCGGTATGGTGTGCCATAGATTGTTCAACTGGGCGCAATGGGCGCACCGGTGGGGGAAGGAGTGGGCTATGACGATTGCGCCGCACGAATCAACCGATGCCATCGCGCACGATCTCGCAGTGTGGGCCGCAAGTATCGAGCCAGGGGCCGCGGATCTCGATCTCGCTCGACGTGCTCTGGTCGACACCGTTGCAGTGACCCTTGCCGCACTGGATGATCCGGCAGCTGCGTGGACGGATGGGCTGCCGGCTGCGCTTCGCTGGGCAGCGGTCGGGCACGTGCTCGATTTCGACGATTTGCACATACCCTCCACCACCCACGTCAGTGTGGTGTGCGTTCCCGCCACGTTGGCGGTGGGCGGCGGTGGGCGGGAGTACCTGGCGGCGGCGGGTGTGATGGCACGTCTGGGTACCGCGCTCGGTTGGAACCACTACACACAGGGGTGGCACACCACCGCGACAGTCGGTGCCATCTCGGCTGCTGTCGCTGCGGGGCTGTCGCTCGGGCTCGATTCTGACGGTATCGCCACTGCGATGGCGCACGCCGTTCCCGCCGCAGGTGGCGTCCGCCAGGCCTTCGGCACCGCAGGCAAGTCGATTCAGGTCGGATTCGCCGCCCAGGCTGGTGTGCGTGCGGCCGGACTCGCCGCTGCCGGCGCGACTGCCGACCCTCGTGCTGTCAGTGAATGGTTCCGGCTCGTCGGCGGGCGGATGTCCCCGCAAGTCGAAGGTCCCATCATTCCGGATGGTCTCGGGCTGAAGCTTCACCCGTGTTGCTACGCGCTCCAGCGACCAATCGCGGCGGTTCGGTCGCTCGGTTCGTTATCGATCGACGACATCGCCCGCATACGGGTGCACACTCCGCGCAGCGCGGTTTTGCCGTTGATACACAACTTTCCGAGTTCGGGTCTGGAAGGTAAGTTCTCGCTGAACTACGGCATCGCGGCAGCCCTGCTGGACGGGTTCCCCGATATCGAGAGCTTCACCGACGCTGCTGTGCAGCGGCCGGAAGTGCGGAGCATTCTCGACCGCGTCAGTCTGGTCGCCGAGCCTGTGGGCGAGGGGGTGCTCGATGGAGACTGCACGGTAGTCGTCGAACTCCGCGACGGATCACAACTCGAGGCCGTGGTCGACCTGCCTGTGGGGCACCCGCGCCGGCCTGCATCCGTCGCAGACTTCGAAGCCAAAGTTCGAGGGTGTGTCGGTGACGAACGGGCGGCCGAGATTATGAATTTGGACTGGGTTTCGGCAGCGGCATTGCTGCAACGTCATCTGCCGGGCGGTGTCAACTGAAGAACCGGCACGGACATCATTCCGACCAAGCGGAGTTCAGGATCACATCGACGAAGTCACCCCGGACGAATCCGGGAACGAAGTGTGCCAGCACATCGGCCTTCACGTTGCCGAACGTAGTATCCGGGCGGTCTTCGAGTCCATCCGTGAAGGCAGCGAGGATCTCGTTCTTGAAGTCCGGCCGCGGGTGGGAGGCAACGACGGCGGCGCGTTCCTCGTCGGTGATCGCGTCGTATCCGATACCGAGTACGTCGAGTTCGACGCCGCGGGTAAGCAGCGCGATCTCCGGTGCCAAATGCAGTGGAATCTCGGGGGTGGTGTGGAGTGCGATGCTCGTCCACACCGTGTCTGCCTCGTCTTCGCCGATTCCGTGGGAGCGGAGGAAATTGCGGGCCTCGTCGGCGGCGTCGATCTCGAATCGCTGATCCGCGCGTCGGTATTTCGTCGTGAGTCCGAGGTCGTGGAACATGGCCCCGACGTACAACAGTTCGGCATCGAACGCGAGTTTCTGGTGTCGGGCTCGGAGTGAGCCGAACAGGAACACGCGCCGGGAGTGGTGGTAGATCAACGGGTTCGCGGCCTCCCGCACCAATTCCGTGGCTTCGGTGACCAGGACGTTGTCGGGAATGTCGATGCCTGCGACGGTGTCGGTCATGCGTTTCTCGCTTCCGGAGGCTCTGGTCCGCGGGGCGCGGCTGATCTACTTCACAGTGACATTGTCAACCGCGGCGGAAACCGCCATTCCGGCCCACTTCCGCACAGATCGGGACATGTCCGGTCGGCTGCTCTCAGCGATGGGTGGAGTGAAATCGCTGGCGATACGCCCGCGGCGACACCCCGAGATGCTGGATGAAACTGCGTCGCAAACTCTCCGGGCTGCCGAATCCGCTGTGCTGCGCCGCGGAAGTCACGGTGTGTCCTGCATCGAGCATGGCTTTGGCGGTGTCGAATCGGATCAGCTCAACGTACTTGGCCGGGGTGGTCCCCAGCTCGTCCTGGAACAGCCTGGTCAGATGCCGGGGACTGACGTAGGCGCGCGCGGCGAGCCGGGTGATGGAGTGGTCACCGGTGGGATCCGCGGCTACGGCATCGACCACCTCGCGGAGCTGTCCGGTGCGTGGCCGCGGCCCGCTCAGGCTGGGGGAGAACTGGGACTGACCGCCCGGTCGCTGCAGGAACACCACGAGTGACTGGGCGACAGCTCGTGCCAGTTCGGTGCCGTGATCGCGTTCGACGAAAGCCAGGGCCAAGTCGATCCCGGCAGTGACACCTGCCGAGGAGAAGATGGTGCGGTCCTCGACGAAAATTGCGTCGGGTTCCACGGTGATCCGGGGATATCCGCGCGCGAGGGTATCGGTGTGCTGCCAGTGGGTGGTCGCGCGCCGACCGTCGAGGAGCCCGGCCGCCGCCAGGATGAACGCACCAGTGCAGATCGAGGCCATCCGGTCGGCGTTGCCGGCCAGCGTGGTGGCCGCACCGGCGAATTCCGGGCTCACCGGCGTCGACGGAAAAATGTCGCCACCCATCACCAGCGCGGTTGACCGCGGAGCGTAGCGCGCAAGCCCGGTCCTTCAGGGCCGGGTTAGCGCATCGACTTCGGCCTACCGGGAGCGCGGGGCGGTTGCCGCTGCTGCTCGATGTACTGCCGGATGATCGAGATAGGTGCCCCGCCACACGATGCAGCGAAGTAGCTCGGGGACCAGAGGTGTCCGTTCATCGAGTGTCGGTTCACCCATCCGCGGTACTGGTCGCGCAGGCGGCGTGCGGAGACGCCTTTGAGGCTGTTCACCAGCTTCGAGATTTGGATGGTCGGAGGGTATTCGATCAGCAGGTGCACGTGGTCGCCCTCCCCGTTGAACTCGACCAGCCGAGAACCGTAGTCGTCGCACACGCTGCGCATCACCTGTTCGCAGGTGGTCAGCAGCTCGTCGGTGAGGACTCCGCGCCGATACTTGGTAACAAAGACCAAGTGGACGTGCAGGGCGGAAACAACGGAACGGCCACGTCTGTATTCAGGTTCAGAAACCATAGACCAATGTTATTGTTTGGGTGTGCAGTTGCGATACCAGTACCGCGTCCGTCCGACGCCCGGTCAGCAGGACATGCTGGCCCGGTCGTTCGGGTGTGCGCGGGTGGTGTTCAACGACTGCCTGCGCATCCACCAGGACGCGTATGCGTGCGGGGTGAAGCTGTCGGATACCGCCGTACAGAAGCAGGCAGTCACCGCAGCGAAGAAGACTCCGGAGCGGGCCTGGTTGGGCGAGGTCGCATCGGTGGTGCTGGTGCAGGCGTGCCAGGACGCGCGGCGGGCGTACCGAAACTGGTTCGACTCGCTCTCCGGGAAACGAAAGGGCCGCAAGGTCGGCGCGCCACGGTTCCGGTCCCGCCGGGACAATCGGCAGACGATCCGGCTGACCCGCAACGGGTTCTCGAATCGCCCGAACGGGAAGCTGTACGTGGCGAAGGTCGGCGAGTTGGAGGTCGCCTGGTCCCGCGATCTGCCCTCGGAACCGTCCTCGGTGACGATCATCAAGGATGCAGCGGGCCGGTACTTCGCGTCGTTCGTGGTCGAGACCACCGACGAACCTCTGCCGCCGGTCGATGCGGAGGTCGGTATCGACCTCGGGTTGGCAACGTTCGCGGTCCTGTCGAACGGCAAGACGATCAGCTCGCCGAAGTTCCTGCGCCGTGCAGAACGCAAGCTCGGCAAGGCGCAGCGACTTCTGTCGCGCAAGGAGAAAGGCAGCAACAACCGGGTCAAGGCACGTATTCGCGTCGCGAAGGCCCACGCCAGAGTGTCCGACGCTCGCAAGGACTGGGCGCACAAGCACTCCACGGCGATTATCCGCGAGAACCAAGCGGTGTTCGTCGAGGATCTGTGCGTCCGGGGGCTGGCGCGGACACGGTTGGCGAAATCGGTCCACGACGCCGGGTGGGGAATGTTCACCCGCATGGTGGAGGAGAAAGCCGCCCGCTACGGGCGCACCTTCGTCAAGGTGGACCGGTTCTATCCGTCGTCGCAGATCTGCTCCCAATGCGGGGTCCAGGGCGGCCCGAAACCGCTCTCGATCCGGGAGTGGGCATGCACGGCGTGCGGCGCGGTTCACGACCGCGACGTCAACGCCGCGAAGAACATCCACGCCGCAGGACGTGCGGAGTGGCTAAACGCCTGCGGAGGGGCCGTCAGCCTTCCCTCCTAGAGGGAAGCGAGCCCCAATGAAACAGGAACCCACCCAAGCGGCGCGCAGCGGCGCAGAAGGAATCCCGGTCGTTCACAGCCGGGAGGACGTCAAAGACGATCTGTGTCCGCGGCGTCGACATCGACGGAAATTTGCATCCCGGTGGACGCGGTCACGTCGACCGCCCCGACCGAGCACAGCACCAACTCGTACGTGGCGCCGAGTCGATTGGCCTCCTTGAAGACCTCGGATGGACCGGCGACGTCGAGCATCTTCACGCCGTCGAACACGAGCACACCGACACGGTGGGGCACATCCATGAGCTCATCTTCCTCGCATCATGTTCTCAATGGACCGCCGGCGCGGACCCGCCACCGACACGTGGGGGCTATCAGTGTTACCGGTGATACTCGAACATCTGTACAGCAACACAATTCGGCCTGCGAGCTGTATGCCTTACCTCACCTGTCCGACAAGGTGTGCTGATGTTCGGGGGCCTCGTGGTCGTGGGCCGGGGGAGACCCCGAGGACGGAGAGTGTGCGACGCTCCTTGTCCGGCAAGGCGTCGGCCCTCCACTTCTTCACCGCCCGGTAGAGCCACTGGCCCACCTGTTCACCGTCTGCGGTGACATAGTTCGCGGGAACAAGTGCGTTACCGTGCTCTTCGCGGTAGGCGGCGATGGCGGTGAGCATCCGTCGTCGCTTGGCGTCGGTACGTGACACTGCCGGGAGTGGGACGTCGTCATCGCTCCACAGAAATCCGATTTCGTCGAGTTGCTCGATGCGCTGGGGCGGCAGTGTGCCGAGCATGCGGGCAATCCGCTGGCGGTCCTGCCAACGTCCCAGTCGGAAGCCGCATTCGGTGACGAAATCGGCCGGGACCGGAGTTCGGGGGTGCTGGTGCTGAAAGGCGCGGTAGAGCTGCAGTGCCGAGGTTGCGGGCCTGTTATCTCGCATCGAGATCGCATCCTTGTGAAAGCCGTCGAGCATTATCCGGATAGTCATCACTTCAAGTATGTCAACGAGTTTGACGATCTGTCACGAAAGTCGGCTCGTGTCGCCCCGGGAATGCAATCTCTGCCGGGGCAACGAGTGCCCGAATGTGGCGCTAGTCGTGGATGTCGACGGCGATTCTCGTCGGTTCTGTGAGAGTCGTGACCTGGAACTGCGGGTAGTCGGTACGGAGGCCGACGAACGACTGGGTGCCTCTCTCGTAGTTCGGTGTGAGGTGTACCTCGACCACGCTGTACGCCGCGGGGTCCGACAACGGATTCGGTCCGTTGTACGCGGCGATCCCACTCTCGGCCGAGGAGTCCGTGTCGAAGAAGTAGATCTGCAGGATCGATCGACCATTGAGTCGTGTCGCGGTCTCTTGACCGCGTTGCGTTGCCTCGGCGACGTATCCGGCGCGCCAGCCAGGCGCGTAGGTGCCGCCGAAGTCGTAGACGATTCGATCGAATCCGTCGTGCCGCTCGATGTGCATGCCGCTGGCGTAACTCCGGGGACGGGTGGAATTACCAGCGCTGTGGGCGGTAATAGTGGGATGTCGGTTGTCCTCGGGCCCGGTGTTGTCGGTGTGGGAGCGTCGGGGATACCGGGCCGCGCGTTCGGTTCCGTCGGTGGGGGAGGATCAGGTTGTTGGGGCGGGGCACCTCCGCCCGCCTGTGCGTCGGGGACCCTGCTCCACGGGATCGTTGTTCCTTCGACGGATCCCGTGTGCTCGGTGGTCGACTGGCAGCCCGCTGCCAGGGCGATGCATGCCATCATTGCCACGAATGGGATCCGCGTGCGCGTTTCGCCCCTCATAGTCTGGGTATCGCCTGGCGCGACGAGATGTGACTCGGGCGAAGCTACGAGCAAGTAGCTGGTTCGTGACGTACGCGGAAGCGGAATCCAATCCGCTCCGGCCGCCGCGCCGCAGACGCGATCCTCGCCGAACCCGTCCTGAGCTCCGAGATGGCCCTGCCTTACGCGGGACACAGTGCCGATGGCCGTGGCCTCACAACTCCTCAGGTGGGCAGCTCCGCCCCGGACTGTTCGGCGGCCATGTACTCGGCGTACCAGTCGGGCCAGTTCGGGTCTTCTTGGCCGGTGCGCTCTTCGTGCCCGCCGTGGGCGGCCGCCGCGCGCCGGAGCGCCGTCGCGAGGTCGCGTGCAGAGCCGAACGAGGTGACGGCGGTGTCGATGCGCCCAGGAAGCCTGGTCGTGACCTCTTGCAGCACCCAGGCATTGCCGTCGGGGTCGCTGACCGACGCCAGCGAGAAGTAGCTGCGACGGTCCGGGTCCAGCCCGTCGCCCGGGCCGTCCGTGCCGAGGTGGAACAGGGTCACCTCGATGCCGGCGGCGACCAGCTGGTCACGGGCAGCCTCGATGTCGGAGACGATGAGGTATCCCTTGGCGGAACCGGGTGCGGCCGTTGTGAGGTCGGCGCCGAAGTGGATCGAGGCGGCGGCGCCGGGCGGGGTGAACTGGACGACGCCGGAACCCGGCGGTGTGACGTCTTGTCTCCAACCGAGCCTGGTGTAGAACTCGGTGGCCCGGTCGACATCCGTGACGGGAATGACGACGACCTCCAGCTTCATGTCGACCGACGCGACCTGCGTGTTGGTCGAATCGTTGGTCTGAACTTCGTTTGTGCTCACGGGTTGCCTCTCTGGTTCTCGGGAATTGATCGGGAGTGGCGTCCCTCCAGCCACCCACGTTTCGTCGTGTGGTCATCAGAAAACGAACTGCTGCCCACCGTCGATGTCGTATGTCGCGCCGGTGAGCGCGGTGTTGCTCATGATGTGGACGGCCAGTGCGGCGACGTCGGCGGGGCCGACGACCCGGCCGATCGGAAGCGTTGTCCGCAATTCCTTCCGGCGCTCGTCCAGTCGATCTCCGAGCAGCGATGCCGACAACGGGGTGTCGACGAAGCCGGCGGCGATGAGGTTGACGCGAACCGGCGCGAGCTCGAGCGCGAGGGCCGCCGTGAACGGGGGCAGTGCCGCGGTGGCGGCGGAGGCGATCCCCAGTCCGTGACCGATGCGCCGGCCGCCGGTTCCGCCCATCAGTAGCAGCGTGCCCCCGGGCCTCATCTTGCTCGCCGCGTTGCGCGCGACCTCGAGCCCCAGCACCACGTGACCGCTGAGTTGTTCACGCACCTCATCGGAGTCCATCTCGAGCAGGGGTGCGTAGCGCGGGCCCCCGGCCGTGACCAACACATGGTCGATCGGTGTCGGCAGGTCGTGGAAGAACCTCGCCAAGGCGGCCGTGTCGTTGGCGTCGAAGGCTGCGGTGCGCTGCGTGCCGACATCTGTCGCTGCTTGCCCGAGCCGGTCAGGATTGCGGCCGGTGAGGATGACCTCGGCGCCCTCGGCCCGGGCGCGGCGAGCTGTCTCGAGGCCGATGCCTGCGCTGCCGCCGAGCACGACGACGGTTTGTCCGGCCAGTTCCGGTTCGCGCTGAATGGAGACTGGTGTGGGTTCGGTGGTCATGGTTTCTCCGATCGGTAGCGTCGGCTGCCGATGGCCGGGAAGCTTGCGAACACGCTTCCTCCTCGGACCTGCCGCAGCCGTCGGCAGGACCGATCGCGGCCCCGGAGGACGCCGTCGCGATATTCAGTCGCCGATCGGCCCCGCCCACGGAAATGCTTCTACAGTCGTCGCGGTCGGGCAAGGGCGGACGCACAGTGGGCTTCCGGGTGTGGAGCGGCGGCGAGCCTCAACGCCTCAAGGGTGGGCGAGCGGTGTCGCGTCGCGGGTATCGAGTATGGCTGTCATCACTGCGATTTCATTGCTCTGGTCACGGATCATCCCGCGTGCGATGCGGCGAATCGGTTCGGATGCAACCGCGTGGGTGGCTGCCTCGGCCATGTCGACGCCCCCTTGGTGGTGCCGAATCATGAGCTGCAGAAACAGTGTCTCGGCATCTGCTCCGCGCAGGCCGGCGAGCCGGGTGATCTCGCTGGTACTCGCTGCTCCCGGCATGGGCGCGCCGCCCTGGTCACCCATGGCGTGATCAGATCCGTGCATCCACTGCATCGGATGCGGGGTGGTGAACGGTTCGTCGAAGAGGTTGAGCCAACCGCGCATCGTCGCGATCTCGGAGGTCTGTGCGACGACAATCTGATCGGCGATGACCCGGATCTGAGGATCGACGTCCCGCGACAGCGTCTGGGCGATCAGCACGGCCTGCTCGTGGTGCACCGACATGTCCTGAGCGAAACCGATGTCCGCTGATGACAATTGCACCCCGTCGGGGTTCGTGTCGCGTTCCGATTGCAACCACATTCCGGCGGCGATCCCGGCGGCGCCGAGCAGGATGGCGCTCAGCAATAGGACGAGGGGACCGCTGAACGACGAAGGCTTGGTGTCACTGCCCATAAGTCGACGCCTGATTCGCCGGTGGTTGATAAACGGTGTCGTCGAGCTGCAACGCCATGAAACCGTTGTCGCTGCACGAGGTCCAGATCTGGTTGCCGTGGAACTCCGGAGGCGAGAAGCACCAGTCCGCGGACAGGTCGCCGAACGCCACCATTCCGGCGCGCGGACCGAATGCGACCCGCGGATCCGTCTTGCCCTCGAAGACGGCGCGGGCGAGCGGAACGAAATTGAAGAGTGAGACACCGATCAGCGAGGACAGTGCGTGCGGTGAGTTGGTGAGCTGAACGTTCTTACCGGTCTGTGCCGGCGGGTTGTAGTAGGCGATCTCGCTGATGCGGCTCAAATCGCGAACATCGAACACGCGGATCCCGGACGATTCCCAGGAGCACGCGAGCGCGGTCGGGTCGGCTGGGCGGTCGACCACGCAGTAGTGCGGATCGTAGGAGAACACCGAGCCGCCTTGCGACGACCGAAGGTTCGCGGCGGTATTGGCCGGAAGCTGGATCTCGAGCTTGATCTTCTGCACGATCTCGGCGTGCGCCGGGTCGGCGACATCGAAGACCTTGATTCCGCCGCCGCCGGTTTCGTCGACGGTGAAGATGTAGGGCTTGTCCCCATATGTGACCGGGATGCTGTGCTGATTGAAGAAGCCGTCGGTCCACAGATAGGTGGCGATCTGCGGGACGGTGGGATATGGGTCGCCGCGTTGCACCGCGCTGATGTCGAGGACGGTGATCCCACCGAGATTCGACAGGTACATCCGGTTCCCGTCCGGGGTGATGCCGAATCCGTGCCCGCCGAGTCCGTGCAATCCCTGCCAGATGATCCGCGGCTCGGCCGGGTTTCTGATGTCGATGGCGGTGAGGAATCCCGGTGCGGGCCCGGACACCCAGTAGGTGTTGCCGTCCGGGGAGAAGCCGCCTTCGTGGGAGATGAACGGCAGCGGCATCGTGACGTCGGTACCGGCACCCCGGTTGAGCAACCGGGGGTGGGCGCAGTCGGAAATGTCGTAGACGGAGAAGTAGCCGGTGCCGGCAGCGATCGGCACCGCTGTGGCCGCGAGCAACTTGCGTGCCTTGTTGACCTTCAGACTTTCCCAGGTTCCGCCCAGCATCGCCGGTTCGTTCAGGGTCGTGGACAACACCGGCTGTGCAGGGTTCGACACGTCGAGCACCTGTACGCCCGGCGTTGTGGGGTTGAGCAGGTTCCCGGGGAAGAACGTGCTGGTGTAGGAGCAGTGGTCGTAGGTCACCGACAGCAGGCCACCACCGCGATCCTGCAAGCCTCCGACCAGCGACATGTTGCATCGATAACCCTGGGTGCTGCGGCCGTTGTTCCGGTCCTCGGCCGGAACGTCGCCCTGCATACCCGTTTCCGGCAGCGAACCGGGACCGCAATTCGCCCGCGGAACGGCCGTCGAACCGACATCGTCGAAGAAGAACGTGTCGGCTGACGCGATGGCAGGCATCGGGCTTGTCGCGACCCCGAGGACGGCCGAGATGGCCAGTGCCGCGGTAGCCACACCTCGCCGGGCACTTCCTGGCCGCTTCCGCGCGATCCGCATCGAGATCTCCCCTGCAGTGTGGTCTCAATCACGGGAACGCTAGCAACCCGTACTCGAGTTCACATACAAATTGGCCAACTTCGCAGAACTGGCCGACGGCGAGTGAAAGGTATGGCGAGATTCGATGCGTCGGTCGGATCCCTACACTGTCACTCGTGCGAATCGCGACCTTCAACGTCAACGGGATCCGCGCGGCGCAGCGGCGCGGATTCGAGGACTGGCTGGGCGACCGCGGCCCCGATGTGGTCGCGCTTCAGGAGGTGCGCGCTCGTGCCGAGGCCATCCCGCCGGGGGTGTTCGGCGACTACCACCTCACGTACGACGAGGGCGACGTCGCGGGCCGCAACGGTGTCGCGGTTCTGACCCGGCGTGCGCCCATCGCAGTTCGGACGTGGAGTGGTACAGCGCTGATGCGCGCACCGGGTGAAATGCACACCGACAGCGTCGAACTGGATCCGGAGCCGTTGGCTCGGGGTCTGGCAGAGTTCGCGAAGCAGGGCCGGTACGTCGAGGTCGACCTGGCCGATGCGCCGATCACCGTGGCATCGATGTACCTGCCGAAGGGCGGTCTTCCGGCCCACCTCCAGAAGCCCGGACGCATGCGGGAGGCGCCCGACGGCGGAGCACGCTACGACCGCAAGATGCGTTTCCTCTCCGCGTTCGCGCGACAGCTGACCCGCTCGCGGCGCACGGCACGCGCACGGGGCAGGGAGCTTCTGCTGATGGGTGACCTCAACATTGCGCACACCCGTTCCGACGTACGGAACTGGCGGCGCAGCAATCAGGCCGAGGGGTTTCTGCCGGAGGAGCGCGAGTGGTTCGACTCGATCCTGTCGCCGCGCACCCTCGTCGATGTCGTCCGGCGACAGCATCCAGGCGTCGACGGTCCGTACTCGTGGTGGTCGTGGCTGGGGCAGTCGTTCGTGAACGACATCGGCTGGCGCATCGACTACCACCTCGCGACGCCGGACCTGGCTCGAGCGGCGGTCACGGCCGGTACCGATCGGGATCCGGCGGCCGACCGCCGGATGAGCGATCATGCTCCGGTCGTCGTGGATTACGACTTCTGAGCGGTCCGGGCTCCTCGCGCGGCGAGGACGGCCGGAGACTCAGGTGGTCAGTTTCATGGACAGGAAGGCCAAGGTCGCCCCGAACTCTCGGATCTCGCTGGGCCGGTCCGGCTGACATGCCCATTCGATCAGGTCTCGATCGGCCACCAGGTCGGCGGCGCGACGGCGGGACTCGTCGGGGTCGGGCGGTGTTGCCCGGAGCGCATCACCCAACCGGCTCAGGGGTTCGACGAGAGGGATGAGCTCGGAGGGAGGGCGGTTCTCAGGCGTGAAGACCCGCTGAGCGCTCTTGATCACCGTCATCGCCGCGAGCCACGAACCTTCCCAGGTACCTGCCTGGTCATTCGGTGGGTGCATAGCGTCAGCGTAGACATCGTGCGGCGAGTCTCGCGGCGACTGACCTGAAATCGTGGATTGATCGATCTACGGCTGTGCGACCACGGTGTTCCCGTTGTCGTCGGAGCAGTTGATCGTGTAACCGATCTCCGCGGATTCCGGGTCTCCCGAGAGGCGGCATTCCCACCCGTCGAAGCTGTCCACCGGTTCGCTCTTGTCAGGTGCCGCGAAGTACTTCGTCAGCATCGTGTGCGCCTCGTCGCAGCGGAGTGTGCCCTTGACGATGACTACCGTCGCAGGTTTTCCCGTCTCCGGATAGACAACGGGGCCACACTGATTCGATCCGCGGGCCTGCTGGGGGAGCGGGGCCGGGGTGGGCGCGATCTGCGGTGGGCTCGCGCTGGGGAGGCTCACGGGTAATGGGGTGAACTCGAACGTGTAGCCGCTGGTGGAGATGGTGAATCCCTTGTCCGTCGCATCGTCCCTGCAGGAGACGCCGGAGAACTGCACATTGCAACTGAATCCGTCGATCGCCAGCGTGGTGTCATAGGGAAGGACGTTGGCGTTGCCGGGAAAGACAGCCTGGTTCCAGTTCTGGAAGCTCGGCTCCTTCCCCGCCTCGACCGCGATGAGGTTCGCTTCCGCGGGCGGGCCGCCGTCCGGCGAGGCGATCTGTGGAGTCCCGGGCACACCCAATGGCCCCGCGGTGGGATGAGAGGCGCATCCGGCCAGATTCTTCGTGGGAATGATCGCGCACAGCCATTTCCCTGACGGTGTGACGAAGCCGTAGGAATCGGCTTCCGGGTCGCTGGAGGCGTACTCCTTCGCATCGACACCGTTGACCGGTGCCTCCGTTGGCGGTGCCTCGCTGGAGGCACTCGGTGCGGCCGATTCGGTGCCCTCGGTCGACGATGCGTCCTGGGTGCAGGCCGCGAGAAACAAGGACGAGACACCGGCGATCGATGCCAGCGCCACCGCGGGCCGAAGTCGAATCCTGGTCATGCACCACACCCCTTTCTCCTCAGTCTGCCGGATCGATCGGATGAGATGTTCCCACGAATACCGGTGTGCCGCGTGGCATCGATCGATCTGCGTCGAACACTGCAGGCGATAAGGGACCGGAGGTGTCGAGAAGGTCCACCCAGGTGTCGCATCACCCCACCCTGTGGTGATGGTGCCGAATCCGGATCCCCGCGAGGATCGATCCCGTGTTCCTCGAACTGTCCGGACTCGCGGGCGGCACCCGGTGAGTCTTCGCGCGCAGAGCGCGACCGCCCTGGTGACCGCCGCACTGGCTGTCGCGGTGGTCGCATCTGTCGACTGGCAGTTGTGCCGGGGCGTGTTCAGTCCGACGGAATTGGCGTTGTTCGTGATGGTCGGAGTGGTGTTCGTGGCGGCCGGCCTGGTCGCCAAGTGCCACCGACCGCAGGACAACCTGGGGTGGCTGCTGGTTGCCGCCGGGCTGCTGTGGCTGGTGAAGGGCTTTCGGCTGTCGACGGTCCCGGTGCTGTTCACGGCGGGCGCGGCGCTGACCAACATGTACATTCCGGTGCTGATCCAACTCGTGTTCAGTTTTCCCTGGGGTCGGTTGCGCCACCGGTGGGAGCGGTGGTTCGTCGGCGGAAGCTACGCATACTACGCGGTCGCCGTCGTGTCCGAGCTTGCGTTCCTCGACACCCACCGCATCAGCCCGGCCCATCCGCCGTCGTTGAATCTGCTCTTGGTGAGTGACGACCCGAGGGTCTTCGCGGCGCTGCAAGTGATGTTCGGCGTGGTGGGGATCGCCCTCGGTGTGGTCCTGATCGGCGTGGTGATCGCCCGATGGAGGTCGGGTTCACCGGCCTATCGGGCCGCCGTGGCGCCGCTGTGGATCGCCGCTCTGCTCGGGACCGCCGCAACCGCCTGGACACCGCTGGTCTCCGTGTGGGTGCACAGCCCGCAGCATGCGTGGACGCTGCTTCTGCGATATCCGTCGACTGCGCTCATTCCGCTTGCGGTGCTGGTCGGGATGTGGCGCTACCGAGTCGCCCGAGCCGCGGTGCGCAACCTGATGATCGAGATCGGTACCGCCCCACGCGGTGACGGCGTCATCGACGCGCTGCGGGCGGCATTGCGCGACCCGGATCTGGCGTTGTGGTCGTTCTCCCGCGCCCGCGACGGGTATGTGGACGCGCAGGGACGTCCCCAGGTTCTGCCACCGAGGAATGATCCCCGTGAGGCCACTGCCCTCATCCGCGACGGCGTCCTGGTGGGGGCGTTGGTGTACGACCGGGCGGTCGCCGACCAGCCGAGGCTTCTGGCGGCTGTGCGGGCCGCGACCACCCTGGCGCTGGACAATCAGCGACTGCACGGCGAACTCGAGGCGCAGATGGCGGAGGTCCGCAGGGCCCGTGAGCAGACCGCCAAGTACCAGGGGTCACCCACTCGCCGGTGCTAGTATCTTGGGCATTGTCGCAGGTCCAGCAGTTGATGTCCTCGCATCTTCCTGTCGGAGTCCCCCGGCCGAGGAGGCCGTCCCATGGCTGAGTCATCGGTACTACCCGCGGATCTCGGCGGCAGCCCAGATCTCGAACGCATCATCCTCGAGCACGCCTATCGCGGCGCGTATCTCCAGCTCGCACTTCGTGGTGTTCTGGTGCTCTTCATCGCGTTGACGCTGGCGTTCGTCCCGCCCATGAACGACGCGGGCGTGTGTGTCGCGGTCCTGGTTTGCTACGCACTCTGGTCCGGCGGCCTCGCGCTGTGGACTCGGCGAGGCGGTCCGGGGCCGGTGAACGCGATGTGGCTCGCCCTGTTCGTCGACCTCGCGGTCCTCGGTTGCCTCACCCTGTTGACTGGTATTGCGGCACAACAGAGTTGGACCGCAGACATTCTGAGCAACGGTTTGTTCGTGATCCCGCTCCTGGCCTCCACTCAGTTGCGCCCGGGGGTCTGTGCGTCCGTGGTGGTGCCGACGGTCTTGGTATTCCTGGCCGCGAGCTGGGCCACGATGGCGTCGAATGAAGAGCCCTGGTCCTCCATCCTGCTCAGCACGATGGCCCTCGCCGTCCTCGGTGCGGGCGCCGTCACGCTCAGCAGAATTCAACGGTCCAGGGTGCTGACGATCGGTCACCTGGTGCGCGACCGCACCGCCCTGCTTGCGGAGTTGATGGGTCTCGAACAACGCGAACGACGTGCGTTGTCCGAGCAACTCCACGACGGGGCGCTCCAATTCGTCCTGGCCGCGAAGATGGACCTCGACGACCTCACCGGCAGTGCCGACCCGCAGGCGGTCGCTCGCATCACCCACGCACTCACCGAATCCGCAACCTTGCTCAGGGCGACCGTCTCTGAGCTGCACCCCACTGTGCTCGATCGTGTCGGTCTCGCTCGCGCCCTCGGCGATCTCACCCGCTCGGCCCAGGCGCGTGGCGGTTTCGAGGTTCAGCTCCTGACCTCGGAATGGGTCGACGACCTTCGCACGTCCGCTGATGATGTGCTGTTCAGCGCGGCACGCGAATTGCTCAGCAACGTGGTCAAACACGCGCAAGCCAGCAATGTCCGGGTCGAGCTGGCGCGGTGGGGTGAGCATGCCGTCCTCGATGTCACCGACGACGGGCGCGGCATCTCCCGAGAGGCGATCGACCGCAGCCTCAGCAGAGGCCACATCGGATTGACATCGCACGAACTCCGTGTCGTCGCGGCGGGAGGCAGCTTCTCAGTCCACCCCGGGCCTCGATCCGGGACGGTTGCGCACATCGAAATGCCGTTCGAGATCGTGACAGCACCCGATTCCCTCACGACGTCGGCGCACTAGCAGTTCGCGGGTCGCTGAGCTGCCGAGGTTCGGGCTACTCGACGCCGAGCTTGACTTCACCGTGGCCAGCACACTGGCGAGGGTGACTTCGGTGTTTTCTTTTCCGTCGGAGCAGGGCTGCGAGGGCGGCGTTGGCGGCGATGCGGTGCAGCCAGGTGTTGAAGTGGGACTCGCCAGGCCGGAGTGCTGCCAGGCACCCTCGAACTGAGCGATCGGCACCTCCGGCTGGTTACCGGTCGGGCTTCCCGTGTCGGACGAGATGACCACCCCGCGGGCATCGTCGATGCCGGCGACCACCAGGAAGTGGTCCGGCTGATCGTCCTCGACGCTCTCGGCCCGGGGGCCAGATCTCCCCGGCGTCAACCATCGCGATCACGCCGTACCCGTCCTCCGGGGCAGCAGCAGGTTCAGGGTAGGGGACCAGCTCCGGTTCGGGCTCCGCCGGCGGCAGGTCCGACAAGTCCGGTTCCGGCGGGGGCGAGTGGCAGATCCGGGGCGGGTGCCGTTGGAGTAGGCGCGATGTCTTCCGACGGGAGGCTGGGGGCGTCGATGGTCTCGTCCTCGGGGAACACCGGGGAGGGTTCGTCGACGAATCCCGGGTCCAGTACGGGTTCGTTCAGTTCGGGGCCTGGGCCCCAGGGGACGCGTTGTGGTCCTCGAGGTCGGAAATGGTGTCGTCCATCGAATCGATCTCGCTGTGAGTCCAAGCAGAAGCAGCAGTGACCGCTGCCGCACGCCCGTTTTCGGTGCGTACGGCAGCGGGAAGTGGATAGGTCAGAAGAGGTCGTCGCCGGGGAGCGGTTCAGCGGGGCCGTCGAAGGTGCCGTCATACTCGGCGACGAGGCCCTGCGAACCGGTGGTGACCTCGTCGAGGATTCCGTCGTTGGTGGTGTCCTCCATCTTCAGGTCGAAGATCCCGTCACTGTCGGTGTCGACGAGCACGGTGTTGGGGACGTCATCGCCGTCGCTGTCGAGAATGAGGGTGTCGAACTGTCCGACGCCGGTGCTGTCGACGAGCGTGGTGTCGAGGTGCACGTCACCGTTGGTGTCGCGGTAGTACTCACGGACGACGCCGTCGGCGATTGCATCGGCCTGGACAACGTTGCCCTGCGCGTCGAGGATGCCCTTGGCGTCGACGTTGCCGTCGTCGTCGAGATCGGTTGCGGCTCGGACCGTTCCGTCGGCCTGGGGATGAATGGCGGACACGTAGGTGCCGCCGTTGAGGTCGCGGGGGGAGCGGTACGACTCACCGCTCGCGCCGGGGACATTTTCGGGTGCCGGGGCCGACTCAGTTCGAGGGTGGGCTCCGGTGCGAGTTCTGGCTCCGGCGCGACGGCGGAGGTGAAGGGACGCGTCCTCCGGGGACCCGGTCAGATTTGCGGTCGGTGCGGTCGGCGCGGCGGTGTCATTGCTGGAGGGGTTCGTCATCTTCTCGTCCTTGTCGGTCCGGTAAGCAGGGAACCGATCTCCCTGCCTATGTAAGTGAGATGCCGACGATGACGGAAAAGTTCCCGTGAGTTCCCAACTATTTTCCCGACCGCGTGATTACCGGGCTGACCTGAGCATTTCGAGACTGAGGGCGCTCAGAAGCGGCCCTCTGGGTGCATGCAGTCGCGATGCTTTCGCTAGCGTGGGCCCTCTGCCCCGTTTGCCGCCCCCAGGGTTCTATCGCTCATTGCAACACCTTCGACGAGGTGGTTTTGGAATGGCGAAGAATGCGGATTCTGCTGCTCAGGCTCGATTTCTGGGGTTGGTTCGCGACGGACGAGGTCTCAAATACTCCGCCCGGACCGCCGGAGTCCATCTCGACGTCGGTTATCAGTGGTTGCGCGCGGAGTTCTTCCTTCTCCGTGAAGGAGGTCTCGACTGCGAGCAGGCCCGAGGCACCTTGGGGGGTGTGACCTCGAAGGTTGCGGTGTGGGAGGCGTCATTCATCTCGGGTAACTACAACCGGCACCACTTGCGGGTCGAGCCAAGCCGAGAGAAGGCTTTCTGGTCTGCGTTTGCGGTGCGCCGGACGGTGCGGCAGTCGGCCGTGATCGCTGGCGTGTGGAGCTCGACAGCGTATCGGTGGATCGAACAGCGGTATTACCAGCTCCGCGCGGACGGTGTGAGTGAAACCCAGTCTCGGCGCCGGCTGCGGCTGAGCAAGACCAGGGCAGGGGCGTGGGAGTCCCGGCGTGCGCTGAGGATCAGGAAGGCCGAACGCGGCCGGGATGAGTCGATCCAGGTGGCGGTGCGTGAGTGCGCTGCGCGTATCGCCGCAGAGCTGGCGCCGAAGGTAGCGCAGGAAGCGTCGAAACTGTCGCGGACTGCGGTCCGCGGCACGCGGTATTGGGAATTGATCGCCCGAGGGGAAACGAACATCGCAGCCAGCACACTCGTCGGTGTGACTCGCCAAACCGGGATCAATATTCAACGAAGGGCGCGACAGCGCAAGAATCTGACCGGCGCAGACGTGCCGTCGGAGCGGTACTTGTCTTTGGTGGAACGGTTGCAGATCGCCGACCTGGACCATCTGAAACTGTCGATCCGCGCCATCGCCCAGGGAGATCGACCGGGCGCCGTCGACGGTCAAACGTGAACTCGACCGTCACCGTGATAGCCAGGGCCGCTACCTACCCCAAGTCGCCGATGAGACGGCACGTCGCAACCGCAGCCGGTCACGCGAACACAAGCTGCTCGCCAACGACGTGTTGCGCAGTGTCGTACAACGCAAGCTCGATCGGTTCTGGTCGCCGGAGGAGATCAGCGGCTGGCTGAAGCTGAAGTATCCCGAGGACAGCTCGATGTGGTTGTGCATGGAGACGATGTACCGGGCGTTGCTGGTGGCGGGAGGGAAGAGGCTGGACAAAAAGTACGCCGCCAAACTGCGCAGTGGTCGGAGCGTGCGTAAACCTCGATGGTTGGGGTCGGCGAGATCACTCGGTGCCGTGCGGAACATGACGATGATCGGCGACCGCCCGGAGGAGGTCGACGCAAAGGTCGAGGTGGGTCATTGGGAAGGGGACCTCATCCTGGGGTTGCGCTGTCGATCGGCGATGATGACCCTGCGGGAACGGACGACGCAATACGGAATCATCGTCAATCTCCCCGCCGATCACACCGCGGAATCGGTGAAAAATGCTGTCATCAAAGCATTTTCTGGCCTGCCGAAACGAATGCGCAGAACGTTGACGTGGGATCAGGGAACGGAGATGTGTTTGCACCGAGAGATCTCCGCGGCCCTCGATCTGAAGATCTACTTCGCCGAACGTTCCAGTCCGTCGCAGCGGGGTGCAAACGAGAATTTCAACGGGCTCACTCGACAGTATTTCCCGAAGGGCACCGACTTGTCGGTGCACAGTCACGCCCATGTGCGGTCGGTAACGCGTCAGCTCAACACTCGCCCACGGAAGAACCTGGAGTACGCAACTCCCGCCACGGTGTTCAATGCCGAGCGACGGGCCACTGCTCACCGGCGCCGCACTGCGCTGGAACTCGCGATGCCGACTGCGGTAACGTAACCCGTGAGCTGGGAAGACCCAGATTTCAATAGGCCTGTGTTGCAACGACAGTGAGAATCCGCCGCCCCGTTTCGGAATTCTTCACCGGACCACCTCTACGGGACTTCGCAGGTCAGCGAGTTCCAGTCATGGGACGACAATCGGAACGTGCCGGTGAGGGTTCCGCTTCCGGTGAGGTGGACGGGATCGGCCACCGAGACGGACGGTCACGGCGCAGTGCCAGGTCTACTTGGCCATGCCGGCAGTAGTGTCGATTGGACGAGGAGGTCTCTGATGCGAAAGACAGTGCTCTTTGCAGTTTTCGTGACTGCGGTGGTGTCGGTAGCAAGTGTGTTCGCCGCCGCCGTCGGACCCGGCCATGGCGATGGACCCGATCCCGAAAATGAGGTTGTCGACTCTCAGGAACCGGTCATCGGTGAAGGACGGCCCGCGACCACCGAAGATTTCTGGCGGGATGCGACGGAGGGCCAAGATCTGAGTCGACCACCGGCGGTCGCGCCGGGTGGTTCCGCCATTACGAACGCTACTGCTCACGGAACATTTACTCAGGATGACGAGTAATCCCTTTGTAGAAGCACGACCAGGGGACGAGTTCGCCATTCGGTCAACGATCGTCATTCGGCTCCGATGGGCGTCCGCTGACAGCGAGCGCTGCGACACTGTGGCCATGACGTCTGATCTTGCGGTCAATCTCCTGGACACGTTCCCCGGCCGCATGTTGATCGATTGGTGGGGAGAGTGGCGCGCACTGCACCCAGAGTTCTCCTCCGCTGGGCAGTACGCCGACTCGATCGACACCGAGGACTACTCGAGCCGCGTGGCGATGGTCCTTCACATGTATCTGTACGGCGGCGACTTCAAGGACGTCATCGACCTCGACACCACCGACCCCGACATCGTGGAGATGAGCGAGGCCGTCGCGGCCGCACTGTGCTCACCCAGCCGCGAAATTCTGCTCTCCCCACAAAGTCATCACGGCAACCTCACCGAGTTCCGCACACTAAGCGTCGCTAACCGCCACCGACCCAGCGCTTTACCGTACGGCGCCTTGTGGACGGCGACGAAGTTTTGCTTGCGGAAACGATGCCTGGCTGCTCCATGGCGAACACGACGCAGAGCGCAGTCCCCTGCGCTACGACGTTCATTTCGACCCCGCGAATGCGCGGATCGCGCGAGTCGATTCAGCTCTCGCCTGGGAGGCGCTGCTGAAGGCGCGTCCCCGCGAGCACGGCGGGACCGTGTTTCCCGATTGGCCGTCGATCGCCCAGCAGTGGGACGCGGTCCACGTATCGCTCAGTGGACTGCTCTGAGCCGCTGATATCGCAGGTTCCCTACGGGAGGTGACACCACCGGATACACACACTGCCACTCCGGCCCGTACATCGGTGTCGCCGAGTGGGCTGTTCCGAGCACCGCCTGGCTTCGTCCCTCAACCCACATGAGGGTCGAGCCCACTCCTCCCGCTGCTGGAACGTAAGGGTTCGCCAACCGGACGACGATCCGCTTGCGGGATCGCGCCTCAGTGTCAGCAACCCGGGTTCGGTAAACATGCCCGGTCAGCAACCCGGGTTCGGTAAACATGCCCGCTCGAGGTTCGGCTTTCGGTCGGCGATGTGTGTCGGCCCACACCCCTGAACACTGACCCCATTAATCCGTCATCCCTGGATGGAGTTACGAATCTGCTCCAGGTCGCCTTGCTTAATGGGCGTCGCGGTCATAAGGCGCCATTGCCAGTGGTCGTCTGACCACTCGACGCTGTGGCGGTACCGGCTGGCTACCTCAGGAGCGATCAGGGTGGGCTGAGCTTGCCGGGGCCACCGAGCCAGCGTCGGGTGACCTTCGACGGTGAGTGAGGCGACGACTTCACCGGTGTGTGAATCACCGACAACGGGTTGGACGTCGACCCCCGTGGGCCACTACCTTGGTGCGATCTCCTGTGCCAGAAGATGCACTTTTCGGAGGTGATCAGGGTGCCGGTGTCGTTCGTTCTCAGACTGTGGAGCGATCTCACCGTCCCAGTCGAACGTGGTGTCCGGCAAGTGCTCATAGTGCCCGGCGGCGCGCCGGGCGCCGCCGGGCAGGGAGCCGGAGTCCTGCTGTCTTTATCCACTCGTGTTGCCGCTCGGGCAGTGCAATTGTCAGCGCTCCGCATCGCCCCCTGACACGAGAAAGTCCGGGATCCCGGGTGGCGACGTGTTTCGATTGCCAACCGCGTCGCGCTCTTTCAGCTCCTCTGGATATTTCGCCAACTCTCATGAATCTCATGGCTGTGTCAGATCCGGGGCGCAACATCGCCCCGATCCAGTGACGTTGCGCTGGGCGCAGGTTCGGGCATGCTCATCTGCTGCATCCCGCGCACGATCTGAACCGGATGACCCGCACCCAACGATATCGACCTGAAACCTTCCGTCCGACTTGCTCGCCCGAGACTCACCGGATCTGGTGTGCCCGATGCTCATCATTTTCGTCAGCGCCCTGCTCAGAGCCGAGGCGGTCAGCGTGTGCGGTGCCGACTACAGCATCGAGCTCCACGGCATTTTTCCCGGCCGTCTCCGTCATCAAGAGCGTGACCAGCAGCGAGATGACAGCGGCACCGATCACGTAGTAGGCCGGCATAAGTATCACCCCGGTCGCGTCAGTCAGATAGGTCAGGATCAGGGGGGAGAGCCCTCCGAAGACGCAGACGGGCAGTTGGTACCCGATGCCAAGGCTGGCCGCACGGACGTTCGCCGGGAACCGTTCCGTCACTGCGGCAGTGAACGGCCCCACATAGCCCGCATACAGGGTCCCAAGTATCAGGTACGCGAACAGGATCGCGACGAAGCTGCGATTCTGCAACAACAGGAAGGCCGGATAGATACCGATTATGTGCCCGACTGCCGCACCAGCGAGTACTGGCTTCCGGCCGACGCGATCGGAAAGCGCCCCGAACACCGGCGCTAGGACGAAGAAGGTCAACATGCCTGCGATGCCGGCTGGCAACGACCGTGACAGCGGAACATCCAGGAAGGTCTTCAAGTAGGTGGTGACGTAGGTAAAGCTGACGTAGAGCGAGACCGTGAGGAGAAGGACCATGCCGGCGATTGTGAGAATGGCGCGCCAGTGCAGGCGGACGGCCTCCACCAATGGCAGCTTCGGAATTGTTCCGGCCTTTTTCGCAGCTTCAAAAGCCGGAGTGTCGTCCAGCCTCAGCCGGAGGTACAGGCCGACCAGGCCGAGCGGGAGAGCGAGCAGGAAAGGCAACCGCCATGCCCAGGACTCGAGCGCGTCCTGTGACACCACCGCGCTGAGGACCAAGGCGGTCAGCGCGCCCAAGGTCAAGCCGATGCCGGTACTGCCGTGCAACCACGACGTGAAGAAGCCACGGCGGCCGGGCGGCGCATGCTCTGCGACGAAGCTTGCGGAACCGCCATATTCACCACCTGCGGATAGACCTTGCAGCGAACGACACACGATCAGCAAGATCGGGGCGACAAGTCCACCCTGGTTATAGGTCGGCAGCAGACCCATCGCCGTCGTGGCGCCAGCCATCAATAGAATGACGGCCAACAATGTATTTCTGCGGCCGATCCTATCCCCGAGGTGCCCGAAGAGCAGGCCGCCGAGGGGGCGCACAAAATATGCCACGCCGAACACGCCCAATGTTGCGAGGAGCGAGTTCAGCTCGTTGTCCGATGGGAAGAAGACCTGGGCCAGAACGGGCGCTAACAGCGCATATACGGCAAAGTCGTAATACTCGACCACATGGCCGAGCACCGCAGCAAGAGTTGCTCTGATCGGGGTCGGTGCCGTGCGGAGTTCACCGGTCGTGGATGGTCGGGACCGTGTCATAGTGCTTCCTTATCTGCGAAATTGCACCTGTGCAGTTGACCGCGGTGCCTGCGGTCAGCACCGTGTAGCCAATTCCGGATTGCTCTTGTGCTCTAGTTCAGAGGTACTACGACGACCTCCGAGCGGGGAACGAGGGCAGTCGCAGCAACTGCAGATCTCAGGTTGGGTTGGTACATCGCTACCTTTCTGTGGCTTAACGAGGCGCTGGCAGAAATGTCTAATAGTTACATCCTTTGTCGATGTATCCACTGACTGTTATATGTAAGACTTAAGTGAGGGTGATCACATCAGACGAACACTTGCCTGTCAAGGCTCCACACGAAGCAATCGAATCGACCGGTGCGATCCGGTCTGCAGCGAACATCGCGCGCACCGCCACCCCACATCGCCGCACTGCGCAGCAAGATCGCCCTGCTCCGCGAAGAAATCGTCGAGCCGGCCACCCCGGTGCCGCTAGGGAACGCCTCGGTCAACGAGCCGCCCACCTGAACAAACTCGTCGAGCAGCATCAGCAGACCCGCATCACGAACCGCGAGGAGACGGACATTGACCGATGACGACGACCGGCGTGCCATCACCGCGGCCATGCAACGACTGTTCGGAGGAACACCGCTGCGCTCGTCGGACAAGCTCGACATCGTCAGCCTCGCACAAGAAGCCGGGGCGAAACGAAACAACCTGACCCACAAGCACACCGACCTCAAAGATCTCTTCTACGCGCAGCGACGAACCCGAGACGGCGTCCCCGACAGCTCGTTTGACGGTTTTCGTCAGTCGCAGAGTGACCGACACGTCGGCGCCGGAGCGGATCGCGGCGCCGATGATGGGGTGCCCGTAGAACGCCGAAGCGCCACGGACCAGGGCTTTCGGCCCCGATCGCGGTGTGGTGCCCGCGACCGATTCGGCGGAGGCTGCGCGGAGGCGGTCGACGGCGGCCAGGGCGTCGGCGATCATCCGTGCGCCCCTCGTGGCGATCCGCACACACCGCGCCGCAGTCGTTGTCCGACGATCACCGGTGCTGAGGCGTCGGTGGTGCTCGTGGCGATTAGTGCGTTTCAGCCCTCCATCCAGCACCAGGTGGCACAGGCCAGCCCCGACTATCTCGCCGAGTCACGAGCCGCGTCCACTGAACGCGCCCGCACCATCGCCGAACTGACGGAGGTGCACGAGGCAACGCTGTCGTCGATCCTCGGAACCCTCCGCTCGAACGACCTCGACGATCGTCGGTCGCGCATCACCGCGAGCGAGACCGCATCGGCCGCACTGATCGCCCTGCGATCGGCGGGTGCCGCCGACCGCGCCCACTCCGAGGAGGCGGTCACCACCGCATTCGCACGCTTGCAGGGCGAACTCGGCCCCTGCTACGTCACCGCGACGTCGACGTCGACGTCGACTACGTCGACCCACCCGCCGACGGCCGTCCGCTCCCTGGTGAGGTGGCGCACGCGGCGCGGGCGATGGTCCGCGCCATCGTGCTGGCCTTCACCGCCCAACCGGTGCTGACCCGAATGCGGATCGCGTGGGACTGCGACGGCGACAACGTCCTCATCGAGGTGCGCGACCAGGGGCCCGGTGAGATCGACCGAACAGCCCTCACACGCCAGCTGGCTGGCCGGCTGCACACCCTTCGTGGCCGGATCGACATCGAATCCATCGCCGGATGGGGAAGCCGGGTCACCCTGACCATCCCCCTGGATCCACCGGCCGTCCGACCGGACGAGCACCTGCTGTCCACCCTGAACCCCCGCGAACTCGAAGTCCTCGCCCACCTGGCAATGGGAAAACGCAACCGCGCCATCGCCGAGGAACTCGGAATCAGCCAGAGCACCATCAAATTCCACGTCGCGAGCGTGCTCAAGAAACTCGACGTCGCCAACCGGGGCGAAGCCAGCGCGATCGGGATCCGGGCGGGGATTGTCTCCGGCGAGGCACAACCAGCGCTCGGCCGAAGCTAGAGACCACAAACCATCTAGGCGGCGTACGCCCAGGTCAACCGTGCTGCGGTTGCGTCGACGCAACATTGACCGACATAATGTGAGTGCCCGAGGCAGTAGCCGAGGGAAGTGGTTCGTGTAGGAGGTCTCCGGGGCGTAAGTACCCCTGTAGGCAGCCCCACCAAGCGGTTTCCAGCCTTGCGCGCCCACCTCACACGAGGGGCCTCTCCGATCCGGAGGGGCCTTCTTCGTCTCTTCAGAGCCTCACCACGGTGACGCGGTGCGCGATCTTCGCTCGCATGCTGCCACTTCGCCCCCAGGCCCACGCATGCACGTCGGGGATCCACAGCAGCGGGTTGGTGGGCCGGTCGTGGGTGTACACGAACGGGGGATTGCCACCGAGTTCGTCGCGGATGATGCGGTTGTCTTCGCGGTCCTGATCGCAGGACTCGATGACCACGTTGGTCACCGACATTTGTGCCAGGTCGCGGACGGCAGCGGCCAGGGTGACGTCGCGGGCCTGCCGCTCATTCACCTTCTTCGAGGTCATCAGGTAGATCCGGCTGGTCGCTTCGAGCCGGGCCACTTCGGAGACGATCTTCGGGGCCAGTTTCTTTCCGACACCGGTCATGTGGATCCGCGAATGCCCGGGCGGCCGGAGCGCGTTCATCTGCTTGCGGATGCTCGTGAGGTCGCCGGGGGCGACGGTCACGGCGCACAGGGTGTACTCGCCCCGTTTGGATTCGTCGATGAACGCATGCACGCGAAGCAGTCTCTCACCCGCTGTCGACAACCTTCGCAGGCTTGTCGGCCTCGAGCCCCGGCCAGCCTTCCGGCGTATGCGGCGAAGGAAGAATGGAATTGTCAGAATACCCGCATAGGCTCGGCCGCATGTACCCCGGGTTGATGGACGCCATCATGACCATGCGTTTCGAGCACGAATGGCTGTCCGACGAGTTCGTGGCCGAATCGAAGCGTCAGGCCGAAAACGAGACGGCGAAAAAACACCACTACGTACCGCAGATGTACTTGCGCCGATGGGCCGTCAACAAGTTGGTACAACCCGTCCAGGTCGACACCGGCGACGTGCATCCTCCCCAGCCACCGAAAGATGTGGCACACGAGAAGAACTTCTACAGCCTCCCGGCAACCGACAGCACCATGGACACCCCGCTCAAGTGGATCGAGAAGCATCTGTCCCGCATTGAGGACACCTGCGCGCACCGGCTGGATTCGCTTGAGAAGTGGGGCGCTGGAGTGGTTTCGGACGATGCCCTGAAGAAGGACCTCGCCGTATTCCTCGGCATGCAGATCACGCGGACGGTCAGTAACCGTGAGCGCACCCTGGTCCTCGTCAACGGCCCGGATGCGGCCAAGCGGGAGTTCCTGAAGCAATCAGGTCTCGGCCCGGAAGCGATCGAGGAATCGATGTCCAAGCGGCAGGACGACCCGAAGCACGAGGCCCTCGACCTGATGATCAAGGACGTCCAGAACGTCACGGCGCTCGGACTTCATCTCCGAGAATGGGCCGTGTACCGCACGGACGCGCCTCTCGTCACTTGCGATGACCCGGTCATTTTCCTCGCGGGGCCTCCGAATACCAGGGACCGCGCGGGTGTGGCTGGGAACAGTGCGGTCGCCCTCTACCCGCTGAATCCATATCAGGTGTTGGTGATGTTGAAGCCCGGACTGCACCATCGTGGCCCGTACCGGCTCGACCACACCGAAACGGACAGCATCAATACCGAGGTCGTCGCAGCCGCCACCAAGACGACGTTCGAGCGGCCCGGAGACGAGATCGCGGTCAAGATCGAGGTTCCCCCATGGCCCGAGCGGCAGGAACTCGATGACGAGACAGTCGCACGCCTCAGTCCGCAATCAGCCTTGAAAGAACTCCTTACCGATGCGGCTCCTCGTACGCGGTGGGTCGACCTGCACACGGCACCGCCTTGGCCCGTGCCGCGATGGTACGGAAACTAGGATGGCCGAAGTCACTGAGGTCGAGGTCTCCGGTCTTCCGAGTCCTGACCGATGTGGGTCGAACTGGGCCAGTAGGTTTCGGTAGTCTGAGTTGCGTTCGGTCGAGAGGCCGGCAACACGCGTGGGAGCGAGTTACTGGTTTGGTCACCGGAATGCTTCTCTCTCGGTAGACCCGACTTGCAGGTTGGGTCCGAGCGTGGCAGGCCGTCAATTGGGACACTAATGCCTGCCACGCTTCGTCATATCTGGGGTGTGTTCGACGCAGCGGGAGGAGATCTGGTGGCGTACAACGTGAGCCCGGACGCGCCTCCGACCCGCCTGGACCCGGAGGCCGGCACCAGCACCACGCCCGCATCGAAGCCCGCCGGCCATCGTTCCGCCGACACCTACAAAGACCGCGCACAGGAGCGTGACTCGGCGCGGGAGCTCGACCGGATGGTCGAGGACGCCGAATTCACCCGTGCTCGGAAGGACCTGGAGCGGGCCTTCCCGCGAGCGGCCGTGCCCGAGGTCTCCGAACGTAAACGCCGCGAGCTGCCGATCCCGGATTCGATTCGCCAGCCTCCGAGTTCACGTCAGCGCAAGGTGCGCTCGGTGAACAAGCTCAAGGCGCAGTCGCGGTTGCCGGCCGTCGGTTACACCGCGGTGAAGACCCTGATCGATGACCCGGACCGGTGGAACACGGTCGGCGAGGCGTTGTCGAATGCACGCGGTGACGCGCAGCAGCTGGAGGAGAAGATGCGGTCCCAGGTCCAGCGTGTGGACCGGGCGATTCAGACCGCGGAACGGTTCAACGACCGAGGCCACATCCTCTACTGCACGGTCACCCTCCCGCACACGGTGCCGCAGGAAGCGGTCAACCTGCCCTCGACCCTGCAGCCGGGGCGGTCGGTAACGCGTGAGCTCAACACTCGCCCACGGAAGAACCTGGAGTACGCAACTCCCGCCACGGTGTTCAATGCCGAGCGACGGGCCACTGCTCACCGGCGCCGTACTGCGCTGGAACTCGCGATGCCGACTGCGGTAACGTAACCCGTGAGCTGGGAAGACCCAGATTTCAATAGGCCTGTGTTGCAACGACAGTGAGAATCCGCTGCACCCAACCGGCGATCTTCACCGGACGGGTCAAACGGCGATCCGCCAGCTCAGACCGATGCCGGTGAACACCCCTTTCCAGAACGCGCCGGTGAGGGTTCGGCCTAAGGGAAGACAGCTCGCCAGCCTATTCTGCTCTCAAGCTCAATGTTTCGAGTCGCCGATCGGAGAGAACGGCGTCGACTATCGCCCCGTCGTTCGTCGCAAGCAGGGTGCTGTCCGAGTCGATTCCGGTCGCGACGCACCATGTCGGTCTTCTGGCCACCAGAAGTTGGGGCATAGGTACGGATTGGGGAAGTCAGGGAGGTCGTGATCCGCTCGCGCGGTGCGATAGGTGAAGTCGGGTCCTTTCTCGTTCGCGGCACGCTTCCACTCGACGCTGACTTCGGCGATTCCTTCCCAGATCAGTCCAAACTGAGCGGCGTCCGCGAGTAGTTCTTCGAGTGGTCGGAGGACCTCGTGCGGAGGGCCGCCCAGGCTCGGATACCGGTCGTAGACATTGTCGAACACATTGGCAGGCTGGTCGCCGACGAGCTGGTCGAATCTGGACGTGGGTGTGAGCACGGTGCCGTAGAAGGTCGCCACGTCATGCCATCGAACTAGGTTCTGTCCGTAGTGAGCGGGATGCAGTATTCGAACAGTAGTATCGAATACGGACGACATCCATGCGTGTCCCTCCTGGTCATAGACGTGGGGATACGCGAAAGGAGCGAGCCACTGAGCTGGCTCGGTGGATGAATACTCGGACCATGCGATCAGTCTCTCCGTGCTCATCGTGACGCGATCGTCGGACACTCCATTGTGTGCTCGTGACGCCCGGAAGTTGGCGGATCGGATCTTGCGCCGTCCGTGCGATGGGTTCCACCATGTGACGATCGTTAACCGGTCAGCCATCCCGCTCCGGCACGAGGGTTGCAGGCGGCCGTACATGCGCTCGGCGGCGATCTCGTCCCGCTGGTGGTTTGGCAAACGGTAGCCAACCCCCGCCCCGTCGGGTGTAGCCGACAAGTGCCGACCGGGCCGGCGAAGTCGACACCTTTGTTCAGGGCCGTGTGGTTACTGGTCACGAAAGCAGTAGTGACAGGTGAGCTGCTTGGTTTCGCAGTGCGTCGATGTGGTGAAACATCAGGTGGAAATGGTTGATGTGTCCGGATATAACCAGGCCGGCGACGAGGGTGCCGGCAGCGGATCGGATTGGCACTGAGACGCAGGCAGAGTCATTGCGCAGTTCGCCGACCTGAGTGGCATAGCCCTGATCGCGGACGAGGTCGAGGTGCCTGCGGAGTTCGCTGCGCACGTGGACGGTCCGGACCGTGAGCGGTTGGGGGCCTCCGCGCTGGAAGGTCGAGTCGAGCCTGTCCTTCTCGGCAAGGATCAGCTTGCCGACGGCGCTGGCGTGGAGGTGCTGGTTGAGGTAGTTCTCGTCGGACCGGCACGGGTACTCCGGATCCGGGGCGATCAGGCGTACCACTGTGTCGGTGTACGAGTAGAGGCGGACACCGAAGCGGATCTCGTTACGTAGCTCGGTGAGGAGATCGCGGGCGGCTGTGCACACCGTTGGTCTGATGGCGGTGTTGGCTAGCGCGGCGACCTTGTGGCCCAGTGCGAAGCAGCCTGGACGATCGGGCCGACGAAGGACGAATCCGTCGTCGACCAGAAGCGTCAGCACCCTGTATACGGTCGCGGGAGGTATGGCCAGTGTGTCTGTGATGTCTCTGGCTGTTACTCCTTCGCCCGCGCGAGCCACTTCCGTGAGGATTCTTAATGCGTTCTGGATCGCCCGTGGTTGACGTCCCGAGATAGCAGGGGCGGAGGCCGCAGTCTGAGCATTCACGCTTCATCCAGATACGAGTTGTTGCTGTGACATTCTGCGCCGCAGCGGTTTGTGGGCCCGGCCCGTGGTTTGTCGACTGATTGGCGTCGACGTCGGGCCGGGGTCGGGCAGGCAACGCGTTGAGGCCATTGTCGGTTGTTTCCCTCGCCGTTCACCGCAACAACGCTGGCCTCGCGGCGAGGGACGGTTGCCGTGGTCTCCGCAGTCGCCGGATCGACGACGTCAAAGCGGGCCTGATCGTCAGTCCCGTAGGCGACTTGTGATGGATTGGAGGAAGGCGACTGTCTCACTCTCGCGATTGGTGGATTCGCTGTCGGTAGTTCCGTAGGCACGGTTGGCGGACAGCTTGACGATGACGGCCTTCGTCGACGGGTCGACATACACGAACTGGTTGTACACGCCGATGGCGCTGAACTCGCCACGGTTGCCGGCGGGAATCCACCACTGGTAGCCGTAGCCGAGGTCAAATCGGTGGGTCCCGACGATCGGCTGTCCGGGCTGCAGATGCGTGCCGCTCAGGACCACGGAATTGCGTACCCACTCCTCCGGGACAATCTGCTTGCCTTGCCACGTGCCGCCGTTGCGGTACAGCTCGCCGAGCTTTGCGAAGTCCCGGGCAGTCATGTTCAGGCCCGCGAAAGCGACCTCCATGCCGGCCGAGTCGACCAACCAGTGCCCAGGTGAGGTCATGCCGAGCGGTTCGTACAGCTTTTCCTGCATGTAATCGGTGATCGAGCGGTTCGTCGCCCGCACCAGCAAGGAACCCAGTACCTGAGTGTCGCCGGAGTTGTAGCGGCAGATCGTGCCTGGCTCGTTCTCGCGGACGACGCCGGCGACGAACTCGTCGAGGGTGCCTATGCCACCCATGGCAGCGTTGAGGCGAAACACATCCGACTCAGGGTCGTGGTAATCCTCGTTCCAACGCGCACCGGACGACATCTGTAGGACCGCTTTGATTGGGACGCCGTCGTACGCAGAGCCCGGGTCAACGGGTACGTAGGCGCTGATGGGGTCGTCGATGTTCTTGATGTGGCCCTCGGCGACGGCAATACCGACCAGTGTCGAGATGAAACTCTTCGCGACTGACATGGAGATCCACGGAACATCAGGTCCACCGGTGAGTGCGTAGCGCTCGTGACGGACGACTCCCTCGACAAGTACCAGCAGCGCCGCAGTGTCGGTCTCGACGAAAAAGTCCTCGAACGACTTAGACATGCCCCCGAACTCATACGTTTCCGGCAGTGCAATCGTGTCACCGGCCGGCCATTCGTACGGTGTCGACGATGGTGTCAATTCGCTAGCGGGGAGAACACTCGCCAGCCGACAGAAGTTGTCGTGCTGGGGTGCCCCGGTGAACAAACCCAGCCCAGCGAGCTTGGCGATTAGTTGGTCGGTCATGGTCGTCCTTAGGTAGGGGTTGCCGGGACGGCAGGGGGCCGCTTGCCCGGATCTGTTCCCGCGGAAGCGGGACCACACAGTCGGCACTGTTGGCGGAAAGTAATCCCATATAGGCGGTTCGGGGTGGGTGCTGGCACCGTCGAGAGCAGCCACCTGTCATGGGAGCGCAGATGCCGGGCGCCGCGGAGGTGTTTCCGGCCGAACGGGGCGTCGGGCAAATTCGTCCATCTGCTGTACACTGAAATTTAGCAGTACCAAGTGGTTAGCACAACCATTTGGTACCCATAATTTTGATTCTCCGGTGAGGTTAGGATTCGGTGATGAACGCAGAGCGTGTGGACGGTCGTACCCTTCGCTACCAGCACCGACGCCCGGAGTTGCTGGCGGCGGCAACGGAGTACGTTCTCGATCACGGCTTCGGGGATGTGTCCTTGCGTCCGATCGCGCATGCGCTCGGTGTGACGCACGCGACTTTGCTGCGGCACTTCTCGTCGAAGGATGAGTTGCTGCTGCAGGTGCTGGAGAAGATTCATGCCGATTTCCAGGAGCGACTGAGAACCGATGCCGAACTGCGCGCCGCGGATTCGACAGCGGCTTTCGTTCGCATCGTGTGGCGCCGGTTGTGCGAGCCGCGCGAGCAACGCCAGTTCGTATTGCTGTTCGAGCTTGTCGGGCGCACAGGGCGGGAACCCGACCGTGGGGGGCGGCTCGTGCAGTCGATCATCAACGACTGGCTCCTGCCCGTCGAGGAGCGGTTGGGACAAGAAGGGTGGCCGCCCGACGAAGCCTCGACAATGTCGACGCTCGTCTTGGCGCAGGTGCGTGGTCTGCAGCTGGATCTCATCATGACCAGGGACCGCGACCGGGTCGATCGGGCCTTCGAATCTACTGTCGATCTGGTGGCCCGTCCAAGAGTCCGGTGACCGAGGACCGACACGCACGTCGTGTCCCCTGGTTCGGCAAAGGGTAACGACCCTGCGCCGTATCGGTGCGGTCTCCGATTCCGATGGGCGAGATCGACTCTGGCCCGGCATGGCCGAGCTGGAGTCGATCTCGACTCGAGGACCCTAGGCCTGCTGTAGCAGTTGATCTTTCGCGGCCGCGTACTCGCGGGTGAGGCGTTCGACGATCTCCGCGGCCGGGACGACGGCGTCGACGGCGCCGATGCCCTGTCCGGCGCCCCAGATGTCGCGCCAGGGCTTGGCTTCCGTCTTCGCGGCGGTGTCCGTGTCCTCGCCGACACCGAAGTTCATGGCGGACGGGTCCGACACGGCGAGGTTGTTCGGGTCGAGTCCGGCGGCCTCGATGCTGCCGCGCAGGTAGTTGCCGTGCACCCCGGTGAACAGGTTGGAGTAGACGATGTCGGACGCGGTGGAGTCGACGATCATCTGCTTGTAGCCCTGGTCTGCGTTGGCCTCTTCGGTGGCGATGAAGGCGGAGCCGATGTAGGCGAGGTCGGCGCCTGCGGCCTGCGCGGCGAGGACCGAGCGGCCGTGGGCGATGGAGCCCGACAGCAGGACCGGCCCGTCGAACCATTCGCGGATCTCCTGGATCAACGCGAACGGCGACAGGGTGCCCGCGTGTCCGCCCGCGCCGGCCGCGACGGCGATGAGGCCGTCGGCGCCCTTCTCCACGGCCTTCTTCGCGAACGTGTTGTTGATGACGTCATGGAGGACGATGCCGCCGTAGCTGTGGATGGCGTCGTTGACGTCGGCGCGGGCGCCGAGGGACGTGATGACGATCGGGACCTCGAACTCGACGATGGTCGCGAGGTCCTCGTCGAGGCGGTCGTTGCTCTTGTGGACGATCAGGTTGACCGCGTACGGCGCGGACGGTGTCTCCGGGTTGTTGGCGTCGTGTTTGGCGAGGGCTTCGGTGATGCGGGTGAGCCATTCACGCAGGACGGGCTGCGGGCGGGCGTTGAGCGAGGGGAAGGAGCCGACGATGCCCGACGTGCACTGGGCGATCACCAGGTCGGGACCCGAGACGATGAACATCGGCGACGCGACGACGGGCAGGCGAAGCCGGTCTTGCAGGATGAAGGGCAGGCTCATGGGTACTCCTTGTCGGGAAGTCAGTTCGGGAAAGTGATTGTCACTGCACGGAAAGGGATTGTCCCGGCACAAGTGAGCCGGCTTCCGAAGCCCGGAGGTCTTTGCGAAGAATCTTGCCCGCCGCGGACTTGGGCACGATGTCGATGAACTGCACCTTGCGGACCTTCTTGTGTGGGGACACCCGCTCGGCGACGAACGCGATGACTGCGGCCTCGTCCAGTTCGGCGCCCTGCTGCTTGACGACGAACGCCTTCGGCACCTCTTCACCCTCGCCGTTCGACACTCCGATGACGGCGGCGTCGGAGATCTGCGGGTGGGTGAGCAGCAGCGCCTCGAGTTCGGCGGGTGGCACCTGATAACCCTTGTACTTGATCAGTTCCTTCATTCGGTCCACGATCGTCACCACGCCCTCCGAATCGACGGTCGCGATGTCGCCGGTGTGTAGGTAGCCGTCCGCATCGAGGGTCTCGGCGGTTGCTTCGTCGTTGCCGAGATATCCGGCCATGATGTTCGGGCCCTTGCACCACAGCTCACCAGGCTTCGACACCCCCTCGGCCGGATACGCGATCTCCTCGCCGGTGGCCGGATCGATCAGCTTGCATTCCATGTTGGGAATGGTCAACCCGACTGAGCTGCGGGGGATGTCGTCTCTGTCGAGAGGAATGAGGTGGCTAGCAGGACTCATTTCGCTCATTCCGAATCCCTGCAGGACCTTGCATCCCAGCCGCTTCTCGATCACTCGAGCCAGGTGGTCGTCGAGTGGGGCTGCGCCCGACAGCATCACTCGGACGCTCGATAGGTCGTAGTCGTCGACGATGGGGTTCTTGGCCATGGCCACCGCGACGGGCGGCGCGATGTAGATGTAGCTGCATTCTTCTTCCGAAACGGTACGGAGGAACTCGAGCAGATCGAATTTAGGCATCGTGACGAGCGTGGCTCGCTGATGCAGTGTTGCGTTCAGCACCGCGGTCAATCCGTAGATGTGGAAGAACGGAAGGACGGCCAGGACACGTTCCTGCGGAGTGATTCCGAGCCATGGCTGAACTTGGCAGAGGTTGGCGACCAGGTTGCGGTGGGTGAGCCGGACGCCCTTCGGACGGCCCGTGGTCCCGGACGAGTATGGCAGCACTGCGAGATGTGTTGCCGGGTCGAAATCGACCTTGGGTGCCGGAATCTGTTGTGCCAGCATTTGTTGTAGTGACGGGTGTTCGTCGCCTGTTCCATCGAGAACCAGGACTCGGTGTGCGCCGATTCCGGCAGCGCGAGCCGCGGACCACGCCTGAGGAAGGAGCGCCGACGTGGTGAAGAGGAACGACGCCGAGGAGTCGGTCAGCTGTTTGGTGATGTCCTCTGCGGTGTAGAGCGCATTGATGGGGGTCGCAGTCCCTCCTGCGCGCAGGATGCCGTGAAACGCGACCGCGAACTCCGGTGAGTTCGGGGCGTGCAGCCCGACCACATCGCCGACAGTCAGGCCTTGGGCGGTGAGTGCGCCGGCTACCGCATCGATGCGTGCCACCAGGTCGCGATACTCGACGGTTGTATCTGAGCTCCGGTCGCGGAACGCGGTCCGTTGCAATTCTTCGTCGGACAAGGTGCCGAAAAGAAGGTCGTACAGACTCGATTCGGGGATGACGACGTCAGGGTGTGGGCTGGTGAAACTCACGGATGTACCTTCCATTTCGGCGAGGTGAGGGACGGTTGTGATCAGGCGACCAAAGTGGACGCCGAAAGCGGTCGACGCCGTGCCGGGTGCCGCGGTCCGGTCCCCCTGCAATTTGCCGAGGGCAGTGACCGCCGAGGGGAAGACGGTTGCCTTGATCGTCCCCAGGGTGTCGGAATCCTTCCCCAACAGAGGGTGGCAACCTCGAGCGCGGTATCGAAGAGAGGACACCGTCGGCCGGGGCGGTGCGGTCGACCAAACCGTGCGCCCGAGCCTCGGTGCCGTCGTAGCGATGTGCGCTATCCGTGCACGTGGGGGCCGGGCGGGTCGATCGGTCCTTATAGCCGCGTCCGCCAGGCCGGGTGTGCCGACATTCGAATATCCGGTAATGCCACATCGCGCCTACCTCGATCCTGAGAGGCGCCGTCATCGGGACGGCGCGAACACCGAATCTAGCAGTACCAAACGGTTAGGTAAACCAGTCGGTACTACTAAATTCCGGGGCACAGTCCCGAGCGGTAGTACAAGGCTGCCGGCGGCTGAGGCCGACGGCCTGAATTCGCAGATCGGGGAGAACAGGATTTGGCTGTCCGGCGGCGAACGGCAACGGCCCGCGATCGCCCGCTCCCTGCTCACTCAGCCACCGGTGCTGCTGCTCGATGAGCCCGACCTCGAGCGCCGGTTCGAGGTGACTGTCACCCGTGGCCCCGCCGCCGTCGAAGTCACGGACAGTCGAGTTGGTGGAGTTGGTCGCACATCGCGCTCCCTGCGTGCGGGTGTGACGCGTGCGATGAGGACGCGGAGGACGTCTTGCGGGAGTTGGCTGAGTACTCCGAGGCTCTGACTGCCCGGCAGCTGTGAAAACGGATCACCGGCAGGTTCTCACGATCCTCGAGCACTCCTGGGCCGGCAAAGGCTGGTTCGCAGCGGCAAGACGAGACCACCTGTCCGCGGCACGGGCCGCCGAGCTGCGTGCCGAACCAGTGCAGTCGCCGGCAAATGGGTACTGGTGAAACCCGGTCCCTCCGATGCCAAGCACGCCGTGGCGGTTCCCGATCGGCTTACGGGATAGCGACCGGGCTGAGGATTCCGACAAGTTCGTGAGAATTGCGCACTCACACGATGTTGAGAACCTGCAGGTCGGATGCGCAGAGGGCCGACGCCGAGGAGTGGATCCTGCAGTAGGTTCCACGGTTCCGTGTCGGTTTCCAGATTTCGCGTCGGTGGCGTGTCGGTTTCCGCATTTCGTGTCGGTAGGAGGCCCTAACAAGATACGTTTCCGCTGCCCAGGCGCCGAGGAATCCGACGAAACTTCCGGCAAAAGGCTGGAAAGCCCAGGTCGCCGAGATCAACGACTGACACCGGACGTTGGAACCTACACCGTCGTTGTTGTAGGTTCCAACTGCCTTGCTGTTGATGGGGTTCGCCGGGGCGTTCCGGCGCAGCGACCTCGTCGGCCTCACCTGTGGCGACGTCACCCTGCACATGTTGGACGGAGTCCATGTGCGGCTGCGGTGGTCGAGGACCGACCAGGAGGGACTTAGTGTGGTACGGGCGTTGCCGTGCACCACCAACCATGTCAGTTGCCAACCGTGTGCCTATGTTCGGTGGGCGGAGGTCGTCGCCACATTCGACGTGGCCGGCCGGCCCGGAGTGATTCGGTTGCGGCGTATCGCGCCGGCATTCGAGACCCACGTTGTGCCGGGGCGCCCTACCGCGGATGCGGGCACGCATGCCGTTGTTGCGGTCGATCCCCAAAACGGCAACCTGTCCGACACCGCGCTGTCGGGGGCAGCGGAGCAGCTTACGGAAGAACTGCTTGGCAGCCTTGGCGTTTCGACGCGACTGGACGAGGATGTCGAGCACCACACCGTCCTGGTCGACCGCACGCCACAAGTACATCCGCTCGCCGTTGATCGGGATGAACACTTCGTCGAGGTGCCACTTGTCGACAGGCGGGCCTGCGGCGGCGCAGCTGGTTGGCATAGGACTGGCCGAACTTCGCGCACCACTGCCGGATCGTCTAGTGCGAGACCACGACGCCGCGTTCGAACATCAGTTCCTGCACGTCACGCAGGCCCAACGCGAAGCGGTGATACAGCCACACGGCGTGGCTGATGATTCTTCGGGTAGCGGAAGCCCTTGTACGACGAATCTGCGCTGGTCACGGTCGCCCATCCTCCCAGCGGTCACCCGCACAGCCAAGTTGACGATGCCCGCCGGGGTATGTGAGCGGGTGCGAACGTACAACGGCGCACCCGCTCACACCGACACCATTGCGGCCGGCACCGAGTGTTCCTCGAACACCCTGCTCAGGGTTGGTCGATTTTCGAGAACTGCTGTTCGATATCCCCGAGCTGGTCAGTCACCTCGTCGTGCAGGGTCTTGAGCAGTTTGCCGAAGGGCGGCGGATCCGGTCGTCTTCAGCTCGGTGGCAACATCTTTGACGGCCTCCATGTGGAGCGGTTCGGGGAGAAATGCTCTGATGGCAGCGTCGATGCCGGTGCCGAGTGGTTTGTCTCGAAGAACCTTCTGCGTGATCGGAAGGTCCTCGCCGATCGTGTCACGCGCCTCTGGCCACTGACCTCACCGCAGCCGAGGACACGGCCCGCGCCGCGGTCGAACGTGGCCGCCAGCTCGAAGTGTCCTCAACGCATGTCGATCGTCTGGCCCCCGCCCACACCGCCGTCGCGGCGAGCACCGCGTCACCCGCGACCACCGGCCCTACGGGACCGCGGCTTCGGTTGCCGATCGGCCAGGGTGTCAATGGTTGAACCGGCCGATGAGCCATTGCACAGCGGTCGGATTGTCGAGGAGAAGCCCGGCCGCATGCCCCGCGGCCCCGAGTTGCGGTAGCAGCGGGGGCGTGTCGAGGCGTGCGACGGTCACGTCGGCGCCGGCACCACGCCAGGCGTTCTCCAAGGCGTAGGTGTCCGCGGCCGGGGTGACGTCGTCGTTGACGTTCTGAGCGAGGAGAACGGGATCAGCGGGGGCTAGTTTGCCCAGGTTGAAGCTGTCGAGAACAGCCCGGATCGCGGAATTGGCTTGCAGTTCGTCGGTGATGGGTCGGCCACTGACCGTCAACGAGCTGGTGGGCTGATAGGCATGGAGCAGGGCGTTCACGTCGCATTCGGTTGCGGTGCGGTGCAGGAAGTCGATCCCGTCGGAGTTGAGCATCGTGGTGACCGCATTCGTGAATTCCGGGTGGCTGGCCAGCAGGCCGTTGAGGAAGAACCCGATCGCATCGGTGAGCGCTTTGCCGTCGAGGTTCGACAGGGTAGAGGCGACGTTCGCCGGCGGTGCGCCGACAACGGTGCCCGCGAGGTTGAGATCCGGAGCGTAGCTGCGGGCGAGTTGGGCGGCGCCACCGGCTGCCGAGCCGCCTTGTGAGTATCCCCAAATTCCTACCGGCGCATGCGGTGTCGCTGCGCCGGAGCGAATGGCGGCGCGTGTTGCGTCAAGGACGGCGTGCGCTTCGGGTACCGGTTGCAGGTAAGTGTGTGCGCCCGGGGTGCCCAGCCCCTCATAGTCGGTGACCACGACGGTGATGCCGCGTGCCAGCAGCGACACGACGTCGAGAATGTATAGGTTGGGCATCGGTGTTCCGGCACCATCGGTAGTGATGCCGTCGGCGATCAGTTTCGAGGGGGCGCAATTGTCGCCCGCGCCGATGGTGCCGAAGGTATAGCTGACGAGGGGGCGTGGCCCGGACCCCGACCACGCCGCGGTCGGCTCCAAAATCGTTCCGGTGACCGCGACCGGTGCGCCGACGGTGTCGGAGGAGAGATACATGATTCGGGTGGCGGACGCGGCCGGCACCAGAGTCGCCAACGGGGAACCACCCAGCGGGCGGAAGGGTTCGCTGCGAATCAGATCCCCACTGTTACCGGCGGGCAGCGGATTCGGTGGGAGATAGAAATCCGCCGCGGCTGCGGTTACCGGTTCCGCCACCACTTGTCCAGCCGACCCGAACATAGCCACCGCAGCGAGCGTGACTGCTGCGGCGGTCACGGCGCGAAAACGACGACGATTCATCCGAACTCTCCTAGGGATATCAGTGATGTTGTGGATCATGACTCTGGCAATCCTCGCTGTAGCACCACCACCCCCCCGAACGGAGGTTGCGTGGATGAACGACTGCTGAGCAAGCGATGCGCCGGCAGGTATGCCGCGATGAGGTCAGCATTTTTCGGTAGCTTTCGGGGATGAGATGGCCACGGATGCTGAGCATTCCGCGGTGTTCCCACCTGCAGAGCAGGAACAATCGGCGGAGCTGTTTGGCCCCGATCCGGGATTTCCCCTATGTGATTCCTGGCCGGAGGTTTCAATCCAGTGCAGACAGTTGGGTGAGGAAGTCGTGGTGATCGTAGTACACGGTGTAGTTCTTCACCCGACCTTCGGCGAGTGTCCAGAATTCCCCCAGCGTGATGTCGAGGGACCGCCCCGTCGGTGGGATGCTCGAGCCGTCGGGCAGCGGGAGGTCTTCCGTGTGCGTCCCGGTCACGTGCAGTTCGAAGGCGATCTCGTCGCCATCGACCACAACGCGGCGCGGTCGATGGCGGAGGTCGGGAAATGCCGCGAAGAAACCCGCCATCCAGAGGCACACATAGGGGGCACCGACCTGAGTGAATCCAGGAGCGACAATCTCGCACTCGGGATCGAGCATCGATTCGACCCGGTCGAAATCGTGCGCATCGACGCAAGCGAAGAAATTCTGTATGAAATCAGAAGTGACAGCGGGGGTGTCGATAGGCATCGAGTCAGATCCTTCATGGTTGAACACGGTGATGTGTTGGTGGATGCGGTGTGTGTACCACTGGCGGGTCCCGTGGTCCTGAGCCCGGAGCGGCCACTGCACTGGTTTATGCGAGGTGGCGTGGGCGGTCCCGTTGCGGACCGCCACGGTGTCACGCGGAGGAGCGCAGATCACGCTCCGGTGACTGTAGTTTCTCGGAGGTGCACCGTTGATTTGCCGGGAGTCCGGATCATCGACAGCGTCGTCATTCGTCAGGCACGCCGGGAGGGACACCCTCGCCATCGTCAGATGATCGAGCATGTCTCCCGGTATCTTGTGCTCAGTCGAATACGATCACGGGTTTGATGACCGAACCCGCGGCGGCTGCCGCGATGGCCTCGTTGATGTCCGGCAGGGTGTAGGTCTCGATCAGTTTGTCGAAGGGGAACTGTCCGTTCTTCCACAGGTCGACCAACTGGGGGATGAACTGGTGGGGGTCGACGTCGCCTTCGATGACGCCGGTGAGTGTGCGACCGAGTAGAAGATGGCCTTGGTCGATCACGATGTCGTTTTCGAGGCCTTGTAGTCCGAGGGTGGCGCAGATGCCTGGGGATCGCAGCACTGCCAGCGCCTGTTGCACGACGGACTCGAGCCCCACGGCGTCGACGCTGAAATCGACACCGTTGGCGCTGATGTCGGTGACCGCCCACGCGAGGTCGTCGATCGCATTGGGGTCGAGGGTGTGGGTGGCGCCGAGTTCGCTGGCCAGGTTCAGACGTTCCGGATTCGGATCGATCGCGATGATCGGTGTGCAGCCGAGCGCTTTGGCCGCCATGAGAGCGCTGAGCCCGACAGCGCCGAGACCGAACACCGCAATGCTCTGCCCGGGTTTTGCCCGCAGGACACTCATCACGGTGCCGGCCCCGGTCTGCAAGCTGCAGCCGAGGGGCCCCAACAGATGTAGGGGCAAGGATTCGTCGACCTTGACGGCGTTGCGTACGCTCGCGACGGCGTGGGTTCCGAACGAGGATTGGCCGAACCAGTTGCCGTGGACCGGTTCGCCGTCACGGCTCATCGTGGTCGAGCCGTCCAGGCGTGTGCCGAAGTAGTTCAGCGCCGCGAACAACTCACAGTAGGCCGGCCGACCCGAGGTGCATTGAGTGCACGTTCGGCAGGAGTCGAAACTGACCACGACGCGGTCACCGGGTACGAGGGTCGTCACCTCGGCCCCGACCTCTTCGACGATCCCGGATGCTTCGTGGCCGACCACCGCCGGCAAGGGCAGGGGAACACCGCCACGCAGAGCGGTGAGGTCCGTGTGGCAGATCCCGACGCCGGCGACGCGGATCCGGATCTCGTCCTCGGCGAGCGGACCGACCTGCACATCGACAACCGTGAGCTTCTCGTCCGGCGCCTCGAACAGCGCGACACGTGCGTGGGTCATCGGTCCACCGCCGCCTGGGCCGCGGGCAGGACGAGGTCGTACACCTTGCGATCGAGGGAGCGTGAGAGGTCGACGTGGACGAACTTCTCCTCGGTGTACTCGTCGAGCGCGTGGGGTCCGAGTTCGCGGCCGTTCCCACTCTGCTTGTAACCGCCGAAGGGGTAGAGAGCGTTGACCATGTGCCAGTCGTTGATCCAGACGGTGCCCGACTCGATTCGCGCCGCGACGTCGAGTGCAGCCTCGAGGTCTTCGCTCCACACCCCGGCCGACAATCCGTACTCGGTGTCGTTGGCGATCGCGACGGCTTCGTCGACGGTGCGGTACTTCAGAACCGACAGGACGGGACCGAAGATCTCCTCGCGGGCGATGCGCATCTCGGGCATGACATCGGTGAAGATCGTCGGGCGTACCCAGTGCCCCTGCTCGAACTGTGTTCCGGTGGGCGGTTCGCCGCCGAACGCCAGGGTTGCGCCTTCCTTCTGGCCGATTTCAATGTAGTCGAGGATCCGGGCGTGTTGCTCGGCGGAGATGACCGGACCGATGTCGGTGTCGAACTCCGACGGGTCGCCGACCTTGATGGTCGCCGCCCGCTGCACCAGGCGGTCGACGAATTCGTCGTGCAGGCTCTCGGGCAGCAGCAACCGGGTTCCCGACTCGCATGCCTGACCGGCGTAGAGGAAGCAGGCGAAGAGTGCCCCGTCGACCGCGGAGTCGATGTCGGCGTCGGCGAGCACGATGTTCGGTCCCTTGCCGCCGAGCTCGAGGGTGACCTTCTTGATGTTCTCCGCGGCAAGCTTGCTGATCTCCCGGCCGACCGCCGTCGAGCCGGTGAAGGCGATCTTGCGTACGTCCGGGTGTGCGGCGAGACGGGCTCCGACTTCTTCGCCGGCACCGGTGACGATGTTGAGGACACCTTTCGGCAGCCCGGCTCGTTCTGCCGACTTGGCCAGTTCGAGCAGGGTGAGCGGGGTCTTCTCGTCGGGCTTGAGCACGATGGTGTTGCCGGCCGCCAGAGCGGGACCGAGTTTCCACACAGCAAGCAGCAGCGGGAAGTTCCACGGCACGATGCCGCCGACCACACCGATCGGTTCCCGGCGCACGATCCCGGATGCCAGTGTGGGGTAGGACAATTGCGGACCGGATCGTTCGAATTCGTAGGTGCGGGCCAGGTCGGCGAAGTACTGCAGGTGTGAGATCGAGTAGCCGACGTGGAAGGCCATTGCCTGGCGGATGGTGACGCCGTTCTCCTTGACGTGCAGAGCGACCAGTTCGTCCATGCGCTCGGACAGGTCGGCGACCATCGCCGACAGGATGTCGGCGCGTTCGTCCGGCGTCTTCGAGCGCCACTCACCCCGGGCGTGGGCGGCTTTGGCTGCGGCGACCGCCTGGTCGAGGTTCTCGACGGAGCCGCGGGCGGCGGTGGCGACCAGTTCGCCGTTCGCGGGGTCGATGATGTCGAACGTGCGGTCGGTATCGACCCAATGACCGTCGATGAACTGGGTGTAGTGCGGTATGGCTGTCATGTGATGTCCTTGCTCGGGTGCCGGGGGGATCAGCTGTGCTGGGCGTCTTTCTCGGCGACCAGGTTCTTGTAGATCGGGAACAGCGGCTTGGAGATCGGAATCAGCTTGAGGATCTTCGACACCGGGCCCTTTGCCTTGACCTGGCCCTTGGCCAACCCCACCGCCACGTTGTACTCACCGCGCCAGAACTTGTTGCCGTTGTCGGCGGACATCGCCAACCGGACATCCGGGATGAGGTCGTTTTCGCCTTCGATCACCTCGATGCCTTTTGGCTTCAGTGCGACGGTGATCGACGAATCGGGGTTGGTGTAGTCGAGTCGGAGGATGATGTCGGCGTCCTTGAGCGCCGGGCCGGCGGTCGGTTCGTCGTTGGCTGCGCGGAAGACTCCACCCAGGTAGCGGTAGACCTCGGCGGCGTCGGTGAAGTAGCTCATGGTGGTGTCCCTTTCGGATGGGTAGTGGTGTGTGCTGACCGGATTGGAGTCAGACCGATCGGCTGCGGCCCGCCCAATGCGGTGCGCGCAGATCGCGTTTGAGGATCTTTCCTGTCGCGTTGCGCGGCAGGCTCGGAACGATGTCGATGGTGCGGGGCCGCTTGTAACCGGCCAGATGAGCGGCACAGAAGTCGAGCAGTTTGTCTTCGTCGATGTCGGCGCCGCTGACCGCGACCACGACTGCGCGGACCACTTCGCCCCATTTGTCGTCGGGGACGCCGATGACGGCGACTTCCGCGACGCCGGGGAATTCACTCACCACACGTTCCACCTCGGCGGGATAGATGTTCTCGCCGCCGGAGATGATGACGTCCTTGACCCGGTCTTCGACGTAGTAGAACCCGTCGGAGTCCCGTCGGCCGGCGTCGCCGGTCTTGAACCACTCGCCATCGAAACTGGCGGCGGTGTCCGACTCGCGCTGCCAGTATCCCGTCATCACCTGCGGTCCGCGGATCTGGAATTCGCCGACCTCACCGACGGGCACTTCGTCCCCGAGGGCCGGATCCACCACCCGGACCTCGACACCCTCGATCGGTTGGCCTGCTGCGCGGAGGCGTTCGGGCCGGGCGGAATCGCGGTGGTGCTGCGGCCCGAGTACGCAGAACACTCCGGACGCCTCGGTCATGCCGTAGACCTGGTAGAAGTCGACGTCGAAGGTGCTCATCGCCTCTCGGAGCAGGGCTTCGGGCATGGGTGATCCGCCGTATCCGAGGCAGCGCAGCGACCGGAAGTCCAGTGCGGACACACCCGGAACCTGCAGGAAGAACCGGATGACAGCGGGGACGAAGAACGCATGGGTGACCGACTGGCGGATGATCTGATCCAGAACCATCGCGGGAACGACCTCACGCACGAGGACCGTCTCCGCGCCCTGCGACATCGCGGCCAGCGCCCAACTGGTGCCGCCCACATGAAACAGCGGCATGGCCACCATGTTCACGCTGTCTCGAGCGAAGCCGAAAGCCGCGCTGGCCGCAATGCTGTGCGCGCCCACGGAACGGTGCGTCAGCATGGCCCCTTTCGGGTGCCCGGTGGTGCCGGAGGTGTAGAGCTGCAGGAAGCAGTCCTCCGGATGGGCTGGATGAGCAGTCTCGCGCGGCGGGGCATTGCCGAGCCATGCCTCGTATTCGTCCGCCTCACCACCGAGCACGATGATGGTGCGCACGTGGTCGAGGTTCGGCTTGATCGTGTCGATGACATCGACGAATTCGGCGCCGAGGATCAGCAGTTCGGCACGGCTGTCGTTGATGACGTAGGCCAATTCGGACGGTGCGAGGCGGTAGTTCAGTACCGCGTTCACCGTTCCGGCCACGGCGCACGCCAGCGTGGTCTCGAGGCTGGCGGGGTGATTCTTGTCCAGGAACGCGACCCGGTCACCGGGCGCCAGCCCGAGTGCGGACTGTGCTGCGGCGTTACGCCGCACCCGGTCCGACAACTGTTGCCACGTCCACGACTCTTCCTCGAATCGCAGCGCGACTCGGGTGGGATCCTGCGATACCCAGTATGTGATCGGGTCGAAGACATGGTGGATGGGTGAAGCCATCAGGCACCTCTCGAGGGGGATTGTTCAGTCCATTTCGCCCGGCTCAACTAGTGACCGTACGCACGGTCAGTAAAGCAGAATCGTGACGTGCAGCACAAGGGGTCACCGAAGAATTTGGCCGGAAGAACCGAATATGGAGAGCTCTCGCCTCCGGGGCTATCCAGTCGGGGCGCTGTGCCGAGTGCCCAGTGGGGACACTTATCGGAAGGAATGTGATTTCTGTTCGTAAATCCTTGCCACGCAAAGAGGTCCGGATCGTATGCGCGTTGGTCCCAGGGTCGGTGCGCATGCATATGCGCGGCCGCCTGACTACTCATGGCCCTGGTATTCAGCGACCCGACCCGGTTCAGGAGTTCCGCGTGGCGGGAGAGAGTCTCGACACGGATGGGCCCAGCACCGAGTGGTGACCGATGCCCCTTTTCCCCGCTAGGTGCCGCTGAACTGGCGGGCGTGGTCCACCGTCGTCGTGGCGCGAGCGTTGGTCTCGCCGCGACGCGGTGTAGTGGTCAGGATGCAGGGAGCCCGCTGCCGGATTCGGCGGACGCTTCGAGCAGGCACTGCCGCGCAGTCTGGGCGGCCAGGCCCTTCGGATCCGCCAACGCCGGCAGCGCTGCGCGACGGACCAGGAGGCTGCCCAGCACGAGATCGACCAGTGCTGCCCCGACCTCTTCGGCGGATTCGTCACCGCTCGGGTCGAACCAGGTGTAGGCCCATTGCGCGGATCCGAACATCAGCAGTGACTGAATCCGCAGATCCGTTTTTCGAAGCCGTCCCGCGGCGATTCCGGCTTCGATCACGTCACGCACCAGCTGGATGTATTCGGCGCGTAGTTCGAGTCCCTCGGTGTCGATGTCGAGCGCTGCCAGGCGCATGACCTCGCGCTGGAACGCGATCGTGGCGTCGCGGTCGTGCTCTTGGTAGAGGATGAACGCGAACAGCAGTCCCGCGAGTTGCTGCTCGGGATGATCGAGTTTGCCGATCAGTAGCTTCGCTTCGGTGAGGCGGCGGCGCATGTAGGACGTGTGCAGGGCGGCGAGCAGGCGATCCTTGGTGCCGTAATGATGGACGATCGTGCCCTTGGAGATCGACAACTCGTTGGCAATGTCGCTCAGGTTCGTCCCGTCGTAGCCGAACTGCGCGACGTTGTGCGTGAAGACCTCGAGGATCTCGTTGGCTTTTCCGGCCAGCCGGGTACCGGCCTTTGCCATCGCGCTACCTCCACCTCGTTCACGGTCCTGATTGTGCACTCAGTCTAAGCGCTGTGTGATCAGTCGTGGATTCGGCGCACCGTCGATGTGATGGTCAGGTGGCGAGAACGAACGTGGGAATCGCTTCACCGTCGGCAAATTCGGTGATGCGCAACCGCACCGGTGTGCATACCGGGACGTCGGACGCGGTGGCGACGTCGAGGATGCGGCTGGCAATCCACGGTCCTTCTCGGAGCTCGACCAGCGCAAGGACGGTGGGCTCGGGCGCACTCGCGTGGTCGACGACTGCCGACACCACCACCCCGTCACCAGTGGAGCCGACCCAGGTGAGCTCGTCGCTGTGGCATGAGCTGCAGCTGAGGGTGTCGGGCCGGCCGATATGCCCACAACGGGTGCATGACCGCAAGATCAACCTGCCCTCCCGGAGGGCATCGAAGTACGGTGCCGAGGTCTCGTCCCGGATGGCGGAAAATTTCATCGTGTTCCTTCGCCGTTGCTGGTGTTCACGCCGAGTTGGTGGCGAGAACCAGGGTGCCGTGGTGGTCGAGAATGCCGCCGTTGCCGCTGACGATGGCGGTGGCGTGCTCACGGATCTGCCGTCGGCCGCCTTCTCCTCGCAGTTGCGTGAGGGCTTCTATCAACGGGGTCATGCCCCACAGATAGAAAGAGGACAGTTGCCCGCCGCCGGTGTTGGTGGGCAGGGTGCCGCCGGGGGCGAGTGCCCCGCTGGCGGCTAGTTCCGCGGCTTCGCCCTTACCGCAGAATCCGTAGTCCTCGAGCGTCACCAGGAGGGTGTAGGTGTAGCAATCGTAGATTTCCCGCAGGTCAATGTCGTCGACGGTCATTCCGGCCATCTTCAGCGCCGCCGGCCCGGATATGGCGGCGCCGGTCACGAGGCCGAAATCGCTGTCACGTTCGAGGACGTATCCCGGGTGGGCTTGGCCCCACCCGCGGACGTACACCGGTGTATTCGGTAGATCCCGGGCTCGCTCCGGGGTGGTCACCACGACTGCGGCACCACCGTTGGAGACGAGGCAGCAGTCGAGCAGATGTAGCGGTTCGACCACCCATCGCGACTGGTGGTACTCGTCCAGGGTCAACGGTGCTCGCATCTGGGCCACCGGATTGTCGAGTGCCCACGCCCGTTGGGATACCGCCACGGCGCCGAGGTGGGAGGAGGTGAGGCCGTAGTGGTCCATGTAGCGGCGCGCGGCCAGTGCGTAGCGGTGATTGACGCTGGTGAACCCGGCTGCGGTCTCTGCGCTGCGGAAGCCGGTCGCCGTCAGGGAGCTGGTCCGGTACGCGTGCGCTCCGCCGGTGTCCTGCTTCTTGGGGTCGTCGGCGAACACGCACACCACGACCTCCGCTTCGCCGGACAGCACCGCCTTCGAGGCCTGGGCGATCATGATGGCGGCCGAGGCGCCGAATGCATTGATCTCGCTGAGCAGCCGAAGATTCCCGAGCCCCAGGGTGCGGGCGAGGGTCAGATTGAGATCGGTTCCCGTGCGGGCGTTGACGAGGAGCCCGTCGATGTCGCCGAGGGACAGTCCGGCGTCGGCGACAGCCAACCGGACCGCCTCCGCGGCGAATCCGCGCGCGGTTTTCCCGAAGACCTTGCCCACTTCGGTGAGGCCGTATCCGACGATGGTGGCGTTGCGCTGTGGCATCGACCCTCTTTTCTGCGGTGTGTCCGGGTGGGGCTCGTGTCAGCGGTTCGCGTCGAGCATCGCGTCCTTGGGCGGGCGGGTGCGCGCGTAGTCGAGCGCTTGCTCCCAGCTCGCGCTCTTGGCGATGAGGGCACGATATTTCATGATGTGGGTCTGGTGGTCGAGGGCAAGTGCGCCCACGACCCGGTCGCCGCGGCGGTAGAGCGCCACGAACTGTCCGTCGTCGAGATGTCCGGTGACAATGTGTATTTCGTCGGCCTCGGGCACTCCCACGAATTGGATCCGGGTGTCGTACCAGTCGGACCAGAAATAGGGCACGGTGCTGTACGGCTTCGCGGCCTGTGGGTCGAGCGCGTTGCGGACGGCGAGGGCTCCCTGCTCTGCGGCACTGGTCCAGTGCTCGAGCCGCATGGATGCATCGAAGAGCGGATTGTGCCAGCGAGCGATGTCGCCGGCGGCGTAGACCCCTGGCAGCGAGGTCGCCATGGTGTCGTCGCAGACGACACCGCGGTCGAGTGTGATGCCCGAGGTCTCGAGCCACTCGGTGGCGGGGTCCGCGCCGACGCCGACCACGACCAGATCTGCGTCGAGAGTTGATCCGTCCGACAATTGCACTGCCTCGACGTGTCCGTTGCCGAGGACCTTCTCGACCCCGACGCCGCAGCGCAGGTCGACTCCGTTGCGCCGGTGAAGGTCCGCGCAGGCACGGCCCATGTCCGTACCGATCGCGCGCACCAGGGGGACCGGCAGGGCCTCGACCACGGTGACGTCCAGGCCTCGTTTGCGTGCCCCCGAGGCAACCTCGGAGCCGATGAATCCGGCACCGACGACCACTGTGCGGGCCCGGTTGTCGAGGGCGGTGCGCACGGTGACTGCGTCGTCGAGTGTGCGGAGGGTGACGACGCCGGCCATGGCAGCCGTGCCCGGAAGCATCCGCGCCGACGATCCGGTCGCGATGACGGCGATGTCGTAGGGCAGCGGGCCGTGCGAGGTGTGAATCGTCTTGTCCGCCGGATCCAACTGTGTTGCCGTGGTTCCGAGACGCAGGTCGATTCCCGCGTCGTCGAAGACCTCACGGGCCCTGAAGGTGGTGTCCAGGGGCGTCGGCGACGGGTCGAGGTACGCCTTCGACAACGGGGGACGGTCGTACGGCAGGTGTTCCTCGGCGCCGACGAGGGTCACCGATCCGGTGAAGCCGGCCTTGCGGGCTGCCTCGGCGGCACGCAGACCCGCCAATGACGCCCCGACCACCACGAGATTCTGTTCGGACATGGTCTCACTCCTCGACGAGCGTGAGTGCCTCGGTCGGGCACCCCTCGACTGCCGCCCGGACGTCGTCGATGACACTGGCATCGGCATCCTCACGCAGCAGCAACAGCCCACCGGCATCGTCGATCTCGAAAATGTCCGGGGCGAGGGATTCGCAGATACCGAGACCGGTGCACTTGGTGCGGTCGACGCAGATCTTCATGACGTGGCCTTTCCGAGGTGAACGGGCAGCTTCTTGATCCCGTTGATGAAGTTCGACCGGAACCGGTCCGGGGGACCGGTGACCTGCCAATGCGGGAACCGCGCGAAGAGGGTTTCCAGCAGCACCTTCGCCTCGAGCCGGGCGAGGCTGTTGCCCAGGCAGAAATGGGTGCCGGCACCGAAGGCAAGGTGATTGGCGGCACCCCGATCGATGCGGAAGGCGTCCGGGTCATCGAATTGTGCTTCGTCCCGGTTGGCCGAGACGTAGAACATAACCACCTTCTGTCCCTCGTGCAGCTGCTTGCCGCCGAGTTCGGTCGACCGGGTCACCGTGCGCCGGAACTGGATGACGGGGGAGTGGAACCGCAGCACCTCCTCGATGGCCTTCGGCAGCAGCGCCGAGTCGGTGGCCAGCTTGCTGCGCTCGTCCGGGTGCTCACTCAGCGTGAGGACGAAGCCGGTCAGCAGGTTGCGCGTCGTTTCGTTTCCAGCGATGACCAGCAGTTGGAAGAATCGGTTGAGCTCCTCGGTCGACAGACGGGCACCATCGACTTCCGCATTGACGATCAGGGACCACACATCGGAGCCGGGTTCGGCGCGCTTGGCGTTGGTTTGTGCGTTGGAATACTTGAACATCTCGATGAACGCAGAGAGGAAAGCCTCACGCCCTCCATACGAGGGATCGTCGAGTCCGACCATGCGATTGGTCCAGTCGTAGAGCAGGTGCCGGTCCTCGGATGGCACGCCGAGGACGTCGGCGAGCACCCGCAGCGGCATCTCCGCCGAGACGTGCTCGACGAGATCGATCTCGCGGTCGTCGGGCAGGGCGTCGACGATGTCATGGGCGTGGGCGGTGATGGTGTCGAACATGCCGCGCACCATCTTCGGGGTGAAGACCTTGCTGACGATCGATCGCATCTGGGAGTGGTCCGGGGGGTCGAGGTTGAGCATCATCTGCTGCAGTGCCGCCAGGTCCTGGGGCCGCTGATCGCGCAGGAACGAGGAGCCCTTGTGGGACGAGAAGGTGTCGGGGTTCTTCGAGACCGTCATGACGTCGTCATAACGGGTGACCGCCCAGAATCCCGGCCCGCCGGCGAAGCCGTCACCGGTCGGTTCTTCGATCCAGGCCACCGGTTCGTGGCGGCGAAGCTCGGCGAACACCTGGTGCGGAACTCCGTTTGAGTATGCGTCCGGGCTTCCCAGGTCGGTGTGCAGTGCCGATAGCGTCATGACGTGTCCTTCGGGCTGGCAGGGGAATTTGTCGAGTAGAGGATCAGCAACCATCTTGACTGACCGTACGTACGGTCTAGAGTAGGGAGCAGCTGCCCATGGGTCAAGACCGGCTGTCGCGAACCGGGGCCAGGCCGAGGGCAGCAAAGACGAACCCGTATTTCCTCACAGCCAGGACGGACTGCCATGCACAGCACCATGCAAGATGTCGATCTCCTCGTGTCGGATTTGTTCCTGCACGGCCTCCGCACGCATCCGGAGAGTTCGGTGCTGCACTATCAGGGCGGCGAGGTGCGGCGAGTGTCGTTCCGGGAGTTCGGGACCACGGTGACCTCCCTGGCCGCCGGTCTGCACCGCCTCGGCGTGTCCGAGGACGATGTCGTTGCCACGTTGTGCTGGAACAGCCCGGCGCATCTGGCCGCCTATTTCGCGGTACCGGGAATGGGCGCGGTGCTGCACACACTGAACCTGCGACTACACGATGATCAGATCGTCTACATCGCCAATCACGCGGCGGACAAGGTGATCCTCGTCGATGCCGATCTGGTACCCCAGTTGCAGCGGATCATCGACCGCCTCCCCACCGTGGAGCACGTGATCATCGCGGGCGAGGCGGACCTGACCGTTCCCGCCGGTGTGCAACTGCACTGCCTCGACGACGTGCTGGATACCGAGACCGACTTCCGGTGGCCGCGCCTGCCTGAACGCAGCGCCGCCGCGCTCTGCTACACCACCGGCACCACCGGCGACCCGAAAGGCGTTGCCTACAGCCACCGGTCGATTTACCTACACAGCCTGCAGATCTCCACCGGCAGCGCCTTCGGATTCTCCGACGCCGACCGGGTCCTGCCGATCGTGCCGATGTTCCACGCCAACGCCTGGGGCTGGCCGCACGCCGCCTGGACAAGCGGGGCCGACATCATCCTCAACGACCGGTACCTCCAGATCAACCACCTGGCCCGCATCATCACCGACCTCGCGCCCACGGCTGCCGCGGCCGTGCCGACACTGTGGACCGGCCTCGACGAATACGCCCGCACGAACGCAGCCGACCTCACCAGCCTGCGGCTCGCCGTGTCCGGTGGCTCACCTCTCTCGGCCGCACTGGTACGGAGCATGGCGACCCACCACGGCGTCGCGTTGACGCAAGGGTGGGGCATGACCGAGACCAGCCCACTGCTCACCTTCTCCCGCCCACCCCGCAACACACCCGACACCGACCTCGCACAGTGGGCGAGCCTGACGGGGCGCATCGTCCCCGGAGTGCAGGCACGCATCGTCAGCGAAACGGGCGACGAGTTGCCATGGGACGGCCGGTCCGTCGGCGAAGTCCAGTTGCGCGGCGCGACGATCGCGGGCACCTATTTTCGCGCCGCAGCACCGGACAAGTTCGACGACGGCTGGTTGCGCACCGGCGACCTCGGGGTCTTGCACGATGGTGGGTGGATCCAGCTCAAGGACCGACTCAAGGACGGCATCAAGAGCGGCGGAGAATGGATCTCCACGGTCGAACTCGAAAATGCCCTGCTCGAGCACGACGCCATCATCGAGGTTGCTGTGATCGGCGTACCTGACCCGAAATGGGAGGAACGCCCCTTCGTCTGTGTCACCCTGGCCCCCGGCGCGACCGCCACCGCACCCGAACTTCTCGCCTTCCTCGACGGCAAGGTCGCACGCTGGTGGCTCCCCGAACGGTGGGCCTTCGTCGACGTCCTCCCCAAGACCAGCGTCGGCAAGCTCGACAAGAAGGACCTGCGCCGCCGCTACGACGCCGACGAGCTGGCGGTCAACGACCTCCGGACCACCCGGACGGGTGACAGCGTGCTTCCCCCGTCTCGGTAGACGCGACGACCGGATTCACATACCTCGACAACGAACCACACCCATGACGACGAAGTAAGGACAAGCAAACGATGAAATTGGGATTTCACCTGGGCTATTGGTCTACCGCGCCCTCAGACGACGAACGAGCGGCATTCTCCCTTGCGGAGAGTCTCGGCTACGACTCGGTCTGGACTGCCGAGACCTACGGATCCGACTGCTTAACCCCCTTGGCGTGGTACGGCGCCTCAACCAGTACCGTGAAGTTGGGCACCAACATCCTGCAAATGTCGGCGCGGACCCCAGCGGCGACCGCCATGGCGGCGATGACACTGGACCACCTGTCTCGAGGCCGCTTCATCCTGGGTCTGGGCGTCTCGGGGCCACAGGTCGTCGAGGGATGGTACGGGCAGCCGTATCCTCGACCACTCGCTCGCACAAGAGAATACGTCGAACTCGTCCGTAAGTTCGTGCGACGAGACGAACCCGTGAGTCACGATGGTTTGTTCTACCAACTCCCGCTGCAAGGTGGCTCCGGCCTTGGAAAGCCACTTCGGTCCATGATCCACCCCATTCGTCCCGAGATCCCGATCTATCTCGGGGCCGAGGGGCCCAAGAACATCGCACTCGCCGCCGAGATCGCCGATGGGTGGCTGCCGATCTTCTACTCGCCCCGAATGGACGACTTCTATCGAGCAGCGCTCGAGGAAGGATTCTCGAAACCCGGGGCCCGCCGATCTCTGAACGATTTCGACATTGCCGCGACGGTCCCCATCGTCATCGACGACGACATCGAGAAGGCAGCCGACGTTGTCCGGCCCAACATCGCTCTCTATGTCGGTGGAATGGGTGCCAAGGAAGCCAACTTTCACAATCAAGTGTTTGTGCGCATGGGTTACGAAGCGGAATGCGCGCACATTCAGCGTCTTTACCTGGAGGGGCGCAAATCTGAAGCAATAGCATCGGTGCCCCTGGCCATGGTCGAGGATGTCGCCCTTGTCGGATCACGAGACAAGATCAAAGAAGACCTCGTTCGATGGGAGAAGACGGCGGTCAAAACGCTGCTGCTTCAAGGCCTCGGTTACTCCTCGATCGAGGCGGTTGCAGAACTACTCGCGTAATGAGACGTGCAGCACGCGATGGAGCAGGGTAGCGCCCCGGTGGTCGAAAAGTGATGACCACATGTCCGACGAACTCCGAATCATAGTGTTGCTCAACTGCTTTACGTGACGGCCGCAGTGGGTGTCGTGACGACGATGGGGGATGGGCTCGCGCCGAGATCTCCTGGGCGTCCCTCATCGCGAATTCGTTGAGGAGGTGCTCGACGCGTCCTCGTAGTTCCGCACGATATCGAAACGCATGGACCTGGTCTAGCGAGCTCGCCAATTGCTATTGACCGTACAGGCGGTCAGCTGTACGTTCTGGTTACCGCACCGAACAGAGGGAGCTTTCCGATGCGCATCGAAGCCGCAGTGCTGCGCCACCACGACGCACCGTTCGAGATCGAGACGGTGGAGTTGGCCGACCCGACCGGTGGCCAACTACGGGTTCGCATCACCGGTGTCGGGTTCTGTCACACCGACGTTCTACCCAGGGACCCGTCGTTCCTGGCTCAGCCGCCGATCGTGGTCGGCCACGAGGGGGCCGGAGTCGTCGAGGAAGTCGGCGCTGGTGTCACCGGCATCGAGGTCGGCGATCATGTTCTGTTGTCTTTCGATTCCTGTGGGCTGTGCGAGAACTGTGTGGATGGGCACCCGGCGTATTGCTTCGCGTTCTTCGCGCGCAATCTGTCAGGCCGTGGCCCCGATGGCCCCGGCCCTCTCACCGACCTGAGCGGCAACGCCATTGCGTCACGGTGGTTCGGTCAGTCCTCCCTGGCCACCCACGCGGTCGTCAGTGCTCGGAACGTCGTAGTTGTCGACAAGGATCTGCCCCTGCACCTGATGGGGCCGCTCGGCTGCGGGATCCAGACCGGCGCCGGGTCCGCGCTGATCGCCCTGAAAGTCGGTACGGGGCACACGTTCGCCGTCTTCGGGGCCGGAGCGGTGGGTCTGTCCGCAGTCATGGCCGCCCGGGTCGCCGGCGCCTCCCGGATCGTCGCGGTCGACCTGCACACGAACCGACTCGACCTCGCCCTCGAACTCGGCGCGACGGACGTGATCGAGGGGGCAGCGGACGACGTGGCCCGCCAGATCCGGAAGTTGACCGGTGGCGGCGTGCACGCCGCCCTCGACACCACCGGGGCCCCGCAGGTCATCGCGTCGGCGATCGACAGTCTCCGGCCCACCGGAACCGTCGGTCTCGTCGGCGCCGCAACCCGCGAACTGGTCCTCGCCCCGGCCGCGCTGGCAGCCGGGAAGAACATCATGGGAATCCTCGAAGGCGACGCCGTCCCGCAGCTGCTGCTGCCCCGCCTGATCGAACTCTGGCGCCAGGACCGGTTCCCGTTCGACCGGCTGATCCGCACCTACCCGTTCTCCGAGATCACCGCCGCCGAGGCGGACGCCGCCAGCGGCGCGACCATCAAACCGGTCCTCCTCCCGCATCCCTGACCGCGCACCACGACGACCGAGGTACCCCACATGAAGTACACCCGCTCGCAGCTGTTCATCGACGGCCGATGGCACACGCCGTCCACCTCCGACCGCATCACGGTCATCTCGCCGACCACCGAGGAACCCGTCGGGTCGGCGCCGGACAGTACCCCCACGGACGTCGACGCCGCGGTCCACGCAGCCCGCCGCGCCTTGCGTGCACCCCAGTGGTCCGCGCTGGAGCCGGCCGAACGTGCCGACGTCCTAAGGCGATTTGCCGATGCGCTCGACCGCCGGGGGAAGGACACAGCCGCCATCGTGACCGACGAGAACGGCATGCCGGCAGCGATAGCTCTGGCGGCGGAGGGTAGCGGCCCGGCAGCAACGCTCCGGTACTATGCCGATCTCACCGAGAAGACACCCGTCGAGACCCCGCGGATCGCCGCAAACGGTAGGTCCACCACGATCGTGCGTCGCGAGCCGATCGGCGTTGTTGCCGCGATCATTCCGTGGAACTTCCCCCAGTCGCTGACCATGTTCAAGCTTGCCCCGGCACTCGCTTCCGGATGCACCGTGGTCCTCAAACCCGCACCCGAAACCGTGCTCGACGCCTTCCAACTCGCCGACGCGGCCGAAGAAGCCGGGCTGCCCGGCGGTGTGCTGAACATCGTGACCGGCGGCCGAGAGATCGGTGCCTACCTGGTTAGCCACCCCGAAGTGAACAAAGTCGCTTTCACCGGGTCGACCGCCGCGGGCAGGGTGATCGGCGGGACCTGCGGTCGACTGCTGCGACCGGTGACCCTGGAACTGGGAGGCAAGAGCGCCGCCATCATCCTCGACGACGCGGACCTGGTGAGTGTCGCCAGGGGACTGTCGTGGGCGAGCCTGCTCAACAACGGCCAGACCTGCCATCTGTCCTCTCGAATCCTCGCCCCCCGATCCCGTTACCGCGAAACAGTCGACGCGGTCGCACACCTCGCGTCGGAGCTCGTGGTCGGGGATCCATCCGACCCCGCCACCCGGGTGGGACCCTTGGTGTCCGAGCGCCAACGGCGCAGCGTCGAGGCCTACATCGACACGGGTAAACGAGAAGGAGCCACCGTCGCCGCCGGAGGCGGCCGGCCGAAACACCTCGACCGGGGATGGTTCGTCGAACCGACCGTGTTCGCCGACCTCGACAACTCGGCAACCGTCGCGCGGGAAGAGATTTTCGGACCGGTCCTGACCGTCCTGCCCTATGACGACCTCGACGACGCCGTCGCAATCGCCAACGACTCCGAGTATGGGCTGGGCGGAACGGTCTGGACCTCCGACCCCGACAAAGGCCTCGACCTGGCCCGTCGGATCGAGACCGGCAGCGTGGGTGTGAACTTCTTCGATCTCGACATCGGCGCCCCGTTCGGCGGAGTCAAAGCCAGTGGGCTCGGCCGTGAACTCGGACCGGAAGGTTTGGACGCCTACGTCTCGCCGAAATCGATCTACACCCGCTGAACAGCACACCGGGTGCAGCGCATCAATTGCACTGTTCCGCAGTACGCGCTGCACCTGCAGCCCGTCCTTACAGGTTGAATGATGATGGACGACTAGGCTTCTCGTGTCAAGTATCACGGGGCGCACGCCAGGAGGAGGTAGAGGTGGCAGTGTCAGACGCAGAAGGTTCAGCGCGGTTGCTCCGACCGCGCGATGACGATGCCCTTCGCGCCGAGCTACGCGTCATCGCAGCGGGCTTCGCGACACCCCCGGTGGTATTCGGCGGCCCCGTCTCCGCGGGAACCCTGAAGATCTCCGAGACACTCGGCACCAGAACTGTCGGGCTGCGCGGCCTGCTGATTTCACCGATGTTGGGACTTGGCGGGCGCGCGATCACCTTGCTTCGGCCCCAGTGGGTCGAGGACTACGCGACGGCACAGACCATTACCCACGACTACGACCGACCCGTGATCAACGAAGGACTGCGATCCATCATCGCGGTACCGGTGGTTGTCGGCGGCGCAGCGCGCGCCATCATGTACGCCGCACTTCGTCAGGCCACCCCGAGCGGGGGTCGAATTCTCGACATACTGACCCGAGCCGGTGACCGACTCGCCACCGAAATCAAAATTCGAGACGAAGTCGACCGACGGGTCGAGTTGATCGACACACTTGTCGATGGTGGGCAGGCACCCACAGCAACGGCGCTGACCGAAGGTATCCGCGAGATCCACTCCGACCTGCGGGCACTGATGCGCACCGCCCCGGACTCAGCACTCGCGACAACTCTGCACGGTCTCGCAGACAAACTCGCCGTTCTATCCCGTGGCGGCGACCTTCCCGCCACCGATATCACATTGTCCGGTCGTGAGGTCGACGTCCTCACCTATGTTGCTCTCGGCTGTACCAATGCCGCAGCCGCGCAACGACTGTCGATCAAACCCGAGACAGTGAAGCACTATCTGCGTGAAGCGATGGGCAAGCTGGATGCCCGCTCCCGGGTCGAGGCGGTGTCTCGCGCCCGCCGACTCGGGCTCCTTCCGTAACCCCCGCGCGGCGCAGCTCCCGAAACCCATCCGCGGGTAATCACACTCTCGCCGCCTATTCTTTCGATCAACGTGACAGTGCCCCACTAGTGCGAAACGGTTGAGCGTCATCTCTTCTGGGATGCGTCCCCTGAGGCGATTTGGGTGCGTGATGTGAAGTCGAGTTGGTGAGGATGCGTTCGACGCGGCCGTCGATGGTGCGTGGAGACAGCACCACGGATTCGACAATGGCACGGTTGCTCGATCCTTCTGCCACTAGGTTCGCGATCTCATTTTCTCGCTTCGTACAGGAGTGATCTTGCGGGTGCGCTGGGGCTTTTCGGACCGACCTTCCCCGCCGAGTGCTAGTGCGACGGCCGCATCGAGTGTCATCGTTGCGTTCCGCCGGGCTACGGCCGCGACTTCCTTTTCTCCGAGGGCCTCTGCCGCGGTCTGCGCTGAGTAGATCGAATCCTCCTGAAGGTGCGGGCCGAACGCCTCGACGCCGGTCCCCAGCCACGCCCAGACTGCGGCCGCGGCACTCGAGAGGGCGGGGCGGTATGAAAATCCGCCGCCGAGGTGGCGATCCAGGACAGTAGTTCGATCGTCAGCGCGGTGCAGATGCTGTCCTTGAAATCTCCTCCGGGCCGGAGCGCCTGCAGAGCGGCGTGTTTCGCCGCTGCTGGTTCACCGGTGCCAGTGACGCAGACCTCTTATCTAAGTAGGGGCCACTGCCTGCGAGTGCAGCCATTGATCGACGACGTCCCACGCTGTCTGCCAGCCGGCGTCGAGCATCATGTCGTGGCCGATCCCTTCCAGCTCGCGGATGGTGGCACCGTACCGGCGGGCGGTCGCCCGCGTGGCGCGGATCGGGACGACACGGTCATCGGTGGTCGCAACCGACAGCACCGGGATGGACGGCGACGGCAGCGGCGCCGGGGTGCGTGCCAGGAGCTGGTACTGCACCAGCGCCGATTCCGGGGTCATCCGCACCATTGCTGCTGCTGCTGACGCCGCGTCCAGTCCGGTGAAGAGCATGTCGGGGCCCAGATGGAGGGGAAGGCCTGCGACGAGGCGCAGTCCCTGGATCGGATCGTGTCGTACCACGGATATGGCCGTTCCAATGGCGGGGTGGGCTGAGATGCTCGCGAGCAGGACCGCGGCCGCGGGCTTGATCACGGGCAGGGCGTGCTGGACGATGAGACCGCCGAGCGAATGTCCGATGAGGACGCCCTTCCCGTCCGCGATCGACGTCGCGGCGCGGACCGTGTCAGCGACATAATCGCGCAGCCGCGCCCCGGCGACGCTGCCTTCGCTACCACCGTGGCCTCGGAAGGAGAGCGCGTAGGCCTGGTGACCGGCGGCGGCTGCTGCTTCCAGCCAGTTGTGCCAGCACCATGCGCCGTGTCCGAGGCCATGCACGAAGAGCAGCGGTGAACGGTCGGCGACACCGGTCGCGGGGGCGTGCACGATTTCGAGCGCGGGTTCCATGCCGGTCGCGGGAAGCATCATCGTCTTCATGGGCTGGTCTCTATTCGATCCGGCACTGCGGTGGTGTGTCACACCGCGGGCGTGTGGGAGGCCGGGCGACGTGCGTCGGCCTCGATGTTGTCTGGCTCAGCCGCCGTCGAGTGCGGTCCGGGTGAGCGGGGAGCCGAACTGGCTGAGCTCAGTGTCCGGACATGCCACCGTGCACGGAGCGTGGTGCCGGTGCTGTAGGAGGAGGAGGCGGGGCTGGCAAGGAACACCACGGCGGCGTCGAGTTCATGTTGCATGCGCGAGGCGTCCCGATGGGCTGTGCCGGCTGATGAACGGCAGCAGTACTTTTCGCGGCGCGCTGCAGCTGCGCTCGTACGGCCTCCGAGTTCGCTACACCGCGGTGCTCGTCCTCGACGGCGAGCACTATGGCGCGGATGAATTCTGCGGTCCGGTTGGCGAGTTGAGCCGCGACCGGATCGGGGCTGAGTTCAATGGGCATTGGTTTCTTCCGTTGTGCGGGTCAGTCTCGAATGGAACCCGACGCGGACCACGAGCTGGTGTCGATCGGCGAGAAGTCGGTGTCCTTGTCATCGAGTCGCCTCATGCGCGCTTCTCGGCGGGCTTCAAGGATGTGGTCCTCGAGTGGCGTAGTGAACACGTTCTCGACCAGGGTGTACTCCGCCGCCAACCGTCCGACGGGGTTGAGGGCCGCCGTATCGATGCGCCCGCGGTCGAGGTACAGATCGTCACGGATGTGGAATCGTTCGACGACACCGAAGACGATGTGATCGTCGAGGTCGCCGATGGGAATGATCCGTTCGAGGGTGCACTCGAAGGAGATCGGGGCGCCCGCGACCCGGGGAGGCTTCACCAGTTGGGATGGCGCCTTCTCCAGTCCGACCGCGTCGAATTCATCTACGTTGCTGGGGAATTCCGCCGCGGTGCGATGCATCTGGTGTGCATTCGGCAAGGACACCAGGTTCGTGCAGAACTCGCCGGTGTCGCGAATGTTCACGAAGGTGTCCTTGAGATGGCCATCGGAGCGGGCCTGCATGGACAGCGATACCATCGGTGGCTTGCGGCCGACGGCGGTGAAGAACGAGATGGGTGCCAGATTCGCGACGCCATCGGTGGAAACCGTGCTCACCCAGCCGATCGCGCGGGGCAGGATGCTGCCGATCAAGAGCTTGTAGGCGGCTGTGGGGTCCAAAGTGGACCCGTCGATGATCATCAATAATTCCTATCGTCGGATTCGCTGTACCTAGGGCTGTGACCTGTCCAGGGGTCCGGGCATTTCCCGGCTCACCCTTTTGCTGAGCGTGCCGATCCCCACGCGGCTCCGGGGTTCACCCGGTCCGGATACTTCTCGAGCAAGAGTTGGTAGAGCTCCGGCGTGGTCGAGGCGATTGCGGCCAGTTCCTCGAAATCCCGGATGTATCGTTTCGTCTGCTCGATGATCTCCGGGCCGTCGCCGCGAGCGGGATTCTTGTGGCCGGCCACGACGGAGACGGGTTCCAAGGCGGCTAGGGCGTCCAGCGCGGAAATCCACGCTTTTCGCCCTTCGGCCGGCGACTCGGCGAGGTAGAGATGCACGTCGTTGTATGCGGCGTCGCCGGCCACCACCAATCCGATCGACGGCACGTACAACGCGGTCGTGTCGTCGGTGTCGGTGTGGCCGAGTTCGATGATTTGGATCTCGCCCTCGAGCTCGAAGGTGGTCCCGGCTACGGGCTCGGGCAAGACGAATCGATCCGGGATCTGCCCCGGGAACCGGGACCTCCAGAACGACTCGACGAACTCCGGCGCGCACTGTTGCCGAGCGTGCGCCACGACGGCGGGGGTGGCGATCGCGCGAGCTCGGGGGAAGCGCTCGAGGAGGGTGGACAGTCCGAACCAGTGGTCACCGTGGCCGTGGGTGACGTAGATCGTCGTGAGGTTCTTGCCGCTGGCCGCCACCCAGTCCGCCAGGTGGCGTGCCTGCTCGACGGTCATCAAGGGGTCGACGAGGACGGCGTCGGATTCGCCGCTGATGAGTGTCGAGGTGATCGGTGACCACCACCGGCGGTCGAGGCCGGGGGGAAGATCGGGGATCGCGGTCGGGATGGACGGGGCGACGTGGACGTCGTAGGACAGTGTCGGCATGGTGGAGTCCTCTCAGCGGCCCTGGAACGGCATCGCGGGGCGTGGCGCGCCGGATCGCAACGCGTTGATCGCGGCGGGAATCGCCACGCGGGTGTCGTCGGTTCGGAACAGGGGCAGTGCGATGTCGAACATGGTTTCGTCGGCCGCTGCGACGCCGCCGATCGCCCAGGTGCGCAGCAGCGCCTTGTGCGCCGCGTGTGCCTTCGTCGGTCCCTGCGCGAGCTTGCGTGCGAAAGAGGTTGCGGCGTGGTCGAGTTCGTCGTCCGGCACGATTTTGTTGACCACCCCGAAGCGCTCCATCTCCGCGGCCGGAACCTGTTCAGAGGTCATCGCCCACTCCATGGCACGGGATCGCCCTGCGCGCTCCGCGACCCGGTAGACGCCGCCCAGTAGGGTGACGATGGCGATGGATTGTTCCGAATGGCCGAACCGGGCACTCTCGCCCGCGAAGATGACGTCGCTGCGGAGGGCCAACTCGAAGCCGCCGCCGAAGCACAGGCCCTGTACCGCGGTCACGGTCGGCACCGGCAATCGCTCGAACTGGTTGAACGTCCACATGAAGGTCTCGAACCGGGTGCGCATTTCGCGCTCTGTCCACTCGGGCCACGGCTCGATGTCACCTCCGTAGCTGAAGTCGGGACCGTTCGCTCGGAGTAGGACTGCACGGGCGTCGCTGATTTCGATCGTGTGCAGCGCCTGCCGCATTTCGTCGATCATCTCGACACCGATGCGGTTCTGGGATGGGTTGTGCAGGCACATGATCGCGAGGTCGCCGTCGATCGTGCAGCTGAGGTGGGCCACTTCTGTATCCCTTTCTCGAGGGGTGGATGGTGGTTCGGTCACCACTGTCGGTCACCGGCAAGGTCTGTCGCGATGGCGAGAGGTGGCTCGGTCGCGGCGCGGACGTCATCGGCTGTCACCCCGGGGGCCAGTTCGACCAGGCGCAGGCCCTCTTCTTCGACGTCGATCACGGCGAGATCGGTGATGATCCGGTGCACGACGCGGCGACCGGTCAGGGGGAGCGTGCAGCGCCGAACGATCTTGCGTGAGCCATCCTTGGCGACGTGATCCATCAGCACGATGACCTGCCGCGCGCCATGCACCAGATCCATGGCCCCGCCCATTCCCTCGACCATCTTCCCGGGAACGATCCAGTTGGCGAGGTCACCCGACTCGGAGACCTGCATGCCGCCGAGGATGGCGGCGTCGATCTTCCCGCTGCGGATCATCCCGAAGCTCGTGGCGGAATCGCAGAAGGAGGCGCCAGGTCGCAGGGTGACGGTCTCCTTACTGGCATTGACCAAGTCGGGGTCAGCCTCCCCAGGCTCGGGGTAGTCACCGGTGCCGAGTACTCCGTTTTCCGATTGGAGTGCCACCTCGATATCCGCCGGGATATGCGCGGGAACACGGGCCGGTGCCCCGATGCCCAGATTGACGTAGTCGCCGTCCGAGAGTTCCCGTGCTGCCCGGGCCGCCATCTGATCTCGCGTCCAGCTCATTCGGGGGCCTTCCGTGTGACAAGTTTCTCGATGCGCTTGTCCGCTGCTTCCTCGGCGGACAAAGGCACGACGCGCTGGACGAAGGCGCCGGGCAGATGGACGTCGTCCGGGTCGATTTCGCCCGGCTCGCACAATTGCTCCACTTCGGCGATCGTGACCTGGCCCGCCATGGCGCACAGCGGGTTGAAGTTGCGGGCCGATGCCCGAAAGACCAGATTGCCGTGCCGATCTCCGCGCCAGGCGCGGACGAGCCCGAAGTCGCTGCGTATGCCGGTTTCGAGGACGAATTCGCCCTCGAAACCGTGCTCATCCGAGCCGAAATTCCTCGTTTCCTTGGCGGGGGAGGCAATCGCTACGCCGCCCGCCGAGTCATATCGCCACGCGAGCCCACCCTCGGCGACCGAGGTGCCGACACCGGTTCGGGTGTAGAACGCGGCGATGCCGGAACCCCCGGCACGCAACCGCTCGGCGAGAGTGCCCTGCGGCGTCAGCTCGACTTCGAGCTCGCCGGCGAGGTACTGGCGCGCGAACTCCTTGTTCTCCCCGACGTAGGACGAGGTCATCCGGCGGATGCGGTGTTCGCGCAGGAGAAGGCCGAGACCCCAGTCGTCCACGCCGCAGTTGTTGGAGACCACCTCGAGGTCGGTCACCCCTCGCCGCAACAGCGCCGCGATCAACACGCTCGGAATGCCGCACAGTCCGAAGCCGCCTACCGCGAGGGACGCTCCATCGCCGACATCGCGAACGGCCTCCTCGGCCGATTCGACAACTTTGTCCACAGCAGTTCAATCCTTCTTGTTTGGGCGGGGCACGACGGGAAGCACGATTCGGGAGGGGTGCCGGCTGTCGTGCAGGACGGTTTGCTCGGCGATGCGCAAGGTGGTGTCGGTGCCGATCGGGGCGCCGGTACCGGCATTGCGGTCCCACCGGGGGAAGTCGCTGGAGGTGATGTGGAGCCGGATGCGATGGCCGGCATGGAATACGTGGCTGATGTTCCAGAGCTGGATCGTGAACTCGTAGGGTGTGCCGGGCTCCAATGGCGTTGGATTGATGAAGGATTCGCGGAATTGGCCGCGCGCGATGCCTTCGGCGAGATTCTGGGCATAGCCGTCGGGACGGACATCGGAGAGCACCGCGACGAAGTCTGCGTCCTGGGCGGTCGTCATCGCGTGCAGGCAGACGGTGATGGGACCCGTGATTTCGAGCTCCTCGGTCAGTTCCGCTCCGGTGTAGACCAGCACGTCGGCGCGGGACTGGTTCTTCCGCTGGTCGGCCACTCCGCCACCGACGAACCGGCCGCCCGCCGTCGGAACGGGGTCGTCTGGGTCGTACCGGTAGCGATCCGCGGGCTCGTCCGCGGGTAGGTCGGTGGACACGATCCCATCGCCGTTCAGCGTGTTCGCCGAGCCGTCGCTGTGGAGGTAGTACGGCGTGTACGCGGTGCGCGCGAGCGGCCACTCCTGTTCGTCGCGCCATCGGTTCTCGCCCATGACGAAGATCCGGACGGGCGGGCTCGGCAGTTCGGTGGTGTCGTCCTTGAGGTAGCGGTCGAACCAACGGCGCTCGATGTCGACGAGGGAGATGGCGGCTTCGGGCCCGAAGTCGATGTCACCGGTGCCCCCGGAGGTCGGCTGGTTGAACGGCAGCTGGTGCGCCCACGGGCCCATGATCAGTGCATGACCGTTCCGCGCGTCCAGCGCGGACTCACGTAGGCCGGTGAAGAATTTCGGCGTGTCCCGGTTGGCGATGTCGTACCAGGAACCGACGTGCAGCATCGGCACGTCGATGTTGAACAACTGCCGGCTGAGGTCCGTCGCCCACCAGTACGGGCCGTCGGCCGGGTGCGCGAGGATATCGTTCAGGAACGGCGCACCCCGGCCGAGGCGGTCCGCCCAATCGCTCAGCGGCAGGTGTCGCAGCGTGTCCTCGGTCAGCGCGGAGAACCGCACTGCCGGATCGACCTTCAGCTTCGTCAGCTCGTCGATCGCCTCGTCGTCACCCCCAGCGGCGAGCACGGCCTCCGCCATGTTCACGAAATAGCTGAGCATCCAGCCGAGTTCGAGCGCGCCGCCGTTGTACCAGTAGTTCTCGAACGCGAGTTGATACGCCGAGACCGGGATGCAGGTCCGTAGGTGTGGTGGTCGCTGGGTAGCCGCGAGGTATTGGCTGATCGCGCCGTAGGACTGGCCGAAGGTCCCGGCAGCCCCCGTCGTACCGGGCAGGGCTGCGGCCCATTCGATCGTGTCGTAGCCGTCCTGTGCCTCGTAGATGAACGGGTACCAGGCACCTTCGGAGGCGAAGCGCCCACGGGTGTCCTGGACAACCACCACATAACCGTGTGATGCGAAGTAGTGGGCCTCGCTGAAGTCTGCGGCGAGGTCGTTCACGCGTTTCCCGTAGGGCGTGCGGCGCACCAGCACTGGATATCGGCCCGGCTTCTCGGGACGGTACACGTCGGCCCGAAGCACGACTCCGTCCCTGGTGGTCATCGCCAGGTCGTCCTCGCGTTCGACCCCGAACGGGCCTCGCTGTTGTTCCAATGAGGAGCCGTACACCACGATGTACCGTCCAATCGTTCGGTTGACCTCCGCCGCGGCATCAACGCTCGCGGAGGGGGCTGTGACATAAGCATCAGGAAGATGCACCTGACACCCATGACATAACCATAATCCGTACACCCTTGTCTAGTAGGTGGGCATCGATTCGTTTCCGGGTATCCGTAGACAGAACCGTAGTGACAACGGTTACAGCGAAGGAGGGCGTGAATCCGGGTAGGGTAGCGACTATGACATGGCCAGCAACAGAGCGTTACGAGCTGATGGGCGCTCCCGGCGGTCTCGGTTTCGTCCAAGACCTGCTCAACACGAGGCCGATCGGCCGCCCACGGCAGGCCGACCTGCTGGGTGATCTCGACAGCGCTCAGAGGTGGCTGGACGCAGCCCTGGAGTCATGGTCCGCGATGAACGACGCCGCGAAAGATCGGATCGTCATCCGGGAACGCGATCTCGAACCCCTGCGTGACCTGCGAGCCGACCTTCATGCCCTCCTCGCCACGCGCGCCGATCCGAGCCTCGCCGCGGCGCGGATGCACTCGGCCACGATGGGCGCCCGGGTGGATCCGGACGGCACGGTGAAATTGGAGCCGCGTGCAGAAGGGTGGCGGCGGGTTGCCGCGATCGTCCTGATCGAGGCGTTCGTTGCCCAGCAACAGGACATCTGGCGCAGGTTCAAAATCTGCCGCAACGAGCGGTGCGGTGGGGCGTTCTACGACCGTTCGCGCAACACCAGTGCCGTGTGGCATGACGCGCGCTTGTGCGGCAACGCGGTCAATTTGCGTGCCTCCCGCGCGCGCAGGCGCAAGCCCGAGTCGGTGCCGGCGCGCGGCGAGGACTGAACCGAGCTCGTCGCGCGCCGGTGGTAGAGCCGGTCAGTCGCCGTGGAAGTAGCTCGAATCGACCGTGCCGTCGAGTCGCTGACGTAGCTCACCGGAGAACTTCTGCAGGGCGCCGAGCGGCCGATGGTGAATCGCCGCGCGCGCGATCTTGCCGTCCTCGTTCTTGCTCAGAACCGTGATTCCGAACAGCTTCAGCCCGCCGAACGCAGTCGCTTCCCATTCGAGGTAGGTGCGCGAGCCGTGGCTGGCTTCGTGGGTGAACGTCAATGACTCGTAGATCCCGCTGGCTGTTGCCAGAATGACCTTCACCAGGTCGCGGCCCTCCGCCGGCCGTTGCAATGCGCTAGCCTCGAGCACGACGTCTTCGGTGAACTTCTCGGCGAAGCTGGACTCGGTCTTGTCCGCGAAGGCTTGCGTCCATCCCTGCTCCCGGGCTTCGGCCAGGAACTCGGCGGCGGTTCGTTCGAGGAATTCACTGGTCTGAGCGGCGACCGCGGAGGCTTGTTCCATGTGCGGCCAGTGCCCGGCGCCCTCGACCACGGCCGTGGTGGCCTGCGGCAACCGCGACGTCACGCCCGCCGATACGACGTCGGCGGTGACGAACGGGTCCGCGGCACCCGTCAGAACGAGCCCCGCGCCCGCGTAGCGAGACGGGCTGACACCGTCCGGGTGCCCACCGTTCCAGCAATCTGCCAACGCCGCAACGACATCGGGCCGTAGTTGCGCGCCGGCGGTGACAATCCGTTCGAGTTCCGGGCCAGGCATCCCGGCGGAGAGCTGCTTGCGCAAGGCGCATTGCCCCTCCTTGTCCCCGCCGAGCCCGCGGAACGACTCGATGGCCTCGGCGGGCATGCCGACTCCCGCCAGCGGCACCGGAGCCAGCAGGAGGAGACCCATGGCGCGGTTCGGGCGGGCGGCGGCGACCAGCTCTGCGATGGCCGATCCCATGCTGTGCCCGATCATGACGAAGGGCTTGCCGATGTGGTCCACGACCGCTCCGACGTCGGCCGCGAAGTGGTCGTAGTCGAACGGCCCCTCGGCATCGGCCCGTGCGCCGCTGCCGGCGAGATCGATTTGGACGAACTCGAATTGCGGTGCGTCCAGTTGCGAGACGACGTTATCCCAGACGTGCCGGTCGTCGAGGAAGCCGTGGACGAAGACCGCCATGAACTGACCGTCACCGCGCCTGGTAACCGCAGTGTCGATGACTTGCACAACCGCCGCGTCGGCCATGAAAACTCCCTATGGATATGTCTTGATGCGGCGGGTGGGACCGTTTCCGAGCACACGCCATCGTGCATCTGGATCGATTGACAACATAACCGTAATAAGTTTGGCTATGTACCACAAGGGGTGCTGGCCGTGCCGCTCCCTGCCGAGGAGACGGTGAAGGCGCCGATCAAGCAACATATATGTAAGATTAATGCATATGTCGATGCGAAGTGGCGAGTCGAGCTCGCGTACCTCATGACAGTCAAACAGACCGCCGTCCGAAGAGGAGAACAACGATGAGCCACCAGCCGCCCAGCGATGCCGAGGGCCTGAACTACGCCGTCCTCGTCAACCGCCGCCCCTCCCTGACTCGTGACCTCCCATACGGGCCGGCCGACCTCCAGTGGGTGACGAACACGTCAACCCTCGTCTATGGGCCCCGCGACGCGATCTTGATCGACACCTTCACGACGGCGGCGCAGAACGAGGAACTGGTCGAGTGGGTCGCCTCCTTCGATCGCAATCTGACTCAGATCTATTCCACCCACGGACATGGGGACCACTTCTTCGGCATCGGACAACTGCTCAACCGGTTCGAGGGCGCCACTGCCGTCGCAACCGCCGGCACCGTCGCACAAGCCGAGAAGCATGCCTCGCCTGAGATGGTGGACGCGTTCTGGAACAGGCTGTTCCCCGGTGAGATCCCGTCACCACTGCACGTGCCCGACGTCATCGAGTCGGTGGCGCTGGAGCTCGACGGTCATGAGCTCCAGATCCTCCCAACGGGCTTCACGGACACCGAGGGTACGACGGTCGTGTGGGTGCCTGACCTGAGCTTGATCGTCGGCGGCGACGTCGTCTACAACCACACGCATCCCTACCTCGCCGAGACCACTCCGCAATCGCGGGACAACTGGCGATCCGCCCTCGAGCGACTGTCACAGCTCGATGCCCGAGTTGCGGTGGCAGGACATAAGCACAGCGACTATCCCGACGACCCGTCTGACATTGTCGAGACGTTGTCCTACCTTGAAGACTTCGACGCGCTGCGCGAGGCGACGACAACTCCCGAGGAGCTCTACGCCGCGCTCCTCGACAAGCACCCGAACCGCGCCAATCCCGGATCCGCCTGGGCCGCAGCGAAGGCGGCTCACTGCGCTTGATGCCGGAGTCATGCCTGCACCAGGTCTGGCTCCGTCTTCGCCCGCACCTCGTCGGAAGGACGCCGGGTGCGAGATCGACCAGCGTGAGGTCCGTCGCAGTGATGTCGATGACGGCGAGGTTCGTGATGATCCGCTCGACCACCCGCCGGCCGGTTAGCGGCAAAGAGCACTCGTTGACGATCTTCAACGCCCCGTCCTTCGCGACGTGCTCCATGAGCACGATGACGCGCTTGGCCCCGTGGACAAGGTCCATGGCACCACCCATTCCCTTGACCATCTTGCCGGGGATCATTCAGTTGGCGATGTCCCCGACCAGGGACACCTGCATCGCGCCAAGGATGGCAGCGTCGATCTTGCCGCCGCGGAACCATCCCGAAGGATGTGGCGGAGTCGAAGAAGGACGCACCACGACGCACGGTCACGGATAGGGTCCGACGCCCAGGATCCACCCGACGGAGTGCCCACCTCGATCCGGTGGCCGTCGCCGGCGATGCCGCCGCCACCGGGTATCCGAGTTCGCGACAGACGTGGGCCCGGGCCCGTTGTGCGGCGACCGGTGCACAGCACCGCCAGGGGCGGTGGTGATCGCGGACACGACCGAGTTGAGCCGGATGGTGGCCTTCGCATTGCGGTGGTGCGCCCACGGCGGCGGCCCGGCCGAGGCCATCAGGGCCGATTTCGGGATGGACACCGCGGCGTTCTTCCGGACACCGGGTACCTCCGACGTTGCTGCGCCGGCACCGCTGCGGCCGGTGCTGATCGAGCGGGTGACCACGGTCGCTCGTCGACGGCTCTGGCTGGGCACCTGATCACCCAACAGCTGCACGGTGGTTCATGTTGGTGGCCAATCGAGTTCAGTACGATGGGCATGTACGCCTTGCGGAATCCTCACCTGCGATGAGGGGTACCGACGCGCCGCGCCGGTAGTAGGTGTGGTTGAGGTTGTTGCCCCGCCCGTGGCCCCCTACGACTTTGTGGTGAGACCAAAGCCGGAGGACTGACGGAAGATCTCCGGCGTGCAGGATTCGAAGACTCGGTGTTCACCTCCTTTGTCCATGCGGCCGGGAATTTCCGAGACCGGTCACCCTCGTGCACGGTGAGATGAATATGCAGACACGGGACTCTCGGATTTCCGATGTTGGCAAAACTTGTGTAGACATGAGACCCACATTCTCGAACCACGCTTCGCGCAAGGCTATTCCGTGTTCGACCGGCCCGATTTCGGGGAGGTAATGTCGACTCGACTGCGCGGTCGCCCGCCGACCGAGCACCTCCGTAGACCGAGCCTCACCTCACGGCCGAGGATGGCGGTCGGGGCAGGGGGACCTGGCCGGTGATCGTGCTGATCAGGGCGGTGGCCCGGCTGCCCCCAGGTGAGCCGGGCCACCGCGGCCTGATAACTCGGTCCGATGCCACCGTCGAAGGCGGCGCTCAGCCACTACCTCGAACGCGACGGGTGAATCGATTCCTACAAACCCATCAGAATCCACGCCTTTCCTGGTGTTGAATCCACGGGATCGTCGATCCTTGCGTGCGATGCCTATCGCGCTCGGGGACGAGGAGCGTTTCGCGAAAGCGAATTTCTCGCACTATGAAATTGCCAACCGCCCATGATGTTGCTGGGCAATCGATTTAGGAAATGGGGGTGACGTCAAAGTCGGCGCATGTGCTTCTCGTGTGTATTTGCGTGATCCACGACGTGAGAGGGTCGGGGTCGCGCGCGGCCGAGGTCGGGGTGGGCGAGCACTCGACCTCGGTCCGCTCGCGGCGGGGCGCCCCGCCGGCCGAAGGGGTTCGGCGGCCGGAGCGGGGCTGGCTGCCCGGTCCGTCTTCGCGGCGCGGGCAGCGTGTTCACTGGGTACCCACAGACAACTGCGTTACGTGGGTATTCCGAGGGCTGGCAGACCCCGCGGTCATTCGGTGCGGTCCTGTCTGATCGTGACGCATGACGAAACGAACTGCTCGCCGACTATGACGGCGAGTTCGCCTGCGCGAAGCCCTCCCGGAACTCGAGGGCTTCGCGCAGATTGAGCGTCGCCGACGCGGGGTAGTCGGCGGGAACGAAGGCACTTCGCTGCGGCCGTCCGGGGACGACGCCGCCGCGGCTAGGAGGAGTCGGAGGACGAGACCGCCGAGGACGAGGACGAACCCGAGCCGGAGGACGAGGACGAACCCGAGTGCGGGTGAGATCGGGAGTCACCTCGTGGAACGTCACGGTGTCGCGCTCGGCGCAGTTCCTCGGACATTCGTGCGCGGCGGCGCTGGCGGCGGTAGGCGCTCAGCTGGTCGGTGATGGAATCTGCGGACATAGACGTGTGGTTTCGGGTGGGTGTGTTGCGTTCGGGATTTTCCGAACGGCTGTTCAATTCCGGTTGTTTGGACATTATCGTTTCTTTTATCCTCACAGGACGGGCTGCTTCGTGATGATGATCGTGAGGCGCAGATTTGAGCTGAGCGTCCTAGTCGATCGTCTGCCAACGCTTGTTTCCGGCGGTGTGTCGCATTGGGGTTGTCGGCAGCGAGAATTGATGCTCGCTCTGCTTAATCGGGGATTGCTGGCCCTGAACGTCCCCGATACCGAACCGGGGGTCCGCGCGGTCGGGATCGCCCTCCACAACGAGCGGGGCGAGGCGGTCGGGGCGCTCTCGATCGCGGCACCGGTCACCCGGATGCCCGGCTCCGCGGTCGAAAGTCTGGGAGCGGACTTGATCGCCACCGCCCGGCGCGCAGCGCCCGACCTTGCCGGCTACCGGGAACGCTAGGCTCGGGCGGCGCACCCCGGTTTGATGCGATGTGCACCGGGCAGTGAGAACCAGAACAGTGCGCCACAGTTCTCACGGCACGGTGGGTACCGACGCGACGATCCGCCCCGTTCCCACCGTGCCTACCGTCGTCGCGATAGCTTCCGCGTCGCCACCGAGTCCGGGTGACCGACATGCGTGGGGCCGCGGCACCCGCACTCGCATGGCATGGGCGCCACCCCGACATGCTGATCAGATGTTCGAGCGATCCGGGATAGGACCTCGACATCGCTAATTCACCCCGCCGGTTCCGCGTCAGTCCGTGAGCCGACGACGACGACTGTCGCGCCGGATCGAACACCGACAGCGTCGTCGATGACGCGCAACCACGCAGTGGTCACCCGCCGGGATCTCGTCGACGAATCGACCGGTGCGCCCATCACAACACCGTGGCCCCCACGTCGATCAGGTGCTCGAACCACCACTCATGAGGATCTCCGCACCGATGAGTAAGAAGACCGTTCTCCGGCAAAGAATCCCGCCACCTCAGCGCCGTCGCAAGCCTGCCCATCGGTACGGTGTCGAGCAGACGCTTCTGGTAGGAATCGTCGTCAGCGCTGTCGGCGAGGACTACCGCGCCAACGATCGGTCCAGGGACCGGGGAATCGACGGTGACCTTACGATGGCCGATCTCCTGGGCGAGTACCCGAACGAGGTACTTCGTGCGGACTTGCCGGTCCCCCTCCAGCCCCGGCCCGGGCCGGGGCTGGAGGCCGCACTCGACGAGGGTATCGAGGATCCGCTCCCATCGGATTTGCGGCAGCCTGCCGCACAAAGTAGGGCTCTCTTGGAGAGCCTCAGCGAAGAGGGAGTCGATCTCCTGCGCGACGGACACTGCGGCTCGAACCCGTCGCTCGAGCCGCCGTGCCGACGCCACCTGCGGCGGCGGTGTCTCTGGAGTAATTGACGACAACGTTCCCGCCGTGGGGCGCGAAGCGAAGCACAATGGCCCGTCCTACTCTTGTGGGCGCCAACTCGCTGCCTACCTTCTGTTCGGCGCACCCGCTCATTCCCGGATCGTCATCCGCTGAATCTTGTTTCCACTGAGGAGGAACGAGAATGTGCTGGGCCCGTTGAATCCGTTGCCACCGACCTGCGCCACGACAATGGCTCCGGTCGGTGTGTTCTGAACCGACGTAACCTCGAGTGTGACCTGCTTGCCGAGGTATTCGTTGTCGCTCCAGTGCCGTATTTCTGGGCGCCCGAGGAAGGTGCGTCCCCAGTCGTCGACTACTCCGTCGCTGGTGAACGTGTCCAGGAATGTCTCCAGGTCAGGGGAATTGGTGGCAGCGATCAGTTGCGCGACCGGTTCTGGGACTGTGTCGGTCATCGTGTTCTCCGATGTTCGATCGGTCGGGTCAACGAGTGGTGTAACCGCCGTTGGCGAAGATGGTCTGGCCGGTGATCCACCAACCGTCCCCGGCAAGGAAGGACACGATCGGCGCGATGTCTTCGATCTTGGTGAGCTGGTTCTTCATGGCCTGCGACTTGTGGAACGCCACCCGCTCGTCGGTTTCCTGCCCATAAAAGAACGGCGTGTCCATCGGCCCGGGAGCGATGTTGTTCACCGAAATGCCCCGCGGTGCAGGTTCCTTCGCCGCCGCACGGGCGAAGTGCTCGACCGGGCTCTTGCCACCGGCGTAGGTGGAGTAGCCGTCGGTGAACGCAGCCAACAGCGACGTGACGATGGAGATGAGCTTGCCGTCGTCGTTGAGTCGCTTGCCCGCTTCCTTGATGAAGAAATACGCAGCCTTAGAATTGATGTCGAACATCGAGTCGTACTCGTCTTCGGAGGTCTCGATGATCGGCTTCCGCAAGACCTTGCCCACCGTATTGACGGCGATGTCAACACCGCCGAACGCATCGATCGCGGTGTCGAACAGGCGCTCGATGTTCTGCGGCTTCGTCAGATCGCCCTGGAACTTCACCGCCTTGACACCGGCGGCCTCCACCGCTGCCACCGTCTTGTCGGCATCCGACTCGGTGCCGTCGCTGTTGTAATGGACGGCGATGTTCACCTGTTCGGCGAGCGTGGTGCTGATCAGTCCGCCGAGATTCTTCGCGCCGGCGGCGACGACTGCAGACTTGCCCTGTAGCGATACGGTCATTGGTTGCTCCCTGAGTTTGGGGAATTGCTCTGTGCGCATTCGACGCTAGACCCGCCTTCTACAATTGGAAAACGCACATTGGTGGTGAATCTACAAGCGAACGTTGTACATGGAGGTGATGGCGATGGCGATGGCGAAGTCGGAACCGGGTGGGGCATCGTCCACGAGCGAACAGAGCGTGTCACCCCTCGACCTGCGGCGGCTGACACAGTTCATGGCGGTGGCCGAGCATCAGAACCTCACCCAAGCAGCGGCGCAGATGTTCTTGACCCAGCAAGCTCTCAGCAGCGCCATGCGCCAACTCGAACGAGATCTGGGAGTCGTGCTCTTCGACCGGCGTGGTCGCCATCTGGCGTTGGCCCCGGCCGGGAAGGCACTGAAGGACGGCGCCGGTCCCCTTCTCGCCGCAGCCCGGGCGTTGACTGCCGAAACACGTCGCGTCGCCGCGGGCGCGGCGGAGGAATTCGTAGTCGCGCATACCCCGGCGGTCACGTCCGAGGAGGTCTTCACCCTCGTCGGACCCGTGCGTGCGGCCCTGCCGCAGATGTCGATTACCGCCCGGCAGATGTATCCCGATGCCCTGCATCAAGCATTGATCGACGGAACAATCGATGTGGGACTTCGCCGCGGGGCCACCACCCCGGACGATCTGGCGGCGGCCACGATTTCCTACGATCCGTTACGGATCGCGGTTCGAACCGGCCATCCGCTCGCTGAACGCGTCCAGATCGACCTCGGCGACATCGCCGACCAAACGCTCGTGGTGTGGGCGCCCCCAGGAGTCTCGTTCTACACGGACTTTCTCGTGTCCGCTTGCCGCCGAGCAGGTTTCGAACCCACCCTGGCCGTCAACAAGACACAGGGGACACCCCCGGTGACCGCGGTGGTCGATAACGACTACGTCGCCTTCGTTACCGCCCCCCGGGGAACTGCGCTGGCGGGACAAGTGCAGGTGCTCGACCTCAAGGACCCCCGCTGGTACCGGTACAGGCTCTTTGGCTGCCCCACACCATTTCTGCGCCTCGCACCGTCATGCTCAGCGGGACAAGTGGAAACACCCCACCCGCGGTATCGGGGGCAGATCCCTAGCGGGGTCTGCACGCCTACCGCTGCGTCGAACTGGACGATATGTCGATTCAGGAGTTCGCCCGCCTGTAGCGCGCGGAAGGGCAGTTGTTGTGTTTTCTACGGCTCTCTGGTGAGCACGGTGCGGTGACGTCCCAGTGAGTGTCAGGGTGGGCGTGGCTCCGGCATGTCTGCCGACCCGGTGGCTTGGGTCGGGGAGGTGAGCGGTACCGAGCGCGTGGTGATTTCGACGTCGATGGTGGTTTGGCGGACCTGTCGGCATTCGCTCACCACTTGACCGTCGGTGACTCGGGTGGGAACCGCCGGCAGGCGTGGCAGCGATTCTTCGAGCATCTCGGGCAGGTGGCGGTCATCGAGCCGGGACGGGATGTGGTTGAGGCGGTGGCCGGTCTGGGGTTCGTTGTGGTGTATTTGGCGACCCGGCCGGTCTCGTGCGCGGGGCAGAGCCGGTTGGGGCTGGGGGAGAACGAGTTTCCGCCGGGGCGGGCGTTGCTGTGCCGTGCTCATGGCGATCATCGTGCGGCTGCCGAGGACAAGGCCGGGCATTGTCGGGCGGTCGGGCGGTGGTTGTCGGCGCTCGTCGACGATGAATCCGGGACATTGCAGGGTCTGCGGTCCGGCGGGGTGCGGGCGCATCTGTTCGACGAGATGTCCGGTCTCCGGGTGCGGGAGCTGCGAGCCATACTGACCGCGGAAACAGGCGCCACGCTGACCGATCGTGGGGTGCGCCGGCCACGGGGCCACGGTCGCCGTGGTGCGCCGCATTGCGGACGGGGCGTGGTGGCAGACTGAGGTGGTCCCAGCCGCAGGCAATTTCCTACAATTCTGCCGCTCCTGACATCCGCCGCGTAGCGCATCTCCCGCCGGACTCACTCGGCCTGTGGGTAATCGTCGAGGCCCAGTGCGTGCTGGTGCAACAGTCGGAGAGTGCGACGACATCTGGCGGCACCGCGCCATAGGGCGCTCGTTCCCCGTCGGCCGACAGGCCGTCGAAGAATGAGCGAGAGGCACCCGTGTCGAGTCGTTCCACACCCCTCTACCCTGACACGTATGGTACGCGGTACACTATCGGCACAAGCGGAGGTGATGGACATGCTCGTCGACCGAGATCGGGCACGCGACTCGATCCATGCCCTGTCGGACCCGGACCTCGTCGAGCTGCTGGTCGAGGAGTTCTCCCGCCGACCGGCCCTGCGTCCCGTCCGTGACGACGTGACGGCGCTGCTGTCGATGAGCCCCGCGCTGGCACGTCAACAGGAGCGTGCGGTCGCCAACCCGGCCGCCGCGGCGGTGGCCCGCACGCGGATCGTCGCGTCCGTGCTGAACTCGATCGTCGACCAGCACGAGATGCTCGACTCCACCGCCGTCAGCCGTGTCCTGGGGAGGGCGGCTACCAGCCGCAACACCGCCAGCCGGCTGTCGACGGCCGGCACGGTGATCGCACTGCCGGTATCGGGGCACAAGCTCTACCCCGCCTTCCAGTTCGACGCCGACCGCCGGCAGGTCCGCCCGATCGTCGCCGAGATCAACCGGGCCCTCGGCGCGAAGGACGACCCGTGGGGTGTGGCGTCCTGGTGGCTCAGCCCGACCGACTTCGCCGACGACCCACGATCCCCGGCGGCCCTGGCCGTCGACGGTGGGCACGAGCAGGATCTGCGGGACATGGCCGACGACCTGACGCAGGACTGAACCCGCGTGACCTACCCGGATCCACCCACACCGTTGCCCGCTGCCCTGATCACCACGATCCCCGCCGATACCTCGCTGTGGCGCATTCACAGCGCCACCCGCGGCGCCGCGGAGTTGAACCCCACCGCCCGGCCCCGCGTCAGGGTTGGGGGCCGGTTCGACAGTCTCGACGGCTCCTACGGATACCTGTACCTCGGTGACAGTCCGGCCGCGGCGGTCGCCGAGACGCTCTGCCGCAACCTTCCTGTCGACCAGTCCCCGCGGCTGATCCCGCGGGCGAATATCGCCGGCCGGGTCCTGAGTGAAGTGCGGACCACCCGCACGGTAAAGGTCGTGGATCTGACCGGGACCGGGGCGTCCCGGATCAACGCCGGCGCCTGGTTGTCCAAGTGCGACCCCTCCGGGTATCTGCACACCCGCCGATGGGTCGCCGCGATCCTCGCCGCGAACCCCGATGTCGATGGCGTGCAATACCGGCCGCGGCACGACGAGAACACTCTCGCCTGGATGCTGGCCGATGACCCGGCCGCGCACACTCACCCCGCCGTCACCGCCGTCGGAGGCGTGATCGCGCTCGACTCCGCCGACGGGCACTACCTGTTGGGTGCGATCCTCACCCCGCACAACGCGGCGCTCGGACCCTGAGCCAGCCGCGTTAGCCGCGGCGGGCGCATGTCCTCGGGGTGCTGTTCGGCGGGCGTGCTGCGAGTCTGAGCGCAAGGGTTTCGGTTCGTCGCCGTCGCGGACTCACTTCTGCTGGTTTGCAGTGTCATTCACGTAGAGGACACCGGTCGGCTCGGGAGAATCGACCCTACGACGCCGTGCGGTTCACGGTGACACGATGTTTGCCGGGTGATGCAGCATCCTCGATCGTCGACGCAATCTCGGCGCAGACGGAACGGTCATGCTTGATGCTCAGCCAGCGCAGCAGCATCATTGAGGAGAGGATCGTCGCGATCGGGTTCGCAATACCGAGCCCGGCGGTATCGGGTGCGGCGCCATGCGCGGCTTGGGCCATGGCCCGCGTTTCCGAGGAGTTCAGTGAGGGAGCGATCCCGATCGAGCCGGCCAGTTCCCCGGTCAGGTCGGACAGGAGGTCGCCAAACATGTTCTCGGCAACGATCACATCGAAACTGTCTCCGCGCCGGACGAGGTGGGCGGCGAGCGCGTCGATGTGCTGATGGTCGACGGAAACCTCGGGGTACTGTTCTGCGACCTCGAGGCAGACGTCGCGGAACAGTCCCGTGGTCATGGTCAGCACGTTGGCCTTGTGCGCGATCGTCACCGAACGCCGGCGGCTGCGGGCGATGCGGAACGCCTCGTGGGCGATCCGCTCGCACGCACGGCGAGTGACGACACCGACCGCCATCGCGACATCTGGGGTGGGCATGAACTCACCGGACCCGACGTGCATGTTCCGGTCGGCGTAAAGACCCTCGGTGTTCTCGCGCACCACGACCAGGTCCATCGTCGGTGACACCGCGGTGGTTCCGGTCAGGGCCCGAGCCGGGCGGATGTTGGCGAACATGTCGAACCGTTTGCGGATGGTGCCACCGGGGGTGAGCTGGCTGCGCCACGGCTGCGGGTAGGAGGCGCTGTCGTGTGGACCGAGGATCCATGCATCGAGGTCGTCGAGGGCGGCCAGTGTCGTCGGGGGTATCGGTTCCCCATATGTGGCGATGGCCTCGTGGCCGATCGGCAACCGCTGCCAGGTAATCGCCACCTCGGGGTGCACCGCCACCGCCGCATCGATGACGCTCGCAGCCGCGGGCACGACCTCGGGCCCGATCCCATCGCCGAGCAGAACACCGATGCTCAGCAAAACGGGCTCGCTCATGCAGCGGTGTCCTCGGCCCCGCCGACACCGGTGCTCCGGACCAGCAGCTTCAGCTCGGCGCTGGCGGTGCAGGCGCGGGAGACGTCCACCACGCCGTCGCGTCGGAGTTCGGCGGTCATTCGGGAGAAGCGGCTGATGGCGTCGGCCGCCCGGGCCTGCCACACGCGGATCTGGTCCTCGCCGCCCGTGTCGAGGTCGAGGATTGCCCCGACCAGCTCGTGGTGCCGCTCGGCCAGGTCGTCGCGCACGGTGGCGGCGGCCATCGCATCCCACCAGTTTGTGGTGACGTGATCGTCGAGCCGGCCGGTCAACCAGGTCAGTCCGAGTTCGGAATCCGACCGGGTGTGAATGGCCGCAGCCGTCTCGACAGGGCAGCCGCGATGCTGGGCAGTCTCGATCAGGTCGAAGACCTCGCCGAGGAACCGCAGCCGCTCGGTGGTCTCGGCGATCGTGGTCGGGCGGGGACGACCGGCCAACAACTCGCGAACGCTGGGACGGTACCGGGCGATCTCCGACTCGACATCCAACGGTGCGGGCCGGCGGCGCAGAATCCACGAGGCGGTGTGCTCGATGAAGTGCTGAAGGGTGTGCAGAAGATTCCAACGCTCGACGGCGGTGACGTCGGTGCGCTGTTCGGCGTCCGTCCAGAGCTCGTCGACGTCGAACACGGCACGGACCACAGCGTAGGCCCGTGCGACGGCCGGGGTCTTGACGCCCAGGCGTTCGTCGAGCTGGTAGATCAGGCCGGGGCCGACGTGGTTGATCAGGTCGTCGGCGATCTTCGTCGCCACGATCTCCCGGGCCAACCGATGGTCACGGATTTCCTGGGAGAGCTGCTCCCGGATCTGGGGTGGGAAATAAGCCGACAAGGCCGATGCGAAGACCGGTTCGTCGGGAACCGAGGAATTGAGCAGGTCCTGTTGCACGACGTTCTTCGACTGGGCGAGCAGGACCGCGATCTCGGGGCGGGTGAGCCCGAGCCCGGCCTGCGTCCGCGATACCAACTCTTTCTTCGTCGGTAGTACCTCGGTGGCACGGTTGATGCCGTTGTTGTGTTCGAGATTGTCGATGAGCCGCTCGTGACGGTTCAACAGTTGCGGTGCCTGCGAGGCGGCGAGACTGATGGCCAACGTCTGGCTTTCGCTGTTGCAGAGCACCGCATCGGCGACATCCGGGCGGGAGGCGGACAGGACGGCGTTGCGTTCGGAGTGGTTGATTCGTCCGCTGTGTACGGCGACATCGAGTGCGATCTTGAGGTTGACCTCGAGGTCTGAAGTGGCGACACCGGCAGCGTTATCGATGAAGTCGGCATTGATGCGGCCGCCTCCGAGCGCGTACTCGATGCGTGCCCGCTGGGTGAGACCGAGGTTGCCGCCCTCCCCGATTACCGAGGCGTGCAGCTGCGCGGCATCCACACGCACCGAATCGTTGACCGGATCGGCGGCGTCGGAGTGGGTTTCGGTGGACCCTTTGACGTATGTGCCGATTCCGCCGTTCCACAACAGGTCGACACGGGCGGTCAGGATTGCCTTGATCAGGTCGTTCGGCGAGATCATATTCTGCTGCACACCGAGTAATTCCTGGGCTTGGGGCGAGAGCGAGATCCGCTTGGCGGTGCGCGGCCAGATGCCGGCGCCGGGAGACAGGGCGCCGCGGTCGTAGTGATCCCACGTGGTTCCGGGAAGGGCGAACAGGCGTTGGCGCTCGGCGAACGAGCGTGCCGGATCCGGGTCAGGGTCGATGAAAATGTGCCGATGGTCGAACGCTGCAACCAGCTTGAGAGAGCCCGACAACAGCATCCCGTTGCCGAACACATCACCGGACATGTCGCCGATCCCGACGACAGAGATGGGATCGGCGTCCACATCCACGCCGATCTCGTCGAAGTGCCGGCGCACCGAGACCCAGGCTCCGCGCGCGGTGATGCCCATCGCCTTGTGGTCGTACCCACTCGAGCCGCCGGAGGCGAACGCGTCACCGAGCCAGTACCCGGCGTCGAGGGCAATGTTGTTGGCTAGGTCCGAAAACGACGCGGTTCCCTTATCGGCGGCCACCACGAGGTAGGTGTCGGGGCCGTCGTAGGTGACAGTGCGCTGCGGTGCGACGGTGCGACCATCGACGATGTTGTCGGTGACATCCAACAGGCCGCGGATGAACGTCGTATACGCCTCTGCGGGGCTGATATCCGGGTTCTTGCGAACGAAGGCCCCCTTGGCCCCGACCGGGACGATCGGGGAGTTCTTCACCGTCTGGGTCTTCATCAATCCCAGCACTTCGGTGCGGTAGTCCTCGGGGCGGTCGGAGAACCGCAGCCCACCGCGCGCGACGGCCCCGCTGCGCAGATGGATGCCCTCGACATCGTTGGCGTAGACGTAGATCTCCCGGTAGGGAACGACCGGTCCGGTCAGCGCGAGTTTGCTCGAGTCCAGCTTGAACGAGGAATACGGCTTCGGGGTGCCGGCACCGTCGAGTTGGTACCAGTTGGTGCGCAGGCATGCGGTGACAAACGACTCCAGCGACCGCATGATCCGGTCTTCGTCCAAGGTCGTTGCCGCATCGAGGTGTTCGTGCACGTCGGCAGCGGCATCGGCGATCACCGCATCCCGGTCGTCCAGCTCGGGATCGAACCGTGCCCCGAAATAGCGCACGAGGGACTCGACGAACTCGGTGTGCCGCAGCAGGGTGTCGGTGACATAGTGCTCGGACAACCCCAGCCCGGCCTGGCGGACGAACCGGCTGGCCGCCCGGACGAGCACGATGTCGCGCCAGGACAACCCGGCCGTGAGGATCAGCTTCGCGTAGTCGTCGATCTCGAACCCGTGCAGCGCATGCGCTTCGAATGCCTCCGACACCAGGCTCAGTGACCGGCTCTGCCACACCTGCGGCGCCCGAAAAGTGAACTTGTGCAACGCCGCACTGCCGGACAGATCCGCAGGAAGCGGCAATGTCTCCCGGTCGGCGACACGGAGCCCGAAGTGCTCGAACATCGTGGCGACGTCGGCCAGCAGCGGCGTCGTCCCGGGCCAGAGGATCACCGCTTCGACGGTGCCATCGCGAGCGAGGTCGCACAGGAAGACCATTCGCGGTGTGTCGGAGCGGTCGCTGCTGGTGAGCAACAGCCGTCCGATCGCTTCGTTGACGTCCACAGCCAGTGGTGAGGTCAGTTGATCTGCCGTTGAGGCGCCATTGCCCATTGCAGCTTCCTTCCAACTCGGTCGATGCTGCAAGTGTGCGGCGAGCGGCGCCGAAACCGAGTTAGCCCACTGGGACAATCGCTCGCTCCGATTTGTACAACTCGGCCATGTTCGTCGGTGTGGTGTCGCTCATACAGTCCTCGGTAACCCGACTGAAGGACACGACATGACTGCTGTGCACACACCCGTCGGCGGACCGCAGCTCGAGCAGGTACGCCGCATCGTCACCGAGGTACCCGGACCCCGCTCCGAGGAACTCGCTGCCCGCCGATCCGCCGCCCTTCCGGCGGGGTTGACCAGCGGCGCGGGCATCTACACCGAGGCCGCCGGCGGGGGAGTGCTCGTCGACGTCGACGGCAACTCGTTCATCGACTTCGGCAGCGGTATCGCCGTGACCACCGTCGGCAACGCCGCCCCGCGGGTGGTCGAGCGGGCTTCCCGGCAGCTGGCGAAGTACACGCACACCTGTTTCCTCGCCATCCCGTACGAGCCGTACATCGCGGTGGCCGAGGCGCTCAACCGGCTCACCCCCGGTGATCACGAGAAGCGCACCGCGTTGTTCAACACCGGCAGCGAGGCGGTGGAGAACGCCGTCAAGTACGCGCGGGCGGCCACCGGCCGGCCCGCGGTGGTCACCTTCGATCACGCGTTCCACGGCCGCACCCTGATGACGATGACGATGACGGCGAAGAACCAGCCGTACAAGAGCACCTTCGGCCCGTTCGCGCCCGAGGTGTACCGCGCACCGATGGCCTACCCGTACCGGTGGCCGAGCGGCGCCGAGAACGCGGCCGACGAGGCGTTCACCCAGTTCGAGATGCTCGTCGATTCGCAGATCGGCGCCGACGCGGTGGCCTGCGTCGTGGTCGAACCGATCCAGGGCGAGGGCGGATTCATCGTCCCCGCCGAGGGCTTCCTGCGGCGGATCGCGGACTTCTGCCGGGACCGCGGGATCCTGTTCGTCGCGGACGAGGTGCAGGCCGGCATCGCCCGCACCGGTACCTGGTTCGCCTCCGAGCACGAGGGCGTCGTGCCCGACCTGGTCGTGACCGCGAAGGGCCTGGCCGGCGGGATGCCGCTCGCCGCGGTCACCGGTCGCGCCGACATCATGGACACCGCGCACGCCGGCGGGATCGGCGGCACCTACAGCGGCAACCCCGCCGCCTGCGAAGCCGCGCTCGGCGTCTTCGAGACCATCGAGGAAGACCACCTGCTCGAGCGGGCGCAGACCATCGGCGACCTCATGTTCCGCGAACTGCGCGACATCGCCGCCACCACCGACATCATCGGAGACATCCGCGGCCGCGGCGCCATGGTGGCGATCGAGCTCGTCCAGCCCGGCACCAAGACCCCCAACCGTGAGGCCGTCGCCGCGATCAACCGGTACTGCCTCGCCCACGGCCTGCTCACCCTGACCGCGGGCACCTTCGGCAACGTCCTGCGCTTCCTTCCCCCGCTGTCGATCTCGGACGAACTCCTCCTCGAAGGCTTCTCGGTTCTCCGCGACGCGTTCGCCGCTTTGTAGTACCCCGCACCCGAAGAAGGAACACCATCCCATGACCACCTTGACCGCGCCCCGGAAGACCGGCCCGCTGCGCCCCCTCGAGCTGTTCGGCACCGACCACCTCCTCGACAAGGAGGAACGCGACATCGCCGCCACAGTGCGCAAGTTCGTCGACACCCGTCTGAAGCCGAATGTCGAAGACTGGTTCGAATCCGCCACGCTTCCGAAGGAACTGGCCAAGGAGTTCGGGCAGCTCGGTGTGCTGGGTATGCACCTGGACGGATACGGCTGCGCCGGAACCAATGCCGTCAGCTACGGCCTCGCCTGCCTCGAGCTCGAAGCCGGGGACAGCGGCTTCCGCAGCTTCGTCTCGGTACAGGGCTCGCTATCGATGTTCTCGATCTACCGCTACGGCTCGGAAGAGCAGAAGCAGGAGTGGCTGCCGCGACTGGCCGCCGGCGAGGCGATCGGCTGCTTCGGTCTGACCGAGCCCGACTTCGGCTCCAACCCCGCCGGCATGCGCACCCGGGCCCGCCGCGACGGCAGCGACTGGGTGCTCAACGGCACCAAGATGTGGATCACCAACGGCGGCCTCGCGGACGTCGCCACGATCTGGGCGCAGACCGATGAGGGTGTCCGCGGATTCCTGGTGCCGACCGACACGAAGGGATTCACCGCCAACAACATCCACAAGAAGCTGTCGCTGCGCGCCTCGGTGACCTCCGAGCTCGTGCTCGACAACGTGCGGCTCCCCGAGTCCGCACAGCTGCCCGAGGCCCGCGGCCTGAGCGCACCGCTGTCGTGCCTGAACGAGGCCCGCTTCGGCATCGTGTTCGGGGCCCTGGGCGCAGCCCGGGACAGCCTCGAAGCCGCGATCGACTACGCCGGCTCCCGCGAGGTGTTCGACAAGCCGCTCTCGAGCTTCCAGCTCACCCAGGAGAAGTTCGCCAACATGACCCTCGAGCTCGGTAAGGGCCTGTTGCTGGCACTGCACCTGGGCCGGATGAAGGACAACGGCGGAGTACTGCCGGAGCAGATCAGCCTCGGCAAGCTCAACAACGTCCGCGAGTCCATCGCCATCGCCCGCGAGTGCCGCACGGTGCTCGGCGGCAGCGGCATCACCCTCGAATACCCGCCGCTGCGGCACGCCAACAACCTCGAGTCTGTCCTCACCTACGAGGGCACCAGCGAGATGCACATGCTCTCGATCGGCAAGGCACTGACCGGGCAAGCAGCCTTCCGCTGACCGACCGCGCCCACTCTCGCAAACCAATCCCGCACCAGAGGTGAATCCGACATGACCACACCCGCGCAACTGCGCCATCTCGTCGACGGACAGTGGCTCGACGGCGGCGGCGACACCGTCGCCAGCACCAACCCGGCCGAGCCGAACGTCGTCGTCGCCCAGGGACGACTGGCCGAGACCACGGAACTCGACGGCGCCGTGGCGGCAGCCCAACGGGTCAAGCGAGAGTGGGCGCGCACCCCCGCGCACGAGCGGGGCGCGATCCTCGTCCGTGCCGCGGCCATCGTGGAGAACGCCGCCCAGGACTGGGGCACCGAACTCGCCCGCGAAGAAGGCAAGACCAAACCCGAAGGCATCGGCGAGGTACTGCGCGCGGCCCAGATCCTGCGCTACTACGGCAACGACGCCGACCGCGACGCCGGCGAGGTCTTCTCCTCGCCGCGACGGGGCGAGCGCATCCTGGTCACCCGCAAACCCATCGGCGTGGTCGGTGTCATCACCCCCTTCAACTTCCCGATCGCCATCCCGACCTGGAAGATCGCCCCGGCCCTGACCTACGGCAACACCGTGGTCTGGAAACCGGCCAGCACCGTGCCGCTGCTGGCGATGCGCCTGGCCCAGGCCCTCACCGACGCCGGCCTGCCCGGCGGTGTGTTGAACCTGGTGATCGGGAACGGCGCCGTCGGCAACGGCATCGTCGAACACCCCGGCATCGACGCGATCACCTTCACCGGCTCCACCGGGGTCGGCCGCAAGATCGCCGCCGCCGGCGCCGCCCGCGGGGCCCCGGTGCAGGCGGAGATGGGCGGCAAGAACGCCGCCGTCGTCCTCGGCGACGCCGATCTCGAACTGGCCGCCGAACAGGTGATGTTCGGGGCCTTCCGCTCGACCGGACAGAAATGCACCGCCACCTCCCGGCTGATCGTCACCGACGACATCGCCGAGGACTTCCTCGCCGAACTCGGCAAACGCGCCGACGCGATGAACGTCGGCAACCCCGTTCAGGACGGCACCGAGATGGGACCGGTGGTGAACGCCGCCGCCCGCACCTCGATCCAAGCGGGCATCGATCGCGCCTTCGAACAGGGCGCGCGGCGCATCGCCGGCGGCCACGCATACGCCGAGGGCACCTTGGCAACAGGGTATTTCGTTCCCCCGACCATCCTCGAGCTGCCTTCGCAGTCGCCCGACGTCTGGCGGGAGGAACTGTTCGGCCCCGTACTGGCGGTCCGGCGAGTACGCACCGACGACGAGGCCTTCGCCCTGGCGAACGACAGCGAATTCGGTCTCTCCGCGGCCATCTTCACCCAGGACCTCACCCGCACACTGGACGCCATCGACGACATCGATGTCGGCATCTTGCACATCAACTCCGAATCCGCCGGCGCGGACCCCCACGTCCCGTTCGGCGGCGCGAAGAAGAGCGGATACGGTCCGAAGGAGCAGGGCCGCTCGGCCCGGGAATTCTTCACCCACACCACTACGGTGTACCTGCGCGGCGGGCAGGCGACGATATGAGCCCGGGCGCACTCGACGGCATCGTCGTCGCCGACTTCAGCCGGGTCCTCGCCGGCCCCTACGCCACGATGCTCCTCGGTGACCTCGGTGCCGAGATCATCAAGATCGAACGCCCGGGTACCGGCGATGACACCCGAGCGTGGGGCCCGCCCTTCGACCACGAAGGCAACGCCACCTACTTCAACTCGGTCAACCGCAACAAGACCTCGCTGGTGCTGGATCTGGGCAACGATGACGACCGCGCCCGCGCCCGCGATGTGGTCCGCCGCGCCGATGTCGTGGTCGAAAACTTCCGGGCCGGGACCATGGAGCGGCTCGGCCTCGGCTATGACGACCTGCGAGAGGTCAAGCCGGACCTGATCTATTGCTCGATCACCGGGTTCGGCAATCAGGGCGGCGCCGCGCTGTCCGGCTACGACCTGCTCGTCCAGGCGGTCGGCGGCCTGATGAGCATGACCGGCCCAGAACCGGGCGCCCCGACCAAGGTCGGTGTCGCTCTGGTCGACGTGCTCACCGGGCTGCATGCCTCAACCGGCATTCTCGCTGCCCTGCATCACCGCACCGCGACCGGTGAAGGCCAGCGCGTCGACACCAACCTGCTCTCAGTGCTGCTGTCGTCGCTGGTCAACCAGGCGTCCGGCTACCTCGGTGCCGACAAGATCCCCACGATTCTGGGCAATCGGCATCCCAGCATCGCCCCGTACGAGGTCTTCCCGACCGCCGACCGCCCGATCGCGCTCGCCGTCGGCAACGACAAACAATTCACCCAGCTCTGCGCCGCCCTCGGTGTCCCGGAACTGGCGACCGACGAGAGATTCGAGACCAACACCGCACGGGTGGCCCACCGAGCGCAACTGTTCGACGTCGTCAGCGCCCGCTTCGCGGCCCATGGCGCCGACCATTGGTTCCACACCCTGAGCACCCTGGGAGTGCCCGCCGGGCCGATCAACGACATCGCCGAAGCATTCGACTTCGCCAAGCACCTCGGCCTCGACACCGGCGTCGACGTCCCCGGCAGCAGCACCCCCCAGGTTGCCAACCCGATCTCCCTGTCCCGCACGCCGGTGCAATACCGCAGTGCACCAACACGTCTCGGAAGCGGTCAGGAGGTTCGCGCATGAACATCGATCCGGTCACGCTCACCGATGTGCTCCCCGACGGGGCCCAGCAGGGGATGGGCCCACTGATCACCGTTGTGGTGCCCCTGAACTTTCCCGGCCTGACGACCGAGACCCGTGACCTGATCGTGCGTTTCACCAGCTCTGCGCTGACCACGCTGGTGGAGCTGGGAGCTCGGGTCACCGTCATCGACATCTCCCGCGACGCACCCTTCTCCATCGACGAGGAGACCGCCGGGGTGATGCTGCTCGGTGGGGGAGATGTCGATCCCACCCTCTACGGGCACACCGAGTACGTCGACAACCTCTACGGCGTCGACCGCGGAACCGATGAACGCACCCTGTCCGCGATCGACCTCGGATTCAAGCTCGAGGCACCGATGCTCGGCATCTGCCGCGGCTCCCAGATGATCAACCTCGCCTGCGGTGGAACACTGATCCCGGATCTGGGGGAGGACAATCCGCACCGGGGCGGGGAGGGGGAGCCGATGTTCCTCGACGACACGGTGATCGTCGCCGAAGGCTCTCGGCTCGAACAGATCCTGTCCCGATCCCAGGTGATCGTCCGCAACGGACACCACCAGGCGGTCGGCGCCGTCGGCGAGGGCCTGCGAGTGACCGCCCGGGGCCTCGACGGTGTCGTCGAGGCCGTCGAACACGAGAGCAAATGGATCGTGGGTGTGCAATGGCACCCCGAGGACACCGACGGATCGGCCGAGGACCGCACAGCCCTGTTCCGCGCGTTCGTCCAGCGTTCAACGGCGCACGTTGAGACCAAAAGGCGAAACCGAGCCGAATCCGCGGTGTAAGGAAGTCCAGCACAACTGGATCCCTGGTTGAGGCCGGGCGACGCTCGATCAGCGCGCCCGGCCTCACTCGTGCGCACCTGGACCGAAGAATCTGCGGGGTTGACGGTTTCGCCGCGCCTGGCTGTCCGCCATCGCAGTGGGGGACTGCTGTCGCTACCTGGCGGGATCACCACGGTCGGTGTCCGATGCCCCGGGGCGCCCACCCCGCATTGCGATTGGCGTGTCGGGTCTAGTCCGCCCGGTGAAGCGGTACCAGCGCCCAGGGAGTGGCCCGCACCGGCACTGCCACGCCCGACCGGGCACGGGAGGGGACTTTGGATCCGGTGATGTATTCCGGGTCGTTTCCCACGATGACCCGGCCGTCGGCATTGACCAGGACCAGACCGGACCCCGCGCGGCGCAGCTGCGGCCACAGGGTCGATTCGATACTCGACACCGGAACGTCGGCGCCGGCAATACCGAGGAAGGTTCCATCGCGGAGCCTGACCGGCACCGCGAAGGTGCACACGTACAGGTCGACACCGGTGTAATCGAGATATGGTCCGTACACCCACTTCTCGTTCCGATCCCGCGGTATCACGAACCACTCCATATCGGAATAGTCGTAGTAGTACTCGCTGCGCGGATTGAGGTCGAGTACCAGCCGCTGCGAGGTAGGTCCGTCGCCGCGGTCGGCGCGCCACCATTCGAGGTAGCGCTGCCGATCGGCGAGGCTCCCGTCGGCCATGACCACTCCCGCACCGTTGAACAGCGGGCCGCGGGCAGCGAGTTCGCCGACGACGCTGCTCTTGAGTGATTCGAGGTCCGTCGATCGCGGTGCCGTTCCGTCGGTCTGCAGCCTGGTCCACAGCTCGATGAGGGCATCACCGATCGAGACGAGGGAACCGTAGATCACCTCGACAAGGTCTGTCGCCGCCTCCCCGACCGAGTCGGCCGTTGCCGGCAGCCGCGAGTCATCGACTGGACTCATTCGTTCCTCAGCTCCATACGTAATTTGATCAGGCGGCGAATGTGGGCAGCGCTGTGAGATTCTGCCAATTCCCGCGCGAGATCCGGGTTTTCGGCCTCGATCGCATCCACCAGAACGTGGTGGGTGTCGGCTTCCTCGGCTGGATCGACCGCTACCTGCGGAAGCCAGATCAATGCCGACAACTCAGCTTGCAATCCGACCTCGGTTCGGGTCAACCGTGAGGACTGTGAACTCACGGCGACCTCGATGTGGAAGCGGCTGTCGGCGCGGCGGCACTGAAAGGGCTCGGCGGTCTCCCGCATCCTGGTCACCAGCCCCCGCAGGCGGGTCACATCGGTGCTCAGGCTTCTGCGGGCCGCCAGGGCGGCTGCTGCGCCGGAGACCGCGAAGTGCTCGTCGCCGATGTCGCGCAGCTCTTCCACACTCAGCTGCTGCAGGCGGCTCAGGGAATTGCTCTGGACGATGTCGGCGGACGCTTTGACGAAGCTGCCGCCGCCGCGTCCGCGCTTGGTGTGCACCAGTCCCTGGTTGCGCAACACCGCCAAGGCCTCACGCAGAGTCACCGTGGACACCCCGAGCTGACCGGCGAGGTCCAATTCGGGGGGCAACTGCTCACCGTCGACCATCACACCGAGCCCGATAGCTGCGGAAATGCGCTGCACAACGGCATCCGTGCGAGGGCCACCGCCGTCGAGTGGGGCAAGAACAGCACCGAGGGCAGTCAAGCCTCCAAGCTGGTCGATCGCCACCGCTTACCCCCTGAGGTCGTAGAGCTAACACGATCGTAACCCTGACGCCTTGAACTATGAACTATCACTCTATATGTTTAAGGGGCGGATGTGACCGGCCCCACAAAACCGGACATTCACCCCTCACGGCCCCGCGGTATCCCCGACCGAAAGAACGAGTCCCGTGCCCCAGAAACTTCCCCAGCGTCCTGACGACGCCATTTCCGACGACGACGCCCAACTCGCCGCCCTCGGCTTCGAGTCCGAGTTCAAACGAGACATGAGCCTGTGGGCCAACTTCTCCCTCGGCTTCACCTACCTTTCCCCGGTCGTCGGCATCTACACCGTCTTCGCGATCGCGCTGGTCGCTGCCGGACCGCCGATGATCTGGAGCCTGCTGATCGCCGGTGTCGGCCAGTTCCTGGTGGCCCTGGTCTTCAGCGAGGTCGTCGCACAGTTCCCCGTCGCCGGCGGTGTGTACCCCTGGGCCCGCCGCTTGTGGGGCCGAAAGTGGGCATGGATGACCGGCTGGGTGTACCTATTCGCCCTGCTCGCCACGATCGCCGGCGTCGCCTACGGTGCGGGACCGTTCGTGGCCACCGTGGTCGGGTTCACCCCCTCGGTGACGACCACCATCGTCTGCGCCCTCGCTGTGCTGGTCCTTGCCACGGTCATCAACTTCGGTGGCACCAAGATCCTGGGTTACGCCGCGATCTTCGGCTTTGCCGCCGAACTGGTGGGCGCCCTCGTCGTCGGCATCTGGCTGCTGGTCGCCGAGCGCCACCACGGCCTGGGAGTTCTCTTCGACAGCTTCGGGGCGCAGGGCTCACACAGCTTCCTCTATGCGTTCCTCGCCGCCAGCCTGATCGGCGTCTTCCAGTACTACGGTTTCGAGGCCTGCGGCGACGTCGCCGAGGAAGTCAAGAATCCTGGCATTCAGATCCCGAAGTCCATGCGCCGCACCATCTACATCGGCGGCGCCGCGGCAACCTTCGTGTGTCTGAGCCTGATCCTGTCCGTGGTCGACTTCGGCGCCGTCATCAGCGGTGAGGACCCGGATCCGGTCGCGACCATCCTCAGCGACGCGTTCGGACCGATCGGCGCGAAGATCGTGATCGTCGTCGTGCTGATCTCGTTCGTTTCCTGCGCGCTGAGTCTGCAGGCGGCGGCGAGCCGGTTGATCTACTCCTACGCCCGCGACGGGATGATCGTCGGCAGCCGGCTCTGGTCGAAGTTCGACCACCACCGCGCCGTCCCGCCCTACGCGCTGCTGTTCGTCGCCGTCGTCCCCGGCATCTTGATCGTCGGGTCGGCAGTGTCGACCGACGCCCTGACCAAGCTGATCAGCTTCGGCGCCATCGGCATCTACATCGCCTTCCAAATGGTGGTCTTCGCCGCACTGCGGGCCCGCGTCAAGGGCTGGATCCCGAACGGGAAATACCAGCTGGGCAAGTGGGCCATGCCGGTCAACATCGGCGCCCTCGTCTACGGCGTCGCCGCCATCATCAACATCAGCTGGCCGCGCACTCCCGACGCCGCCTGGTACGACAACTACATCGTCGCCCTGCTGTGCGCCGCGGTCATCGGAAGCGGCCTGCTCTACATGGTCCTCGCCCGTTCCCACAACAACGGAACCGCGCCCTTCGGTGACGCGATCCGCAAGCGTCCCAGTCCCACTCACGCGACTTCTCCCGAACCGCAGCCCGAACCCGCAGGAGCCACCGATGTCCACTGATCAACTGACCGACGCGCCGTTTCTGAACCTGGCCGACCCCACCTTCTCGGTGCAGTCCGATGCCGTCCGTCAGGCACGCGAGGCCAGCTGGTTCGCCCACACCAGCTATGGACTCGCCGTCCTGCGCTACGACGAGGTCAGCAAGCTGATGAAAGACCGGCGCCTGCGGCAGGGAAGCTGGGCGTGGCCGGCGCACAACGGAGTCAACGAAGGCCCGTTCGCGCACTGGTGGTCGAGTGCACTGCTCAACCTCGAGGGCGACGACCACCATCGTCTGCGTCGACTGATGAACCCCGCGTTCTCCCCGAAACTGATCGGCGGCCTGGTTCCTAGGTTCCAGGCGCTTGCGAACGAGCTGATCGACGACTTCCACGAGCGCGGCCGCTGCGACTTCGCCTCCGAGTTCGCCGAGCCCTACGCGGCCCGCGTCATCGCGATCATGCTCGGTATCCCCGAGGGTGAATGGAAGAAGATCGCCGCCTGGTCCAACGACATCGGGCTGGCCCTGGGCGTCACACTCAAGCAGGACCTCGCCAAGGTCGAGGCCGCACTCGAAGGGCTCTACGAGTACGCCGACGAACTGATCGCCGACCGGCGCACGAACCCGGGCGACGACTTCGTCAGCCGACTCGTCCTCGCCGAACGCGACGGTGAACACCTCAGCCACGACGAGCTGCGCGTGTCGCTGGTCCTGCTGATCTTCGGCGGGATGGACACCACCCGCAACCAGCTGGGCCTGGCCCTGCAAACGTTCATGAAGTACCCGGACCAGTGGAAGCTGCTCGCCGAACGCCCCGAGCTGGGCAAGGCGGCGGTGGAAGAGGTCATGCGCGTCAGCCCGACCGTCACCTGGGTGACCCGCGAAGCGCTCGAAGACTTCGAGTACCAGGGCCTCGAGATCAAGGCCGGCACTACCATCCACCTGCTGTCCGAATCCGCCGGTACCGACCCGCGAGTGATCGAGGGCGAGCCCTTCGACCTGACCGCGGAGCGGGTGCCGCACTTCGGTTTCGGTGGCGGCGCGCATCACTGCCTCGGCCACTTCGTCGCCCGCAGCGACATGAGCGAGGCACTGCCCCTGCTGGCCCAGCGGCTGAAGAACCCGACCATCGACGGTATCGCCACCTGGCTGCCGCTCAGCGGCAACACCGGCCCGATCTTCCTGCCGATCGCGTTCGAGCGCGGTTGACACGCACCACCATCACTTCGTTTTCGGTAAGAGAGGTAAAAGAAATGGACGTTCGCGTCGACTACGGAATGTGCCAGGACCACGGGCAGTGCGCCATCGCCGCGCCCAAGGTCTTCCAGATGGATGACGACGGGAAGCTCGTCTACGACAAGCACCCCGACGACTCCCAGCGCGGCGAGGTGGAAGAGGCCGCCGACGTCTGCCCCGTGCAAGCGATCTTCCTCGACGAGAGCTGAACCGATGCCCTCGCACGTGGTCATCGTCGGTGGATCGATGGGCGGTCTCCGCGCAGCCGAACAGCTGATCGCGAACAAGTTCGACGGAATCGTCACCATCGTCGGCGACGAAAAGCACATGCCGTACAACCGCCCGCCCCTGTCGAAGGACGTGCTCGCCGCCGAACGCGACGAACAGAACTCCACCCTCGACCACTGGCATTCCTCGGTTGCCTTCCGACAGCGCAAGAGCATCGCCGACGTTCGCTGGCGACTCGGATCCCCCGCCGTCTCCAGCGACCTGACGGCCAAGACCCTCACCCTCGCCGACGGTGAGGTACTGCACTACGACGGATTGGTCGTCGCCACGGGCCTGCGCCCCCGGCGTCTGGACCTGCTCGGCCCACAGTCCGGGCGACACGTCATCCGCACCCTCGACGACGCCATCGGACTGCGCGCCGAGCTGCAACCGGGAACCCGGGTGATCGTCGTCGGCGGCGGATTCATCGGCTGCGAGACCGCAGCAACCGCCCGCAAACTCGGGTGTGAGGTGCACATCGTCGAGCCGATGGCCGCCCCGATGATCCGCCCCCTCGGGGAGGAATTCGGCAATGCACTGCGCAGAGTCCACGAAGCTTCAGGCGTGCACGTCCACACCGGGGTGTCGGTCGAAGAAACGGTGGGCGGCGCCGATGATCCCAGCCGATTGTCCGCGGTGATCCTGACCGACGGCACCCGGCTCGGCGCCGACGTGCTGATCGAATCGGTCGGCTCGCACCCGAACGTCGAATGGCTCGACGGCAACGACCTCGATCTGAGCAACGGTGTCCTGTGCGACAACCACATGCGCGTCGAATCCCGCCCCGACGTCGTCGCCGTCGGCGACATCGCCCGGTTCCCCGACCCCGCCACCGGGAACATCCCGCGGCGCATCGAACACTGGTGCATCCCCACCGACACCGCCAAACGCGCCGCCGCCACCCTCATCGCACATCTGAGCGACGAACCGGGCCCGGACGCCCCCTTCTCCCCGCTGCCTTCATTCTGGAGCGACCAGTTCGGGCTCCGGCTGCAGGGCTACGGCTCACCCGGCGACGCCGACCACATCTCGGTGCTCGAGGGGGACCTGGCGGCGCCGGTCGATCAGGATCCGTCCGCCTTGGACGGCACTGTGGTCGGCTACTACCAGGGCAGCCGGCTGGTCGGAGTGGTCATGCTCTCGCCCTCGCCGGTCACCGCCCGCAAGTATCGCGAGGCCGTCGAAACCTCCCGCACCACCGTCCTCACAGCTTGACCCCGCGACCTACTTACACCACGAGGAGACATCCGATGACGTCATTGGATCAGCACCGAGAACTCAATTCGTCGGATGCCCGCATCGCAGACATCGCAAAGCAGATGACCTCTGCCGGTGTCGAATACATCTACTACCAGGTCGTGACCCTCACCGGCCGCACCGTCGCCAAGGTGGTCCCCGCCCGGCACCTGCGCCGCAACCTGGTCAAGGGCGTGCAGTTCCACCGCACCGCCATGGTCGACCTGCACACTGACCGCACCGGACAGCTGCTCGGTGGCGGTGTCGACGCGGCCGAGTTCACCGCAATCCCAGATCTGGACACTTTCGCGGTACTGCCCTGGGACACCACCGTCGCCCGGTTCTTCTGCACCACCTACGAACCCGACCACATCCCCGAGGTCGGTGGCGACTACCTCGCCACCGACACCCGCAGCACCCTCATCCGGGCACACAACCAGTTCACCGCCGACACCGGTCTGGTCCTCAAGAGCGGCTGCGAACCGGAAATGACCTGGCTCGGGGAAAGTGTCGAGGTCAAGGTCCGGCCGGGCGGCAGCGCCGCCTACCAGACCGCGAACCTCGAACTGATGCGCCCGATCTACCAGAGCATCATGACCTACGCCCACGCCCTCGGGTTCGACATGATCGAGGGAGACTACGAAGATCCCGGGCAGCTCGAGCTGAACTGGCAATTCGACCGGTGCACCGACACCGCCGATCGCCTGATCACCTACCGGCAGATCTGCCACCAGGTCGCCAAAGAACACGGGGTGATCGCCAGCTTCATGCCCAAGCCCGCGACCGGCTCCATGGGCAACGGCTGCCACCACAACGTCAGCCTGTGGAACGGCGACGAGAACGTCCTCGAAGAGCCGGGTCGCCGCGAACTGCACCTGAGCAAGATCGGCCAGCACGCCCTCGGAGGCATGCTCGCCCACGCCTCCGGATCGATCGCGATCATGGCCTCGACGGTCAACTCCTACAAGCGATTCTGGGACGGCGGCCAGTTCGCCCCGACCGCCGTGAACTGGGGCATGGACAACAAGACCTGCACCGTCCGGCTCTCCGCCGTCGGCCGGCTCGAGTACAAGATCCCCGACGCCAGCGTCAACCCCTACCTCTCCCACACCGTGCTGCTCGCCGCCATCAAGGACGGCATCGACAACGCCACTGACCCGGGTGACCCCCAGGTCGGTAGCAGCTACGGCGACGACACCTACGAAACGTTGCCACTCACACTCGGAGACGCGGTGAAGGCCTTCAACGACAACGACGTCATCCGAGGCAGCCTCGCCCCCGAACTGGCCGACCAGTACTCGGCCGTGAAATTCGACGAATGGGCCCGCGCCTGCGGCGCCGTGACCGACTTCGACCGCGACATGTACCTGGAGTTCCTGTGACCAACGAACTGAGACTGATCTGCGTCGACCTGCCCGCACCCCCGCTGTTCGACAAGGCGGCCTCCGACGGCACCCGCACCGGTTACGAACCCTCAGCCGCCGAACTGGTCGCCGGCGTGCTCGGTAAGACGGTGCGCTGGGTCGTCACCTCCTGGAGCGACATGGTTCCCGCCCTGCAGGAAGGCCGGGGCGACGGCATCTGGTGCGGCCAGGGCATCACCCCCAGTCGGGCGGAGTTGGTCGACTTCACCCGCCCCTACGCCATCTTTGACGAATCGGTACTCGTTCTCGCGGACAGCGGCATCGGCTCCGAACGCGACCTGGCCGGAAAGCGAGTCGGGGCGATTGCCGGCAGCACGAACCTCGCCCTCGCCGAAACCTTCCCCGACGTCACCACCGTGCCCTTCGGCGGCGCCACCGACGATGTGCTCGGGGACATGGTCCAGGCCCTGCGCAACGGCGAGGTCGACGCCGTCGTCGACGACGATGTCGCCCTCGTACCGCTCGGGGAGCAGGCCGATCTGTCGGTCGCGTTTACCGTCGCCACCCGCAACCGGTGGGGTGTCTCGGTCGCCAAGGGCAACGACGCGCTCCGGACCGACCTCGACGCCGCCCTGAACAAGGTCATCGCCGACGGCTCGCTCGCGGCGCAGTGGGCACGGTGGATGCCCACGCTGCCCTTCCCGCTCGCCGCCGATGAGTGAGACCGACGGCCACGCCCGGCCGCTGATCGCCGTCCCCGGCATTCGCTCCGCCTCCATTGCCGGTCTGCGACGCTCCGGAACGGTCGCCGCCGACAAGATCCTCGAGGCGATCTTCCGGGCCGGGGGCGACCCGGTCATCGTGCCCCCGGGGCCCGGAATCACCCACCGTCTGGCACCCTTCGACGGTGTGGTCCTGCCCGGCGGCGCCGACCTCGACCCTGCCACCTACGGCGCCGAACGTGACCCCCGCACGGAGGCATCGGATCCGGTGCAGGATGAATTCGATCTGACCACGGCGCGGGCAGTGATCGAGCTTGAACTGCCCTTCCTCGCGATCTGCCGCGGCATGCAAGTGGTCAACGTGGCGCTCGGCGGCACCCTGGACCAGCACCTACCCGACAGCCACATCTGGCATCGCGAATGCATGCACCAGGTCTGGATGGAATCGGGCTCGGCGGTCGCACAAGCGATGGGCGGGAACGTCGTCGAGGTCTCTTCCTATCACCACCAGGCTGTCGACAGGCTCGGAGCCGGGCTGCAGGTCGTGGGACGCGCCGAGGACGGCTGCATCGAGGTACTCGAGCACGAAAGTGCCCCGATGCTCGGCGTGCAGTGGCACCCCGAAGACAACGCCGACACCGCACCGCACCAGCAAGCACTGTTCGACGCCACGGTCGAGCGCGCGCGACTCGCCCAGGCACGACGCGACGAACTCGGCCACGCCCTCGTCCGAACGAAGGAGAACTGACCATGACCGCCACCGTGCCCACCGAGGTGGACCGCCTGCTCGAGACGGCCCGGAGCCTGACTCTGCGAACCGATGCCTTCATCGACGGCACATTCGTGCCCGCCCTCGCCGGCAGACGCTTCGACTGCATCTCACCCCGCGACGGCCGGGTCCTGACCACCATCGCCGAAGGCGACCGCGAGGACATCGACCGTGCCGTCCGGTCCGCGCGTCGCGCCTTCGAAGACGGCCGCTGGGCCAAGCAACATCCCCGCGACCGCCGCCGAGTGCTGCAGGCCCTCGCGCGGCTGATCGAGCAGCACGCCGACGAACTCGCCCTGCTCGAGTCGCTGGACATGGGCAAGCCGGTCGCCGACGCCCGCGCCGTCGACATCCGGGTCACGGTGCAGTGCTTCGACTTCTACGCCGAAGCGATCGACAAGCGCTACGACGAGGTCGCCCCGACCGACAGCACCACCTTCGCGACCATCACCCGCGAGCCCTACGGTGTGGTCGCCGCGATCGTGCCGTGGAACTTCCCGCTCATGCTCGCGGCCTGGAAACTCGCCCCCGCCCTCGCGGTCGGCAACAGCGTTGTCCTCAAACCGGCCGAAGCGTCGTCGCTGACCGCGATCAGGCTCGCCGAGCTCGCCGCCGAGGCCGGCCTGCCCGACGGCGTCCTCAACGTAGTCCCCGGTTTCGGTGCCACCGCCGGGGCCGCGCTCGGTCTTCATCCCGACATCGATGCGATCACCTTCACCGGCTCCGGTCCGGTCGGGCGGACCCTGCTGCGCGCGTCCGCCGATTCGAACCTGAAAGAGGTCTCCCTCGAACTCGGCGGGAAGAGCGCCCAATTGGTTCTCGAGGACGCCACCGAACTCGACAACATCGCAGCATCCGTTGCGAGTGGGATCTTCTTCAACCAAGGGGAAGTCTGCTCGGCCGGGTCCCGGCTCGTCGTTCATCGCTCCCGCAAGGACGAACTCATCGAGCACCTGCTCCGGGCCTCCGCCAAGATGACAGTCGGTGATCCCCTGGACCCGCGGACGTCCGTCGGCGCACTGGTGGAGGAAAAGCACCTGCACCGCGTCCTCGGATACATTGCAACAGCCACCGACGAGGGCGCGACCACCCTCACCGGCGGCGCGCAGGCACGCATCGATTCCGGTGGGTACTACGTCGAACCGACGATCTTCGACAACGTCACCCCGGAGATGACGATTGCAAACGAGGAAGTGTTCGGCCCGGTGCTCTCCGTCCTGACCTTCGACGACATCGACGAGGGTGTGCGGATCGCGAACAGTACGCAATACGGCCTCGCCGCGGCGGTCTGGACCACCAGCCTGTCGAACGCGCACCTCGTCTCTCGCGCGCTGTGCGCGGGAACGGTGTGGGTCAACAACTACGACGGCAGCGACATCACCGTCCCGTTCGGGGGATACAAGCAGTCGGGGTTCGGTGCCCACGACAAATCGCTCCACGCGCTCGACAAGTACACCACGCTCAAGAGCACCTGGATGAAGTTGTAGAACCGAGTTCCGGCCGGGGATGCACGCCGCCACCGTCGTCGGCGTGCATCCCCTACCAAACCTTCCCCACCGACACCGCCCCCAGCACCATGCCGCCCACACCAAGCCAGTTTATGAAATGGTGAAATGCACGGAAACCGCTCCAACCGAACGGAATTCGCGTGACCAACATCATGGCGATCGGCGCGAGATCCGAATTCCTTCGATACCTGCACCAGGCACTGGGTCACCATGGCCACAATCTGGCGACCTCCGTACCGGGAGACCACGCTGTCCGGGCCGTGACCTCCCTGCATCCCGATGTCATCCTGCTGGACTGGAGTTCCACCGACCGAATCGCATTGGGCCAGCTCGAACAACTGCGAGCCTGGACCCGGGCGCCGGTCGTTGTTCTCTCCGACAACGACGAGGTCGGCGCCATGGTCGACGCGTTCGATCACGGCGCCTACGACTACATGACCAAGCCGTGCGCAATCAGCGAACTTGCTGCCCGCCTGCACGCTGCGTACCGCCGTCGCCCACCCCGCCCACCGGTAGACCCCGTCATCGACGCCGCCTCGTTCTCGGTCGACATCGGCGCACAGACCGTGACCAGAGACGGACAGCGCGTTGCACTGACCGCCACGGAATGGAAACTCCTCGAAGTTCTGCTCAGGCACCGGGGGGCGACCGTGAGCTCCCGCACCCTGCTCTGCGCCGTATGGGGGCCTGCGTATACCCACGAAGCGCACTACGTGCGCATATATTTGCACCGCCTCCGGCAGAAGCTCGAGCGCGACCCGAACCACCCGCGGCACCTCGTGACCCAGGCCCGCAAGGGTTACCGGTTCGTCCCCTGACACACGACCGAGCGACGTCAGCGTCCTTCCTCCCCCATGGTTCGGAGGAGTTCGCGCGCCTGGACGGCAACCCACAGTTCGGCTCGGACGTACGCTGAGTCGAGCTCCCGCCCAGTCAGTTCGGCGATCTTGACGAGCCGATTACGCAAGGTGTGGCGATGAACGCCGAGCGCCGCCGCGGCCGTCTCGGTGTGGCCGTTGTGCTCGAGGAACGCGGTGAGGGTGGACACCAAACTGCTCGACGCCGGGTGTGCGGCATCGTAGGTGTCCACAGCGGCGAGCATGGACTGTTCCAACGCGCGCAGTTCGGCGGGGCTCTGGCTGCCGAGGAGCAAGGAGAAGGTGCCGAGTTCGGCGAAGTCGGTGATCCGATCGGTCTGCAGACGCCCGGCACGGGCCGCGGCGGTCGCCTGCCGCACGCTCAACGCGGCGGTGAAGATCGGCGTGGGCAGACCCCGCCCACCGCCCAGTGGGCGTTCCAGCTGTGCACCTACCTGCTGCTGTAGGTGCAGCCCCACCTCGTGGGAGCGTTCTTCCGGGACGATCACGATCAGATCGTTCTCGGTCGGCACCATCAGGTACGGCGTGGACTGCCCGGTCAGTGCCGCGGCTATTTGCCGTTCGGCAGCGAGCAGCGGGCCGACGTTGGTCAGTATGAGCGCGACCACCTGTGAGTCTGTGTCGAACCCGAAGTATCGGAGCAAGCTGACATCGAGGTCGCCGCCGAGATCGAGCAGAGCTCGGGTCACAGCCGCCCGGAGTCGCTGTTCGGCATCGACGACCTTGGCGGGCTTGCCCAATTCGATCGATACCAAGGACACCGCATGGGCGACGAGCAGTCGGTCGGACGCAGACAGGAGGTCATCGGAGCTGACAGCGAGGTAGCCGTGGAGATCCTGTGCGGCCGAGACGGTCTGCACCGTGCAGTATCCGTGATCGTCGGCGACGACCTTGCTCGTCGGACGCCTCCGGCCCGGCGCCGACCGCGCCGTACTGGCCACCTCCCGGGCGTGACGGATTACCCGCACCGAATCCGCACCGTGCACGGCCAGAACCTGACTGTCGGAGTCGATGACGGCAACGGTCGAGGAGAGGACCCGACCGAGCATCGAGATGACCGCGGGTATGCCACCGCGCAGCGTCGCGCGGGCGAGCTTCTCCTGGTGGTCGACCACCCGTTGAACGCCGCGAAGTTGATCGGCGGTCAACTCGTCAATCACCGCCCGGGTGATGGCGATGAACGGTGTCGAGGCCGGTACCGCGAGGATCGGCAGGCCGAAGGCGTCGCCGGCGGTCAGGACGCCATCGGGTACCCGCTCGAAGGTCGTGCCGGTGTCGAATGCCAGGGCGACGGTACCGGCTTGCACCAGTCGGGCCACGTAGTTAAATTGCTCCTCTGCTGTGGGGCCGATCTTCAGGCCGGTCGTCATGACCAGCTCCCCACCGGAGATCCACGGCGTCGGATCGGCGAGTTCGATGGGATGTGCCCAATCGATCACACGATCGGCACCCTCTCGGCCTGCCACGAGTGACAACCCCAGGTCGCTGTGTTGGGTCAGTCGACGCACTGTGAGCGTCACGGTGTCACTCGTTCCTTCGGTACCCGTCGAGCACGGTCAGGCAACTACTCGCCCCGGCGATTCTAGGGCTGATCTGCTACCGAACGCCCTCCGGGCGATGGCGACCCGGCGCCGTCAACCGGACGGGTAGATACCGCTCCATACATTAAAACATTGATAGCATAGTTTAACGATATGACACTGTCCTCAGACGACGGAGCGTGATCCACGCGGACAGCCGGTTCGTCCCCGCTGGTCCCCACAGGCAACCTATGCGATGAAGCCACCCTGATAATGTCGAACAGAGGGAGAACCATGCCAGCCAACCGAATCAGTCGGTCATTGTCGGCGGAGCACGGACGCCGGTCGGCCGGTTCATGAGCTCGCTCCAAAATTTCAGCGGCGCCGACCTCCGAGCTCTGGCCATCAAGGCGGTGCTCGAGCGCACCGGAGTAGCCGCTGCGGACATTGATTACGTCGTCATGCGGCAAGTTCTCACCGCCGGGACCCGGTCAGATACCAGCTCGCCGGGCCGCGACCGCAGCCGGCCTTCCGATGTCGGTGTCCGCCGTCAACGTCAACAAGGTGTGTCTGTCCAGAATCGACTCGATCGTGATGGCAGACATGCTCATTCGCGCGGGCATCTTCCACGTCGTCGTGGCCGGGGGACAGGAATCGATGACCAACGCGCCGCATCTGCTCCCGAAGAGCCGGACCGGTCACAAGTACGGCGCCGCAAAGCTGCTCGACCATCTCGAGTGGGATGACCTCTGGGACAGCCTCACCGACCAGCCCATGGGAGCCCTGACCGAAGCGCACAATCAAGCACTCGACAAGATCTCCAGGCAAGAGCAGGACAGCTTCGCCGTCGATTCGCACACCAAAGCCGCCCGCGCGACCAAGGACGGTGTTTTCTCGATGACGAAATTGTGCCGGTCACCCTCACCCGGAAAGGCCAGACGTACGAAGTGACGCAGGACGAAGGTGTGCGGGCCGAGGCCAGTGTCGACTCGCTTGGCGCGCTCCGGCCGGCCTTCCATCACTCCGGCACGGTCACCGCCGGAAGCGCCTCGCAACTGTCCGACGGTGCCTGTGCAGTAGTGGTGATGAACAAGGCCGTCGCCGAACGCCGGGGGCTGCGCTGGCTCGCCGAAATCACCGGCCACGGTTTCGTCGCGAGACCCGACTCGACCTTGCAGTCCCACCCGGCGGAAGCCATCAAGGCCGCCCGCTCGGCCGCGGGTCTCACGCCGGCCGAACTGGACCTGGTCGAAATCAACGAGGCGTTCGCCGCCGTCGGTATCGCCGCCACCCGGGAATTGGGGCTCGCTCCCGCGGTGGTCAACGTCAACAGTGGCGCGATCGCCATCGGCCACCCGCTGGGGATGTCCGACGCCCGCGTCGTCTTGCATCTCGCGCTCGAGCTCTCGCGCCGCGGCGTGGCGTGGCGTGGCGTGGCAGCACTGTGTCGTGGCGGCGGCCAAGGGCAGGCAATCGTGCTGCGCTCTCCCCAAGGGTTGCGAAGGAGCAATTGAGATGGAGGTCGACACCAGAGTCGACGACGCCGCGATGATCGATTTCGTCCGGTCGTGGCATCTGTACGGAGGCGGTAGTGATGAGGAGATCTTCACGCGTTCGACCTCAAGGCCCATGCTTTCTTCCAGCGTGTCCTCATGCTCCTGACGGTCGGGGAAACGGGGGAGCTGTCTCCTGCCACGGTCGACGCCATGCGGAAAGTGTGCCGTGCCCGGCTGTGACTCGACCGCGAAGGTGCACGCCAAGTCTGATCTAGTTCATCGACACGGTTCGGAAGAAACACAATCCGAGTGTGGCAGCTCCGTTGACAGTGCGCGCCGCAGGATGTCGAGCATCCAGTCCGGCTCGCTCTAGTCGTGTTCCGCCCCGGCCGCGGCAGTCCTGGGGGAGCCGCCGCCTACAGGGGAGCCGGTGGGCGCGCGTGCAGTATTCGCTTCATGCCAGCGGCGGCCACAGGACATCGCTCTGTTTGAGGATTGCAGGATCAGGGCGGTTTCGACGGACGTCGCCTTCGCGAGGATCGCCGACGTGGAGAACCATTCGTACAGGGCGGCCTTGTTTGCCACCCGTAGCTCGATGAAGATCTGGTTCTCACCGACGACGGCGGCCGCCGGCCGCAATTCGGTTCGGTTTCAGCGCCCGATCGACGTGACATCTGAGGCCTCATAGCAGTTGACCCCACCGTGCCCGTCCGAATGCCCTTTGCAGTCAAGTGCGCAGTGGACGGGTCCTCGGTCCACATCGACGCCGCCGACCCGAACGGAATTCCATTGGTAATGGTGACGGCCTCTTCCACGGTGTCGAACGGAAGGAACACCAGGACAGGACCGAAGATCTCCGGCTGCGCCGCACCGCGTCCGGGGACACCCCCGTCGAGAACGGCGGGGTCCCATGCAGTCGCCGCCAATCTCGACCAATGCGCGCGAGCAGCAGCGACCGCAACCGCGCCCTGGGCGACCGCGGCGTCAACGTATCCGAGTACCCGCTGCAGGGCATTCTCCTCAACCATCGCCCCCAATGTCGTTGCAGAATCGAGCGGATCGGCGTGCGTGAGGGCTTTCGCTCGGCGCACAACCGCTTCCAAGTTCGTCTCGGCGGGAGCGGTGCACTATCAGGCGTGAGCGGCCGGAGCAGATCTGTCCCTGGTTGAAGAAAAGCCCGGATGCGATCGCATCCACATCTGCTCAACATCGAGCGCATCGCTCATCACGATCTGGGGACTCTCACCCCGAGCCCAAGTGAGACCCGATTGATGTTGCTGTCGGCGGCATAACGCAGAAGTGCCGTCCCGCCGGTCCCGAGCCCGTGTGAAGGACACGGCGTCGATATCCCCATGTAGACCGAGTGCGGCACCGGCTGCCGCCGAATCCGGCCACGATGTTCAGCACTCCATTGGGAAGACCGGCCTCACTGGCGAGCTCGGTGAACTGGAGTGCAGTCAGAGAGGACTGCTCGACAGGTTTGACGACGAACTGTCTTCAACCGCCAGTGCCGAATTGAGCTTCCATGCGGTTCAGTGGGAAGTTTCACGGCACGACGGCACCGACCACACCGAGTGGGTCCCGGGTAGTCGTTGCCAGCGTGCGGTGGTCGCTCGGAGCGACTTCGTCATAGCGCTTATCGATTGCCTCAACATAGAAACCGAAAGCCTGGACGACCACGCGCATATTCACGTCGATCGCGTCAGTCACGGGTTTGCCCAAGTCCCTCGAGCCCCAGCGACCTCCTCTCGGTCTTCCTTCACGAGCCGAGCCAGACACCGCAGATTGCGTACCGAATGCCACGAGGAGGTAGTCGAGTCGACGATAAGCTGCACGCGACCGCCTACGGTCTCGACGGCGTCGTTGAGGCGATCAAACACGGAAAGGTCGACCGACGTGCTGATTACCCGGGCGGATGTCACGTCCCGTGCCGAGGCCACTGGAGTGAGCCGGGCACACGAAGCTGTGTGACCGGCTCCGCTGTATCACCCGCAAGCGCAAGTCGTCGCCTCCACCGCACCACGACATGAACACGCCCAGCGTCCGAGAAGACCTTGGATACTATCCGAAACCGAACCAGGGCTCTTCAGACGCCGCACTCGGCGACAGGGTGATCGCCTACTCCGCCGATAGTGGTGGTCCATCGCCTACCACCGAGCAGCCCAATCGCATTGGTCAGTTCGGAACAGGTGCTCCCGTCGGTGCGGTCACGACACGCGGATTCGGCAGCGCGGACCGGTCTACAGCGAGACCTTCTTTGTAGATCGCCGCGATATCGCTTAGATTCTCGCTGTCGACAAGTGGATCCGCATTCAGAAGCACGAGGTCGGCGACCTTGCCCACCTCGACTGTACCGATCGTGTCGAGCTTGTTGTAGGCGTCGGCGACGTTGTGGGTGAGAGCCTGAATGGCACCCATGGCGCTCAGCCCCCTTGTACGCAAGGCTTTGACCCAGGTGAAGTGGTCGGCCCCCAGCGTCCAAGGCCTGTCCTCGTGTAGCTCTTCACCCAGATCCTGCATCACGTCGTGAGATGTACAGCCGGCGTCGGTAGCAACCATTACGTTGGCTCCTGCGTCGATGAAGTTTCGCTCGTTCTTCTGATGTTCGGGACTGTTCATCGCTCCAAAGAAGTTGCCGTGAGCTAGAAGCCGGCCGGAGTAGTCATCGGTGAGGGGCTGGATTCCCACACCGATCCTCTTTTCCGCGATTCGCCGCACCAATTCGTCCGGTATCACCTGGTTGTACGTCCAGGTTGGATGGATCATGACGTCGACATCGACATCGGTCGCCAACTCAAGGGCGGGGACAGCTAGGGTATGCGAAAGGAAGGGCAGACCGGCAGCACGGGTGTCCTCCGCCATCATCCGGACCCACTTCTCGGGGAAGGTGTGGTAGGTTCTCAACGCCACGGGGTTGAGGTGCGCGGTGAGGTGGTCGCTGATGGCGACCTTGACCATGTCGACACCGGATTGAACGTAGTCCCGGAACCGTGCGCGGAACTCGCGTTCTTGCAGCAGTGTCAGGTCGGCACCGACACCGGCGGCGAAGAGCTCGTCAATTCGATTTGCGAATGTCGGCGAGATTGACTGCCGTGCAGCGAAATTGAAATCAGGACTGAAGGGCCCACCCATGCCTACGATGTTCCCGGCCGCGAAGATCCGGGAACCGATCGTTGCACCTGCGTTGATCCGATCCCGGGCTTCGAGCACCGGATTACGAGCGTCCCAGGTGTCGAACACAGTCGTCACACCGTTGCGGAGGGTCAGTTGAGCCCCCTCCTCGATGACCTTCACGAACGACCCCTCATATCGGGAAAGGTACTCCACACCGCCTATGCCCATCATCATGATGCCGTCGAGGAGGTGGATGTTTCCGTTAATGTAGCCAGGGAGCAACCATTTGCCGGCGGCATCAATGACTTGCGGTCCCGCGCTGGTGTCGTACTGCGACGATGGGACGATGCGGGTAATCGAGCCGTCCTCGACGACAACGGTCGTGTTCTCGGCCGGAGTACCTCCACGTCCATCGATCAGCGTGACTCCGGACAGTGCAAAGTTGGACATACTGTGACTTCCTCTCTCATCTGTGCGACAGAGATCCTGGCGCACAACTCAATGTGGCGACGCCGGTGTGAACACCTCAATCTGCCCCGGTGCCGACGCGTTCCCTACCGACTGCTTCGATATGCGGTTCTGTAAATCCTCCCCGGTGACTGAAGTCAGGCACCCAACTCGACCGGTTCAACAACGTTGGTACATAACAGGCATCCAGCCATCGTCCGCCTCGACTCCGTTCGCTGTGCTCGGGCGATCGCGAATCGATGGATCAGCTCCAAACACGCTTGCACGGCAGGCACCCGGCGAAGACTGTCCCCCAACGTCACGATGTCCTCGTCGGCCGCACTGCGTCCGCACCCACGTTGTACCTCAGATCTGAGAGTCGCTATCGCAATCCATTTGTTCGACCGCGGAAAGCTTCGGCGGATGGAACCGATGTTGTATCGGTCGAAACTCGCCGGGGATGTCGATACCGCAGTTGTGGAAGTGCCTCCAGAGTCACGTAACCCGGAGGCGCGGAAAGTACATCGGGAATACGATTGACGAGCGTGGCGCATGTAGTCCAACTCGTCGGCACTTTCTCGTTGCGCAGGTTCAGCTCGGGTTCACCGAAAATCGTCCAGTCGTTATAATCCGCATTATCAGGGCCATAAACCATCCCAGTCATCTCGATCGTGAGCACGACACCCTCGTCGGTGGTCAGGGTGTCAATATCGGTGAAGCCAAGAACCGAGCCCTTGCGAACTACAGTATTCAAAGCCCTGCACTCGGTGTCGGCATCTGCGATGACAGGTTTCGTTTCGCCGCTGGCGTCGCGCGGACTTAGTCCAGCCACAACCGCAAGTTGCTCAAGGGCATTGCGCCCGAATGTTGGTGGACGGGAGGCGCCGGCCAACCACTGCTCGAACTCTGTCATGCTGGACCCAACCTGTTGGTCTCGGGCGAGCTCAGCTCCGAAATCGTCTACGTTCCAACTTGCTTTACCGACGACGCGCTGGATCCGGTGCGCGGTTCCCATGAGTACCGACACCAGATTGACCCAGTACCCGTCCTGGTGGCCAGTGCCGGTGATCGTCACGCCGGCTTCACGTGCTGCCTTATCCAATAGTTCGGTTTCATCAGGCGACGTCCGTCGCGAGAACATCAGCTCCTCAGAGAGCGTGATCACATTCGCTCCAGCAACAAGACATGCCATCGCCGGCTCGAACATGTCTTCCATGTACGAGGCAATTGTCATGACCACGAGATCCGGTCGCGTATCCGCGAGTACTAATTCGATGTCCTTTGCGACTGTGACGCCGAGCTGCTTTCCAAGGCATGCGACATCGCCGATGTCTCGGCCGATCTTTTGCGGACTACGAGCAACTGCTCCAACCAGTTCTGCCCCGTGTTCGTCGAGCATCCGCGCAACGAGCGATCCCATCGAACCCAAGCCGTACATGACGACCCGAGTCTGGGTTTGGGCCAGAATGGGTGCGGTGGATTCCGAAGAAGCCTGACCAATCATCGATTTCTACTTTCCGTTTACGGGCTTATGTCAAGTGAACCGGCTGTGTGACCGGGAAATGCGCAACGGCCTCACTGGCGACCAGCGCGATCAGAAACTGCCCCACGCCGGCGATCAGCGGACTCCAGATCATCCGCGAACCAGTAGTTGCCAGCGCGTAGGTGAACAGCGCACATCTTCCGACCGGCGGGAACTAGGTGAGTCCGGGGACAAGTTTGCCGACAAGCTCATCTCACGTTTGAATTCGGTCTCCAACCTGAGCGCAGCAACCTGAGCATTGTCGTTCAAGGAGTTGCTTTCGCTCGACTGGCTGTCACCGGACGGCGAAGTAGGTAGTGAGGTCACTGACGTCTTCCTTTGGAAGTGGAGATACGGGTCAACGGACCCCTGGCCTAGTAACGTGGGGCTCGTCACACCCGTCAAACATATAGGTTAATAGTTCATAGTTCAATGGCTGCGGGTTACGATTGTGTTATTGGCGCCGGTGGCCAAGAGGAGACAGTGCAGTCGCGCGACCGGGAGTGAACTCTGAGTCGCGCCGGGGACATTGGGATGACCTCACAGATTGACCTGTGTTCTCGCTGCCGAACGCCGAAATCTCCACGGCGGATCGCCTACCACCTGCACATGTCCCGATCCGCTATCGAAAGGTCCTGCGCCGCGATCGGATCCGAGTTTGGCCCACCTCGACCAGTCCACAGGCCTTCCCGTTCGCCGACCACCAACCCGCCGCTGCATGACACACCGGGTGAGCAGGTCCAAGTGGATATCAGAAATTCGGCCGCATCCCCGACGGTGGCGGACAACGCAGGTTTGGGCGGATCATCGGCAACCGTCACAACAAGAGGAAGGGCCGCGGTTACGCCTTCCTGCACCATGCGGTCGACGACCGTTCCGGCTCGCCTATTCCGAGGCGCACTCCGACGAACGCAAGGAGGTAGCCGCCCCGATCTGGGGAGGGGCTCGCAGCTTCTTCGCCGAACACGGTATCGAGGTGCGGACCGACAACGGTTCCTGCTATCGCTCACACTGCTTCGGGGCGGCGCTCGGTCCGAACGTCAAGCACCGCTACACCCGCCCATATCGTCCGCAGACCAATGGAAAGGTAGAGCGATTGAACCGGACGTTGGCCGCCGAAGAGGGCATACGCCCAGATGTATCTGTCCGACGAGGCCCGCTCGACGAAATACCGTGAGGCTGCCCCTCGGAGTGGACACCCCTGACGCTGGTTCCAGTGGAGAGCCAGTAGGCATGTCGACGTGGGACGTCAGCCGCTGTATCCGGAGGATTTCCGGAAAGACGCTGTCGCGCTGTACCGCGCGGCCGATGGCAAACGCACGTACGCAGTTTCCCGTACGTCGTTGAGGTGTATCAATACGACGAGACTCGCAACGAGTACCGAGTGGAGTTCTGAGACGAGACCCTCCGACAGTACATCCGGAAGCGGAACAACCAGTTACCGTTCCCCACACGGAAGCGGATCGCGCTGCAGTTCCTCTACGGCATCAACTACCTTCACAGCGAAAGGTTGCTCCACCGGGACATCAGTCTCCAGAACGTACTGGTGGAAGTCTTCGACCGCGGGGCGGTACTGGTGAAGCTCTCCGATTTCGGTCTGGTCAAGGACACGTCCTCCGAATTCACCCGGACGAAGACGGAGATGCGAGGAACCATCCGTGACCCAATACTCCACAACTTCAAGGACTACAACGTTCTGAACGAGGTGTACTCGATTGGCTGGGTACTCTCCTACATTTTCACCGGCAAAGAGTCACTGAAAACGGGTACCGACGAGGTGAGCCGGATCATTCAAAAGTGTGCCACGCTCGAGACCGCGCAGCGTTACCAGACAGCGCTCGACCTCATCGCGGATGTCGAGCGCCTCGAAGCGAGTCCCACGTCCGCTGACGCTCCTGCTTGATGGTCACCGGTCGAAGTGCCTAGCAGTTCCGGGCCCGGCGCGGCACGTTCCACATGCCCATCCCCGGCCAGAATGTGGTGCTGTAGGGGATGCCCAGGGTGATGGTGGCGACGAGGACACCGGACCCGGTCGCGGCGGCGACGGGTGGCGGTGATGGCGGGGAGTTGGATGCTCGCACCTCGGCATCCCCGGTCGCGCCGGTGGTGAGGTTGCGCCAATGCGCGGTCCCGGTGCATCCGGTCTCCATGCGGAAGTACGTGAGACCCGGTGTCGCGGTATGGGTTCGCGCGATGGCGCGGTCCTGGCAGATGCCCATCCACGTCGCATACTGAAACGACAGCGTGTTGCCTGCCACCGGCACTGGCAGAACCGTATCGACCGGTGCCGCGGACGCGGAAGGTGCACCGACGATCGCAGCCGTCAGCGTCGCCAGGGTTGTGATTCCGGCCGCGCGAAGGCGCGGCAGACGGGGCGCGATGAATCCTTCATGACCGGTCCTCTCGGGCGATGTAAGGCCATCACGGGACACCCTGGTCGTCACCTCGTTGGATCGACTGGCCCGCTCGGTCGCCGATCTCAGCGCGATACCACCGATCTCCAGGCCCGCGATGTGCTGTTGATGTTCGACGGCACCTTCCACGACCCGCGGGATCCGATCGGGCGAACGGTGTTCGCGATGTTGTCGACCACCTTCGCCGAGTTCGAGTCCGGCCTTATTCGTCTGCGCACGATGGAGGGCAATGCCCGCCGCAAGGCTGCAGGCGGTTTCGCCGGCCGCAAACCACTCCTCAACCCTGCACAACAGTCGAACCCTACGACCTGCAGACCACGGGGCACTCCGTCGCAGAGCTGACAAAGCGCTTCAATCTCAGCCAGCCAGGCCTGTACAAGTACCTCACCCGCGAGAAGGCCCGACGGAACGACGCACCCACCTCCGCCGCGGACCACTGAGCGCGACGCCACCAGCTGGCATAGGGGGCAAGTCAGCGCGGAGCGGTGTCGCGGCAGCACACGTACTTTTTCCATGAACGCGTGCATGCATTAATGCACTCACGCATTCAGTGGGCGCCGAGGCCGATACGGAGCACTCAACAGTGATGACGAGGGAAGCAACGTGTGCAACACGGGCCCGTGCGACTGCAACAGGCGAAATCTCTGCCCTTCGGTGTGCAACGGTCAGTGCAACGATTGTGTGCGCCTAAGTTCTGCACCCCTTTCCGGGGGCCGGTGACTCTGCACGCCACAACACAGGCTGAGCAACGACCTCGTTCGAGCACGCACTGCCGTCGCAGCGGAACGTCTCCACCGTTAACGCATGCATGAATGCATGAATTAACTCACTCATGCGTTCTGACTCGCCCCCCGGCGAGTCGTATCCCGGACTGCCAAATCTCGACCCGACGGGATACGGCCCGCATCTCCACGCTAAACCACCCCCGGACTGACCTCAATGGCCAGTTCAGGGCCGATTTTTCGTCGTGCCGGACCATCGCCGCGCCCGGCTACGGCCATGTCGTGGGACCTCGTTGCAGTGGGCCTCGTGTTCGTTGCGCTGGGCTGCACGGAAGGATCAGCGCGCCTAAGCGGGTGGGCCCGCCGGGGAACAACGGTGTGCAACACCGCCCACTGCGACTGCAACATGCAGCGTCCGCATGTGCATCCTCGTCGTATATCCCGCTGACCAGGTTCCCGCCATCTGGGATCGTCCGTCCTTGCATATGACCAGATCGCGCCTCCTTGCTCTGGTGGTAGGCAGGCACCTGGTTTCGGATCGGCTCGAAATCGACCCGCGAGCGCCCCTAGTTGTTGATCACAACCCTGTGCATTCCAGACAGGATGTGGAAGTTCTCAGGGCGGCGCATCGTCTGTCAGCGCACCGGTTCCTCGACAGGAACGTCGGCGGCCCGCCCCTCTCGTTGCCGGCGCCGGATGTGCCGTCTGCGGTCGTTCTCGGACATCCCGCCCCACGTTCCGTACGGTTCGGCAACGGCCAGGGCGTACTCGCGGCATTCGGTGAGCACCGGGCAGTCCTGGCAGACGCGCTTGGCGTGCGCTTCGCGCCGCGCCCGGTCCCGACCACGCTCCCCCTCTGGAGAGAAGAACAACGACGACTCGACGTTCCGGCACGACCCCAGGAGGCGCCAATCTCCACGATCACGATCACGATCACGATCACCGTCGACGGGCAGTCGGGTCCGTGGCGTACCTTCACGGCGGGAAGCCGGCACAGTGCTCGGCGCACGAGCGGATATACAAGTCATCGGATCGGTCTCACTCATCTCACTCACGGGTATTTGCGGACCTGTCACCGCGGTAACCCTTTCGCAAACAACATCTTTCACAATCAGTCCGGACGGTCTCTTCAAGTTCAGGTGCCCAGCCAGAACCTTCGACGAGCGACGGTGATCATTCGCTCGACCAAGCGGCCGCAGCGGTGCCGGCGCGGCGACGTCGAGATACGCGACCAGTGCCCGACAGAACGCTGCGGTGTCCATCCCGAAATCGGTTCTGATCACCTCGGGAGGGCCGCCGCCGTGGGCGCACCAACGTGGGGCCTCACACCACCGGGAGGGGCGACCCCTCGACGCCCCACCGGTAAATTCCAGCCGTCTGTTGATCACTCCGAATCAAACTAGAACCGCAGGGCGTCGGCATGTCCGATTGTGAAACACACGCCTGTGACACCGGGGGCGCGTGTGCGTTCGATCGACGGCTTGATGCCAGCATCAGTTAACGCATGCATGCATGAACTAACTCATGCATGCCGGTGTGGTCCGATGAGACTGTCGAGGTAGGCGACCTGGGCTTCGAGAGCTGAACGGATGTCGTCGATGTCGTCGCGTAGCGCGGAGACTATCACTAACCGCCAGAGGGGAGCCGACGCTCCATCCGACCACAGAATCGACAAAGGAACACCGATAATGACTACAGACCTGAGCCCAATTCACCCCGGCGAGATCCTCCGCGAGGACTTCCTCGAGCCGTTCGGCATCACGCAGAACCGCCTAGCCACGATCATCGGTGTTCCGCCCCGACGGATCAACGAGATCGTGCTCGGCAAGCGGTCGATCACCGCAGACACCGCGTTGCGGCTGGCCAAGGCGTTCGGCAACAGTGCGCAGTTCTGGCTCAATATCCAGGACCGCTACGAGCTCGATCTTGCGGCCGACAAGATAGGCGACGCCCTCGCCAAGATCACGCGTCTCTCGGCGTAGAGAGGCAGAAGGGGACCGTCGGTGTGATTGCCCGCCGCACCGGACGGAACGATCACCGGGATGAATCGTTCGAAGGCTGAGCCACGCCGGGCCTGGAAGGCCGGCCAATGCACCAACGGCATCAGCTCCGGGCAGCGGTCCTGGCCTGGCCTTGCCGATGATGTTTGACCGTGGAGTCGCAAGCACTGCGCCGCCGGCGTTGTGCGTTCGAGAGATGGGAATCAGCGATGTACATCGGGTATGCACGAGTGAACACCGACACCCTCGTGGTGACCAAGTTGGATCGCCTGGCCCGTTCGTTGCCCGATGCCCGGGACATCGTCGACGAGCTGACGGCTCGGCATGCGTGCGTGCAGATCGGTGCCTCGTTGCATGATCCGACTGACCCGGTCGGTCGCCTGCTATTCAACGTCCTGGCGATGGTCGCCGAGTTCTCTGTTATCTGGACACGCCGGGACGCTCACCTCCCTGATCTGGGAGTTGCAGCCTGATGCACTGAGTACCGGCACAGGGAGGCCGGTATGCGGGTGGTCAAGGATGTGGATGGCGGCATTGTCCGACGGGTGATCCTGCTGGACGACTCCGGGCGCGAGATTGTCCCGGTGACCCGGTTTCTGGCGCATCTGCAGGATTCCGGTTACAGCCCGAACACCCTGTCTTCGTATGGCTACGACCTGCGACGGCTGTTCATGTTCCTCGACCAGCACAGCATGGGCTGGACCGAGTTCCGCCCGTCGACGGCGCTGGAGTTCCTGGGGTACCTTCGCAGGATTCCCAGCCGCGGCCCGGCTCAGCGGCTCGGGTTGGCGGTCGCGACCGCCGAGGGACGGCTGCTGTCTCCGGCAACGGTGTCCCGGATTCTGGCCGCGACGTCGAGTTTCTTCGAGTGGGCGATCGCCGCCGAGTTGTACACGACCTCAGATAATCCGATGCAGAAGCGCGAGGACGCCGCTCTCGCACGGGTCCCGGATCGGCACCAGCCGTTCGTGGGTGCGGCGAGTCGGCAACGACCGGTGCGCCGGGCGGTCCGGGTTCGGCTGCCGATCCGGCTGCCGCGACCGCTGAGCGGTGATGACATCGAGGCGTTGTTGGCGAGCATGTCCTCGTTGCGGGATCTGGCGATCTTCCTGTTGATGCTCGACGGCGGCCTACGCCCGGGTGAGGTGCTGTGCCTGCAGCTCGACGACATTGCTTACGGTCGGCGGAGGGTCGCGATCCGCAAGCGCGACGACCATCCGCGTGGTGCTCGCGCAAAGGCGCGACGGGAGCGGGTGGTCGACCTGCACGAGTCGCGCACGCTGGAGGCGGTGAGTCGGTATGTGCTGCACGAGCGGCCCCTTGACGCCACCAGCCCGTTCGTGTTCCTGATCGGCGGCACCGGCACGAACCGCGGGGAACCGCTCAGTTATCAGGCGATGGCGCGAGGATTCGCCCGTCGCCTGGACCGGTTGGGGATCCGGAGCCCGGACAAGACACCCCACGCGTTGCGGCACACACACGCGACGGCGATGTGGGAGTCGGGAATGAGAGAGCTTGCCTTGCAACGCCGTTTGGGTCATGCGTCGCCGGAATCGATCCGGATTTACACCCGGGTGTCCGACGATCAGGTGGTCCGCGAATATGACGCGGCGCTCGGACGGCGATCGTGACATTACCGCTGAGGCTCACAGGTGACGGATCGGTCGAGAGCCCGGTACCGAGCGAACACGTCGGCCGCGCCACCTACCGCGAGTGGTTGTGGCGACACGTGCCCACCAACCAGAAGTATTCGCGACTGTATGCCTATGACGATTTCGTCGAGCTGTGGCCCTCGCTGGCCGATTGGTTCGCCGCCCCTCTGTCGAAGCGCATGTTCGACACCGAGAATCCGGTGCCAGGGCGGAATCCACACGGAGGGGCGAGCGTGATCATGCCCTACCTGTCGTACCTGTCGCTCGTGCACGGCATCCGGCTCTACTACGACCTACTATTCGCCCGAACGTTCGCGAGCCCGTTCACCGCCTCCGCACGCACCGCCGGATTGGGAATCGACCCGGACACTTTCGAGCGGTACGTGAGCCGGCTCGTTCAGCTCGGGTACTCGACGCAGGGCGCGCTGACGGCCCTGAAATGGTCGTTCGGCAGGATGCTGCTGCATCGCGGTAACCCCGACATGACTGCGCTTACGATGGCCGATGTCTGTGAGTTGCGCTGCGCAGCCGACTCGTTCGCGGATCGTCTCTGGGTCGAACCGGTGCGAGAGTTCTATAGTCGTTCCCGAGGAAAGCGGCCTTCTACAGATCCAGCCGAGACATTCCGACGATCGGCAACGGCCCGGATCAACGGGGCGCATCTACTGCTGTTCACGATCGGGCAGGTCGATGCCGCGCCCCCGGGCAGGGTCGACGCCGGGTCGTGGACCTCACGCCTCGCTCCGGCCGGCACACCCCCGAAGATGACGGCGGTCATCGAGCGTTACCTACGGCTGCATTTGGACGCCAACCTCGGCCGGGAGCAGTCGGTCCGGCACTTCCGGGATGCGTTGCGGCGCCTGGTGCTGTGGCTGCGTGAAGCGCATCCAGAGATCACCAGCTTCGACCAACTGGACCGCAAGCACGCCGAGGAGTTCCTGCGCTGGCTCGGCGAGCAGACGAGTGAACACACCGGGATGCCGCTGGCGCTGACGACCCGGCGCTCGATCGTCACCCTGCTCGCCCGATTCGTCAACGAGACCGCCGCCTGGGGCTGGGACGACGTGCCAGGACGGGTGTTGTTCACCCGCGGCGACATCCCCAAGATTGCTCGGACGGTGCCGCGGTTCATCCCCGATCACGAGCTCACCGCGTTGATGTCCGCAATCGACCAGTTGCCCGACCAGTATCAACGGGCCGCGTTGATCATCGCCCGTTGGTCCGGGGCCCGCCGCGACGAGATACGCCGCCTGGCGATCGACTGCCTCGACGCCTACCCGGACGGGCATCCGCGGCTGCGGATCCCGGTTGGCAAGGGCTACACCGAACGCATGATTCCGCTGCACCCAGACGCCGCGGCCGCGTTGCGGCCGCTGATCGAACTGGCCCGAACCAGGAGAGCCCGCGGCCGGTTCGACCCTAGCGTCGGCCGGTCCGTCGAGCACGTGTTCACCGTGCGCGGCAAGCTGCTGTCCAAGGGTTTCCTGTTCGACCTCGCCCTCAAGACAGCCTGCACCACCGCAGGACTGCTCGACTCCCAGGGGCGCCCCACGATCAGCGCGCACCGATTCCGGCACACCATCGGCACCCAGCTCGCCGAGGGCGGCGCACGGCTCCAAACGATCATGGCGGTCCTTGGCCACCGCACGCCGCACATGTCACTGATCTACGCGTCCCTGTCGGACCCGACCGTCAAACAGCAGTATCAGGCGGCCCTGGATCGGCACCTTGACGGTGTCACGCTCGCCGGGCCGGCCGCACAGGCGTTGCGCGAGCACCGCCTCGACCCGCAGGCGGTGTCCTGGCTGCAGACGAACTTCCTCAAGACCGAACTCGAACTCGGCCACTGCCTGCGCCTGCCGCAGGAAGGACCGTGCGAATGCGATCTCGTGTTGACTTGCTCAAAATTCCTGACAACCAGCGACTACGCGCCCCGGCTTCGCCAGCGGCTGACCACCGAACAAACCCCTAATCGGCGACGCCGTCGAACGGGGATGGGACCACGAGGTCGAACGGCACCAACGCACCGCCGACCGCATCAAGGCACTCCTGTCCGACCTCGGCGAGGAACGGCAGCACTGAAAACGCATCGGTGAGGATCCTCCACTGAACGGGTACTGGCATTCCTTCGAGGCGCTTGACTTCCGGAAGTTGTCCACATAATCGAGGGCGACCTGATTCGGGCACGAACGCGGGAGGGGATGCGGATCGCGAAGGCGAAGGGACACCTGAAGGGCAAGAAGCCGAAGCTCAATCCACGCCAGGAACGGCACCTGGTCGAGCTTCACGCGTGAGGCGAATACTCGACTGCCGAACTGGCTGAGGTTGGCCGGTCGACGGTGTACCGGGCGATCGAACGCAGCGCCCACCGTGACGGCGCTCTCTCAGATTCCAGCACCTAGCGACCAGCAAAAACGCCAGCCGCACCGGCGGACGTTCAGCTAACGGGACTGCTAAGTCCAAGGCCTAAATGGATTTCTGGACGCGTCGTACGTCGTCTTCGTCCAACGCTGAAATTGTCATCAATCGCCACGCCCACCGATCGTCCGACCATTCGGTTGAGTGTGGGTATCGCTGCGTGAGTTGACGATCGAGCAGTTTGGGTTGCGCGCCGAGGGGCCACCGAGCCAGTGAGGCGTGTCCGTTCACGTGGAGGCTCATCACAAGTTCACCGGTGTCAGGGTCTCCGCTGATCGGAGTGAAGGACACTCCGGTCGGCCAGTACCGTGGGGTTGCACCTTCAGCCATTTCGTGGACTTGTCGGAGGTGCTCGGGGTCCCGGCTTCTTTCCTTCACTGTCGGCGGTGCGATAGCACCTTCCCAATCGAATACCTCATCGGGCAGGTTTTCGTAGGTGTTGACGTCGGTCAACTCGGCGTAGAGCTTGTCGCTGGAAGATCCCGTGCGGAGGATGAGTCCTGTCTCGTCGTCGATGACGAACTCGATGTTCTCCTCGTGCGACGTCGAGTTCATGATCATTGACCACGCGCGCCGGCCATTCACATAGGTTTCGATGGGGGACCTGGCGGGTGTTGTGTTCTTACTGAGGGTGGAGGGCGAGAGGAATGACTCGGGTCCTACAAACAAGAGAGGACTGATTGGTTTCAGGAGGTGAAGTTGGATGTGACCTGTGTTTCGATGCATCTCACCGTCACGCCAACTGAACGCGAGTTCGCCGTTTCGGATCAAGATCGGCTGACCCGATCTTTCGATACGCCATTGGTTACCGGGTCCGTGCCAGAATTCCCATGTGCCCTCGTCGACGTCGCCCGTGCGAGCGACGTATCGGTAGCTCAAGGCCGCCGAGGTATAGAGCATGTCGCTGGCCGCATGACGGCCCATCAACTCGACCCACGATGGAGTGCTTACGGTCATACTCTGCAACGATACGGTCGAGAACCTATGTCTGGTCGCAGGAGCGATCGTAGACCGGTCATCGATCCGCTTTCGGGACGAGCGCCTGACCCTTCCGGTGCGCGCTGGGCGTCGATCTCGTCCCGGTGCAGGTTCCGCTAACGGCGAGTGCTGCGACACTGTGGCCAAAGGGTGGGGATATTCGACAATGTCGTCCTCGGGGATTGGCGCAGGTATACAAGCGCTCCGCACGTCGGGTCATCGACGATTGTCCGGTGTTCAACTTCCCGAGCTTCGACGCCTGCGTCACAGCCCGCGGAGAGAGACGCACCGCTGAATCAGGACGCCCGGGGTGTCATCCGAGACCCGCATCAATTCCAAGCGCGCCGAGTTCGTGACGGCAATCCATTGCACTGCGGTCGGAATGTTCGGCGACCGGGCTCCTCGACCAGTTCGCGTCGGCCCTGAGCACGACCACCCGATCTTCATACAACGACCCGAAACCGAAGGAACCAGAATGAGCCGCTCCGACACCACCGAGACCATCATCGAGTTCGAGCGACTGAGCGAGACACTCGAGGGCCGCCGTCACCGCACCTTCCTGCGGGCCAGGAGCCGGCGCCGCGTCGACGGCAAGGTGGTGCTGATCACCGGTGGGGCCCGAGGCATCGGTTCGGAGACAGCGAAGGCACTCACGGCCAAGGGCGCGCGGGTGGTCGTCACCGATGTCGACGCTGCCGCTTTGTCGGAGGTCGTCGCCGAGATCGGCGCGGACAAGGCCGTCGGTGTCGTCGCCGACGTCTGCGACCTCGCGGCGATGGAGGCGGCGGTGGCCCGGGGCGTCGAGAAGTTCGGTGGTATCGACCTGGTGCTCGCCAACGCCGGGATCGCCAGCTACGGCTCGGTACTCGGGGTGGATCCGGCCACGTTCAAGCGTGTCCTCGACGTCAATCTTCTGGGCGTGTTCCACACGGTGCGGGCGGCGTTGCCGTCCGTCATCGAGCGCAACGGCTACATCCTGGTCGTCTCGTCTCTGGCGGCGTTCGCACCGGCACCGGGCCTGGCGGCCTACAACGCGAGCAAGGCCGGCGCCGAGCACTTCGCCAACGCCCTCCGCCTCGAGGTCGCCCACCAGGGTGTCGATGTGGGGAGTGCGCATATGTCGTGGATCGACACCCCCCTTGTGCGGGAGGCCAAGGCGGACTTCTCCGCCTTCCGGCAGATGCTGAACTCGATGCCCGGCCCGCTGAGCAAGACCACCTCGGTCGACGCCTGCGTGAAGGCGTTCATCCAGGGCCTGGAACGACGTCAGCGCCACGTGTTCGTCCCCGGCTGGGTCGGCATCATCGCTCAGCTCCGCACCCTCGTGAACTCGAGGATCGGCACCCACGACACCCTCGCGCAGGCGTCCCAGCTCGTTCCCCGGATGGACGCGGAAATCGCCCGGCTGGGCCGCTCGACGAGTGCCCGCAACGTCGGCGCCGCGAGCTGACCCGACAAAAACCACCTGGCAAGGCTGACACCCATCGGAATTATCCGATGGGTGTCGGCGCATTCCCAGGCTATGCCGCACCCAGCTACTGACGAATGTGCTTCCCCCAGTAGATGTGTCGGATATTTTCCTAGTCGATGCCGGGTGCGGAGCGGTCGGTATCCGATGCCTCACCGACGAGCTCGGCGAGGGCGAGTGCGACGCGCAGCTCGAGGGTGCGCTTGTCCACGGACCGTCCCAGTATTTCTTCGGCTTGCCGGAGCCGGTAGCTGACGGTGTTCTCGTGAACGCTGAGTCGTTTCGCCGTTCGGCCGCGGCTGCCGTTTTCGGAGAGGTAGACGCGTACCGTCGCGGCGAGCCGGCGGGTGGTGTCGTCCCCCAATGCCAATGAACCGAGCTCGCGTTCAACGAAGGCGCGGGCATGGTCGAGGTCTGCTGTGGCGAGCGAGCGCAGTGAGATGTCGTCGTAGCGGGTGATGCTGCCCGCGGGGCGCCCGGCCAGCTGGGCGACTCGCTGCGCTTGCAGGGCCTCGGCATGGCTGGCGCGAAACCCTGCGATGCCGCGGGCGGGCTCGCCGATCGAGACGCGGACGCCGGGCGCTGTCGCGGTCCGCAGCCGCAGCTCGTCCAGGACCCGGGACGGCACGACGGATGTGGAGCTGATCCACGCTGCAACGGAAAGTATTCCGAGGGGATGGATGAGGGTCTTGCGGCTGCCGAGTGCGGTGGCGATGTCGCGGATGGCGGCCTCGAGCACGGTGAGGGTGTCGCGTCCCTCCTCCTGGCTGTCGAGCCAGGCGATGGCGCCGAGGTGCACCCGGCCCAGTTCGTGGCGCAGCCGCCGGCCCGCCACGTCGATGTCGATGGGCTGTCCGGACAGGATCGTTCTGATCGTCTCGGCCTGGGTGGCGGCGGTGCTGCGCAGCCAACGATCGCGTTCGGCGACGTAGACCTCCTCGACCAGGCAGAGCGCGGCGTCGACATACGCGAACAGCCACGCCGACAACAGTTCGTTCGCGCGGTTCAGCTCGTCCGCGTCGGCCGCGTGGTTCGCGAGGATCGCGTTGAGGTGCGCAGACGTTGCGGCGTGGCCGAGCCGGTAGCTGCGTAGCAAGGTGGTCAGTGGTATGCCGTGCCTTGCACCGTCCTGCGCGTAGGCGAGGGTCGCCGAGCCGAGGCTGGCGGCGTCCGCGGGGTCTTCGCCGGACTGCAGCACCTCGGCGAAGAGGCGGATACTCACTTCGGTGCTCGCCCGGTTCACCTCCAACGCCTCCGCGTTGGCGAGGAGTTCGGGCAGCCGCTCGCTCGTGTAGGCCGCGACCGCGTCGGCGAGCTCGGGGGCACGGGCGGCGAGTTCGACGGCCGCGGGTTGCAGGACCGTCGACCACAGCCGTCGCTCGCGCTCACCGCGGGCGCCCACCCAGCCGGGTTCCATGCATCTCACGCTATCGCTGCGCGTGTGGCGGTGGTGTGGATATTCGACAACAGCGGGCCGGTTTGTTGGCGCGCACGGACAAGCACTCGATGGCCCTGGCCAGCGACTATTGATGCATGCCAAACAACGGAACCGAGCAGCTCCTCACCGGGGCCAGTATGGACGACTACCCGCTGACCCTGACGAGCATCGTCGAGCGCGCCGAGCGGTTTCACACCGACCGAGAGGTGGTGTCGCTTCGGCCCTCGGGGGCGATCACCCGCACCACTCTCGGTGCCTGTGCCGGGCGCGCCCGGCGCCTGGCCGGCGCGCTGACCGGGCTCGGTGTCCGCGAAGGGCACCGGGTGGCGACCCTGCTGTGGAACCAGAGCGAACACCTGGAGCTGTACTTCGCGGTCCCGGCAATGGGCGCGGTCATCCACACATTGAACCCCCGGCTGTTCTCCGACGAACTTGCCTTCATCGTCGACGACGCGCAGGACACGGTGATCGTCGTCGACGAATCACTGCTCGAGGTGTTCGACACCTTCCGCGCCGGGCACGATTTCGCCCACATCATCGTCGTCACGCACACCGGCGAGACCCCCGAGGGAATGCTCGACTACGAAACTCTGGTCGCAGACGGTGAGCCGGTGCAGTGGCCGGAGCTCGACGAACGCCATGCGGCGGCAATGTGTTACACGTCGGGCACCACCGGCCGACCGAAGGGCGTCACCTACACGCACCGGGCCCTGGTGCTCCATTCCCTGGTCGCGGCGCTGCCCGACCAGCTGGCGGTCTCGGCACGGGACACGATCCTGCCGGTCGTCCCGATGTTCCACGCGAACGCCTGGGGCCTGCCGTATGCAGCGGCTCTGGCCGGAGCGCGGCTGGTCCTGCCCGGGCCGCGTCTGGACCCGCACAGTGTGCTCGGCCTGCTCGCCGACGAGCACGTGACGATGACCGCCGGGGTCCCCACCGTGTGGATGGGCATGCTCGCCGCGATCGACGCCGAACCCGACCGATGGGACCTGTCGGCCCTGGACCGCTTGGTCGTCGGCGGCGCAGCGGTGCCCCAGTCGATGTTCGAGGGATACGACCGGCACGGGCTGACCGTCATCCAGGCCTGGGGAATGACCGAAACCGCACCGCTGGGCACGGTGTGCCGACTGCCGGGCAGCCTCGACGAAAGCGAGGCGGACGACCAGTACCGGTACCGCACCCGACAGGGCATCGCCAGCCCCTTCTTCGACATCCGCGCCCGCGACGACGACGGCCGGCTCATCGCGTGGGACGACGCCGCCATGGGCGAGCTCGAGGTCCGCGGCCCCTGGGTCGCGGCGAGCTACCACCGCGGCAAGGGCGCCGACAGCTTCACCGCCGACGGCTGGTTCAAGACCGGAGACGTGGTCCGCATCGACAGCCGAGGGTGCGTCCGGATCTGCGACCGGTCCAAGGACCTCGTCAAGTCCGGGGGCGAGTGGATCTCCTCCGTCGACCTGGAAAACCAGCTCATGAATCACCCCGCGGTCGCCCAGGCAGCAGTCATCGCCATACCCGACGACCGGTGGGGCGAGCGCCCCCTCGCAGTCGTCGCACTGCGCGCCGGGGCCGAAACCTGCGCGGACGAGCTACGTGAACACCTTGCCCAGGAGTTCGCCAAGTGGCAGTTGCCGGACCGCATCGAGTTCGTGGACGCGATCCCCTGCACCGCCACCGGAAAGTTCAAGAAGACCGCACTACGCGACCAATTCACCTCAGCCTGAACAACCACCCCACCCCAGGGTCGACCGACCCGCAACAGAAGGAACCCACCATGAGCCGCTTCGACATCACCCAGACCAACCGCGCCGTCGAACGATTGATCGAAACGACCGACAACAAGCGCCACCTCTACCTCCTGCACGCCTACAACCGTCACCGCTACCTGGAAATGGCCGGACGCTTCGAGGAAATCTTCGCCCCCGACATGACTGTCGCCAACCCCGTCTACCACTTCAACCTGCTCGGCACCACCACCACATTGGAGGGCGCCGACGCCGTCAAGGAGGTCTACCGCGAGTGGACCGGCACGGCCCAGTGCGTGTTCTACGTGGACGACGAGAAGCTTGCGGTCAGCGACCACATGATCGTCTCGACCTCGACGATGTACCAGCAGACCCCCGGCAGTGTCCTCGCGGCCGGCGGGGCACCCGTCGACCCCGACGCCACCTACCTGATGAAGTCCGCCGAGCACATGATCTGGCCCTACGACGACCAGGGCCGCCTGATCGGTGAGGACGTGTGGGAGTACGACGAATCGGTCCGCGAGATCATCGCACTCGATCCGAGCGAGGTCCTCACCGTCGAGCAGTCCGCCGCGCTGCTCGCGCCGCTCATCAAGCCCCTTCCGGCGTTGAACCCGTTCACCGCCTGACCACAAGCGCACGAACATCGCGGTTCCCCTTCGACGACCAAGTCGTTCATCGACGGGGGACCGTGAGCGAGGCTGCGATGCGCAGGCTCATCCCCCGCCGGCCACGGACGTTCGCCAATGAACGCGTGTCCGAACTACACGACATCGCAGTCCCCGCAATCGAAAGCGCACCAGTGACGTTGACAACCCCGATCACCAGTCCCGACGAGCACGCAGCACCGCTCGACCTCCTGCTCACCAACTCCACCCGCGGTATCGCCGGCCGAATGCTGCCGCGCGGGCCGCTGACCCGGCTCGGTGTCAGCCTCGCCAAGCAGCCCCGCACCCTCGCCGGACGCGGCTCCCTCCTCGCCCGCGAACTGGGCGCCATTGCGGCCGGCAAGTCCGCACGGGTTCCCGCGAAGAGCGACAAACGTTTCGCCGACCCGGCGTGGCACGCGAATCCCTTGCTGAAGCGGACCATGCAGGCCTACCTGGCGGCGGCCGACACCGCCGACGCCGTGTTCACCGACGCGGACCTGGACTGGCGGGACTCGGAGAAGGTGCGGTTCGCCCTCGACAACCTCATCGAGGGTTTGGCACCGACCAACAATCCGTTGCTCAGCCCCCTCGGGTGGAAGGCGCTGATCGACACAGGCGGACTGAGCGCGATCCGCGGAGTGAAAGCCTTCGCCCACGACATGGCCTCCCACCCACGGGTCCCCGCGATGGTCGACCCGGACGCCTTCGCGGTCGGGGAAACCGTGGCCACCACCAAGGGGGTGGTGGTGCTGCAAACCCGGGCGTTCGAGCTGATCCACTACGCACCGCAGACCCCGGCGGTGCACGCGGTCCCGCTGCTGGTGGTGCCGCCGGTGATCAACAAGTACTACATCGTCGACATCGCCCCCGGCCGCAGCATGATCGAACATTTCCTGCAGCAGGGCCAGCAAGTCTTCGCGATCTCCTGGCGCAACCCGCAGGCCCGGCACCGCGATTGGGGCTTCGACACCTACGGCGCCGCGATCATCGAGGCACTCGATGCGGTGCAGACGATCGCCGGGACCGACAGTGCGCACCTGCTCGCCACCTGCTCGGGCGGCATCCTCGCGGCCATGGTCGCCGCGCACCTCACCGACATCGGGGAGGGCGAGCGGATCGCGAGCCTCGCGCTGGCGGTGACCGTGCTGGATCAGACCAACGCCGGTTTCGCTGCCGCCGCGATGAGCGACCGCGCGGCCCAGGCCGCCATCCGCACCTCCGCCGCCAAGGGCTACCTCGACGGCCGCACGTTGGCCGAACTCTTCGCGTGGCTGCGGCCGACCGACCTCGTGTGGCGGTACTGGGTCAACAACTACGTCCAGGGCCGCTCACCAGCCGCGTTCGACGTGCTGTTCTGGAACTCCGACACCACCAGAATGGCGGCCGCCCTGCACAAGGACATGGTGCTGCTGGGGACCGGCAACAAGCTGACCACTCCCGGAGCCGTCACCATGCTGGGGACGCCGGTCGACCTGTCCACCGTGACCGCAGACTCCTACATCGTCAGCGGGATCGCCGATCACATCTCCCCCTGGCAAGCCTGCTACCGCAGCGCACAAATGTTCGGCGGCAAGGACAACCGATTCGTTCTCTCCACCAACGGGCACATCGCCGCCCTGGTCAATCCGCCGGGCAATCCGCGGGCCTCGTTCCGGGCCGGCAGGGTCGACGAGTCGAGCGCCGACGAGTGGTTCGAGTCGTCGGAGAAGACCAGCGACTCCTGGTGGTCCGACTACACCGGCTGGCTCGCCGACCGCAGCGGCCCGCAGATCGAGGCGCCGCACACCCTCGGTGGCCGCGACCTCCCCCCGCTCGCGCCGGCTCCCGGCACCTACGTCCACCACAACTGACCGCCGACCGAAAGACCACGATGACCACCCATCTCGACACCCCCACCGCCCTCTTGGATCTGTCCGGACACACACTCGGCACGACCGACTGGCTCGACATCACCCAAGATCAGGTGAACCGCTTCGCCGACGCCACCGACGATCACCAATGGATTCACACCGATCCCGCCCGTGCGGCCGAGGGCCCGTTCGGCGGCACCATCGCCCACGGCTACCTCACGTTGTCACTCGCACCGATGGTCCTGGCGGAAGTCCTCGAGATCGACGACACCACGGCCGCTCTCAACTACGGCCTCAACAAGGTCCGCTTCCCCGCCCCGGTACCGGTCGGAGCGCGGCTGCGCGCCACGGTCACCGTCACCTCCGCCCAGCAGAAACCCGCCGGCATCGAGACGGTGTTCGGACTCACGTACGAGGTCGAAGGCGGGCGGGCGCCCGGCCTGCATCGCCGACGTCGTCGTGCTCTACCGGTGACGGCCGCCCACCCCGGGCCCGTCGAAGAGAGCTATATCGCGGCGGGCGGGCAGCGCATCAGGGTCAGCGTCCGCCGCGGCACCGGGGTGCCGGTCGTCTTGTGCAACGGCATCGGCGCCAGCTACGAGGTGCTCGACCCCCTCGTCGCGCAGCTCGACCCCGATACCACCGTCATCCGATTCGACGTCCCCGGCACCGGCGGATCACCGGTGTCCCTGGTGCCGTATGGCTTTCCGTACCTCGCCTGGATGCTGGGCCGGCTCCTGACCCGGCTGGGCGTCGGCGTGGTCGACGTCCTCGGTCTGTCCTGGGGTGGGGCGCTGGCACAGCAGTTCGCGTTCCAGAATCCGCGGCGCTGCAGGCGCCTGGTCATCGTTGCCTCCGGGACCGGCATGCTCATGATCCCCGGCCACCCCCAGATCCTGGTCAAGATGCTCACACCCCGCAGATTCCGCGACCCCGACTATGCGGCGTCCATCGCCGGCGACCTCTACGGCGGCACCGCCCGCACGCAAAAAGACGACGTCGCCCAACTCTTCCTGAAGCAACTCCACCCCGGATCGAAAATCGGCTACACGCACCAACTCCTCGCGGGATCGGTCTGGACAAGCCTGCCGACACTACCGGCAATACGACAACGGACGCTGATCATCGCCGGAGCCGACGACCCCATCATTCCCGTCGTCAACGCGCACATCATGAAAACGCTTCTCCCACACGCCACCCTGCACCTCCACGACGGCGGACACATCGACCTGATCACCAACGCCACCGAACTCGCCCCAGTGATCGAGACATTCCGTCATACCTAAGAAACCAGCGGTAGCAGCAATACGGAGGGGACGACCGCGCCGGACAGGATGCCGAAGCCGATCTGTTGGCACACCAGGAGGACGACGGTCCCGCGCCGATCGCACCGACTCGGGCGAACGGAGCCATTCTTCATCCCCTCAACCGCTATTGGAGGTCGGCGTAAGGTGTGAAACACCTCATTTGCTCGATCGTGCGAAGCGGTGTGGGCGGTGTCGAATCATCGCATTGCCGGTCCTGAAGACGACGAGCTCTACCAACCAGCCGCGGCCTGTGGTGATCGGTTTCTGATCAACGGCCGGGACTGGGGCGGCGGGTTCTCGTTGGTCGAGCACCGTTTGCCGCCGAGGGTGCTTGCGGCTCCGTTGCACAGGCGCATTGATGGGTGTGCAGTGCTCGTCGATCGCGCGGATGTCAGAATGCGGCGAACTCGCCGTGCTGGCCTATCGGGGACCCGAGCCCTCGCCGACGACGTTCGCCCCGGGAAGGGGTTCGCAACCCGGGTATGCCGCTGCCAGCGGGTCGGTCATCGTGTGCGCCGATCGGGTCCACGAGACCCGATTCTCCACGGCCGGGATGACCGGGCGCCGGCTGCACAGCGGGGTGTGCGTTCCGATCGGCTCCGAAGCGGTGTGGGGTGTGTTGACCGCGCACAGTCGTCGTCCTCGCGAATACACCGACCGTGACCTGACCTTTCTGCGCTCGGTGACGGCGGTGCTGTCCGCGGCGATCCGCCGCATCGAGGCCGAAGCCGCGTTGGTGCACCAGAGCTTGCACGATCCGCTGACCGGGTTACCCAACCGCGCGCCGGCCCGCCGTCGGCTCGACGAGGCCCTGGTCGCCGCGCCGCGCGGCGGCACGCGCGTTGCGCTGTTGTCGGTCGATCTACACGACTTCAAGGTCGTCAACGACAGCCTCGGCCATGCCGGCGGCGACGACGCGCTGATCGTTCTGGCCAGGCATCTGCGGTCGGCGGTGCGCCCGGGCGATACCGTTGCCCGCCTCGGCGGTGACGAATTCGTGGTGGTGTGTGAGGACGTCGCAGGTGCAACGGAGGGGGTGGCAATTGCCGCCCGGATCACCGGAAGCCTCGCCGACCTGACCCGGGCCGAATCTCCCGACTGGCCGATCAGTGCCAGTATCGGTGTCGCACTGTCCGATCCGGAGTGCACCCGCGAAGAACTCGTCCGCCGGGCGGACTAGGATGTATCGGGCGAAAGCTGCAGGGCCGGGCGGTTACGCGCTCTACGACGGCACCTTCTAGGGCGGCAGCAGAGCCCGATCGGTGCACTGCGGCCGACGTGGCAGGAAGTCGCGGCCGCCGATAGGCACCCTAGGGAGGGGAAATTGTCATCTTGACGCGGCTCCCGACCCGTCGAATACTTTCTGGACAGGGCGGATCCCGTCGACCTACGACGAAAAGACTCCGCGCTTCGCCCTTGTGACAGAAAGATATTCGCGTCGTCGACTGCTCGTGAACGCATCGGCGTGTCAGGTCGACCTGCATCAGAGGTGAAAGCGATGAACACGAGTGTGCACGTCGGCACGAAGCCTGCCCAGCTCGGCGTGCGTCCCCGCGACGTCGTGGACGTCGGACGGAATTGAGGCGCCCGATGGCCGATTTCGACTCAGATGCGACCCAGGCGGCGTCGGTTCGTGCGGTCGGCCGCGGGATCGTGGCCGAATTGGACGCTGCCGGGTTCGCAGGTGCCGAGGAGGTCGGCCGGGGCGGGTTCGGTGTCGTGTACCGCTGCCTGCAGCGTTCGCTCGGGCGAATCGTGGCGATCAAGGTGCTGACATCGGACCTGGACCCCGAGAACCGCGAACGCTTCCTGCGGGAGGGGTACGCGATGGGTGGGCTCTCCGGTCACCCGAACATCGTCAACATACTGCAGGTCGGCGTGACCGACGCCGGTCGACCGTACATCGTCATGCACTATCACCCCCGCGATTCACTGGCGGTCCAGATACGCCGCGAAGGTCAGCTGCCCTGGCCGGAGGCGATCAGCATCGGGGTGAAGCTGGCGGGAGCCCTGGAGACGGCGCACCGCACCGGCACGCTGCATCGCGACATCAAACCCGCGAACATCCTTCTCACCGCCTACGGCGAGCCGCAGCTCACCGATTTCGGCATCGCGCACATCGCCGGCGGGTACGAAACGGCCACCGGCGGGTTTACCGGGTCACTGGCATTCACCGCACCAGAGGTGCTGAACGGGGAATCGCCGACCGCGAGGTCCGACGTCTACGGACTGGGCGCGACGATATTTTCACTGATCGCGGGGAGGGCGGCGTTCGAGCGGAAGACCGGTGAGGAACTCGTTGCGCAATTCGTGAGGATCAGCAGCCAACCGGTGCCCGACCTGCGCGCCCAGGGCATCCCGGACGGCGTGTGCGCCGTGATCGAGAGGGCGATGGCGACGAATCCCGCTGCTCGGCCGGGGTCCGCCGAGGAGTTCGGACACGAACTCCAAGCCGCTCAGCGACACATCGGACTGCGTTCGGACGCGATGGCGCTGGCACCCCGGGAGGCCGCGCAGGCGACCGAGGAGCACCCGTCGGATTCCGGTGCCGATGGATACCGTCGAATCCGCTACGAAGGTTCGGACAGCGGTCAGCGTCCGTGGGGCGAACCGACCCAGCAGCTCCAGCCGGATTCCCATCCGTCGGGACCGCCGTTCTGGCCGCCGAATGGCCCGCCGCCCTGGCCGCCGACCGGAGAATCGGGCAGCATCGGAGAGTCCCGCACAGGTCGGCGCGCGGTCCTGACCGTCCTGGCACTGGTCGTCGCGCTGGTGCTGGCCGGCGGCGGGTACCTCGTGCTTCGAGAAACCACCGGCCCAGGCACCGCACGACCTACCGTCCAGGACGCCGGCGCTTCTCCTGCCGTCGACCCGACCGCGGCGTGGCGACCGGTCGAGGATGCCCGTGTTGCCCGCCAGCAGACGGCAACGACAGTCGCGGACGGGACGATCTGGGTCTTCGGAGGGTTGGACGACAACGGCGTCTCCGCCCAGCAGGAGGGCTACGACCCGGCCATCGACACCTGGAAGGCCGGCCCCGACCTTCCGGTCCCGCTCAACCATGCGATGGCTGTCACCTACAACGACGAACCCGTACTGATCGGCGGTTGGAAAGCGGAAGGTCAGAACCTGACCGCGGTCGACTCCGATCAGGTGATGGCCATGCGAGACGGCGGGTGGGTGGACCTGCCGCCGCTGAACGCACCGCGGGCGGCTGGGGCCGCGGCCGTGGTCGGCAACAAGATCGTGGTCACCGGGGGACAGGCGAACGGTCAACTGGTGGCGACGACCGAGGTGTTCGACGGCATGAAGTGGACGACCGTCGCGCCTGTCCCCACGCCACGCGAGCATCTGGCCGGGGTGTCGGACGGGACATATTTCTATGCGATCGGTGGGCGGGATCTGGCGTCGGACCAGAACACCGCAGCGGTGGAACGGTTCGATCCCGCCGCGGGAACGTGGACGACGTTGCCGGCCATGCCCACTCCTCGCGGTGGGCTCGGTGCGGTGTTCATCGACGGCCGCATCGTCGCGGTCGGTGGTGAAGAACCGACTCGCGTGCTGTCGACGGTCGAGGCCTACGACGTGGTGGCCGGAACCTGGTCGCAATTGCCGGCCCTGCGCACACCGCGGCACGGGATGGCGGTCGGCGCGGTCGGCAACACGGTGTATGCCGTCGGCGGCGGTATCAAACCGACACACGCCGAATCGACTGCTGTGTCCGAGGCCCTCCAGCTCGCTCCACGCAAGACCCAGTGGGCGCCGGCGTGGCGTCCGCTGAAGGATGCGCCGATCGCCCGTCAGCAGACGGCGACGGCCGTCGCGGACGGCACGATCTGGGTGCTCGGCGGACTCGCCAATGCGGGGTCGACCCCGAAGGTCGAGGGGAACGACCCCGCCATCGACACCTGGAAGGCGGGCCCCGACCTTCCGGTCCCCCTCAATCACGCGATGGCCGTCGAGTACGGGGGCGAGTTGGTGGTCCTCGGAGGCTGGGTGCCGGAAGGTCCGAACCTCACCGGGATCACGTCGGACCGGGTGCTCGCGCTGCGGAACGGCAAGTGGGTGGATTTGGCGCCGATGAACGAGCCGCGGTCGGCTGGGGCCGCGGCCGTGGTCGGCGACAAGATCGTGGTCGCCGGGGGACAGGCGGACGGCGCGTTGGTGGCGACGACCGAGGTGTTCGACGGCACGAAGTGGACGACCGTCTCGGATATCCCGACCACTCGGGAGCATCTGGCCGGGGTGTCGGACGGGACGTACTTCTATGCGATCGGTGGACGGGATCTGGCGTCGGACCAGAACACCGCAGCGGTGGAACGGTTCGATCCCGCCGCGGGAACGTGGACGACGTTGACCGCCATGCCCACTCCTCGCGGTGGGCTCGGTGCGGCGTTCATCGACGGCCGCATCGTCGCGGTCGGTGGTGAACAGCCGACCAAGGTGCTGTCGACCGTCGAGGCCTACGACGTCGACTCCGGCACCTGGTCACCATTACCACCCATGCCCACGGGAGCTCACGGGATGTCCGTTGCGACGGTCGGTCACACCGTCTACGCCATCGGCGGTGCGTTACGGCCCACCCATGCGGAGTCCACCACGACTGCACAGGCACTGGATTTCTGGTGAGAGTGCCGGCGCCGACGGGTCGATCTTCCACCGGTCACGCACGCTGAATGTCTTCTGACCGTGTAGTTGTGCTCAGTAGAGGGGGACTAGACTTGTCGTGGGAGGGGCGAGTTTCGCAGGATACGGGCCGGGTAGGAAGTGGTTCGTGATGAAGGTGACGGCGAAGGCCACCCGTTGTGGCGGCTGGTGGGTGGTGGAGGTCCCGGGAGTCGAGGCGGCTCTCACCCAGGCGCGGCGGCTCGATCAGATTTCTGCCATGGTGGCGGATGCTGTGCATCTGGTCGAGGATGTGCCGGCCGAGGACATCGAGGTGGTCCTCGACTACGAGATCGGGGATTCGGCGGCGCTCATGGAGGCCCGAGCGGCCCACTTGCAGGTCGAGTCCGCCGCCCACGCGCAGGAATGTGCAGCGCGGGCCTCGCGGGCCGCGGTGGCGCATCTGCGCCGATCGGGGCTTTCGGTGCGTGATATCGGCGTCATCCTCGAGCTGAGCCCTCAACGGGTCTCTCAACTCGACCGCGCCGGCGCTCGTACCCGATGACAGTGCGAGCGACGGGTGCATACTCGGGGCCGTGAAGTCGGTCTCCGAGTGTGGTCCCGGTACTCGTGCTGTCGCTGAGGATTTCGATGTCCGACACCCTCACGATGTTCCTCGCCGGCGACGTGATGACCGGTAGGGGCGTCGACCAGATCCTCCCCTTTCCCGGCGACCCGGAGTTGAAGGAGCGTTGCGTCCGCGATGCCCGCGAGTACGTCGCGTTGGCGGAGAAGCGAAATGGTCGGATCCCCGGCCCCGTCGGGTTCGGGTGGCCGTGGGGTGAGGCGTTGTCGATCCTCGACGCGGCGGCACCCGACGCCCGCGTCGTCAATCTCGAAACGACCGTCACCACGTGTGCTCGATTCGCGTCCAAGGGAATCAACTACAGAATGCATCCGTCGAACCTGGGGGTGCTCACCGCTGCGCGGATCGACGTCTGCGTACTGGCGAACAATCACCTACTCGACTTCGGCGCCGATGGTCTCGTGGAGACCCTCGACGTGCTGACCCGCAACGGCGTGCGGACCGTCGGAGCGGGGCGCACCGTGGCGCAGGCGTGGTGTCCCGTGGTCGTGGGGGGCGGACCGGGTCGTCGGCTGTTGATCTGGGCGGCAGGTATGTCGTCGAGCGGGGTCTCGCCGCACGGCGCGGCCCGCCGGGATCGGCCGGGTGTCGCGTACCTTTCCGAACCCACCGCCGCCGAGGCAGACCGTGTCCTCGACCGGACGCGGCTGATACGGAAGAACACGGACGTGGTGGTGGTCTCTCTGCACTGGGGTTCGAACTGGGGATACGACGTGCCGGATTCGCATGTCGAATTCGCGCATCGGCTCGTCGACGGTGGTGTCGACGTGGTCTTCGGGCACTCGTCTCACCACCCGCGGCCGGTCGAGATCTACCGCGGCCACCCGATCCTGTACGGCTGCGGCGACCTGATCAACGACTACGAGGGTATCGGGGGGCACGAAGGCTACCGCGACGATCTGCGGCTGCTCTACCTGGTGACGCTGGACGCGCGCACGCACGAACTGCTCGAGCTACGAATGGTGCCGATGAGATCCCGGCGGATGCAACTGCAACGCGCGTCGACACGTGACACCGAATGGCTGCGGCGGGTCCTCGACGGGATCAGCCGCGGCTTCGGCACCCGCATCGATGCAGGCGACGACGTCCTCGTCGCCCGCGCGAGGCACGCGAAGTAGAGACCGTCGGGGTACCTTCCGCGGCGCCCGAGTCGAAATCGGACGCCGCCGAAGAGTGGAATCAGGTTACCGATCAGCGTCGACGCCGCCGCGAATCCAGTGCTGGATCCGCCAGATCACGTTGTACAGATTCCACGGTGCGACGTCGTAGGTGTCCCACGGCTGACCGACGTGTGCGGTCCATTCGGGAATCCGCCCACAACAGATCCGGTGATCGAACACGGAATAGAGTGCATTGCAGAATGCAGTACGCATCAGGCTTCTCCTGAGTCGGGGCGGTCCCGGACCGGGACTAGCCTAGGTGCGTTCTGCGCATACGAGCACACTACCGGGCTCCAACGAGAACCTATGGCCCCCACCGCCTAGAATTTCGGGTGCACGGACCCGCAGACGCGGCAATTTCGATCGGCGGAGAGTGGCAATGCAAGTTGGAGCGCTATTCGGGAGATACCGGCTGGACCGTTCGCTGACGGTGGATGTGAGCGGCGAGGTCTGGGCGGCGTTCGACACCGTCACGTCCCGGCAGGTCGTGGTGCGGGTGCTGCCGCCGGATGCTACCGAGGACGACGAATTCTGCGAACGATTCGAACGGGATGTCGGAATCGCGGCGCAGATCCGGAACCCGCACATAGTGCCGATCCACGATTTCGGGCAGATCGGAAACCGACTCTTTCTCGCAACGCCGACGACGCAGGGAACGAACCTGCGGACGATCCTCCAGACCACCGGGCCGATGGAGGTATCACGGGCGGTCGGCGTTGTCGAGCAACTGGCGTCGGCGCTGGAAGCCGTGGGCGCGGCCGGGTTGGTCGAGCAGGAAGTGTCGCCGGCGAATGTGATCGTGCAGGACGGCGGACTGATCCAGCTCACCGACGTAGGGCTCCCCACGATTCTCGGGGCCGCATCGGGCGTCTACGGCCTGACCTGTGTGTTGTACGAGTGCCTCACCGGCGAGGCGTTCCCGACCTCGGCGGTCCCGACGCCGCCCGTCGGCATGGCCGCCGTGATCGCACGCGGGACGGCGGTCGACCCCGCGCGCCGCTATCGGTCGGCGGGCGAACTCGCCGCCGCCGCCCGCGTCGCGGTGCCACCGCAACAGCCTGCCGTCGAGCCCGCTCCCGCGACCCCTCCGATCGACCGGAACCGTCGCCTGATCGTCGCCGGACTTGCGCTCGCCGCGATCATCGCTGTCGCTATTGTCGGTGGCCTGATCATCGGGTCGGGAACATCATCGCCCCACGTTGCCGTGCCTACGCCGTCGTCGAGCGCGGCCGGGCCGGTATCGCCGTCGTCGTCACCGACCGCCATGGCGAACCCGACCGCTGCCGAGCAGGTGCCGCCGGTGCAAGCACCAGCACCGACTCAGGCGCCGGTGGCGGAGGCTCCCATTCAGGAGGAGGCCATACCGACACCGGCGCCGCAATCGCCACCGGTGGTGCCGGCACCCGCACCGCCTCCGGGAGCGTTCGCTCCGCAGGTGCTGCCGTGCTACCCGGGTTACGAGCACACTCCGCCCCCGGACGGTCCGTGTCTCCCGCCCGGCTCGCCACCGGCGAATGCGCCGGCCCCTGCGCCCGCTCCTGCCCCGCAGGTGCTGCCGTGCTATCCCGGTTACGAGCACACCCCGCCCCCTGATGGGCCGTGCTGGGCTCCCGCGGGCCCGTGAAGTCTCACCGACGATTGTCGGTGGCGATCCAGGTGTCGTAGACCTCGCTGACTGCTGCGGCGATCGCCGGACCGTGCAGTGTCCGCGCGGCTCGTGATTGTTCGATTTGGATTCCGCCGGCAGCGTCGATGGTCAGGCGGTTGACGAGGTTGGATGGGGATTCACCGCTATGTCGTTCTCCGGGTTCGGCGACCCGAACACAGATTCCGCTTCCGTCGAGTGCCTTCGCGATCGCGTTCCGGACGTCCGACTTGCGCCGCGCGGGCGCGAGGCCGCCGATGAGGACGTCGTGTCCTCGGTAGCCGTGAAACGACAGCGCCCACCGGAATCGTCTCGCCGACAGGGAGCGTAGAAGCGGAAAGCTGTGCACGCTGAGATCGCTCGAGGAAATGTGCCATGCCCGGTAGGCATTGCCTACCGGTCGCCACCCTTTACACACCCACAGCGTCGAATCGCGTGATCCGAGCGAAGCGACGACCTGTTCAGCCTGCTGATCCGTTCGGGTTTCGATGGCGCCGCCGTGCGGTGCCAGGACCACGAGACGGTGATGTCGCCCGTCGTCTTCGAGCCGCTCGATGAACTCACCCCCGATTTCGGCCTCTTCCTCGGTCATCGCGGAGGCGGTGCACCGAAGGTCGAGAATCACCGTCTGTCCCGGCGCCGCGCCGAGCCGACGACAGCCACCCTCCGTTATCCCGATGGTGTCGATCTCTTCCACATCGGTATCCGGGATCAAAGTGAACAGTGCGGTCGTTTCCCCGTGGCTCACGCGAGCCTGTTGACGCGGCTCCGCTCCCATCCGAGTCAACATCCGCGGGTGAATCCCGATACGTTCGCCGGCGGATGCCCTGGTGGAGTGATCGTGACGGACTGCGAGGCGCAAAGGCATCGAAACCTGCTGAAACGAACGATGTTCGAACACCCTTTCAGGTTAGGCTCGAATCTGTTGTGGGTGCGGTCGAAACAACTAAACCGCCATCGATCTCGACGGGCGAATCCGGTGACTCGATGAAGCCCCCTTGTCGGCAGTCCTCGTGCGGCGAAGACTCGAATCCATGAGTAATAGAGCAGTGGTCAGTCTCACCACCGGTCTCGAGGACGCCGAGAAGGTGACGGTTGCGTTTCTGGTCGCGGTCGGCGCGGCAGAACAACAGCGCGAGACGCTGATGTTTCTCACGAAAGAAGCGGTACGGCTCGCGCTCGACGGCACGATTCAGGGCGTGGCCTGCGAAGGTTGTCCGCCGCTTCCCGATCTGGCGGCACGATTCGCGACCGCGGGCGGCATCTACATGGTGTGTCCGATCTGCTTCGAGGCCAAGCACCTCGACAAAGACGCGCTGGTATCCAATGCCGAACTCGCCGGGACGGTACCGATGTGGAAGTGGATCGGCGACGAAGGGGCGGTGACCTTCAGCTATTGACCGACGGAACGGGCGGGAGCCGGGTCCAGTTACACTGCGCGCGAGGGTGATCGAGTCGATTCGATCAGGGATCACGGGGGACAGGACCGGCAGTGACCGACCGTTACGTACTCGTCGACACCGACGCCGGCGTCGACGACGCGCTTGCATTGCTCACCATTGCACAGCACGCCGGAACCGAAATCGTCGGTGTCGGAACCGTGTTCGGGAACTGCACCGAAATGCAGGCCGCGCGGAACGCCCTCACCGTTCTGTCCGTCGCCGGCATGCGTGGCGTTCCGGTGTGCGTCGGACAACCACGCCCAGGGCCACCACCTGCCACCAGCTCCCCACACGGACTCGACGGACTCGGGGACCGCGGATATCGGCCACCACCGGGCGTGGGCCCGGCGTCCGAGTCCGCCGTCGATCAACTGCTCCGCGTCGCGCAGGACCGGCCCGGTGCGGTGGACCTGCTGTGCCTGGGTCCGCTGGCCAACATCGCCGCCGCTGTCACATGCGACCCACGGATCCTGACCCGCTTCCGTTCGGTCACCATCATGGGCGGCATGGGACCCGTCTCCCGTAGAGCTGTCGTGGCTGCAGAACAGCCACAATTCCTCGAGAAAGGTGACACCAATACCAACCACGATCCAGTCGCGGCCACGGTGGTTGCTGCAGCGCCTGGGCAGATTACTTGGGTGGGAATGAATGTCACCGGCCGACTCCGATTGGCCTGGGCCGATCTCGTCGCTCGTTCCGCGGTGGGAAAGACGGCGACGTTCGTCCGCGACATCACCGAGGACTATCGCCGGTACTGCACGGGCACATATCGCTCCGAGGACCCGATCTACACCGCGCACGATTCCGTCGCGGCCGCCGTGATGCTCGAGCCCACGGTGGTGCTGTCCGCCGTCGGCGCCCAACCCCAGGTGCTCCACGAGGACGGCCGGGCCGCGGTGTGGGGCGTCGCTCCAGCGCAGGGCCCGGCACACCGATTCGTGACCGACCTCGATTTCCGTTCGATCGGTGAGCGGATCACCGCCGCGCTCGACGCAGATCTTCCCCAGCCGGGCACGACCGGCTAGCAGTGCCCGTGTTCGACGGCGTCGACGCCCTCATGCGGAGGCGTCGAGCAGATGCAGTTCCTCCGCCACGATCAGATCGACCTCCTCGCTGGTCAGTCCGGACAACAGATGTGCCGCCAACATCGCTCTCACCTCCTCATGTGCTCCTACTTATTCGTCGGGCACATTTTCGGTAGGTGAATTTCGGCGTCGAACGCGGGAACCCGATCTCGACCGAAGTGGTGTGGGAACGTCTGCGGACGCGGCTACTCGCCGGCGACCGGAACGGCGTCCGCACCCGGTGCGGAGGGATCGAACGGTGGCGGATCGGCCGGGTCGAATCCACCCCGCACCGTCGAGCAGGTTGCCCCCGGTTCCGGGTAGGTGTTCGGGTTCTGTCGCAACGCGGTGAGGAAGTCGGAGATCCGCGGATCGGCTACGTCGTCGAGTTTCAGTTGGTGACCCCACGACTGCAGGGACACCGCCGAGTCGAGACCGGGGTACGGCGACATCAGGGTGTACGGTTCGCCGTCGACGTTCGCTGCCAGAGCCGCGATGTCGTCGTCGTCCAGCCGGTCCGGATCATAGGTCACCCACACGGCGCCGTGCTCGAGGGAGTGCACGGCGTTCTCGCTGCGGATCGCTTCGGGATAGACAATGCCGGTGCAGGTTGCCCAGTACTGGTCGTGTGCACCGCCGAACGGGGGACTCTGGTCGTAGGCCACCCGCTGCGGTGCCTGCACATGGGCGGCGGGCGGATAGTCGACGGTGACGACCCCTTCGATTCCCAGTGACGGATCAGGATTGTCCGCGCTCGGCGAGAAGTCGCGGGCTTCGTCGTCGGCTCCGGAAGTCAGCACGTAGGCGACGACGGCGACCGCTGCCACGACGACCACCACGACCGCCAGTAGCAACCAGGGCAGGCGCCGCCGCCCTGCGGACGGTCGAGATTTCGGGTCCACACTGCGGTCGTTCGTCATTGCCGATCCTTCGTCTCACCGGGTGCCCTGACCGCGCATCCCCATCTGCGAAGCATGGTAGTAGACGGTGAGGCAACGCCCGGTTCCGCGATGACCTGGCGATCTACCGGCGGGCCATTGCTGCGATACGCAGATCGCGGGTCCGCGCCTGGTGGGCGATCATCAGGATCCGCGCCATTTCGGCCTTGCCGCTCTGCACGGCGGTCAGGATCTCGCGGTGTTCCGTTTCGATTTGCTGCAGATTGGAGGAGGCCTGGGCTTCCTCCGCGTCATAGACCCGCAACCGAGCAACGTCTCCGGTAGCGGTGTACGGGACCGTCCGAGTCCGCGCCGATGGTCTCCGGTGTAGACGTCGCGGAAGTGTCTCGAACACAACGTATTCGGTGCGTCGGGACGATTCATCCGCGATGCCCGCGAGAACCACCTCGTTTCGGATTCGAGGACATCCGCGTGAAGCACATCGAGATTCACGGGGTGGAACAGCCGACGGCCGACTCATTGGCTGCGAAATTCGAGGCGTCCTGCCCGATCTACAACACCATCAGGCGGGGAAGTGGAATCGAGTTGACCGTCACTGCCCACTCCTAGCTGGAGTCCTTCGTTCGGACGTGGGTGCCGCAGGAGGTTCAGAGTGACGGGCGCGGGCGGGAGATCGCGGTGTCGATCACGGCGAAGATGTCGCGCTGTTGAACCGTGCCGCCTGCGTCGGCCGTCTGGGCCGCCTCGATCAGATCATCGATGAGGCTGTCGAACAGTAGCGCCGTACGAGGGTCGGTTCGGTGGCCGGGATCGTCGAAGGCATGCAGCGCATCGACCGCGTCGCGGTACCGGCCCAGCCCGTCGGGCGCCGCGCTCACCTGCATCGTTTGCACGTTCATCGTGCTCAGCTCCGAACCATGCTGTTGGACAGCCGGGCTTCGTTCACTGCTCGACTGGCGGGATCGCAGCGGTACTGACCGGTCGTGGTGTGCCGGTAGCCCGGGCCATCCTTGACGACGGCGTGCCCGCAGTAGCGGCATTCGTGACCGGACTGCCCGATGCGGATGGTTTCGATGGTTGGGTACGTGTTGGTGCTCATTGTTCTCGTTCGTCGGTGTGGTGGGTGGTCTGTGACAGTGGGGTTGAACGACTCGGGTGGACTTCGCGGCGCCACTGCCGTAGGCGGCCGCGTCATGCGTATTCGGCGAGGGGTGCGGCCGAACCGACGTGGGCGCGCTCCAGTGCCTCCCAGACGAGGTCGTAGCGCTTGAGGGTCATCTCGTCCGCGTTCGCCAGCAGGGCGTCGAGGAGGGAGTGTGGGTCGTCCTGCCAGGAGTTCAGCGCGGCCGCGACGGTTCTGTTGGTGAACAGACCCGATTGAGCAAGGGCGTGACTCCACTCGTCGAACAGACCGCTGTAGATGCGTTCGACAGCGTCGTGGTCGAATCCCTCGGCGACGAAATCACGCGCGAAGGTTGCCGTGACGTAATCACCGCAGGTAATCGGTTCTGCATTCATCGGTGCGAGCACCCTCCGTCAGTGGCGGCGTCGGACCAGCGGGCGACCCCGGTTTCGTGAGTATGAGACAGGTCACATCGTCGCGCACTGCGGGGAGATGGCGCATCGGCCGTTTCACCGGGGGGTATACCTATCTTCTGGTCCTCGCGGCCCTCGTCGGGCGGGGATACGGACCATTCTGCCTGGTCACGGCCTCTCGGCACCGTGCACCAGATCTCACCCCCGAGGCCATCGAGGGTGTTCCAGCCCGCTGGGGCACTCACCCGGGCGGCATGTATGCGCGGCTGCGGGCGCACGGTGCCACCCACGATCCGACCCTGGATCGCGCCCTTCGCCGGGTGACCGACGGGCCGGGGCGCTACGCCGTTCGTCCGCGGAGATTCAGCGACTCGCGGCGACTCTGGTCCGGTCGTCGTGCAACGCATCGGTGATCCTGCTGCACCCGCCCTCGCGCCTGAGCACCGTCCTGCCCAGCAGCACCAAACCCCACGGGCCTATCACCCATATCGGCCAGGGGTAGATCATCACGCCGGTAGCGAGCGAGACGACGCCCCAGATCGCGATGTTGATTCCTCCGGCGGCGAGCCAAACGAGCCACTCGATCCGCTGGTGACCCGGGATGCGACGACGCGAGGGGTGGGCCGCCGGTGCCACGGGCCGCGCGAGGGCAACTGGCGGGGGTGCCGACGGAAGATCACGCAACACCTGATGCGCCTGCTGCTGGGTCGTCGACTGGTACACCTGTGCCACCCGCTGGTCGAACTCGCCGATGGTCAGTCGCCCCTCGGTGAGATGCCGCCCGAGCTCACCGACGACCTGCTCACGTTCGGAATCGGATATCCGGATGTTGTCCGCGTACTGCATCGGACCCTCCTCAGCGATGACATTCCACTGTGGAATGTCGCTTCTCACTATGATCGATATGCCACAGTGGAATGTCAACCCCCCGACTGCGCGAAGGACCGTGCCATGGCAGAACGTCCCCTCAACGCCACTGCGGCATCGCTCCTCGGGTTCCTGCACGAGGGATCGAAAACCGGGTGGGACCTGGTCGTCACCGCGCAGGAACGCATCGGCAAGTTCTGGTCGATCACGACCAGCCAGGTGTATCGGGAGCTCGCCGCGATGGAGCGTGCCGGGTTGATCGAGGCGGGGGAACGGGGCGCCCGCGAGCGCAAGCCCTACACGCTCACCGAGGACGGTCGCCGGGCGTTTTCGGAGTGGATCGAGCGCGACCCCGGCCCGGAGAACATCCGTTATCCGATGCTGCTCACCGTCGCGTTCGGCGCGCACCTTCCGCCCGAACGGTTGGCCGAGATGCTGGACTCGCACCGGGCAGCGCACGAGCGTCAGCTCGCCGAGTACGAGCGTGACGCCGTGGTCCACGGTTCCAACCGATTCGCCATGGCCACGCTCGACTTCGGCATCGTGTACGAACGTGCAGTACTCGAATGGTTCGATCGCGTCGGGAACCGTCTGGGCCAGGAAAGTCGCTGATAGCCGCGCTGCTCGCCAGTTGCGGGTCTCGGCAGTTCAGCCGATCACGCCGTCCTCGGTAACGACAGCAGTCGGCAGGTCCACCCGTTGCGGAGCGCCGGCTTCGTCGCAGATCACGGTGACGAATGCCGGAAACACTATTCGCCACGAGCCGCCGACGGGCGACAACGCGCTCGCGGCGAATTCGGCCCACTCCTTCGGCAGCAACGTCACTTGTTCGTCCTGCAGCCATTGCGGCGTGGGAATCCGGCGGTTCTGTTCCTCGACGGGATCGACGACGAACCGCACGTCGGTGGCGGTACCCGTTCCGACGTTGCGGAGCCGGAACCGGTCGACGGGGCCCCGAATGCGGCGGACTTCGAACTCGACGTGCTGCGGTTGTGGGAATGCTCGCTGCGCGGCTTCGGCGATCCGGGTCAACGCGGTGACCTGTTCGAGCGCCACGTCCAGTGCAGCCTCGGCCTCGCGCCTGGCCTGATCGGCGAGGGTTGCCTTCCGCCACGCTGCGGCAGCGGTGGCACCGAACAGCACCGCAGCCGCCGCGCCGACCCACGATGCGGTTTCCATGCGCGGAAACTTACCCGAACGCATTTCGGGGAGACTCGCTGGTGATGTCTCCACGAACGGTGAGGCGCAGGCCGACGGACCTTGCCAATCCCACGACTGCGCACAGCGCCAGCACCAGCAGCGCGAGGCTCACACCCGCCACCCTGCCCGTCGGCGGTGCCGCGTTCCGGTCCTCGACGCTCACAGGTTCGTCGGGGATGACGGGCAGGAAGAAGAGTCGATGCGGCCCGGTTTGGGTGAGGACGAACATCCCGTACAGAACCAGCGAGGCCACGGCCGCGAATATCGACTGAGCCGAGGAGAATTCGGGGCCCGGCCGGCTCGTCGTGAAGGTCGGCAGCACCAGGCTCAGGGTAGCCAGTGACGCCACGGTCGCCAGTGCCGCGCCCGTACCCTCCGCATTGAACAGCGCGACCCCGTATCTTCGCGCGCCGACGAACAGAGACAACCCCATGATGCCGTTGACGGTGAGCATCACCGCCGCGAATGCCGTGTCGCGGGCCAACGAGGCCGTCGCCGGACCACCCGAGATCATCAGTGTCACGATCAATCCGACCTCGATGACAGTGACGGCGACAGCGAGAATCAGCGATCCGAACGGCTCGCCGACCTTGTGTGCAACCACCTCGGCGTGATGAACAGCGGCGAGCACTGCGCCGACCAGCACCACCGCCACGACGACCACCAGCACCGTGCCGATGTCCCGGCCCCAGGTCACGCCCAACACCGCAACGGAGACCGGTGGAATCACCAGCGGCCACTCTGCAGTGACCGAACGCCACCCGAACGCCATGATCAGACCTTGCCGGCTCCATCCTCTCGGGTGGACCGCAATGCGGAACCCGCATCACCCATCCGCGGCGAGCCGGCGGTGAGTTGGGCCCGGGCCGACTGGGTTCGGGTGAGTGCGGCTCGCGTGGCGGCCTCAACCGTCATCACGATGAAATCGCGTCGGCGCGAGTCCCGGTCGCGGCCACACGGAAGAGGTGTCGAAAACAGCCGGTCTGCGGTCTGGAGAGCTACCCAGCCGTCGACGAGGGTGATCACGGTGATGAGCAGTTCCTGGGCGTCGCTCTCGGAAAGTTCGGGGACAGCTTCCCGTGCGCTGGCGACTATCGCCTGAGCGTGCTGCTGTCGCGATGCTTCCGCGACAGGCGCCTCGAGTTCGAGTCCTTCCCAGAACAGCAGACGGGTGAAAGTGGGGTGTTCGCGTTGGTAGTCGAATCGGCGACCGGCGTAGTCGGCGATGGCGACGACCCCGTGGCCGGACAGTTCGACAGCGGCCAGTGTGGTTGCGAGTTCATGTTCGAGGACCGCGCTGAAGAACGCTTCCTTCTTGCCGAAGTACTGGTAGATGCGCTCTTTGTTCACGCCTGCTTTCTCGGCGATCCGATCGACACGAGCACCGGCCAGACCGAACGAACTGAACTCTGCAACTCCGGCCTCGATGAGAAGTCTCTTGGTTCGTTCGGTATCCCATGCCACGGCTGCATCCTACGACAACTCCAACTGTCTGGTTGCAATCTGTAAGTCCAGCCCCTACGGTCGAAAGGCAACTGAATAGTTGGAGTTACGAGAAGGGCTACCTCCGGATGGAATCTCTTGCTCTCGCATCTACGGTGGTCGAACATTTCGCTCCGACGACCACGAAGCGCCGGCCTCCACGAACGGAACGTGCCGACGGGCATGCTCTGGATCTCGTGCCGGCGAGGGCCCCGTCCATCCACTTGCGGGTGGTCGTCACCTGGGTGTCCATCTTCCCGCTCGTCACGGTGGGCATGACCGTCATGACCTTGTCGGGTCCGATCACGGCCACCTGGCCGACCTGGTTGCGGGCTTTGTCGCTCACCGGTGTCGTCGTTCCCACGGCGGTGTATTTCGTCGTGCCACGTGTGCTTGCCCTGTCCGTCCGGTGGATGAGCTGGCGGTGCCGGAACGGTACTTCGCGGTGCAGCTCCTGAGTGGCGCGAGCGCGCGCCGCAGATTCATGTCGGAGGGGCGAGGTACGTTCTCGTTGCGACGAAAGAGGTCGCCACTCACACCCACGTATCCGAGGCATTCCGGCTCGGGTGGATACGAGGTGCACCCGCGCCTCGTATCTTGGGGAGTGGCGACCTCTCTCGGCTCGCCACCAGCTACTCGTGGTTTCTACGTGCCGGATCAGGCCGGCTCGGCGGCGACCCGCCCCGCTTTCACCGCGGCGACCAGTGTTGCGTGGTCGGCTTCGGTCTGATCGGCGTAGCTGACGGCATACCGTCCGATCACCTCGTCCAGTTCCGTGTCGCTGGCGAAGTAGCCGGCGAGAACCCGCGGATCGAGCGAGCGGGTATGTGCACGCGCGAGCAGGGCGCCGGCGAGCCGGCCGTAGTCGTCGAGATGGTCTTGCTCGAGACCGGTTGGATCGATGTCCCCTTTGAGGTTTCGGAACTGCCGCACGATGTAAGGGAGGCCGTCGATGGTCGTCCAGCCCAGCAGAATGTCCGATTCCGCCTGCACCAGCCGGGCGCCGTGCACTATCCGCTTGCCCTCGTGTTTCGGCTCGTCGACCGGTAGGTACGCCGACAGTGCGGACGGCCGGGCCTGTTTCAGTTGAAGTACGAGCACCTCATCCCGATTACCGTGCAGCAGGGCGATATAGCTGCGCAGACCGACGCTGCCCGTTCCGACGATCCGGAACGCGACGTCGGACACGGCGAATCGGGCGATCAGGTTCCTGCGGGACTCGCGCAGTGAGTCGACATAAAGTTCCAGACCGTCGGTCACGGCATCGGCGGTTGCGCGATCGACGTGGGTGAGTACCGGCGGATCGGCGATGAACCGTCGTCGGCGTATCCCGGTCTCGTGATCTTCGATGTGAGCGGTCCACTTCGCCGCCACCTTCTCGCTGGTATTGCGCCGCGCCTTCTGTGCGGCCTTGTCGAAGTCGTCGAGCAGAGCCTCGGCCTTGGCCCGCTCGAGCACCGACTTGTCCGGGAGCGCATTCCAGGACTGAAGGAATGGCAGTTCGGCGAGATCGCGAATGGTGCGCCGATACGATTTGACGGCGTCCTCGGCGGCCTCGATGCAGCCGTTCTCGGACACACCGCCTTCACGTCCGGCGAGGACCAGGCTCGCGGCGAGGCGTTTGAGATCCCACTCCCACGGACCAGGGAGGGTTTCGTCGAAATCGTTGATGTCCATGACGATTTGACCGTCCGGTGTCCCGTACAGGCCGAAGTTGGCCGCATGCGCGTCACCGCACAACTGCGCTGTCAATCCGGTAACCCGAGAGTCGGCGAGGTCGGCCGCCATCAGGCCCGCGGCGCCGCGGAAGAAAGCGAACGGGGAGGCGATCATCCGACCGATTCGCAGCGGGATCAGATTCGCCAGCCTTCCTCGATTGCTGGCCTCGACGAAATCGAGCACATCCGGCCGTCCCGCGCCGACCGCGGCGCTCCCGTGCGCACTCGACGGCACAGCGGCACGCAACGCGTCGCCCCGCGCGAAGACGTCGTCCGCCTCGATCTGGGTTCGCAGGTCGACGGCTCGCGCTCGATTCTTCGTCACCTCGGCGACACTATCCCAGGCCCAGTCACCGTGTACCTCGTCAGCATTCGCTCGTCGCCGTCTTCGCCACACGACATTGTGGTGAAAGAGTGGTTATGCTTCGGTTTCCGGTGGTCGGCAGCATCCGGCGCCGGAGACACGTTCCGGCGGCATGCCGTGCCGTCGGGCCTTCCTTAACGGAGGAACGTCATGTCCGCTGAATCCGTCGCCGCCACCCCCGAGCCCGCCGGTGGGCACATCCGATTGACCTCACACAGCGGCGGTGTCGGCGCCCTGTCGATCCACTGGGGAGCACCCACGCCGTCCGAGCGCGGACCGGTGGTCGGTACCACCACCAACCGCGCCCACCGCAACGTGATCGGAACGCACAGCGGCTCGTACAGCATTTACCGGGCACTGGCGGTGGCGTCGGGCGCGCTGTCGCGCCATCACAAGGCCGACCTCACCGATACCGCGCCCACGAACATCATCGGCCCGTACCCGCAGTGGAGCGAGCCCGGCAAGATCGTGAGCCTGGACCCGTGGGGTGCCACGGTGGCCGAGGTCTTCGCCGCCGAGTTGGCGGCGGGTCACGACATCCGCCCGAGCATCGCTGTCACCAAGGCGCATGTGATCCTGCCGGAGGTCATGGAGGCCATCCAGAAAGGTCGCCTGCACCCGGACGGCCGCTTCCTGCTGCCCAGTGGTGCTGCGCTGGTAACCAAGGCGGCGATCGAGCCCGTCTGGCACCTGCCGGGTGTGGCGGAGCGCTTTCACTGCAGCGAGACGGACCTGCGCCGCGTGCTGTTCGAGGAGACCGGCGGCATGTACCCCGAGCTCGTGACGCGCTCGGACCTCGAGGTGTTCCTGCCCCCGATCGGGGGTCAGACCGTGTACATCTTCGGCGATGCTCGTGACCTGGCCGATCCCGGGGTGGAGCTGACCGCACGCGTACACGACGAGTGCAACGGCTCGGACGTATTCGGTTCCGACATCTGTACCTGCCGCCCGTACCTCACGCATGCGATCGAGGAGTGCATCCAGGGTGCGCAGCGCGGTGGCGTGGGCCTGGTGGCGTACTCCCGCAAGGAGGGCCGGGCGCTCGGCGAGGTGACCAAGTTCCTGGTCTACAACGCGCGCAAGCGCCAGGTGGGCGGCGACACGGCCGACCAGTACTTCGCCCGCACCGAATGCGTGGCCGGCGTGCAGGACATGCGCTTCCAGGAGATGATGCCCGACGTGCTGCATTGGCTGGGCGTCAGAAAGATCCACCGCCTGGTCTCCATGAGCAACATGAAATACGACGCCATCACCGGCTCGGGTATCGAGGTCGCGGAGCGGGTGGACCTTCCCGCGGACCTGATCCCGGCCGACGCACGCGTGGAGATCGACGCCAAGATGGCGGCCGGCTACTTCACGCCCGGCGCTGTGCCGGACGCTGACGAATTGGCGAAGGTCAAGGGCCGGGAGTTGGACGGATGAGCGTGACCGGCGTCGGTCCCGTCCTGGACACCGGGCGGGCCGAGGATGCGGCCGCCGCTCTACGTACCACGTCGGCCGTGCGGGAGCGAGCACGACAACTGCTGTCCCGTGCGCGCGAGGGCGATTCACTCTGGTTCGGCGTCGACGACGACGCATTGGAGGCGGCCGCGGCGGAGGTCGCCGCCGTCACGCGTGCCCGCTATCCAGACCTGACAATTCCGTACCACAGCCGCTGGCGCCATTTCGAAGCCGGCGGCGTGGACCGCAAGGCCGAGCTGGATGCACGACTGACCGCGCTGGACGCGCCGGGCCGCGCCCGCGCGATGATCGACCTGGCGGTGGTCAGCGTCCTGCTCGACGCAGGAGCCGGTCCCGACTGGCACTACCACGAGGTGGACGGCGGGCAGCGCTTCGCCCGTTCCGAGGGACTGGGCGTCGCGAGCTGGCACGCATTCCTCGGTGGCCTGTTCTCGAGCGACGCGGCGCACCCGCTGCAGGTCGATGCGGCCGGACTACGCGGGCTGGATACCGACCGGCTGGCCGAGGTGTTCCAGGCCGGCCCGTCCAATCCGTTGGTGGGTCTCGAAGGTCGCGTGCTGCTGCTGCGACGGCTGGGCGAGGCGCTCGCCGCGCAGCCCGAAGTGTTCGGCCCGCACGGCCGGCCGGGTGGCCTGTTCGATGTGCTGGTCGCCCCACAGGGTGCCGCCGCGGCGACGGTCGCCGCCCACGACATCCTGTCGCAGCTTCTGACGTCGCTCTCGGGCATCTGGCCTACGGGCAACGCCATCGGTGCCGAACCGTTGGGCGACGTCTGGCGCCACGACGCGGTGGCCGGTCCGGGCTTGACCCGGGGCTGGATGCCGTTTCACAAACTGTCGCAGTGGCTGAGCTATTCGTTGCTGGAGCCCTTCCAATGGGCGGGCGTTCGGGTGGTCGGGTTGGACGAGCTGACCGGCCTGCCCGAATACCGCAACGGCGGTCTGCTTCTCGACACCGGTGTGCTCCGTCTGCACGATCCGGCCTGGGTTGCACATAACTGGACGGCCGGAGACGAATTGGTGGTCGAGTGGCGCGCGTTGACGGTAGCCCTCCTGGACGAACTGGCCCCGCTGGTGCGCGCACGTCTGGGCGTGGATTCCCGAGAGATGCCGCTGGCCTGCGTCCTGGAGGGCGGCACCTGGGCGGCGGGCCGCGCGCTGGCACAGCGCTCGCGGGGTGGGCTGCCGCCGCTGAACGTCGTCAGCGACGGCACGGTCTTCTAGAAGAAACGAGGACGACTACATGGGCACGGTACACGTGATCGAGCACCCGCTGGTGCAGCACAAGCTCACGATGATGCGCCGTAAGGATGCCTCCACCAACAGCTTTCGTCGACTGGCGAACGAGATCTCCGCGCTGATGACGTACGAGGTCCTCCGCGACATCCCGATGCAGGAAATCGACGTCGAGACACCGCTGGAATCCACCACCGGAAAGGTCATCGACGGTAAGAAGCTGGTCTTCGTCTCCATTCTGCGCGCGGGCACCGGCATCCTGGACGGCATGCTGACAATTGTGCCGGGCGCGCGCGTCGGCCATATCGGTCTCTACCGCGATCCCAAGACCCTCGGAGCTGTGGAGTACTACTTCAAGATGCCCGGCGATCTGCAGGAGCGCGACGTGGTGGTGATCGACCCGATGCTTGCCACCGGCAACTCGGCCGTGGCGGCGGTGGAGCGGCTGAAGGAATGCGGCCCCAAGTCCATCAAGTTCGTCTGCCTGCTGACCTGCCCCGAAGGCGTTGCCGCCCTGCACAAGGCGCATCCCGACGTCCCGATATACACCGCCGCCGTCGACCGCCAACTCGACGAGCACGGCTACATCCTGCCCGGCATCGGGGATGCAGGCGACCGTCTCTTCGGCACCAAGTAGCGGGCCCGGTCTTCACGGGGCAGTGGTTTCCGGCGCTTCGAGTTCGGTGTCCGGGGGTGTGGGGAATCGCAGCGCGAGCGCTGTCTTGATTTCGATGTGACGCAACAGGAAGGCGCGCTCGTCGAGCCGCTTGCGCCGCAGCCAGCCGGTGACTTCGTCGTTGCACTTACTGGCGTTGCACGAGCCGCAGGCCGGGGCGATGTTGTCGAGGGTGTAACGCCCGCCGCGGGACAGCGCCTGCACGCAGTCGCGTTGCAACGGCGTGTCGGTCGCGCCGCAGTATGCGCAGCCACCCCACGCCTCGGTGAGCGCACTCCACTGCTCGGCGGTGAGGTCGTGCTCGACACTCTCCATCCGACGCTTGCGTTTACGGGCGCCCCTGGCCCTGCGACTCCGGTTGACCGCCATCGCCCCAGCGTAGGACTCGGGACGGGTCAACCGGCGACAGGGGGCACGCTCTGTTCGAAGCTGAACACGTTCTCCGGGTCGTAGGTGGCCTTGACCTCGCGCAGCCGCTCGCGGTGCGATCCGTAGTACTCGCGTTCCCAGTCCGACGCGGCGGCGTTGGGCACGTTGACGTAGGCTCCGTCGCCGTAGGGGCGCAGCGCCCGCCAGAAGTCGGCCGCCCAGCCCAGTGCCGTGGAGTTCAGGGCGGGGTCGTTCCAGGCGGCGCCCGGCTCGCAGTAGAACAGCGCGTCGCGGTGCGGGAACGCGGACCCACCAGGCGGAGCGTGCCGGACGGCACCGCCGAAGCTCGAGCAGAAGAAATTGCTCGGCGGGCTGGGCGTGTTGGCCATGTAGTGGACGATCAGATCGATCGCCTCATCGGGGAAAGGTTGGGTGACGAACTGCGAGTAGAACTTCCAGAGGAAGACGTCGTTCGGCCCCCTGTCGACGTCGCCGTACACGGACGGCCAGGGGCCCTCCGTCACGGTCACGTCGGGATTGCCGATCGCCAGCAGCGACCGAAGTTGGTCCTCGAGGTCCCGCCGCGCACCGCCGTACAGCAGTGCAGACAGCTCGACCGCGGTGGAATCGACCTCCAGCGCGCTGGTCAGCCGGTCGTCGGCGACCGGCGCGTCGCGCTGCCACCCGCGAAGCAGGGCGCCCAGGTGGTCGTGACCGGTCCACCTCGCGACGAGGAATGTGACGTTCGAGAGCTCGTGCAGCCTCAACGTGTAGGACGTCGCAATCCCGAAGTTGCCGCCGCCCCCGCCACGGCACGCCCACAGCAGGTCGGAGTTGTTGTGCTCGGTGGCCTCCACGACCTTCGCCGAGCGCGCGCCGTCGGCCACCACCACCTCCGCGGCAAGCAGGTTGTCGCACGCCATACCCATACTGCGGGTCAGTAGTCCGAAGCCACCCCCGAGAATCACGCCACCGAGACCGACGCCGCCCTCGGAGCCGGTCGGAACGACGAAGCCGTGTTGCCCGAGGGCCGCGACCGTCTCCTGCTGCGTCAGCCCCGTCCCGACCGTCGCCGTGCGCGCCGCTTCGTCGATCACGATGCTCTTCATCCGACTGACGTCGACGACCAGCCCGCCGTCGATCGACGACCAGCCCTCGAGGTTGTGGCGACCGCTGCGGGCACGCAGGGCGATGCCTTCCTCTCGAGCCCAGCGGACCGCGTTGACCACGTCCTGCGTGTCACAGCAGAACACGATCGCCTCGGGATAGCGGGAATACAGGCGGTTCCAGCCCACCCGCGCCGCCTCGTAGCCGGAATCGCCGGCACGCACGACGTCACCGGTGAGCATGGTGGTGGTAGTCAGGGGGTTCATCTCTCGGTCAGTGCGAGAAGACATCGGCGTCTCCCGGCTCGGTGTCCAGTACCTCGCGTTTGAAAATCAACAGGTACGCGAAGTACAACCCGCCCGCGAGGAGCAAGCCGACCGCAATCAGGATCGAGGTCAGAGCACTCGAGGGCGAGACGATCACGAACAGCACGACAGCCGACCACACCAGTGCGCTGATCGCGACCGGCAACTCGAAGCGCCCGAGATCGAACGCACCCGCCTTCCGATCCAGTCGCCTCCGCACCGCAAGGTAGAGGACGATTATCGCGCCGTAGAGAACTGCCGAGATGACCGTCCCCACCGTGAGCAACTCCAGAAGGGCGCCACCCGGCAGCACGGCCATGAGGACGACCCCCACGACGACGATCAGGATGGTCGCCGGAATGGGTGTCTGCGTGCGCGGGTTGACCCGACGCATCAGTCGGTAAGCAGGAAAACGTGCGTCGCGCGACATCGCGAACACCATCCGCGAGCAGGTGGCCAGGGTCACCATCCCGGCGCCGAAGAATGCGAACGCGATCGCGACCAGCAGCGACCTCTCCATGACCGGACCCAGCTGATCGCGCAGGATCGCCGCCACCGGCGTGTCACTATCGCTCACCCGGGGGATATCTTTGATCGCGATCGTGAGCGCGATCAGGAACACCAGTCCCAGCACAGCCGCCGCCACGACCGATCCCACGATCGCGCGCGGGACGCTGCGAAACGGATCCTTGGCCTCCTCAGCCATATTCGCCGCGGAGTCGAAGCCGACGAGCGTGGCGAGCCCCATGATCATCGCAGCCATCAACCCGCCGCCGACAGCGAAATAGTTGGGGGCGCCCTCGGTGATACCGCGCGAGGTGAGATTGCCAACCGAGCCCTCGCCCGAGATTGCGACAGCGACGAAAAGCCCGATCGCCAGCACCACCACGATCACCAGTTCGAGCCCCACCGCGCCCGACGTGATCAAGCCGACGAGGCGCGTGGAGAACACGACGAGCACGGCCTGAACAAGCACCACGACGAGCGTGATCATGCGCGCCGTGCCCTCGTCCGGCTGCATGCCGAACAGTGGCATGAGGGCGCTGCTTGCCATCGCATTGTCGACCGTCACCACGCCCAGCGCCAGGTAACAGAAGGTCAGCCAACCGAACAACCAGCCGACTTTCGGGTTGGCCAGCCGCGAGGCCCATTGGTAGGAGGAGCCGCTGAGTGGGATGCGGGCCGCGAACTGGGCGATCACGAGCGCCACCAGGGTCTGCCCCAGCGCCACGATGACCCAGAGCCAGATCCCCACCGGCCCCGCGTCTCGAAGCACGTCGTCGTAGGTGCCGAAGATCCCGACCGCCACCGAGATGAATGCGAACGAGACAGCGAACACCTGAAAGGAGCCCAGAGTTCGCTTCAGCTCCGGTTTGTAGCCGCAATCTTCACATTCTTGATCGGCGCTCTGTGCGCCCATCACGTTTTCTGCCGTCATCTCGGCCGCCTCACGTTCAGTCGGGAACTGCGGAGAAGTCGATTCGCTTGAAGCGACCCGTCACAACGAGACCCGTTCCACGATCAGAGCGAGACCGGTCTGTTTCATCCTCCACCTCATGGATTCGGATGTCATCGATGGTTCGTCTTTCTAAATACTCCGAGATGCGCGCGGGGCGCGTCAGCGCACACGTCTCGGCCGCCGAGGCCAATGGCCCCGGCGGCCGCGAGAGAGTGCTATCGATCCAGAGTGAGTCGGTGTCGACCGGATGTCACATCCAGGGCATATCGGGATCGAGCGAGTGGGAGATTACCCCGTCGTCGGGCTCGAGGGGGTAGTAGACCTGGTGGATGGTGGCACCCTGCTGGGAGTTCACGGTCGCGGCGGCGGGGCCGTAAAGGGTTGTGCCGCCAGGCTCGACCAGAGTGGTGCCGGGCTCGACGAGGGTCACCTGCGGGGGCACGTCTTCGTCGGGGGCGTCGCAGGCGACCATGGGCCACGCGTTTGCGCAGCCGATTCGGTCCCTGACCTCGACCTTGTACGGCGAGAGTCCGGATTCGGGGGAGACGACTTGCGGGAACGTCGACTGGGCGGGTGCGGCGGCGGCAGTGGCGCTCTGGGCCATGAACATTCCCAATCCGAGGGCGGCGCCCGTTGCGGCTGCTGCGGCGATGCGTGTCTTCGTCGAGTTCATTGCGTTGCTCCTGAGTGTGGTGTGTGAATTTCCGTGTCCCTTGTGGACGAACACCAGTCTTCGCCGGAAGGGGGGTCCGGCAACGCCCCCTGAAGGGGTGGTCGGACATCCATCCAGGGGTGGATGTTTCCACCCCTGGGGGTGTTTCGCATTCACGAAAGAACAGTGCTCTGCCGCGGTCGGCGACGTCAGAGGTAGAGGTCGACGAGGGTACTGATCACCGACCAGTGCGTCGTCCGTGCCCGCACGGTCCTCAACTCGGGGTAGACGATGCGGAAGGTGCGCGCGAGGGCGACGCTGAGTCCACCGGTGATGTCTGGAAGTCCCGATCGGGTTTGGGTTGCGAGGACGCCGTCGAGGGGCGGGTAGTCGGCCAGTCGTTCGACGATCGGATCTACCCGGAGGCCGGGTCCGAGTTCGCGGAACAATCCGATGTTCTCCTGCAGGCCTCGGGTGATCGGCAGGTCGGTGGGTTCGACGATGTGCCGGTGCTGGGCGGCCGCGCTCTCCTGCGCGACGAGGAGCAGATCGTAGAGTTTCGCGGTGACGACGTCGTCGAATCGGTGAAAGTCGTCCCGGACGACGCCGAGACTGGCGACGTCCCGGAAGATGTCCGCGAACTGGTCGAACGTCATGAGCGTCCCATGGCTTCCGGCCTCCGCACGTTCCATGAGGTGATCATCCTCCGTGATGCGGTCACACATCCGACGAACCGCGCGCAAATGATGCCCGGTCCGGAATCCCGTTGTCCGGCACGATGTCCAGCGTCCGCTGCGAGTGCTTCCCTGGCCGGGCCCCGTAGAGAGAACCTGTCCTACCTGGCCGGTCGGCCCATGGGTTGTGCAGGACCACGACCAGCGAGTACAGCGAAAGGTATGACGTCGACGAAATGGACGCGGTGGTTGCCGTTGGCCGCCGTCGCGGTGCTCGTCGTCGTGCTCGCGGCGAGCGGGATGGTTCCCGTCTGGCCTGGACTGCTGCACCTGGTCGCGCTGCCACCGCTGGATCAGTTCACGGACCTGCGACTTCTGCTGGTGCGTACCGACTCGTGGCCGCAGTTCCTGGTGCTGGTGGGCCTGGTGTCGGCCGTGCGGGTCCTGCTGATGGCCTGGCTTCTCGGTGGACTCGATGCCCGACGCCTCCGCTTCGCCGCGATGTTCTACGCGGCGGCGTTCGGCCCCGTCCTTCTTGCGGCGCTCGGTGACGCGACCGCCTACGCGACGCTGTACTCGCGGGCGTTCTGGCCGGCGGTGGCGTTGGTCGGACTGCTGGTCGTGATCCTCGGCCCGGTCCCGTGGCAGGGCGGGGTCACCCTGCGCGAGGCGATGGCGCGGGCGTGGCGCCGCGGCCTGCGGATCGAGGTGATGGTGCCATACTGCGCGGCGGTCCTCGGGCTCGGCGCTCTGGCCGACCGGGCCCCGGCCCTCACCGTGCTGCTCGTGCCGGTCTCGGCTGTGGCGACGGGACTGACGGTGTGGGCGATGGACCGTGCGCCGGTCACCCGGCCCGTTGCGGCGCTTGCTGTCGTGCTCGTCATGGTGACGGCGGCGTCGGTGATCTTTGTTCGGACACGAGGATATGACGATCCGGAACCCGGATCCCGACAGGCCGGTTCGCTGTTCCTCATGTCCGGAATCAATTCGCGATCGGGGCAGGGGAGCATCCCCCGGGCCGACGTGCACCGGCTGGGTTACGAATGCGATCAGGTCTACTACTTCTCCTACGCCGGCCCCGGCGACGGGCAGCCGCAGCGCGACTCGACGTGTCCGATCAGGTCGGGGGCCCCTTACGAATCTGCCGACACGCAGCGCCCCGTCGAGGAACAGGTCGCGTTGTTTGCCGAACAGACCGCGAACCTGCAGCGGCCGTTGACCGTTGCCGCACATTCCCACGCCGCGTGGATTGTGTGGGACGCGGTTGCCACCGGGCGGGCGCAGGTCGATGTGCTGGTGCTGGTGGGCGTCTTTCCGCAGACCCCGCTCGGCTTTCCACCCCCGGATGGCGATCGACGGGGCAGGGTGTTCGGCGACCTGTTGCGGTGGGCGGCGCCGGTGACTGACCTCGTCTTCTTCCACTTCGACCCCGACACGCCCGCGGCGCGGCAACTGCTCGGCACCGCGGGCAGTGCGCAGGCCATTCTCGGCGAGCCGCTGCCTGGGGAGGTGCGTGTTCTGAGTATCACCTCGGCTGCCGATCTTCCCCTGATGCCGCACGGCTGGCGGCTGGACGTCGAACGCAATGGCTGCCCGGTCCGCGCCGCGCACTCCGCGTTGCCCACCTCGGCTGCCTTCGACGACGAGGTGATCCGGTTCCTGGACCACCGGGATTCTCCACCGTGCCCGATGTGGCGGGACTGGGGTGCGGTCGTGATGCACGCGTTCGGGGTGCCGCCGAGTGGGAGCTGACAGACAGCGGTGCGACTCAGCTGTCCCGACCGACGACACCGAATTGTGTCGAAGCGGACGAGGCGATTTCTCGGACGCCGGAGCACGCCGCGGAGTTAAATGGAATGACGCAGGCGTAATGGATTTCGGCAGCGAGTAAGCCCAACTCAAGGTCCGCCGCCGCCCGCTCCGGTCGCGTCTCAACCGTGCGGGAGGCATAGCGTCGGGGTGCGCGATGATCGAAGCAGTGACAGGGCTCCTTGCGAGGAGAACCGAACCCGCCGATGCCCGACCCGATCCGCCCGAGCACATCGATCACGATGAAGGTGTCCGCGGTGTCGCACTCGGAAGACTCCTGGCGGTCGCGATGTTGACACGAGCGCAGGCTGCACTACTCGTCGCGGATGCGCTCGATCAGCTCGAACTGGCGCGCGGCGAGGGGCCCTACCCATTCCGCCTCCGGAACGCGACGGTGTCCGACGCCGGGCATCTCACGATCGAGTGCGCGGGCAGTGCGTCCCGGCGAGACATGAACGAGGCGGTGGTCGAACTTCTCCGCAGCATTGCGACGAACTGTCCCGGTACGGCCCTGGCCGACCGGTTGCACGAATCGCTCGCCGAAACAACAGATCTGGATGCGTTGGTGCACCGGGTTCGTCAGGCGATCGCACCCGACGTCGACCCAGCCGAGGAGAGAAGGAAACGCTGCCAAATTGCCGGGCTCGTCGCGGCCACCACAGGACGGCCGCGTCCGGACACAGGGGTGGTGGAGGAGCGGACGGACGTCCGGGACTGGCCGTATGTGGCGACGGGTTCCACGCTCGCACCGTCAGGCTGGTTGCCACCGGTCCGGAATCCGTGGCATCGCAAAAGGAGACGGCCGTCGCGGCGACAGGGAGCACTCGGCCTGATCGCGATCCTGATACTCGTCGCTGCAGCGTGGATGGCTCCACGGGTGTGGTCGGAGCTGCGCCGGGGATGGGACGCCGTCCTGAATCCCGTGAATCCCTCGGAGCAGAATCAGATTCGGCCCGTGTCGCCGCCTCCACCGGAACCCCGGGCTGATCAGCCACCGCCGGTGACGAACGATGTCGGCCGGCCGCCGCCGCCCGTCGACATCGGTGCCCCCGGGAGTGCGGGGCCGATCACCCTCGTCACGGTCACGCGCGCCAACGGGGAGTGCCTGCCCGGGCAGGCGTGCGCGATCCGAGTCGACATTCGCCTCGATCCGGCAGCAGCTGTCGGCAGTGTGACCTGGCGGGTGAACGTGTACGACCGCTGTACCGGCGAGGTGCGGCCCGCCAGCGAAGTGACGCTGCCCGTTCAGCCCGGGTCACAACAGGTCTACGGCATCGTCCGGACCGATCTGCCGCCGGGCGCTGCACTCGCCCTCGCGGCCGTCACCAGCGCCCCGGCGACGGCCGCGTCCGAGCCGCTGCTGGTGCCCGCCGAAAACGCTCGCTGCTGAGCGCCGGGGGAGGGGTGGGATGCACGACGACAAGCACGACGACAAGCAAGACGACAAGCACGAATCCGACCCGTGGATCGTCGGTGCGGCGATCGTTCTCGTCGTGCTCGGCCTTCTGAATTTGCTCTCGACAGGGAAGACGGCAGACGCTGTTCGCCACACGCTCTTCGCCGTTGCCGGTCTCGGCATCATGTATGTGGTGTCCCGCCTGCGGATGAGTGATCTCCGCGCCTTCGGCTGGGCAGTGTTCACCGTGGCGACCGTGTTGCTGGCGGTCGTGCCGCTCGCGGGGGTCGCGACCAAGGGTGCTCAACGCTGGCTGGACTTCGGCGTATTCACCGTCCAGCCGTCCGAACTGGCCAAGCTCGCCCTGGTTCTCGTGCCCGCGAGCATGCTCGCCGGTGGGTTCACGCTGGCACGATTCATCGCGACCTTGGCGATCGGGGGCGTACCCATTGCACTCGTCGCACTCCAACCCGACCTGTCGACTGCCGTCGTTCTCGTTGCGACGGCAGGATTCATGCTCATCCTCGCCCGCGTCCCGCTGCTGCCCCTGGTTCCGTTGTTCGTGCTGGGTCTCGCGTCGCTTCCGCTGGCCGTGCTCTTCCTCCGCCCCTACCAGCTCGAACGGGTCCACGTGTTCCTGTCGAGCAACGCCGACCCCGCCGGCGCGGGATGGGCCGAGTTGCAAGCGAACATCGCGATCGGCAGCGGTGGCCTGTGGGGGCTGGCGCGCGACCCGATGTACGCGGTGCGGGCCGAGTATCTTCCCGAATCGGAGCACGATCTCGCGTTCGCCAGCCTGGTGTACGGGTGGGGTTTGATCGCCGGGTTGGCTGTCGTGGTGGCAACGTCGGTCATCGTGTGGCGGGCTGCACTCTCCGCGCGCACGGCGCGCACGCGCGAGGCCGCACTCGTCGCGGCCGGAATCGGCGCGTTGTTCGGCATCCACGCGCTGGTGTCGATCGGTCAGAGTCTGTCGCTTCTGCCCCATACCGGCATGCCGATTCCCCTCTTCAGTTACGGGGGCACCGCCGCCATCGTCGGTTTCGTCGCCATCGGACTGGTGCTCGCGGTGCGCCGAGACGGCGTCGCGCGACCGCTGTGGACCCCGGATCCCCGACGGCGACGCCGCCCGCGTGGAATGTCGGCGGGCACCCTGACGATGACCGCGGCACTCGTCGCGATGTCGGTGTTCGCCTGGCAGTTGCAACACGACCGGGGTACGGAATTCCGGGCGATGAGCGACCAGCAGATGATGCGGTGCATCCGCCTGCCCGCAGAGCGCGGACTGATCCTCGACCGCAACGGTATTCCGCTCGCAGTCAATGTCGCCGAGTACGCCGTGGCGGTGGTCGCTCGGATGTTCGAGGAGAACGACGACGACACCCGCAACCGGTTGGCCGCTCTGCTCGCCACGTCTCCCGACGAGTTGGCGGGCCTCATCGAGGCCGGTGGCGAGGGGGAGTCTCAGGTGGCCGTGGGCAGGGTCGCGCCCGACCAGGCGCGGCGCATCGTGGATGCGCGACTGCCCGGTGTGCTCGTGGTGCCGTCCGGTCGCAGGCAGTACCCGTACGGTGCCGTGCTCGCCTCTGTCCTCGGACACGTCGGCGTCGCCGACGCCGACGACATGGAACGCTGGCCGCATCTCGTACTCGGGTCACGCGTCGGCAAGGCGGGACTCGAGAAGCAGTACGACGCTCTGCTCCGCGGCAGCGACGGCAAGCAGTGCATGTATGTCGATCCGTCCGGGCATCCGGTGGCCGCCGGCGAACGCGTGGACCCGGTACGGGGCCACGATCTGCGCCTGCACCTCGACATCGGGGTCCAGAACCTGGCCACCGACGCGCTCGTGGAGGCGATGCGCACCAGTAAGGGCGACCTCGGTGCCGCCGTCGTGATGGACGCGCGGAACGGAGCCGTGCTGGCCCTCGCCAGTGTCCCGGGGGCCGACAACAACGTCTACGGACCTCCGGCCGACCTCGTCGCCCTCGCGGCGCAGAGTCAGACTCCGGGGCCGAGCCCGTTGCTCAACAACGCCACCCAGACCGCGGTCCCGCCCGGCTCCACCTTCAAGATCGTCGTCGCGGCGGCGAATACCCAGTACCCGGTGCTGTCGCCGGACACGGTGATCGACACCGGCGCCGCCTACACCTACGGCGGCCACACGTTCCGGAACTGGCAACCGATGGGCCCGCACAATCTGCTCCAGGCGATTCAGTGGTCCGACAACGTCTACTTCTACAAGCTCGGTGAACTCTTGGGCCCGGAGAAGATGGCGGACGTCGCGGGGCAACTCGGCGTCGGCCGGCGGTCCGGGATCGACCTGCCCGGCGAGGCCGAGGGGTTCCTCGGCACCCCGGAGAACGTCGGAAGTATCGGGGCCACCTGGTATCCCGGGTCGACCCTGTTGATGGGTATCGGACAGGGCACCGTCAGCGCGACCCCGATACAGGTGGCGCGCTGGACGTCGGGGATCGCCACCGGCGCGATGGTGACGCCCCAGCTCGCCGCGGCGTACGGGTCGGACTCGGTGCCCATACCGACAGCGGCGCCGCAGCGTCTACCCTTCGCCGACCTGCTCGGTCCCGTCCGGGCAGGCATGCGGGCGTCCGCGTCGGCGGGGACCGCCGGGCAACTCGCGGACCTCCCGGTCCCGGCAGGCGCGAAGACCGGCACGGCGGAGGACCCGTCGGCGCCCGGAGAAGGACTGAACGCCTGGTTCTCCGCGGTCGCGCCTTTCGACGCACCCCAGATCCAGGTGTCGGTGCTGATCCGCGGTGGTGGCTTCGGGTCGGCGACGGCGGGCCCCGTGGTCAAGAAACTCCTCGACCACTACTTTCCGCGACCACCCGCGCCGGCGCCGATTCGGTGATCAGGCGCTGTAGGCGGCAACCACCTCAGGGTGCACCAGACAGGCAGTAGCGCCCTCGGCGACGCAGGTGAGCGGGCGCTCGGCGGTCTTCACCGGGAATCCGAAGGACTCTTCGAGCAGCTGGGACAGCCCGCGGAGCAACGCGCCGCCACCGATGACGAGCAGCCCCTCCGACATCACGTCACCGATGGCCTGCGCGGGGAGGTCGTCCAGGCATTCCGTCAATGTCTGCACGATTCCGGTTGTCGTGGGCCGCAACGCCTCCACGATCTCTTCGGTCTCGAGTGTCACCAGGCGTGCGCGGCCGGTCACGGCGTCGCGGCCCTCGACGACGAGCGACTGCCCCTCGGCGCTGTCGGGTTCACCCAACTTGGCACGCTCGGCGGTGAGTTCGCCGACGACGATCTTGTGCTCTGCCTTCAGGTACTGGTATAGCGCGTTCGTCAATTCGTCGCCCGCGACGCGGCAACTACGGTGAGAGAGAATGCCACCGAAACAGATGGCGGTGACTTCCGAAGTGCCGCCGCCGATATCGACGACGAGGTGTGCGCGTGGTTCCATCGGGTTGATTCCGCAACCGAGCGCACCCGCCACCGGCTCCGGTACCAACCCCACTTTCCGCAAACCGGACTCGTGGCCGACCTCGAGCAGGGCCCGACGCTCGAGCGGGGTGGCACCCGCGGGGACCGAGATGACTCCCTTGGGCCGCAGCCCGTATCGCCTTGCAGAGGAGACCCGTTTGATGACGGCCGTGACGAATGCCCGCGCCGACTCCAGGTCCACGATCACCCCGTCGCGCATCGGTCGAACCGGCGTGATTCCGATAGGAGTGCGGCCGACGAGACTTCGCGCCTCCGTGCCGATTGCGAGAGCACGGTGCGGATCCTTCGTTCGAACGAGCATGAAGGACGGCTCGTTCAGTACGATGCCGTCGTCGGGAGTTCCGACGACAGTGTTGGCAGTTCCGAGATCGATACCAAGTCCACCCACGTCGGCCTCCAGAGGGATTCCAGCGAGATGATGTTGATGTTACGCAGCCGCAGCGTCGTTCGGAAGGTATTGCGTGACACCGAAGACTCCCGGCAGCGATCAGGAGGGCCGCGGGATGTCCTCGGTGCGTCGTCGTGCCCGCTCCCACGGCCACGTCATCAGGGCCCACACCGCGAGAATCAGTGTCGTCGCGCTCAGTAGGTACAGCGGCCAGGGACCCAGAACGTCCAGAAGGGTCGCGGTGGCGGGCTTTCTGTTGAGGAAGCCGTAGTTGGTTCCGGCGACGCGGTTGAACGTGAAGGTCACTGCCGCCCAGACGACGGTGACCAGGACCGTGAACCGGTAGCTGCGCCACCGGGGCGGCATCCTTCGACCCCACGTCAGATAGATGGCCGCCCAGACCACGAGCAGGTGAATCGCCCAGAACGCGAGGAACTGGTAGTGGGGGAAGTCCGGGCCGGTCAGAACAGGTGAGATCAACGCCTGGGTGCTCAGCACGAGTCCCCAGTAATACGTGAGCGCGTAGGCCCACTGCGCCCGGGACCACAGGGCACAGGCCGCCGCCACGGTCGCGAGATCGGTCAGGCGCAGCGGTACCGAGCCGTCGATCGTGGGCGGAATCGAGAAATGAACCAGCGTCGCGCCGTATATGGCGGCCGTCAGCACCGCAAGGACTCGGCCCAGGCGCCGGGCTTGCGATTCGGTCTGCCTCCGTCCGAGCCAGACCAGAACCGCGGCCCCCACGACGAAGAGCGCGATCATCGCCCAGTACGACGGGCCGTACGCCGTGAATTCCCTGTCCGATGAGAACACTCTCGATCAGCTCCGCACCGTCGTCACACGAAATCGAAAACCGGTGGGAGAACGCCGACCATCAACGCCGCCCACACGCCGAAGACGGGAAGGTAACGGGTCTGCCAGCGTTCGGTGGAGCTGAATCCGCGGCGGCCACGCAGGAACCCGAGGATGAGATGAGCCGACCACGTCAGGTTGACGAGGAGGACCAGGTTCATTCCGAGTGCCGCCACCTTGTTCGGGGTGAAGCCGAATTCCGCGATGCGAGTCAGCATGGCGAACAGCATCAGCAGGTCGACCGCGAGGGCACTGACGACGAGGACGAGTTGGAGGCGGTCGAACAGGTCGGGCGGCAGGTAGGGGTCACGGGCCGAAATTGCGTACAACAGCAATCCCAGGACGACGACGAGGATGAGATCCATCAGGATCAACAGGTTTCGGTCGACGTCGACGACGCTGCCGGTCGTCGCGAATGCCGTCAGCAGCACCAGCAGCATGAGTGTCGTCAGCGGGGTGAACACGCGGGTGAGGACAGGGGCGATGTTCTCGACCACATTTTGTTTCGCCTCCACGAGCCATGCGGCGACGATGACCGCGCCGGCCGCTCCGAACGGCAGCACCCAGTCCTCGATGAACCACTCGACGCTCAGGCCGAGCGCGTCGAACGCACCGATCGTCAGGCCGATGAGGACGCCGCCGCCGAGGGCGAGGAGGGTCAGGTAGACGACCCATTCGCCGGTGAAGCGGATGAAGTCCATTCGCCGCCGGTCCGATCGCCACTGACCGCCGACATATGCGAGGCCGACGGCGAACCACAGCGCGATCGGTGCGTGGATCGCCGCGATCACCTCGGTGGAGCCGTTCGATGCGAACGGGAAGACGTTCAGCAGTACCGCCGCCAGCGCGAACGGCACCAGCAGTACCGCGGCGAGGCGGGGTGTCATCTGTCGCTTCCAGGCGAAGTATCCGGCGAGGAACGGAAGAACGAACAGGCTGAGATTGCGCGCGAGGTCCTGCTCGTCGAGTGTCGCCACGCCTGCCTTGACCGACAGTGCCGCGCCGACGGCGAGCCCGAGAACGACGAACAGCTCACGTGTGGGGCGAGTGCCGTCGCCATCCGACGCCGCGGGCATCAGGACGAGTTGCTTCCACAGCCGATCGGAGTGCTCGCGAGCGAACTCGCGGGAGATGTCGTCGACGTTGCCCATGCGTTTGACCGCTACCAGGAATGCCTCGTCGGTCCTCAGCCCGGCGGCGGACAGGTCCGAAATCTGATCACGGAGATGGTCTTCCATCTCGTCGGTGTCGGCCGCGGATATCGCGTGACGGCGCTCGACGTAACCCCGCCACTGACCGATCTGCGATTCCAGCTCCTTGTCGGTATCCATCACGACCATCCTTCGACGGTGGCGGGGGGTAGTTGGACGGAGCGCCACACCTGGCTCAGCGCGTCCGCGACGACGTCCCATTGGGCGCGTCGTTCCGCGAGCATCTCCCGGCCCGCAGCGGTGATCGTGTAGTGCTTGCGCCTTCGCCCGCTGTCGGAAGCCCCCCACGACGCCGACACGTACCCCAATCTTTCCAGGCGATGCAGGAGGGGGTACAGCATTCCGTCGGTCCACTGAATCCGCCCGCCGGACAGGTCGTTGACTCGTTTCAAGATGGCGTACCCGTAGGACTCGCCTTCCGCGAGAATTCCGAGCACGAGGGGAGTGGCCGAAGCCGCCACCAGATCCTTCTCGATATGCATAGAACCCCTATCCCTAGATCTGCTAGTCATTAAACTAGCAGAGCGGATCGGGGGTCGGTGCGCAGCTCGCGGAAGCCGAAAGCGACAACCTGGGGTTGACGCTCGCTGTGCGTCAACCTAGAGTTGACGCATGGAGAATTCGGATCGCACAACCCCACCCATCCGACTCGACGAGCTCATCGACGCGATCAAGAAGGTGCACGCCGAGGCCCCGCTCGAGCAACTCGCCGACGCGGTCCTCGCCGCCGAACACCTCGGTGAACTGGCCGACCATCTCATCGGCCACTTCGTCGACCAGGCCCGCCGCTCGGGGGCATCGTGGACCGAAATCGGAAAGAGCATGGGCGTCACGAAGCAGGCCGCGCAGAAGCGGTTCGTCCCCAAGGATCCCGGGCAGGCCTCCGACCTCGACCCGAATCAGGGATTCAGCCGGTTCACTCCGCGCGCACGACAGGTGGTGGTGATCGCGCAGAACGAGGCCAGGGCGGCACGCAACGCCGAGATCCTGCCTCAGCATCTCGTCCTCGGACTCCTGGCCGATCCCGAAGGACTCGGCGCCCGGGCGATCGCCGCGCAGGGCGTGGAACTGGATTCGGTCCGGCACGCCGCGACCGCGACGCTGCCCCCCGCCGCCGAGGAGGTGCCCGCACTCGTTCCCTTCGATGCTCAGTCACGCAAGGCGCTCGAACTGACGTTCCGTGAGGCACTACGTTTGGGGCACAACTACATCGGCACCGAGCACATCCTGCTGGCCCTGCTCGAGGTCGAGGACGGGGTCGGTGTGCTCACCGGACTGGGTGTCGACAAGGCTGCCGCCGAGGAGAACATCGCCGCCAACCTCGACGCCATCGTCGCCGCCCGCGAAAAGGAGTGACCTCGCAGGGGCTCCCTCACCGCCGCGGTGCTCAGGTGAAGGGCGTCCCGCCGGTGACGCCGAGCACTTCTCCGGTGACGTAGCTGGATTCGTTCGATGCCAGGAATACGTACGCCGGTGCCAGTTCGGCCGGCTGGCCGGGTCTGCCCAGAGGCACGTCGTCCCCGAACTGCCGATAACCGTCGGCGGGCATCGTCGCGGGGATCAACGGCGTCCAGATGGGCCCCGGTGCAACGGCATTGACCCGGATTCCCCGCTTCGCCACGTCGGCCGCCAATCCCTTGGTGAAATCGATGATCCCTGCCTTCGTGGTGGCGTAGTCGAGAAGCCCGGGTGACGGATTCATCCCCTGGATCGACGAGGTGTTCACGATCGTCGATCCAGGATCCATGACCGCGACGGATTTCTTGCACAACCAGAACAGCGCGTAGAGGTTCGTGCGCAGGACACGATCGAACTGCTCGGTGGTGATATCGGCGATACCACCCGTCTGCACCATCTGAAAGGCCGCGTTGTTCACGAGAATGTCGAGACCGCCGAGTTCACGGACCGTCAGGTCCACGAGAGTCTGACAGTGGTCCTCCGACGTGATGTCGCCAGTCGCGACGACGCCTCGTCGTCCGGCCTCTTCCACCAGTCGCACGGTCTCCCGTGCATCCGACTCCTCGTCGTCCAGACAACTGACCACGACATCCGCACCCTCGCGAGCAAACGCGATCGCCACCGCTCGCCCGATGCCCGAATCCGCGCCGGTGATCAGGGCGCGGCGACCGTCGAGGCGACCGCTTCCCCGATAGGACTTCTCGCCGTGATCCGGGGCGGTCACCATGTCGGAGGTCAGTCCCGGGTGCGGCAGCTCCGGTTGGTGTTCGCGATCGGGGGCGGGGTACTGCGTAGTGGGATCCTGCCGGGCGTACTGGTCGGTCATTCTCGTACCCTTCTTCGTCTTCTGTCGAATCGGCAAGCAGGACTGATAAGTTCGCCGAATCAGAGGCGCTTCCCGCCACGCTTACCCCTTCCTGAGCACCCGGAAACCGGCTGCATCCGCGACCGGAAGCCGTGCGTCGACAGATCAGGGCAGGGGGCCGGTTTCCGACAGTGCGGTGTTTCCGCGTAGGCCGTGAGCGTCTTTGCCGGGGGAGGCGCCGAACAGACGGCGGTATTCGCGATTGAACTGTGAGGGGCTGTCGTAGCCGACGTGATGCCCGACGCTGGCGACGTCACCGGGGTGACCGGGGGAGTATCAACGGGATGTCACCCCTCAATTCGCCGGCAATATCCGCCGAACCGCGCGAATCGTGGCCGCCGGGATCGCCGGATGCCACACCTCGCGATCAGAGTAGGACCAGGCGTACGTCGGACTGCCGTCGCAAATGCAGTCGAGTAGTCCCGGCTCGTCGAGTTCATCGGCCGACCATTCGTACAAATGCTGCAGCCGCGGCCCGATCAGACCGTAGTCCAGCATCTCACCGACGTTGTGCTCAGCGGCGACATACGCCGCGACGTCGTCTCCGAGGGGATATCGGTCGGGAAGGACCCGAGAAAGGGACAGGAAGATCCCGGTCATCGAGAGGCGAGGATCTCCCAGAATGGGGCCGGCCGGCGCGAGCCGCCCCAGCGCCAGACGCGGCGCCGCGACCAGGGCATGGGCGTAGAGAACACGGAGCAGTACCACGTTGAGAAAGAAGCGCTCCGGACGGCTCTCGGTACAGGCAAGGTCGCGATGGTCCAGGTAGGCGGAGGCAATGCTCGCATTGTGGGCCCGGTACCACGTACGTGCGGTCGGATCGGCAACGAACAGCATCCACAGATCGACCGTGTGCGAGGACGGCGTCCCTCCCATTCCGCCGCTCCGGGCGACGGCCTCGCAGCCGTCGCGCATCAGCCGTTCGTTGACCGCTCGCCACCACGGACTGCCGGGCGGCATCGCACCGAGCGGCGCCAGCACGCCGCGACCGATCTGCCAGCGCATGAACGACAGTGCCGCCCGGCGGAACGGCAAGTGCCGGGGTGCGTTGCCGATCGGACCGTGATAAGTACGGGCGATCAGCGCGAGTCGAGCTGCAGGATCGTCACGCACAGCGTGGACCTGATCGACTGCCCACTCTGCGGCGGAACGTCGCGAACTCACGCTCCCTATTGTCGGACCCGCCGGTCCGAGGAGGAAGGGTGCGATTTCTACTCGGCCCCCTCGCCGGTCGGCCGCTGATCGGTTGCCGACACGGAGAGAGGTAACCGGCCAGGCCTGCCGAGGCGCCGAAGCCATCGTGCCGAGACACGCGCGGGACTACGGTAGCTCCTCGACGGTCACCCATCTCGGGTCTATCCCGGCCCGAAATCCCTTCCACGACGGATGGCGGAGCCGCCGGTCCAGGGTGAACTCGCGGTACTCGACGGTGCCGACGAGAATCGGTTCCACCCAGCGCGCGTGAGTGGCAAGCTCATCGGGAACATGATTGTCGAAGGGGCTGGTAGGGCGCTCGAGTGGCCGGAGCAGCATGAGCGTTCGGCGCCGGTGGGATTCGGTGAAGCCGGAGCCGACGTGCCCGACGAATATCAAGCCGACCTGGTCCGCGTGGGCACCGACGATCAGCGACCGCAGACCGCCGCGGCTGGTCGCTTCCCACCCGCCGACGACCACTTCGGCGCTGTTGCGTAGCGGAGTTTTGATCCAGTCCGGTGAGCGGCGTCCGGGGCGATAGGGCGAGGTCATTCTCTTGGCGACAATTCCTTCATGGCCGTGCGCGTCGGCCAACCGGAGCATGTCCTCGCCGTCGACGTCGACCCAGTGTGGCGGGACCAGCAGAGCCTCACCCTCCAGACCGAGGTTCAGGTCGGCCAGGAGTTGTCGGCGCTCGAGGTACGGCCACCGCAGGATCGGCGCCCCGCGGTGCACCAGCAGATCGAAGATGTTAAAGGCGACCGGTACGGCGCGCTGCAGCGCGGCCGGTGGATCCTGGATGGGGGTCCGCTGTCGGAGCAGGTCGAAGCGCGGTCGGCCGCTGCCGGCAGCGGGCGCGACGATCTCACCATCGACTGTTACGCCTCGGCCTGGGTTGATCTCGGAGAGTCCGGCGGCGATCTCCGGGTATGCGGCGGTGATGTCGGCGCCGTCGCGGCTGAACAGGTGCACCGCGGCCGGGGTGACGGTGGCGACGGCGCGTACACCGTCGAATTTCATCTCCACCGCCCAGTCGTCTCCACCCGGCGGTGAGCCGAGCGTCGCGAGCATCGGTTTCACCGGGCGGAGAGGTAGTGCGGGCTGATGGGCGGGCACAATGCTGATTCTCCCCCCTCGTTCTGCCCCGGCGCGGCATCGCCCGGATCGACGTCAGGTGGATGCCGATCACCCTCGCCACACTCCACATCCCGCCAGAACTGCCGACCCCAGCTATCTCAGCGATACGGTCGTCGGAGCACGCGACAAAAAGCCGCCCACCGACGCTAATCAGTGTTTCTGGCGTGCTGGCGGTGCCGCTCGCGGAAACGAGCGCGGTGCCGCTCGAGGACGACGACGTCGGTATCGCGGAGAGCCTGCCGTTGTCCGCGGGCGATGGCGTATCGCACGGCGGCACTGCGCCGCCGCAACATCTGTGCGTGGGTGGCTGCGAAGTCGTCGTCGAACAGAATCGCTGCGGCCTCGTCGCATTCGATCAGCACCCACTCGTACGCCAGCCGGGCCGGGGCAGCGTCGTCGAAGAACAACGGCATCACCGTGTCGTCGACGAGGTGGAAGGGAATGCGCGCGATTCGGTACTGGAGGCGGCCGAGCGCTCGTGCCGCGGCTGCGACTCCCATGCATTCGATGGTAAGTGGTACGACGTGCACGCGGTATCAATTCCGCTGCCTCACAGTCGGACCGGGTTCCTTGTGAGCGGCCCGCCGCTCAGCCCGCCGACAATTCCGCTGCTGAGGATCGACACGCAACCAGGTGTGCCGACAATCGACCGGATGGTGTAGCAGACAGTGGACACACTATGCGACCACGTCGAGTTCCCTCGGTCCTGACACCCAGCACGTGTCGCTGTCCGTGTGCGTGCCGTGCCCCGTCACCTGCATGTCATCAGGCTGCTCGACGACGGCACGTCGAGCACACTGGGCAGCTCGCATGCTCCGCGGAAGTGCTGGCGGCTCTGCGCGGGCGAATTCCCACACCGGAGGGGAGCGCGGCCTAGGGTCGGAAGCATCCGGTCTTCGTCGGCGTCGTAGAAGGAGGTGACAATGTCACCTGCGACTCTGGTGTGTCTGCCGTACGCGGGGGTGGGCGCGTCCTTCTTCCGCGATTGGCAGAGTTGTGCGCCGCGTGGACTCGACATCCTCCCCGTGCAGCTACCCGGCCGCGAGGAACGCTTTGGTGAGGACCTGCTCACCTCGGTCGACGCCGCCGTCCACGACATTGCGCCGCGCGTGCTGCCGGTCCTCCGGGAGTCTTCCGAGGTGGCCGTGTTCGGGCACAGCCTCGGTGCGGTCCTGGCCTATGAGCTGGCGCATCGCCTGACCGCCGACGGAGGCGTCGCGCTGACCCGCCTGTTCGTGAGTGGATCGCCAGGTCCGGCGACCGTGCGGGAGATCCGGGCGTCGTCGTTGGCGGATGAGGAATTCCTCGACCAGGTGGGTGAGCTGGCCGGGTACTCCCACCCTGCGCTGGCGAACGCGGAACTGCGCGAGCTGCTGTTGCCCGTCGTCCGGGCCGACGTCGAGATGCACGAAAACTATCGGCCACCACCACATCCACCGCTGGACGTCCCGATCACCGCCCTCCGAGGGCGGGGTGATCACCTCGTCGGTGCCGCTCAGTTGGCGGAGTGGGCGGCGACGACGACCGCGGGGACGTCGGTGATCGAGGTCGACGGCGGACACATGTACCTGACCGAGCACCCGCACGCGCTGGTACGGCTGCTTGCCGCGCAGCTCGCCGAGGACGCTCGGTGAGCGCCGACCTCGCCGGAAAGACGGCCTTCGTGACCGGCGCAGCGCGGGGTATCGGCCGTGCCTGTGCCGTCGAGTTCGCGGCGGCTGGGGCCGATCTCATGCTCGTCGACATCACCCGGAATCTGGCCGGGGTGCCGTACCCACTCGGTTCGCAGAGTCAGCTCGACTACACCGCGGAGTTATGCCGCGAGCACGGTGCGACGGTTCTGACCCAGGCGGTGGATGTCCGCGAGCTCGCAGAGATCACGGCAGCAGTGCAGGTCGCACACGAACGATTCGGTCGCCTCGACGTGCTGCTCAACAATGCGGGAATCGCCGCACCGTCCGGAAAGGTCGCACACGACATCACCGAATCCGAGTGGCGTCTGATGATCGACGTCGACCTCTCCGGGGCGTGGCGGACCATCGCGACGGCCGGACGGATCATGGTCACCCAGCGCAGCGGAAGCATCATCAATGTCGCCTCGACGGCAGGGCTCGTCGGGTACCGCCACTTCGCCGGGTACGTTGCGGCGAAGCACGGCCTGGTCGGCCTCACCAAGGCCGTCGCCCTCGACTATGCGCCGAGCGGGGTCCGGGTGAATGCGCTGTGCCCGGGATCGGTGCGGGACAGCAGCGAGTACGAAGGGCGGATGCTGGCGGAGATCGCGCGCTCCCTGGGTGTCGGCGTCGATGAGCACGAGTCGGTTTTCGTGCAGGCCCAGCCGACCAACAAGCTCGTCGAACCCGGCGAGGTCGCGGCAGCGGCGCGGTGGCTCGCGTCCGACGATGCGCGTGGAGTCACGGGTGCCGTGGTGACGGTGGATGGCGGCTTCACGGCCCGGTGAGAACGATGAGTCCGTGTCCGCAGGCCCCAGTCGCCGCGCGTCTGTCGACTACGATTGCTTCATGCACCAATCTCCTTGGGGGAGGTCTGGACCGGTGCGCACGGCGTTCGGCCATGCGATGACGGTGCGGGTGCCCCGCGGAGTGAGCTCGGACATGCTTGCGGTGCGGTGGGGTACGGCGTCCCGTCGCTGGTGGGAGCGCGCGACCAGGCCGACGCGGCTATGGGTGGTGGATGTCCTGGCCGGTTCGGCGTCGGAGGAGGCACGACGCCGGCTTGCCGCCGAGTGCCGGCGGCCCGTCGCTGTCGATGGTCCGGCGGTGCGCGCCGTCGTGATGCAGTACCTCGACCAGGTGGCCGATCTGGTCGTGGTTGCCGACCGCCGTGATCTCGACACTGCCTCGCTCACGCTCGTGTGTGACGTGCTCGTCGGCGCGCGCGACGCCGACACGGTGACCGCGAATCCCGTGGGTCGACATCGGCACGGTCGGGCACTGGGTGGATGGAGCGCGGAGGTACTGCGTTCCTCCCACCCGCTGGTCGCGGCCCGTGAGGATATGACGGCGACGGTGGCCGCTGCCGCCGCGGTGGTGACCGGTAGGCGTGACGACCTCTCCGCGGTGACGGTTCCGGTGTGGCGGGTCGACCGGACGCGGCCGCCACGAACGCTCGGCGGATTCGAGAGCTGGGTCGACCTGGCCTTCCACACTTCCCTGGACCGCGCTCTGGCCGAGCTGGTCGAGGAAGTGAAAAGCTCACGGCAACATGAGGTCTCGTGGGACTTCGCGAAGATTGGAGAAATGGGCAGTACGGCAACCGGGGTGCTGGGGACGGTTACGCGTGACTCCGGACGTGAGTACCTCCCCTGCCAGACGGCACCGTTTCCACTGACACTCGTACCGGTGGTCGACACCGGCGGGCGCGTCACACTGGAGGTCTACGCCGACCCGGTGACTGTGGACGCCGACACGGCGGCGCGGTTTGGGCAATGGGTCGCCCGGGTGGTGGACGGACTTCGCGACCCGTCACCGGGACGACGTCGTGTGTTCGGCGCGGCGGTGGCACCGGTGGGTGCCGGTGTGCGAGCGCCTGTCTCCGGCGGGAGGATCGAGGATCTCGTCGTCCGGCACGCTCACGAGCGTCCCGACGCGGTCGCGGTGACCCATGGCCGGCGCACATTGACTTACCGTGCACTCGAGGAGCAGTCGGCCTGGATGGCGCGAGGTCTTCACGATCGGGGAGTCGGCCCAGGGGACCGGGTCGGAATCTGTGTGGATCGGTCGGTCGACCTCGTCGTGACGATGCTTGCGGTGTTGCGCAGCGGTGCGGCGTTTGTTCCGATGGACGTGCGGCATCCTCCGGATCGGCTCGCATACACGGCGCGTGATGCCGGTGTCCGATTGGTCGTGACCGAGTTGGAGGGCGAAGTCCGGTGGGCCGGAGTACCGGCGGTGACGCCGGCGGAGTTGCCGGGATCGGTATCGGGCCCGGGTGACGTGGATTGGGCTGTGGGAGGCGACGGCGCCCCCGCCTACGTGGTCTACACGTCGGGGTCGACGGGTCGGCCGAAAGGCGTGGTGATTCCGCATCGTGCCGTGCCGGCGCTGATGTCGGCCACCGCAACCGAATTCGCGCCGACTCCCGGGGACACCTGGTCGATGTTCCATTCGCCCGCCTTCGATTTCTCGGTGTGGGAGATCTGGGGCTCGTTGTCGACCGGTGGCCGACTCGTGATCGTGCCGTACTGGATCTCGCGGTCCCCAGTGGAGTTCCACACATTGCTCGCCGACGAACGCGTCTCCGTCCTCAGTCAGACGCCGTCCGCATTCGTCCTCCTGGCCGCGGCTGACCGGGATCTCGAGCCGCTGTCCGCGCTCCGCCTCGTCGTGTTCGGCGGTGAGACTCTCGACCCCCGGGTGGTACTGCCGTGGCTCGACCGGTATCCGGAATCACGATGCCGGTTGGTGAACATGTTCGGGACGACGGAAACCACCGTGCACGTCACCGCGCACACCGTGACGCGGCGCGACGCCCTGACCGGGTCGCGCACGGTGGGGAAACCACTACCCGGCTGGGAGACGGCGGTCGCGGACGAGTTCGGCGATCCTCTGCCGAACGGTCTGACCGGTGAGATCTACGTCGGCGGGGCCGGTGTCGCGCTCGGGTACCTCGACCGCGCCGGACTGACGGCCTGCCGCTTTGTCGCTGCACCCGGCGGGTCCCGCTGGTATCGCACGGGCGATCGCGGAAGAATTTGTGGCGACGGCAGCCTCGAGCATCTCGGTCGCGTCGACGCCCAGGTCCAGATTCGCGGGTTCCGTGTGGAACTCGACGAGGTGCGTTCCGTGCTCCTCGACGATCCCGTCGTCACGGCAGCGGCCGTGGTGCCCTCGGGAAGGTCGGAAGACCCGGCCGGAATCGCGCTCGACGCCTACGTCGTTCCGGGCGGGTCCGCTGCGGCCGGGGAGACGGAGACGGTCGCAGCGATACGCGAACGCGCGGCCCGATTCCTACCGGAGCACATGGTGCCCCGTTCTATCACCCTGGTCGACGCTTTGCCGCTCACCATCAACGGAAAGCTCGACGTGGCAAGGCTTCCCGATCCGGTCCTTCGGTCTCTGCCGCTCGATGTCGTCGAACCGCAGGACGGTGCCCCCCTCACTGATGGTGGAACAGCGCACATGCTCACCGACATCTGGGAGTCGGTGCTGGGAGTCCCGGTGTCGCTGGACGACAACCTCTTCGAGCTCGGAGGGAACTCGCTGTGCGCGATCAAGGCCGACGGCATGATGCGGCGGCTCGGCCTTCCGGCCCTCCCGATGCGGGAGCTGTACCGGCACCCGAGCATCCGCGGAATCTGCGGCACTCTGGCGCGGCTCTACCCGCCCCGCCCGGATACGTAGTTTTCGACGAGCATGCCGATCGCACGTGCTGGTTTCGGTTGCATCATGTCGTTGTGTCCGCACTCGACGTGTTCTTCCTGCACGGTGCCGGTGATCGAGTCGCCCCATCCGTCGTCGACGGACGGCGCGCTGCCGGCGCGGGGACCGACGACCGCGGTGATCAGAAGCGCGTCCCCGCGAAAGACTCTCGGGGCGAATCGCGTCGACAGCCGGGTCGACCGGTCATATCCCTCGGCGATGCGCCGCAGCTGGTCTGCCGTCACGGCGGCTGCGGGACCGTAGGCCTCGCCGAGGCGGTCGTGGGCGTCGGAGTACGTGAGCGGTCGGGCGTCGTCGCCGGGTCCGACGTCGACCCCCAGCCCACGCAGAAGGTCGCCGACGTCCAACGGGTCGGGTTCCGCAGTCGGTTCGCCCACGTAGCTGTCCAGGAGCACGAGGGACGCGACCTCCTCACCCCGGTCCTGCAGCTCGGTGGCCATGGCATGCGCGATCAGACCGCCGAGCGACCAGCCGAGCAGATGATACGGTCCCGCCGGCTGGACGGCACGGACCTCGTCGAGGTATCGGTGCGCCAGGTCCTCGATCGAGTCGTAATCGGGGCCGCCGCCGAGGGAGGGCAACTGCAGTCCCCACACGGGCCGGTCCGGTGAGAGATGGCGCACCATGCCGGTGTATGCCCACGCCAGGCCCATCCCGGCGTGGACGCAGAATAGAGGTGCGAGCCGGTCACCACGGCGCAGCGGCACGACAACCCGGAGAGCTTCGTCGGTGGTGCCGGGCACTTCTGTGGCGAGGCGGGCCGCGAGCCCCGCGGGAGTGGGGTCCAGGAAGAGGGCCGGAAGCGGCACCGGCCGGCCCAAACGGAGCTGCAGGCCCGCGGCGACGCGGACCGCGGACAGTGACGTGCCGCCGAGCGCGAAGAAGTCGTCCTCCACTCCGATCGGGCGGTCCTCGCCGGTGTCGACGACTTCCGCGAAAGCCTCGACGACGGCCCGCTCCACGGCCGTAGACGGTGCACGGAATCGTTCGGGCCGGGGACCGAACTCGGGTTCGGGGAGGGCCGAGCGGTCGAGCTTGCCGGCCGGGGTGAGCGGCACCTCGTCGAGTACGACGACCGCGGCGGGAGCCAGATACGGCGGAAGCTGCGCGGACAACGCCGTGCGCACCGCACTCGCGTCGACGTCCGCGCCGTTCGCACCGCGGACGTAGGTGACGAGTATCGGTTGCCCGTCCGGACCGGTTCGCCCGACGGTGGCCGCGAAACCGATGTCCGCGCGCGCCGTGAGGATCGAATCGACCTCGCCTGGTTCGACCCGGAATCCGCGCACCTTGATCTGGAAGTCGGTGCGGCCGAGGTGTTCGAGCGTGAGGTCGGGCCGGGTGCGTACCAGGTCACCGGTGCGGTACATCCGCGACCCGGGGGTGGCGAACGGGCAGGCGACGAAATGGGTCGCCGTCGTGGCGGGGCGAGCGTGGTAGCCGCGGGCCAGGCCGGGCCCTGCCAGGTACAGCTCACCCGGGGTTCCCGGGGGAACGGGATGCAGCCGGGCGTCGAGGACGGCGGCGGTGAACCCGCGGACGGGGCGCCCGATGGTGACGGGTTCCGCCGGTGCCAGTGGTTCACTGACATGCGACCAGATCGTCGTCTCGGTCGGACCGTACAGGTCGAGCATGCGTCGGCGGGGCGCCCATCGCCGGACCAGGTCGGTCGGGCACGGTTCACCAGCGACGGCGAGGACCCGCAGCGAGTCGAGTCCCGTCGGCTCGAGCGTGGCGAGCGCGGTCGGGGTAATGAACGCGTGGGTGATCCGCTCAACGGCGAGGATGTCCGCCAAGGCCGCCCCGCCGAAGGTCAGCGGGGGTACGAGCACGACCTGGGCACCCGCACAGAACGCCATCGTCAACTCGAACAGCGACGCGTCGAAACTGGGGGACGCGAGGTGCGAGACCCGCGCATCGGGCGTGACGTGGAGGTGGTGACGTTCTTGCTCGAACAGGTTTGCCAGACCCCGGTGCGACACAACCACGCCCTTCGGGGCGCCGGTGGACCCGGACGTGTAGATGAGATAGGCGGGGTTGTCCGTGCGCAGCGGAGCTGTGCGGTCGAGGTCGGTCACCGGCGTGGCAGGAAGGTGCCGCATCTGCGTCTCGAAGTCGGGATCATCGAGCACCAGCCACTCGACCGTGTCGGGCAACTGTGCGCGATACCCAGCGACGGTGAGGCCGAGCACAGCGCCGGCGTCGGCGAGCATATGGGCGATCCGGGTGGGCGGATACGTCGGGTCGACGGGTACCGACGCCGCACCCGAGCCGGCGACCGCCCACACGGCACGGACCCACGCGATCGACCGCGGCAATGCCAGGGCGACGAACCTTTCCGGTGCGGCACCCCGAGCGATGAGCAGCCGGGCGAATTGCGCGGAGTCGGCGCCGAGTTGGCGATAGGTGAGCGTGCGACCGGCATCGGACACGGCCACCCGGTCGGAGTGCCGCTCCGCCGCCCCGGCCAGCAGGTCGGGCCACACCCGCGCCGGGAGGCCGGGCGGTCCGGAGACAGGTGCGTCCTCGTCCTCGTCGCCGAGCGTGAGGTCTCCGACCGGGTCGTCCGGGTCGGCGACGACCGCCGCGACGAGACGGGTCAGACGATCGGCGAAGCCCTGCACGGTCGCGGCGTCGAAGATGTCGGTGGCATAGGTGAATCCGGCTGCGATCCCGTCCGGTGCACCGGACTCGTCGAACGTCTCGGCGACCACCAGTTCGAGATCGACCTTGACGACGGGCGGCGTGTACTCGGCGACCGTGACCGTCAGGTCCGGCAGTGTGATCTCTGGTCGCTGGACGCCCTCGAATTCGAGGGACACCTGGAACAGCGGTGAGCGGGAGGTCGACCGCGCCGGATCCACGGCCTCGACGACGCGCTCGAAGGGCAGGTCGGCGTGCAGGAAGGCGCCGAGATCGACGTCCCTGGTGCGGTCGAGTACCTCGGTGAACGACCGGGAGCCGTCGACAGGTGTGCGCAGGGCGAGTGTGTTGACGAACATGCCGACCAATGGGTCCAGCCGGGGATCGGGGCGGCCGGCGACGGGGGTGCCGATCACGATGTCGGAACTGCCGCTGAGGCGGGCGAGGAGGACGGCGAATACCGCGTGGATCGCCATGAAGAGCGTCGAGTTGTTCTGCCGCGCGAGCGCCACTAGTGACCGGTGCAGGTCCTGTCCGATGTGGAACACGACCCGATCCCCGTGGTGGGTGCGGTGGGTGGGTCGGGGTCGGTCGGTGGGGAGGGGGAGG
>NZ_JASHKW010000140.1:0-213 GCF_030056915.1 Rhodococcus sp. IEGM 1307
GTCTGATGGGCCTGACCGGCCCGAAGACCGCGGTCCGCGGTAACCAGATCGCCGCCGCCGGGATGGGTGTCGCGGTGGTCGCCACTCTGATCGCGATCCGGGACACCTCCAACTGGGTGCTGATCGTCGCCGGCCTGGTGATCGGTGTGATCCTGGGTGTGCCGCCGGCGTTGCGGACGAAGATGACCGCGATGCCGCAGCTGGTGGCACTGT
>NZ_JASHKW010000141.1:0-213 GCF_030056915.1 Rhodococcus sp. IEGM 1307
GCCAGGACTCGAACCTGAACTATCTCAACCAAAATCAGAGGAGCTGCCATTACACTACGGCGGATTGCCACACACACGGGGTGTCACGCCCGGTTGCGCGAGAGAATCCTCGCATGCCGACCCGCCGCCCGTCGAACCGCTGCGGAACTTTGTCCCGAACGCCCCGATAGAGTGGGTGCTCCCTGCAGTGTTTCGACGCTGCCCGCGGCGCTT
>NZ_JASHKW010000142.1:0-213 GCF_030056915.1 Rhodococcus sp. IEGM 1307
AGGAGGAGATCAAGTCCCTCACTGCTGCCAGCCCGCGTTGTGTTCCGCTCGGCGGCGAACCGGAGGCAGGGGGGTGCGTGCGATGTGGCGCGGCGTCGGCGTATGGCAAGCGGGTGATCGTCGGGCGAGCGTACTGACGGGGCGTACGTACAGGGGTGGCTATCACCCCCCCTCGGGGGACTATTCGAAGGCCGGGCCCTCGACGGACGCTGG
>NZ_JASHKW010000143.1:0-213 GCF_030056915.1 Rhodococcus sp. IEGM 1307
GTACGTGGCGGCGTTCGAGGCGCTGCTCGCGTGCCGCGACGCCGGCCTCGTCCGCCACGTCGGCGTCTCCAACTGCCTGGAGAAGCACCTGCGTCGCGTCGGCGCCGAGACCGGAGAAGCGCCCGTGGTCAACCAGATCCAGATGGACCCGTCGCGCGCCCGGCTGCCGGTCCGGCGCGCCGACGACGAACTCGGCGTGTTCACGCACTCGTG
>NZ_JASHKW010000144.1:0-213 GCF_030056915.1 Rhodococcus sp. IEGM 1307
TCGCGGGCGGGGGGGCGGGCTCGAGCGACGCGGGGTTCAGCGCGATGGAGGGGAGCGGGCGGGGCGGCGTGGCTGGCGCCGAGGGCCCGGTCGCGGGTGGGCGCGTCCGCGACGGGGGGGCCGCGGGGGGTGGGGGGTGCGCTGCGGCGGGGGCACGGGCTCGCAGTCCCTGCGCGCTCCCCGCGGTCGTGACCGCGCTTCAGGCCGGGGGCG
>NZ_JASHKW010000145.1:0-212 GCF_030056915.1 Rhodococcus sp. IEGM 1307
CCTCCCCCTCCCCACCGACCGACCCCGACCCACCCACCGCACCCACCACGGGGATTCGATCCGCTTCGAGATCCCCGCCGACGTACACCACCGCCTGCGTGCGCTCGCGCGGAGCACCGGGGCGACCACGTTCATGACTCTGCATGCGGCCTTCGCGGTCCTCCTCGCCCGCCTCAGCGGCAGTTCCGACATCGTGATCGGCACCCCCGTCG
>NZ_JASHKW010000146.1:0-211 GCF_030056915.1 Rhodococcus sp. IEGM 1307
AAGAAGGCTGCTGCCGCCAAACCGGCCCGGTCCGAGACGGCGCCCGCGAAGAAGGTTGCGGCGAAGGCGCCTGCGAGGAAGGCGGCCGCGCAGAAGGCCGCGGCCGCCAAGCCGCCCGTGGGGAAGGCTGCGGCCAAGGTACCTGCGAAGAAGGCCGCTGTCGCCAAACCGGCCCGGTCCGAGACGGCGCCCGCGAAGAAGGCTGCGGCCA
>NZ_JASHKW010000147.1:0-211 GCF_030056915.1 Rhodococcus sp. IEGM 1307
GCCGGTCCTTTCGGATGCCGAGGACGACGGCCCGGCGTTGCGGTTGGGGGCCGAGGTCGGTGGCCTCCGCGAAGACGAGGCCGTCGTCCCCTACCCGCACCTGTCCGCGGGGATTGACGCGCAGCAGCAGTGCATCCCGCCAGCCCGCTCGCAGCGCGTCCGTGTACGAACTCAATTCCTCGGCCCGCCCGACGGCGGAGCGGGACAGGAG
>NZ_JASHKW010000148.1:0-211 GCF_030056915.1 Rhodococcus sp. IEGM 1307
CGTCGAGGCCACGGTGTAGGTGGCGTGCGGGGCCGGCGACCGCGATGCTGGACCGGGCGACCGGCGGGCGGTGGGGGCGCAGAAGCGGGGGGGGGCCAGCGGGGGCCGGGCGCGGGCCGGCGTGGCCGAGGGGCTCGGCGCGGGGCCGCTTCTCCGACCCCCTGCCGGATGCGAGGTCGAGGGCTCTCTCGCCCGGCCTCACGTGCAGGGC
>NZ_JASHKW010000149.1:0-209 GCF_030056915.1 Rhodococcus sp. IEGM 1307
CCGCACCGACCCGGCCCGGTGCTCGGAACCGCCCCCGGCGATGCAGAGCGTCAGGACCTCCGTGTCCGGGGGGTGGGCGTCCGCGTTCGCGATCGGGGACCCGGTGTGCACCGTGTCGTGCGGCAGCTCGTAGCGCTCCAGGGTGCGTGGCATCGCGGCGGTGGCGCGGCGGGGGGGGCCGTCGCAGGGGAGGGCGCGCGCAGCGCGGC
>NZ_JASHKW010000014.1:0-223592 GCF_030056915.1 Rhodococcus sp. IEGM 1307
TCTTCGCTCTCGTCTTGATCCAGTTCGGTTTGCGTTCGATCGGAGTCTCCGCATTTCGGATCTCGAGGCGGAGCAATTTGCGTCCTTCTGGGGCCACAGTCACGCGGTCGATGGTACGCCCGGCCCGTCGCACCCGGCGGGCCGGGGAGCGGTCGTCAACCGTACTGAACAGTAGTGAAGGTGGGCGCGGAGGACGTCGGGCCGGCGGCGGCGGAGTCGAACGTCACCCGCTCGATGTCGTGTTCGGTCACCGGAAGTTCGCCGTCGAGCGCGGCGACGACAGCCGCCGTGACTGCGGGCGTGACCTCCTCGACCGTGACGTCGCGGCCCAGTTCCCGCGACAGCGACGTGACCCCGGCGTCGCGGATACCGCACGGGATGATCGCGTCGAACCCCGTGAGAACGGAATTGCAGTTGAGCGAGAAGCCGTGCAGTGCGACACCACGCTGTACCCGCACCCCGATGGCCGCCACCTTGCGCTCGGGCAGCCACTGCCCGTTGTCGAGGGACGCAGGCAGCCACACACCGGAGCGACCGTCCACCCGGCCGCAGTCGATGCCGAGGTCGGTGCACACGGTGATCAGCGCCTGCTCGAGCCGTCGTACGTACCGCACGACGTCGACCGGTTCGGCCAGCTTGACGATCGGGTAGCCCACCAGCTGTCCCGGACCGTGCCAGGTGATCTTCCCGCCGCGGTCGACGTCGATGACGGGAGTGCCGTCGGTCGGACGGTCCTCGGGTTCGGTCCGGCGCCCCGCGGTGTAGACGGCCGGGTGTTCGAGCAGGAGCAGCGTGTCGGTGCCCGCGTTCTCGGCGCGTTCGGCCGCCAGCTCGCGCTGTCGATCCCAGGCGTCGACGTACCCGATCGTGCCGAGGTGTTCGACGGAAATCGGGGAGGGGCTGAAACGGGCGGATTGTGTCGCGCTGCTCATGCGCTAGAGGTTACGCCGGGGCCGCCGAGGCACCACCACGACCTGGGTTCACCGCATGAGGGCGGCGTCGAGCCCTTCCCCGATGGTGTTGTGCCGGAACCGGAATCCCGCATTCTCGAGCACCGTGGGTATCGCGCGCTGTCCGGCCAGAACGCCTTCCTGCGCGAACTCTCCGACCAGCGCGCTGAGCGCGAACCCGGGAACGATCCACGGCGCGGGGCGGTGCAGCGTCCGCGCGACGGCGCCGTTGAACTGGGCGTTGGTGACGGGCGCCGGGCCGGTGACGTTCACGGGTCCGGCGACGTCGTCGCGGGCGAGGACGAACTTGATCGCATCGACCTCGTCCTCCAACGAGATCCACGACAGGTACTGGCGTCCGTTGCCGAGCCGGCCGCCGAGCCCGAACGAGTACAGGGTCTTCAGCCTGCCGAGCAGGCCGCCGTGGGGGGAGAGGACGATGCCGCTCCGCAGCAGAACCGTCCGGGTCTTCGAGGTGCGGGCGGGGGCGGTCGCGGCCTCCCAGTCGCGGCAGGTGTCCGCGAGGAAACCTGTCCCGGAGGGCGAGGTCTCGTCGACGACCCGGTCGCCGGTGTCGCCGTAGTAGCCGACCGCGCTCGCATTCACGAACACGGGCACCCCGGCCTCGGCGACACCCTCGGCCAGGACGTCGGTGGCGGCGATGCGGCTGTCCCGGATCAGTTGCTTGTACGCCCCGGTCCAGCGTTTGTCGCCGACCCCGACGCCGCACAGATTCACGACCGCGTCGGCGTCCGCGAGGATCCCCGTGTCGATCCGGTCCTTCTGCGGATCCCAGCGCGACTCGTCGGGACCCGCGGACGACCGGCGGACGAGGCGGACGACGTCGTGACCGTCGCCGCGGAGAGACGAGACGAGAGCGGTGCCAATCAGCCCGGAGGAACCGGCGATGACCACTCGCATGTGCAACAGCCTCCTTCACAGCGCAGGGGCACCATCCCTGCTGGAAATGGTGCCCCTGCGAAACTACGTTCGGCTCGAAGTCCGGTGACGATCAGAGGCCGAGGTCGGCCTCGAACGCTCCCTGCTCCAGACGCTGCTTGATGGTGGTCAAGAAGCGGCCGGCGTCGGCACCGTCGACGAGGCGGTGATCGTAGGTGAGTGGCAGGTAGCACATCGAGCGGACGCCGATGCTTTCACTGCCGGACTCGTCGGTCACGACCACGGGACGCTTGACGATCGCACCGGTTCCGAGCATCGCGGCCTGCGGGGGCACGAGGATCGGGGTGTCGAACAGGGCGCCCTGGCTGCCGATGTTCGTGATCGTGAACGTTCCACCCGACAGCTCGTCCGGCTTGAGCCCACCGGAGCGGGCGCGCTTGGCGATGTCCGCGATGGCGCGGGCCAGTCCGGCCAGCGACAGGTCGCCGGCGTTGTGGATCACGGGGGACAGCAGGCCCTGGTCGGTGTCGACCGCGATGCCCAGGTGCTCGGCGTCGTAGTAGGTGATCTGCTTGTTCGCCTCGTCGTAGCTGGCGTTGATGTTCGGGTGCGACTTCAGCGCCTCGACGACGGCCTTCGCGAAGAACGGGAGGAACGTGAGCTTGACGCCCTCGCGCTCGAGGAAGGTGTTCTTGGCCTGCGCGCGCAGGGCCGCGATCTTGGTGACGTCGACCTCGAAGGTCTGGGTGAGCTGCGCCGTGGACTGCAGCGACTCCCGCGTCTTCGTGGCGGTGATCTGGCGAATCCGGTTGGCCTTCTGCGTGGTTCCGCGCAGGTGCGCCAGTTCGGGGCGGACCCCGGCGGAGGCGGCTGCGGGAGCAGCGGCGGCGGCCGGTGCGGCAGCAGGCGCGGCAGCGGCGGCCGGTGCCTTCTTGGCCTCGGCGGCGGCGAGGACGTCCTGCTTGCGGATGCGGCCACCGACTCCGGTGCCCGTCACCGAGGACAGGTCGACGCTGTTGTCCGCAGCGAGCTTGCGCACCAGCGGGGTGACGTACGGGGTGCTGTCTCCGGACGTGGCCGCGGGAGCGGGTGCGGCGGCTGCGGGAGCCGGCGCGGATGCTGCCGGTGCCGGGGCACTCTTCGCGGGTTCGGGCTTCGCGGGTTCGGGGGCCGGAGCGGGCTTCGCGGGCTCGGGGGTCGGCTCGGGCTTCGGTTCCGCGGCCGGCTTGGCGGCGGGCGCACCTGAACCGATGACGGCGAGCTGACCGCCGACGGAGACGGTGTCGTCTTCCTCGGCGCTGATCTCGAGGAGCGTACCGGCGACGGGGGACGGGATCTCCGTGTCGACCTTGTCGGTGGATACCTCGACGAGCGGCTCGTCCACGGCGACCTCGTCGCCGACGGCCTTGAGCCAGCGGGTGACGGTGCCCTCGGTGACGGACTCGCCCAATTCGGGCATCTTCACGGCGGTGCCCTCGGCGGAACCGTTGCCGGATGCTGCGGGCGCAGGCTCGGCGGCAGGCGCCTCCGCGGCGGGAGCCGGCTCGGCGGCGGGCTCTTCGGCGGCGGGTGCGGGAGCGGAGTCGGAGGCAGGAGCCTCACCGGCGTCGCCGATCACGGCAAGCTCGCCACCGATTTCCACGGTGTCGTCTTCCTGAGCAACGATCTTGCTGAGAACGCCGGCCACGGGAGACGGGATTTCCGTGTCCACCTTGTCCGTGGAGACTTCGAGCAAGGGTTCGTCAACTTCGACCGTGTCTCCTTCCTGCTTGAGCCACCGCGTGACAGTTCCCTCGGTGACACTCTCACCAAGCGCTGGCATCTGGACGGAGAAGGCCATGTCTTTTGACTCCTCGACAGTTGTGTTCGGGTTGTTGAATTTTGTCGACTTGTGGTCGTGAACCATTGTGCTTCGAGATGCACGTGTCTTGCGTCTACTTGCAGGTAATTCCGATTCGTCGTCACCCACTCGCTGTGTCGGCGCTCCACATCTTTCCATTGATCCGGCGGGCGTGTCCGCCGAGGGGCACCCGTCGGGGACTCCGGTGTGTCGCGACGTAATCGCTACCGGCCAGTAGTTTTCGTGTGCGGCGGAAACCGGGCGTTCGCTGGCAAACTTGGAGGACAGTCGCAGGCATCGTCCGGCGCACGCACTCGAGGAGGCTCGACGTGGGCTTGTTCGACCGATTCTCGCGGCCTCGGTCCGGCCGATCTCAGGCGTCCCCGGAGGACGTCGCATATCTCGCGAACTGGACTCGCACGCACCTCGGTGTGGAGGGCTACGTGGAACCTCGGACGACAGTGACGGAAGTCACTGTCGTGCTCGTCGCGGCGGACGGCGAGTGGACCCGGCGCCGGGTGGGCGGTGAACGTGGCGCCCGCAAACTCGGCGAGGATCTCCGCATCCCCGTGTACGACGTCCGCAAGACCGGCTACCCGCAGCGGATGCGTGACCACGACGCGCGGCGCCGCATCGAGCGGAAGCGGGAACGCGAGCGCGACCTGTAGGCCCTTCGGGCCCGTGCGCCTTTCTGGTAGCCGGAGCAACCAGAAAGGCGCACGGGCGCGGAGCGCCTATCCGTTGGCGGCGATGTCCTCGATCACCGAGATCATGGTGCGCACGGGCACGCCGGTGCCGCCGCGGCCGGTGTATCCCCACGGTCCCGACGAGTTGTAGGCCGGTCCGGCGACGTCGATGTGTGCCCACTGGACGCCGTCGGCGACGAACTCCTTCAGGTACAGGGCCGCCGCGAGCATGCCGCCCCAGCGATGGTTGGTGACGTTGGCGAGGTCGGCGACCTTCGAATCGAGGTCCGAGCGCAGTTCGGCGGGCATCGGCATGGCCCACGCGTTCTCGCCGATCTCCTGGGAGATGGCGGCGACGCGGTCGCGGAACTCGTCGGTGCCCATGACACCGGGCGTCCGGTTGCCCAGCGCCACCATCTGCGCGCCGGTGAGGGTCGCGGTGTCGATGAGGTAGTCGGGGTCGTCCTCGCATGCGCGGACGATGGCGTCGGCGAGGACGAGGCGTCCCTCCGCGTCGGTGTTGATGACCTCCACCGTGGTTCCGCCGTACTGGGTGAGGACGTCGCCGGGGCGCTGCGCGGTGGACGACGGCATGTTCTCGGCCATCGGCACGGTGGCGGTGACGTCGACGGGCAGTCCGAGCTTGGCGGCGAGGACCACGGTGGCGACAACGGCTGCGGCGCCGCCCATATCGGACGTCATGTTCTCCATGCCTGCGGCGGGCTTGATGGAGATGCCGCCGGTGTCGAACGTGATGCCCTTGCCGACGAGCGCGACCTTGGGGGCGTTCCGCTTCTTGGCCGAATAGGTCAATCGGACGAGTCGCGGCAGCCGGGAGGAGCCCTTGCCCACCCCGAGGATGCCGCCGTACCCGTTCTTCTCGAGCGCCTTCTCGTCGAGGACCTCGACCTTCAGTCCGGCGTCGGTGCCGAGAGTCTTTGCGCGGTCGGCGAATTCGGCGGGGAACAGGTGGCTCGGGGGAGTGTTGACGAATTCGCGGGCGGTGGCGACGGCGTCGGCGATCGCCGCGGACCGTGTGAGGGTCTCCTTCGCCTCCTTCGCGCGCGGAGACGAGACCAGCAGCTCCACCCGCGAGACGGGCTGTGCGTCGGGGCCGGGGGCGGATTTCGCGGACTTGAATTCGTTGAAGCGGTACGCGCCGAGGGCGAAACCTTCGGCTGCCGCACCGAGATCGAGTACCGACAGGGTGGTCGCGACGGTGCCGACGCCGCTGAGCGATCGCGCCGCGGCGCCCGCGGACTTGCGGATCTGCTCGGAGTCGAGCTTCTCGGCGGAACCGAGTCCGATGGCGAGCACGCTGTCGACCGGAAGCGTGTCGGGTGCGGGGATGCGGGTCGTCTCCTCCGCCTTGCCGGAGGCCCCCACAGCGACGAGTGTGTCGAGCAGACCGGCCAGCACCGATTCGTCGACGAGGCCGTCGCCGAGCGCGATTTCGGGGCCGTCCGAGGTCGACGTCAGCCCGATCACCAGCACGTCCACCCGCTTGCCGACGGTGCCGGCGAGGGCGAGTTGTGGTCCGAGGGGTCGGGCTGTGTGAGTGCTCACGGTGTCTCTCCTGCAGCGGTTCGGGATCGGGTGGTGTCGGATGGTCGACGTCCGTCCCGATGGTAGTGCTCGTCCGCCGTCGCCTACCCGGTGCGCCCTGGGGTCGGATAAGTTGAGGCCCATGACCGAGGAGCAGTTGTCGCAGGGTCCCGTCCACGCCGTTCACGTCGAACTCGGGGCCACGTTCGCTCCCTTCGGCGGCTGGGAGATGCCCGTCTCGTACGCCGGTGTCGTCGCCGAGCACACCGCGGTGCGCGAGTCGGTAGGGGTGTTCGACGTCAGCCACCTCGGCAAGGCCCTCGTGCGGGGCAGCGGCGCCGCCGCCTTCGTCAACTCGGCGCTGACCAACGATCTCGACAAGATCGGGCCCGGCAAGGCGCAGTACACGCTGTGCTGCACGCCGTCGGGCGGCGTGATCGACGACCTGATCGCCTACTTCGTGAGCCCCGACGAGGTGTTCCTCGTCCCCAACGCGGCCAACACCGCGGACGTGGTCGCGGCACTGGCCGCCACGGCGCCCGAGGGTGTCACGGTGGAGAACCAGCACCGGGACTTCGGTGTGATCGCCGTCCAGGGTCCGAAGTCGGCCGAGGTGCTCACCGCGCTCGGCCTGCCGACGGACATCGAGTACATGGCCTTCGCGGACGCCACCTGGGACGGGGTTCCCGTCCGCGTCTGCCGCAGCGGGTACACCGGTGAGATCGGATTCGAACTGCTGCCGCGCTGGGAGGACAGCGAGACGCTGTTCCGGGCCGCGGTCGAGCAGGTCCGCGCGCACGGCGGCCAGGTCGCCGGTCTCGGTGCCCGGGACACGCTGCGCACCGAGATGGGATACCCATTGCACGGTCACGAACTGTCCCTGGAGATCTCCCCGCTCGAGGCGCGATGCGGCTGGGCGATCGGGTGGAAGAAGCCGAAGTTCTGGGGCAAGGAGACGCTCACCGACGAGAAGGAGTCCGGCCCGGCGCGCAAGCTGTGGGGCATCAAGGCACTGGACCGCGGGGTACTCCGAGCCGGTCAGACCGTGCTGCGCGACGGCGAGTCGATCGGCGAGACCACGTCGGGCACGTTCTCGCCCACGCTCAAGGCCGGGATCGCATTGGCATTGCTCGACTCCGGAGCCGGCGTATCGGCGGGTGACGAGATCGCCGTGGACGTCCGGGGGCGCTCGCTGCGCGCCGAGGTGGTGTCTCCGCCGTTCGTGGAGATCAACACCAAGTAAGCGCCTGTCGCGGACGACCTGTCGGCCGTGGGGCGGCGGAAGGCGTTCGATAAGATCACGGGCATGACAGGTGTCACCGAGTTCGTTCGCGTCCCGCATCCCGCCCTCACCTCCGACGAGGTACGGCGAGAGATACTGGCGGCGCCCGGATTCGGCCGGTACTTCACGGACCACATGGTGTCGATCACCTACTCCACGGAGCTCGGCTGGCACGACGCCAAGGTGGAACCGTACGGGCCGCTTCAGCTCGACCCCGCCGCGATGGTGCTGCACTACGGACAGGCCATCTTCGAGGGGCTGAAGGCGTACCGGCAGCCCGACGGCGGCATCTCGACGTTCCGCCTCGAGGCGAACGCCGAACGACTCGCGACGTCGGCTCGCCGTCTCGCGATGCCGGAACTGCCGGAGGAGTTGTTCGTCAAGTCGATCACCGAACTGCTCGAGCTGGACCACGAATGGGTGCCCGCCGCCGGTGGTGAGGACGCGCTGTACCTCCGCCCGTTCATGTTCTCCACCGAGGCCGGACTCGGGGTGCGTCCGGCCGACGAGTACCGCTACCTGCTGATCGCCTCGCCCGCAGGCGCCTACTTCCCGCGTGGTGTGAAGCCGGTCAGCGTGTGGCTGTCGACGGAGTACGTGCGCGCCGCACCCGGTGGCACCGGCGCCGCCAAGTTCGCGGGCAACTACGCGGCTTCGCTTCTCGCGCAGGCGCAGGCCGCCGACGAGGGATGCGACCAAGTGGTGTGGCTCGACGCGATCGAGCGGTCGTACGTGGAGGAGATGGGCGGCATGAACCTCTTCTTCGTGTTCGGCTCCGGTTCCGATGCCCGCCTCGTGACGCCGTCCCTGTCCGGTTCGCTGCTGCCGGGTATCACCCGCAACTCGCTGCTGACCCTCGCGACCGACGCCGGGTTCGCGGTGGAGGAGCGTCGGATCAGCACCGACGAATGGCGCACCAAGACCAAGTCGGGCGAGATCACCGAGGTGTTCGCGTGCGGTACGGCGGCGGTCATCACACCCGTCGGCCGGGTCAAATCGGCCGAGGGTGAATTCACGATCGCCGACGGCGACCCCGGCGAGGTCACCATGGCCCTGCGCGACACTTTGACCGGCATTCAGCGGGGAACGTTCGCCGACACCCACGGGTGGATGACCAAACTGCGCTGAGCTCGGTTCCGGCGGTCGCTCAGAAAGTGAGACCGATCGCCGCGACGGTGACGGTGATCTCGAGCGCGGCGCCGAGAACGTCGCCGTTCAGGCCGGCGAATCGCCGGACGCAGTGGGCCACCAGCAACGCGGTGAGCGTCAGCGCAACCGCCACGACGACCGGTCCCTGCCACCACGGCGAGGTGCACCACGCGGCCGCCGCAAGGAGCGGAACGGTCCAGGCGATGCCGGTCCACGGTGACTGGGTTTCGGCGACCAGTGCGCCGAAACCTTCCGTCGACGACGCGGGAATTCCGCGCCGGCAGGCGAAGACGACCGCCACCCGCCCAGCCGCCACGGCGACGGCGACGCACGCGAATTGTCCTGCGGCGGCGAGAGATCCGAACGCCAGTCCCTGCGCGCCCAGGCAGATCACCAGGGCGCACACCCCGAACGGGCCCGCACCGCCGCTGTGCATCACGGCCCGCGCCCGCTCCGGCGGCCCGTAACAGCCGAGCCCGTCGACCGTGTCGGACAGACCGTCGATGTGCATGCCCCGGGTGGCGAGAGCGTGTGCACCCACCGTCATCAGGCCGGCGAGGGCGGGGTCGAGACCGGCGGACACGAGTGCCCACAGCAGCCCCGCGGCCAGGACTCCCAGCGCGATCCCGGTCACCGGCGCCGCCCGGATCGCGCGGCGACCCGACACGCGGTCCACGGAATCCGGTCCGTGCAGGGGAAGAACTGTCAGCCATGAGAACGCGAGCAGCACGCCCGACACGGTCAGCCCGCGGTATCGGCGGCGGAGCCGGTCTCGGTGCCGTCGCCGTCCTCGGCGTCGCGGGTGCTGACGCCGGCCTCAGCGAACGTCGCCATCTCCGCGAGCGTGGCGACGGCGCCCTGCAGGATCGGCAGTGCGGTGACGGCGCCGGATCCCTCGCCGAGCCGCATGTCGAGTTCGAGGAGAGGGTCGAGTTGCAGATGCTTCAGCGCGATCGTGTGTGCCGGTTCCGTGGAACGGTGACCGGCCAGCCACCACGCGCGGGCGCCGTGCGCGAGTTCCTCCGCGACCATGGCGGCCGCGGTCACGACGACGCCGTCGAGAATCACCGGGGTCTTGCGGGCGGAGGCCTGGGCGAGGAAGCCGGCCATCGCGGCGAGGTCGGCGCCCGACACCGTCCGCAGGAGCGCCACCGTGTCCCGGACCACCGGCCGGGCCCGGCGCATCGCGTCGCGGATCGCTGCCGTCTTCCGGATCCAGCCGGCGTCGTCGACACCGGTGCCCCGGCCGACCGCCGCCACCGGTTCGGTGTCCGTCAGCGCGGCGATGAGAACGGTGGCCGGTGTGGTGTTGCCGATTCCCATGTCGCCGGCGATCAACAGGTCTGCGCCGGAATCGATCTCGGAGTCGGCGATGGACCGTCCGGCCTCGATGGCCTGCAGTGTCTCCTCGTGGGTGAGCGCGTCCTCGCGGTCGATCGCCCCCGACGAGCGGCGGATTTTGAACGCGGACACCGACGGATCCGTGTCGGCGTCCACGGACAGGTCGACGACGCGCACGCTGGCGCCTGCCCGGTTCGCGAGAGCGTTGACGGCTGCCCCGCCGCCGACGAAGTTGGCGACCATCTGGGCCGTCACCTCGGGCGGATACGCCGAGACGCCGGTCCGGGCCACCCCGTGGTCACCGGCGAACACCACCACCCGCGCCCGCGCGAAGGGGACGGGCGGGCAGACGCCCTGGCAGGCCGCGGCCCAGCACGCGAGCGTCTCGAGGCGTCCGAGCGAGCTGGCCGGTTTGGTGAGCTGCAGCTGACGGGCTTCGGCCTGTGCGCGCACCCCTTCGTCGGGTGGGGTGACGGGTTCGAACCGACCGGGGTCGGTGCTCACGGACTCGCTGGTCACGCTTGGCCTCTCGCTCGAGTGGACACTTCTGGCCCGCGCGACTCACGTGCGGGATCATCTTTCAAGATCATGGTCAGCCCGGCGACGACGAGGACGACGCGATCGCAGACCTGGGCGAGTCGCGCGTTGAGGGCGCCGATCTCGTCGCGGAACAGGCGACCGGACCGGGTCTCGGGAATGACACCGAGACCCACCTCGGGAGTCACCAGCACGAGTGCGCCGCGGTAGTCGCGGACGCTCGCGACGAGTTCGTCCGTGCGTGAGGTGATGGTGCCCCGCGGCGATTCCCAGGCTGCGGCGCCGTCGAGTTCGACGGTGAGCCAGGTGCCGAGATCGTCGACGAGGGTGGCCGCGGCCTCGGTGGGAGAACGCAGCTGGTCGGCGAGGTCGAGCCGGTGCGCGGTTTCCACGGTGAGCCAGCTGCCGGGACGTCGATCGCGGTGCTGAGCGATGCGGTGTTCCCAGTCGTGGTCGTCGGGGTCGCGGTGACTGGTGGCGACGTAGCGCACCCGACCCGCCCCGGCCAGGGCCTGCGTCAGTTCCTCGGCGTGAGCGGATTTTCCGGAGCGTGCACCGCCGAGCACCAATGTTCGCGACGTCTGGTTCGGACGGCTCGGGCGGTCCGGGGAATCGGCGGTGGGCACGGAGGGAAACGCTACCAACCCACGGGAGTGGCAGTATTTTGACGAAGAACGTCAATTCCGCCACTGTTGGCGGGAAGTGAATGGGCGGAAAATTTCAGCCATGACCGAATTCCTCGTCCTCGTTGCACTTCTCCTCGTGCTGCATGCGGCCGTGATGTACGCCGGTCGGCACCTGGGTCCACTCCCGCCGCGACTGCGGAAAAGCTACCGCGACAACTTCTTCCGACCGGCTGATCCCATGACCGACCTGTCGTACGACCGCGACGCCGAACTGGGGCGGCTGCTCGCCGAGACGCACCGCGCGCCCCACAACTGACCGTCAGATGGCGTCGCCGGGGCGCACCCGCGGCTTAGGGGCGCGCAGCTTGCGGATCTGCGACGCACGCACGAACGCATACCACCCGAGCTTGAAACCGCCGTCGGGGGTGTCCGGGAAGCGCTCCCGCACCTGATTGTTGATCTTGCGGCCCAGCCAGACGCCCTCGATGGCCATGAACATCATCATGATGAGCATGGCAAGCGTCACGATCGCCTGCAGCGCCGGGCTGACGAACATGGCCATGATGAGAACCAGGGCCAGCGGCATGAACAGGCCGACGAGGTTGCGCCGGGCGTCGACGATGTCCCGGACGTACGCGCGGACCGGGCCCTTGTCGCGGGGGAGGAGGTACTTGTCCTCGCCGGCGAGCATGCGGGCGCGTCGCTCGGCGGCGGTGGCGCGTCGCTCCGCCGCGGCGACCTTGCGCTCTTCCTTGCTGCCGCGGGTGGCCTTCTTACGGGCGCGTGCCTCTTTCGCCGTCAGGGGCGCGGGCGCGACCGGCCCGCGGCGCCTCGCCTCGGCGTCGCGTCGCTTGGGGGTCGGGCGGCCCTTGCCCGCCTGTTCGGCGGACTCCGCCTCCGAGGCTGTGGACGACTCGGCGACCTCGACGTCCCGCTTGTCTGAATTGTCCGAATCACCGCGGCGTAGCAATTTCACCCTTCCAGAGTATGGGAAGACGGCACCGGGAGGAAAACCGCCCTCACATCGAAATGCCGGGTCGCGCCCGTCGCCATACACTTCGCCGATGCGAGTGATGATCGCACCGGACTCCTTCGGTGAAACGCTGACCGCCGTCGAGGCGACCGCCGCGATCGCGGCGGGATGGTCGGCCGTGCGCCCGGACGACCAGCTGATCGAAGCGCCGCAGTCCGACGGCGGCCCCGGATTCGTGGACGTGATCGCCGCGGCGGGCGGCACCGTCCGCACCGCGGTCGTGGAAGGGCCGCTCGGCGCCGACGTCACCGCCCGCTGGCTCCTCGACGGCACCGACGCCTACCTCGAATCCGCCCAGGCCTGCGGACTCGGACTGCTGGGCGGACCGCCGACGCCCCGCACCGCCCGCGACGCACACAGTCGAGGCGTCGGTCAACTCGTCGTGGCGGCCCTCGACGCCGGAGCGCGCAGAATCGTCGTCGGTCTCGGCGGCAGCAGCTGCACCGACGGCGGCCGCGGCCTCGTCGAAGCCCTCGCGCAGGGGTTCGGGAGCGCGGACGCCGCCGTCGCCCGCCTGCGTTCGGTGGAACTGGTCGCCGCGTCCGACGTCGAGCACCCGTTGCTCGGCGAGCACGGCGCCGCTCGCGTGTTCGGACCGCAGAAGGGTGCCGACCCCGACACCGTCGCCTTCCTCGAGGACCGGAACGCCGCGTGGGCGGGGCAACTGCAGCGGGTGACGGCCCGGGAGGTCGCCGCCGAGGCCGGAGCCGGCGCCGCCGGTGGCATCGGCGCCGCGCTGCTCGCCCTCGGCGCGACCCGCGAATCCGGTGCTCAGGTGGTCGCTCAGCGCACCCGGCAGGACCGCCAACTCGCCTCCGCCCAGCTCGTGATCACCGGCGAAGGCCGCCTCGACCAGCAGTCGCTGCGCGGGAAACTCGTGATCGCGCTCGCCGCTGCCGCCCGCCGGCGGTCGATCGCGACGCTCGTCCTTGCCGGGCAGGTCCTCCTCGACGCCGCGGACCTCGACAGCGCGGGCATCGACGACGCATTGTCCCTGGTCGATCACGCGGGATCGACCGAACTCGCGATGTCGGACGCATACGCGCAGCTGAGAGACCTCGCGGCGGCCGCAGCCCGGGGGTGGGAAGGTGTGGCCGCAGGGTAGTAACCCGAATCCGTGACGTCGGATACCATGGACGTGGATCGATCTGCGGACGCTGCCGCAGGGAATGGAACCCGGGAATAAGTCGGGCGCGGAGTACCGTTGAAGCGTTCACGGGTTTGTTACGAACTACAGGGAGAGCCCATGACTGTGCAGAACGAGACCGCCGTCCACGGCGTCAAGATGACCGAAGCCGCGTCCGCCAAGGCGAAGGCGCTGCTCGATCAGGAAGGTCGCGACGACCTCGCACTGCGTATCGCCGTGCAACCCGGCGGCTGCGCAGGACTGCGTTACCAGCTGTTCTTCGACGACCGGAACCTGGACGGCGACCTGATCGTGGACTTCGGTGGCGTCGCCCTCGCGGTGGACCGGATGAGCGCGCCGTACGTCGAGGGTGCCTCGATCGACTTCGTCGACACCATCGAGAAGCAGGGTTTCACCATCGACAACCCCAACGCGACCGGTTCGTGCGCCTGCGGCGACTCCTTCAACTGAGTCCCAGGCCGAAGTACAACTGAATCGACAAGTCTGACGCGGCGCCGACCGGCTGCCGCGTCAGACTTTTTTCGTGCCCGATCTCCACGTACCCGGGTCCCGTGCTGCCGACCGATCATGGTGGTACTCCGGGGTACGGTGAGAAATCCCGACCGAACTCATCGAAAGGCATCCGCCCGTGACAATTGCGGTAACCGGTTCCATCGCCACCGACCACCTGATGCGGTTTCCGGGCCGGTTCGCCGAGCAACTGCTCGCCGATCAGCTCAGCCACATCTCGTTGAGCTTCCTGGTCGACGACCTCGTAGTCCGGCGCGGGGGAGTGGGCGGCAACATCGCCTACGCCATGGGCGTCCTCGGTGGATCTCCGCTGCTGGTCGGGGCTGTCGGAGCCGACTTCGCGGACTACCGCCGGTGGCTCGAGAGCAACGGCGTCGACTGCACCGCCGTCCGGATCTCGACCACCGCGCACACCGCGCGTTTCGTGTGCACCACCGACGAGGACATGGCGCAGATCGCCTCGTTCTACCCCGGTGCGATGAGTGAGGCCCGCGAGATCCAGCTTTCGGGGATCGCGCAGGACGCCGAACCGCTCGAGCTGGTCCTCATCGGCGCCAACGACCCCGAGGCGATGATCCGCCACACCGAGGAATGCCGCCGGCAGGGCATCCCCTTCGCCGCCGACCCGTCGCAGCAACTCGCCCGACTGAACGGCGAGGAGGCGGCGGCGCTGATCCACGGCGCAAAATACCTGTTCACGAACGAGTACGAATGGGGACTGCTGCAGCAGAAGACCGGACTGTCCGAAGAGGAGATCCGCGCTCAGGTCGGTGTCCGCGTCACGACGCTCGGTTCCAAGGGCGTCGAGATCGCCGATTCCGAGGGCAACTGGACCCGCGTCGCCGTCGTCCCCGAGAAGGCGAAGGTCGACCCGACCGGTGTCGGTGACGGATTCCGGGCCGGATTCCTCCTCGCGCACAGCGCGGGCCTGAGTTTCGAGCGCTCCGCACAGCTGGGGTCGCTCGTGGCCGTGCTCGTACTGGAGACCGTCGGAACCCAGGAATGGACGTTCGACCGCGACGAGGCCGTCAAGCGCCTCGCAGACGCCTACGGATCCACCGCGGCCGACGAGATCGCTGCCGTCCTGCCGTAACAGGCGGCTCCGCCGCCCGTGCGCCTTTTTGGTAGCGCCAACTACCAAAAAGGCGCACGGGCGCGAAGCGCCTACAGCGAGACCGGGTACGCCGGCTCGGCGATCTCCGGAACGATGCGGTTCTCGACGAAGATGCCGTGCCAGACCATGAAGATCAGCACGGTCCACAGGCGACGGCTGTGGTCGGACACGCCGTCCCGGTGGTCGTTCAGCATCTTCGTGATCGCGGCCTTGTCGAGCAGGTGATCGGTGCCCGACGCCGCGATCTGCTCATGTGCCCAATCGAACAGTTCCGTGCCGCGCAGCCAGTGCCGCAGCGGCACCGGGAAGCCCAGCTTCGCCCGATGGAGCACGTGCCCGGGCACGATGCCCTCCAGTGCCTGACGCAGCGCGTACTTGGTGGTGCTCTTGGTGATCTTCTGATCCAACGGCACCTGCGACGCCACCTTGAAGACCTCGGGATCGAGGAACGGCACCCGCAGTTCGAGCGAGTTGGCCATGGTCATCTTGTCGGCCTTGACGAGGATGTCGCCGCGCAACCACGTGAACAGGTCCAGGTGCTGCATCCGGGCCACCGGATCCCACCCCTGCGACTGCGCGTAGATCGGGTCGGTGACGTCGCGGTGCGTCCACTCCGGCCGGAAGTCGCGCAGGACGGCGCGCAACTGTGCGTCGTTGAAGCTGCGCGCGTTGCCGTAGTACCGCTCTTCCAGGGTCAGTGAACCGCGGTTGAGCAGGCTCTTTCCCCGGGTGCCCTCGGGGATGCGCTCGGACAGCTTCCCGGCGGCCCGCCGCAGGCCCTTGGGCAGGTACTCGAACGGCTTGAGCGAAATCGGCTCGCGGTAGATGGTGTACCCGCCGAACAGCTCGTCGGCGCCCTCACCGGACAGCACGACCTTGACGTGCTTGCGCGCCTCCTTGGCCACGAACCACAGCGGAACCAGTGCGGGATCGGCAACCGGATCGTCGAGGTACCACACGATCTCGGGGATGGCGGCGGCGAACTCGGACGGGCTCACCACCTTCACCACGTGGCGCGCGCCGATCGCTTCGGCGGATTCGGCTGCGACGTCGACCTCGGAGTAGCCCTCGCGCTCGAAACCGGTGGTGAACGTGATCAGGTTCGGGTTGTGGCGCATCGCGAGCGCCGCGATTGCCGTCGAGTCGATGCCGCCCGACAGGAAGGACCCGACCGTGACGTCGGCGCGCATGTGCTTGGCGACCGAATCCTCGAGCGCCTCGGCGATCTCGCGGTAGCGGGCCTGCTCGGTGCCCGCGGCGAACGGACGCACCGGGAACGTGGGCGCGAAATAGCGGGTGATCACGGGTTCTTCGCCCGGGCGCACACGTGCGAAGCAACCGGACTCGAGGCGGCGGATCTGCTTGTGGAGGGTTTCCGGCTCCGGCACGTACTGAAGGACGGTGTAATGCTCGACGGCCCGCGGATCGAGTGCGGTGCCGATGCCGATCAGGCTCGCCAGCTCCAGCAGACTCTTCTTCTCGCTACCGAATGCGGTGCCGCCGGTGCCTGTCGCCAGGAAGAGCGGCTTGATCCCGAACGGATCGCGCGCGATGAACAGCTCCCGCGTCTCCGTGTCCCAGATCGCGAACGCGAACATGCCGCGCAGACGACGGACGGCGTCCTCGCCCCAGTAGTGGAACGCGGCGACGATGGACTCGCTGTCACCCTCTGTGACGAACTGCGCACCGAACTGCTCGGCGAGTTCGGCCCGAACCTCGAGGTAGTTGTAGATCTCGCCGTTGAACGTCAGCGCGTAGCGTTCCGGATTCTCCGCCGGACCCCACCGCAAAGGCTGGTGGGAGTGTTCGATGTCGATGATCGACAGCCGATTGAACCCGAAGACCAGGTGGTCGTCGTGCCAGGTCCCGTGCTCGTCCGGCCCACGGTGCCGCAGGCAGTGCATTGCCTGGTCGACCTGTGAGACGGCGTTGTCGCTGGTTTCTCCAGAGGTCAGTAGCCCGAGCAGTCCGCACACAGCGTCCGGTACCTCAATTCAGAATCTTGGAAGGCTCCACGAGGTGGAGTGGTCAGGGATCTCTGCCGGAAAGTATGCCGCAGATTCCCGGAGCGTCCGGTTCGGGCCGCCGGTGACGGTGCCCCGGCTCGAACAGCGACACCGCCGCGGCACCGGCAGCGACACGTCGCCCGACCCGAGGATGGAGAGCCGCCGCCTTTGGTCTACGCTGCGTAGTAATTGGGCCTTCCCATCGGGTGTGCCCTAGTGGAATTTGCGGCGATCAGGAAGGCGTGAACGTGGCGCAAGGTCGGATCCTTCGGCGGGCAGGGTTGGCAGTATCTTTGGGCATTGCTGCCTTGCTGCTGTCGGGTTGTTCAATCGACAACGAGGTGCTTCGTTTCGGGTGGCCTTCGGGCGTAACCCCGCAGGCGCACCGCATGCGTGAACTGTGGACCTGGTCGGTCATCGCCGCCCTCGTCATGGGTGTGCTGGTGTGGGGACTCACCTTCTGGGCGGTGATCTTCCACCGTAAGAAGAAGGACTCACCCGAGTTCCCGCGGCAGACGGCATACAACGTGCCGCTCGAGCTGGCGTACACCGCGGTTCCGTTCGTCATCATTGCCGTGCTGTTCTACTTCACGGTGGTCGTGCAGAACCATGTCCTCGAGAAGGAGGACAACCCCAACGTGGTGGTGGATGTCACTGCGTACCAGTGGAACTGGAAGTTCGGCTACCGCTCCATCGACCTCGGCGAGGGTGGCGGCAAGTACGACGGCGTCGATCAGGAAGCGCAGGCTGCGGTCGAGTCCGCGCCGGCGTCCGAGGCGGAGGCCGAGGGTGAGCACGCCCAGCCCGGGCCGATCCACGGCAAGACCCCCCAGGACCTGTCCTACCTGCACTACGACAAGATCGAGACGATCGGCTCGAGCAACGAGATCCCGATCCTCGTTCTGCCGACCGGCAAGCGGATCCAGTTCGAACTGGCCTCGGCCGACGTCATCCACGCCTTCTGGGTGCCGGAGTTCCTGTTCAAGCGCGACGTGAACCCGAACCCGAAGGAGAACCACTCCGACAACGTCTTCCAGATCAGTGAGATCGAGAAGGAAGGTGCCTTCGTCGGGCGCTGCGCTGAGATGTGCGGCACGTTCCACGCGATGATGAACTTCGAGGTTCGCGCCGTGAGCCCCGACAAGTTCGCGCAGTACATCGAGCTGCGCAAGCCGGCGAGCGAAGGCGGCCGGGATCTGACCACGGCGGAGGCTCTGCAGGCCATCGGCGAGTCCCCGGTTGCGACGTCGACGTCTCCCTTCACCACCGATCGCGGCTACAAGCAGGCGAGCGGTGTCGAAGGTAACTGAACCTGCTGCTGATACCTCACTGACCAAGGACAAGTGCTGATATGAAGATCGAAGCCAAGCTCTTCGAGATCCTGACGGTATTCTTCATTCTCGTCGCGATCGTCTACGGCGTCTTCACCGCCGTTTCACGAACCGGTATCGAGTGGGCGGGTCTGACGGGCATCTGCCTGTCGGCGGGACTGACGCTGATCATCGGAACGTACTTCCGGTTCGTTGCCCGTCGACTCGACACCCGTCCCGAGGACTACGAGGACGCGGAGATCGCCGACGGCGCAGGCGACCTGGGATTCTTCAGCCCCGGTAGCTACTGGCCGATCCTGCTCGCCGCTTCTGCCGCCTTCGTCGCAGTCGCGATGGCGTTCTTCCAGCCGTGGATGATCGTGGTCGCCGTGATTGCGGTTCTCGCGGCCGCTGCGGGTCTCGTCTTCGAGTACTACGTCGGGCCCGAGAAGCACTAGTTCCACCCACAGTCGGACAGCGGAGGCGCCGAATCCCACCGGGATTCGGCGCCTCCGCTTTGCCGTCACTAACGGGCCGGGCCTGCCGCCGCGGCGAGGAGCGCCGACGCCTGATCGGATGCGAGTTGCACCGCCTCGGGGAACACCTGCAACCCGTGTGAGACCAGTGCCCCTTCGTGGAGCAGCATGACGGTGCGTGCGAGTGTCTCCGGGTCGCGCACCGACGCGTCCCGGCACACGCCGGCGAACAGGTCGAGCATCCACCGCTTCTGACCGACGATGACGGCGTACGCCGGATGTGCCGGGTCGCTGATCTCCGCGTGCGCGTTGACCATGCTGCACCCCTTCGCGCTGTTCTCCGCGGTCCACTCCCGGGATGCGTCGAAGATCGCCGTCAGGCGCCGTCCGGGGGAGTCGCCGGCGGTGTCGAGATGGCCGGCGAGAAACGCCCGCCACCGTTCGTCCCGGTCGGCGAGGTACTCGACGACGATCTGTTCCTTCGAACCGAAACGGTCGTAGAGCGTCTTCTTCGTGACACCGGCCTCGGTGGCGATGAGATCCACGCCGACCGCGTGGATTCCCCGCTCGTAGAAGAGGCGGCCGGCCGCGTCCAGCGCCCGCCTCGCTCCCGGTGTCAGCACCACGCGTCGCGGTGACGGGACAGATTCCATGACAAAAGTATACAGATCGGTATAGGTTGAAGAGGTATACCGATCTGTTTACTTAGGTGGTGGTCAAACGTGAATGCGCTTCTCGCCGTGATGTTCGTCCTGTGCTGGAGCTCCGGCTTCATCGGGGCCAAACTCGGCGCCGGGGACGCGGCCCCTCTGACCGTACTGACCTGGCGGTTCCTGCCGCTCGCCGTCGCACTGGCCCTGGCGGCCGCCCTGTTCGGACGCGCACGGTGGCGGGGACTCGGGTCCCGTGCGCTCGGCCGTCAGGTGACGGTCGGCGCGCTGTCGCAGACCGGATATCTGCTGACCGTCTACCAGGCGATCGGACTCGGCGTCTCGACCGGCACCACGGCACTGATCGACGGCACCCAGCCCCTGGTCGTCGCCGTGCTGGCCGGCCCGCTGCTGGGTCAGTACGTCGCGCCCCGGCAGTGGTGGGGGCTGCTGCTCGGACTGGCGGGGGTCGTGATCGTCACCGCAGGCGACGCCACCGCTGCGTCCGGCGTGTCGTGGTGGGCGTATCTCGTGCCGTTCGCCGGGATGCTGTCGCTGGTGGCCGCGACCTTCCTGGAGAGTCGCTCACCGACCGACACCGACCCCGTCGTGTCCATGACCGTGCACTGCGCGACCAGTGCCGTGCTCTTCACCGCCCTCGCCGCGTGCGCCGGACAGGTGTCGCCACCGCCGACGGCATCGTTCTGGTGGTCGGTGGCCTGGCTGATCGGCCTGTCCACGTTCGGCGGCTACGGCCTGTACTGGCTCGTGCTGCGTCGGAGTGGAGTCACCCGGGTCAATGCCCTGATGTTCCTGATGGCACCGGTGACGGCGATCTGGGGGACCGTGATGTTCGGCGAGCCGTTCGGAATCCTCACCGTACTCGGTCTACTTCTGGGACTCGGGGCGGTCGCGCTCGTGTTCCGCGCACAGCCGCGGGGGAGGGGAGCGGGCACGCCCACAGACGAGCAGAGCCCCGAACCGGACGTGGTTCGGGGCTCTGCTCGGTTGCGGAGGTGAGGCTAGTGGGCCTCGCCGTTGCCGGACGATCCGTTGCCGGAAGCCGACGAACCGTTGCCGTGGGCGCGGTCCTGGTACTCCCGCAGCATCGTGAGCTGCTCGTGCTCGCCGTGGTGCAGGGCGTGCTCGAGAGCCAGGCTCTCCTCGACCGGGTCGGCCGTGACGAGGCTGCCGGAACCGGGCTTGCCGGCGGAACCGAGCTTGTTCATCTTCTTCGGGACGGTCGCACCCTGGTACTCGAGCGGGATCGGATGACCGTGGCCGTCGACCGGGCCGAGCGGCTGGTGGATCTCGATGTACTGACCGTTCGGCATCCGCTTGATGATGCCGGTCTCGATGCCGTGCTCGAGAACCTCACGGTCGCTGCGCTGGAGACCCAGGCAGAACCGGTAGGCCACGAAGAAGGCGATCGGAGGCAGCAACACCATGCCGATGCGGCCGATCCACGTCATCGCGTTCAACGAGATGCTCAGGTGGTACGCGATGATGTCGTTGATGCAGGAGATCGTCAGGACGGCGTAGAACGCAATCGCCATCGCACCGATCGCGGTACGCACCGGAACGTCACGCGGACGCTGCAGCAGGTTGTGGTGAGCGTCGTCCTTGGTCAGACGCTTCTCGATCCACGGGTAGGCGATCAGCACCGTGAACACCAGACCCATGATCAACGCCACGGCGAACACCGACGGAATGGTGTAGCGGTCGAACAGGTAGATGTCCCACGCCGGCCACAGGCGGGCCAGGCCGTCCGTCCACATCATGTAGATGTCGGGCTGCGAACCTGCCGACACCTGCGACGGGTTGTAGGGGCCGATGGTCCAGACCGGGTTGATCTGCAGCACGCCACCCATCACGGCGAGCACACCGAACGTGATCGCGAAGAACGCACCCGACTTGACGGCGAACACCGGGAGGATGCGCACACCCACGACGTTGTTCTCCGTGCGGCCGGGGCCGGGGAACTGCGTGTGCTTCTGGTACCAGACGAGCGCGAGGTGACCGGCGATCAGGGCGAGGATGATGCCCGGGAACAGCAGGACGTGCGCGACGTACAGGCGGGGGATGATCAGGTCGCCGGGGAAGTCGCCGCCGAAGATCAGCCAGTGCATCCAGGTGCCCGCGATCGGGATGCTCAGCGTGATGCCGGAGAACGCGGCGCGCAGGCCCGTGCCGGACAGCAGGTCGTCGGGGATCGTGTAGCCGAAGAATCCCTCGAACATCGCCAGGATCAGCAGCAGGCAGCCGATGACCCAGTTGGCCTCACGCGGACGCCGGAAGGCGCCGGTGAAGAAGATGCGCATCAGGTGCACGACGATCGACGCCGCGAACATCAGCGCCGCCCAGTGGTGGATCTGACGGACGAACAGACCGCCGCGAACCTCGAACGAGATGTTCAGCGTGGTCTCGTACGCGCGGGACATCGTGACGCCGCGCAGCGGCTCGTACGCACCGTTGTAGACGACGTGCGCCATCGACGGGTCGAAGAACAGGGTCAGGTAGACACCGGAGATCAGCAGGATGACGAAGCTGTACAGCGCGATCTCGCCGAGCAGGAACGACCAGTGGGTGGGGAAGACCTTGTTGATCTGCCGCCGCATTCCCGCTGCGAGGTGGTAGCGCGAGTCCATCGCTTCGGCCTGGCCGGTGGCCATCGCGCTCAGTTTGGACGGTTTGTTGTCGGTCACGGTCGACGCTCCCAAAATGCCGGGCCGAGAGCTTCGATGTAGTCACCCGTTGTGACTAGGAAACCCTCTTCGTTCACTGTAATAGGCAACTGCGGAAGTGCACGAGCGGCCGGACCGAAAATCGGCTTTCCGTAGGTCAGCGCGTCGAACTGCGACTGGTGGCACGGGCAGAGGATTCGGTTGGTCTGCTGTTCGTACAGGGAGGTGGGGCAGCCGAGGTGGGTGCAGATCTTCGAGAAGGCGAAGTAGTCGCCGTAGTTGAAGCTCTCCTGGCCCTTGCGCTTGGTGACCCGCGCCGTGTCCTCTGTGCGGAGGCGGATGAGCATGGTCGCGTTGCGGATGCCGCGCAGCGCCTCGAGCAGCGCGTCGTGGTCGCCGCGGTCGGACTCACGGAACGGGAACACCGTTTCCATGGCGCCGGCGTCCAGGTCTTCCGGGCGGACGAGGACGACGTCCTCGGGGCGACCGGTGTCGCGGCGCAGGTAGATGGTCTCGCCCGCGTAGCGGGGCGTCCATCCCGACACCCACAGCGGGGAGTCGTCGCGCTTGGCCCACGGGTTCTTGACCAGACCACCGAGGGGCATGACGGACATGATGCCGAGGGCACCGCCGCCGAAGATGAGGGTGCGCTTGAGGAGCTTGCGGCGTCCCAGCGTCGACGTGTCGAACGAGTCGCCGAGTTCCGCGACGATCGTCTTGCGATCGACCTCGGACGATCCACCGTCGTGGCGGTCCTGGATGGACACCTCTTCGGGGATGAACTTCTTGGTGAACTGCACCGCTCCGACACCGAGGCCGAGGATGGCCAGACCCATGGTGAGGCCGATCAGCGGCGTGTACAGGCTGTAGGCCGAGTAGTGCTCCTCGCCGGCGCCTGCGTACTCCCAGGGCCAGAAGAGGTAGATCGCGATGAACGCGATCGCCGAGATGCCGGAGAGAGCGAACCAGAAGGCGACCGACCGCTCGGCGCGCTTCTCGGCCTTCGTCCCCGGAACCGCCCAGCGGTTGCGGCGGAACGCGACATCGACGTGGTCGAGGTTGGTGCCGAGCTCGACCAGTTCGTCGCGGCTCAGGTTCTCGAGTTCTGCATCCGTGTACTTCTTTGGCGTGGCGCCGCCCGGCTGGCCAGCGTCGCTCATGACCTTGCTCCGATCCACAGTGCTGCACCGACGACAGCGATGATTCCGATGACCCACATGGCCAAGCCCTCGGAGGCGGGACCGATGCCGCCGAGTCCGTAGCCGCCGGGCTGCTTCGTCTCGCCTGACGACTTGATGTAGGCGATGATGTCCTTCTTCTCCTCGAGGGTCAGCTGACGGTCCGAGAACTTGGGCATGTTCTGCGGGCCGGTGACCATCGCGGCGTAGATCTGCTGCTCGCTGGCCGGGTCGAGGACCGGCGCGTACTTACCGGACGAGAGCGCACCGCCACGCCCGGTGAAGTTGTGGCAGGACGCGCAGTTGAGGCGGAAGAGCTCGCTGCCGCGTCCGATGTCGCCGCCGCGCAGCGACGACTGGGCGATCTCGCCGTTCTCGTCGCGGATGACGGTGGGGCCGCCACCGTTGGCCTGGACGTACGCGCCGATGGCGTCCGTCTGCTCGGCGTCGAACTTGACGGGCTTGCGCTCCACCTGGGCCTCGTTGCGCGAGGCCGGCATGCGTCCCGACGACACCTGGAAGTACACGGCTGCCTCGCCGACACCGATCAGGCTCGGTCCGCGATCCTGCACACCCTGCAGGTTCGCGCCGTGGCACGTGATGCACGACGTGTCGTACAACTGCTTGCCCTCGCGGATCAGTGCTGCCTGATCGTCGGTGGCGGTGGCCACCTGCGGGGTCGGCGTCAACGCGGACGCGAGGAAACCGGCGCTGACCAGTCCCATCATCAGGACCAGGGCGCCCGTGACGCGCCTGCGGAGCTTCCGCTGGCGGCGTGCCTTCGCGGCAGACGCTGTGGTATCGGATGCGGGAGGGGGGGATGAACTCATCTGTATCCCTTTGGTATGTCGGGACGGACTGGACGTCAGGGGGCTGCCTGGGGCGTTCAGCTGATCAACGGATGAAATAGATCGTGGCGAACAGGCCGATCCACACGATGTCGACGAAGTGCCAGTAGTACGAGACGACGATGGCGGCGGTGGCCTGGGCGGGCGTGAACTTGCTGACCTTGGTGCGTGCGATCAGGAAGACGAACGCGATGAGGCCGCCGATCACGTGCATGCCGTGGAAGCCGGTGGTCATGTAGAACACCGAGCCGTACACGCTGCTGGAGATCGAGGTGCCGTGCTCGACGAGGTGGATGTACTCGTAGGCCTGGCCGAGGACGAAGAAGGTGCCCATCGCCAGCGTCAGGAGGTACCACCGGCGGAGGCCGAAGACGTCGCCGCGCTCGGCCGCGAACACACCCATCTGGCAGGTGAACGACGAGGCGATCAGCACCAGCGTCACCGGTACGGCGAGGAACAGATTCAGCTCGGTCGGCTCCGGCGGCCAGTTCCCATTCGCCTGTGCTCGCGCCACGAAGTACATGGCGAAGAGCCCTGCGAAGAACATGAGCTCACTTGACAACCACACGATGGTGCCAACGCTGACCATGTTAGGTCGGTTCAGCGAGTGCACGCGTTGGGTGATTGCTGATCCTGAAGTCCCTACTGCGCTCGTCACAGACAGAAGTATGACGCTTCGTCGTAAGAGACGACTACCCGGGTCCACCCTCGGCGCGTCGACGCGCCCCGCTTGTCCGATTCTCCCTGCTGACAGCCCTGGTGGCGGACCGTGAAAGGGTGGAGTCATGCGCTCTCGTGACAACAGTACGGGGTGGCTGCGGAGGCTGTTCGGCAGTCGGCAACCGGCCCCTCTCGATCAGGATCGTCCCGACCTCGTGGTCGTCGCCTCGAGCTTCGACGACGTGGAGGCGTGCTCGACCGCGCTCGACCGCGCCGCCGCCGAGAATCCGCGGTGGGACGCCGGCGCGGAAGCGGTGCTGCGGCACCATCTGCGGCTGCCCGCCTCGTCCGTGGCCGACGCCGTGTCGATCGCCGCGCAGGACGGTTACCGACCGCAGGATCCGGACGGTCCGGCATCCCCGGCCGAGGACGGTGCGACGGTCGGACTCGTGCTGCAGCGGGTCCAGATCCTCGATGCGCTGCACTGTTCTCAGGAACGGTCGAGAATGGCCGGGCTGGCGCAGCGGCTCGGTGGCTCGGTCGACGGCTGGGACGCGACGCAACCGGCGCGCGAGTCCGATCCGCCCGGTGACTAGGCTGCCAGGACCGGATCCGCCACTAGTACAAGGGGACACGACGATGCAGAGCCCGACTGCTCAGGGGACGAACGACGGTGTGCGGCCGGCACGCACGTGGCCGTCGGTCCTCGGCACGCTCACCGACGGACGTGACCTGTCGGTGGACGAGGCGAGATGGGCGATGGACGAGATCATGTCCGACAACGCCACGTCCGCGCAGATCGCGGCGTTCGGCGTCGCCCTCAAGATGAAGGGCGAGACACCGGAGGAGTTGCGCGGACTCGCGGACTCGATGCTCGGGCACGCGCGCAAGGTCCCCGTCGACGACGACGTCGTCGACATAGTCGGCACCGGTGGTGACCGATCCAACACCGTGAACATCTCCACGATGGCGTCACTCGTGGTCGCGGCGTCCGGCATTCGCGTCGTCAAACACGGAAACCGGGCCGCATCGTCCAAGAGCGGCGGCGCGGACGTTCTCGAGGCACTCGGGGTGAAGATCAATCTCGGCCCCGACGAGGTGGCCCGCTGCGTCCGGGAGGTCGGCATCGGTTTCTGCTTCGCGCCGGTGTTCCATCCCGCCCTGCGGTTCGCGGGCGCGCCGCGCAAGGAGATCGGCATCCCGACCGTCTTCAACGTGCTCGGACCGCTCACCAATCCGGCCCGTCCGCGGGCCGGCCTCATCGGCTGCGCGTTCCCGGGCCTGATCTCGGTGGTGGCCGGTGTGCTCGCGCAGCGCGGCAACTCGGCGCTCGTGGTGCGCGGTGACGACGGCCTGGACGAGTTGACGACGTCGACCACGTCGACCGTGCACATCGTGGCGGACGGGGCGGTGACCACCCGTCAGCTCGACCCCCGGGACATCGGGATCGCGCGGGTGTCGCTCGACGAACTGCGCGGCGGCGATGCCGAGGTGAACGCGGCGGTGGCACGGCGACTCCTCGCCGGTGAGACCGGACCCGTACGCGACGCGGTCCTCCTCAACGCCGCGGCGGCGATCGCCGCGTTCCGGGGACTCGGCGGCCGCACGCTCGAAGACGCGCTGTCGGACGGACTCTCGGCGGCGGCGCAGTCGATCGACAGTGGAGCGGCCGCGACGCTGCTCGCACGGTGGGCCGAACTCACGTCGGGACTGGCCACCAGCAAATAGTCGGCGGAGCTACTCGCCGATCGAGAAGCCCGCTTCCACGTCGGCGCTGGAGTAGGACTGGAACGCGATGTGCGTCGCCGTCCGGGAGACGCCGTCCACCTTGTTGATTCCCTCGGTGACGACCTCCGCGATCTTCGCGTGGTCCCGGACCCGCACGATCGCGATCAGGTCGACGTCGCCTGCGCAGGAATAGACCTTGTCGACGCCCTCGATGTCGGCGACGGCCTGAGCGGTCTCCGGGATGCGGTGGGCTTCGGCGTGGATCAGGACGATGGCGTTGATCATGATCGCCAGCCTAAGCGGTGGTCGGCAGAACCCGGCACGGGTGGTCGGGTCTCGGCGTCCCGTGTCGACGCGCTGCCCGCTCGCGCCAGTGCGCACCACTCGGACCAGGATCCGGCGCCCCGTGCGGGCTCGCACCAGCCCGAGGAGGCGCTGACGATGCGGGTGTCCTCCTGGTCGAGCCAGCGCGCGAGCAGGCCGGCTTCCTCGGGGGACGCGCCGCGGAGCGGAGTTGCGTCGGGAACGACGGTTTCGGCGGTGAGGACGAGTGCATCGACCACCGGCATCGGGTGAATTCCGCGCCGGGCGCAGCCCGCGGACGCGAGACGCCCGGAACGGATCACCGCGAACTCCCAGCCGCCGGTCGCGGCCGGGCGGGCGGCCACGAGCTGATCGAGCGCGGTGAGGGCGGCAAGGCGCTGCATCCTCCGCAACGCGAGCACGACCTCCGCGGTGCGATCACGCAGCCGTGCGGCGTTCTCGAACAACTCGCCGGCGGCCAGCTCCTCCACCCGTGCGCGCATGCGCTGCAGTGGGGCGTCGTCCAGGCCGCGCAGGAACTGCCGGAAGAGTGCCGGCCCGGGACGGTAGGCGTCCTCCGTGGCGCGGTCGTGGACGGACGCCGGGCAGCCTCCGAGCTCGCGGGGTGGGCACTGCGGACCGTGCTCCCTTCCCTTCGGGATGCGGCTCGTGCAGGTGCGGAGAATGCAGTACTCGGCGAGGACGTCGGCGACGTCGACGGCGGTCGAGCGGGACCGGAACGGACCGAGCGAGTCGGCGGTCGGGGTGCGCACCACCGACAGTCGGGGGAAGGCCTCGACGGTGAGCGTGATCCACCACCCGCGTTTCGGGTATTTGGACCTCCGGTTGTACGGCGGCGTGTGCGCGGCGAGCAGCCGGAGCTCGCGCACACCCGCCTCGAGTGCATGCGCGCACTCGACGTGGTCGATCCGGGTGGTCAAGGCCACCATCTCCTTCATCCGGCCACGCGTCTCCGAGCCGGTGAAGTAGTTGCGCACCCGCCGGCGCAGATCGGTCGCCGTGCCGACGTACAGGACCTCGTCGGACGGTCCGCGGAACAGGTACACGCCCGGAGCGTGGGGGAGATGGCTGGCGAGCGTCCGTTTCGCCCGCTGGTGCGAGGAGACGTCGGGAAGGTAGTCGACGAGCTCGGTGAGACTGTGCACCCCTTGATTGCCGACCCTCGCGATGAGGGCGTGCAGGACGTCGACGGTGGCCCGGGCGTCGTCGAGTGCCCGGTGGGTCGGAGTGGTCCCGACGTCGAACAGCCGGGCCAGCGACGACAGCTTGACGGACGGCGCTTCGTCGCGGCTGAGGACGCGCCGGGCCAGTTTGACGGTGCAGAGCACGGTGAACTTGGGCCAAGGGGTGTCGGTGGCGGACGCGGCGGCCTTGAGGAAGCCCGTGTCGAACGGGGCGTTGTGCGCGACGAGCACCGCGCCGCGTGCGAACTCCAGGAACGCCGGCAGCACTCGCTCGATCCGCGGGGCGTCGATCACCATGGCGGTGGTGATGCCGGTGATCTCCACGATGTGCGGGGGGATGGACCGTCCCGGGTCGACGAGAGTGGCCATTTCGGCGATCACCTCGCCACCGCGGATCTTCACGGCGCCGATCTCGGTGATGGCGTCCTCGCCCGGCCGCGCTCCGGTGGTCTCGAGGTCGACCACCACGAACGTGGTGTCCCGCAGTGGGGTGTCGAGCTCGTCGAATCTCAGCTGTTCGGGTACACCGGGGACGCTCACGGCTCAGAGCGTATGGACGGGCACCGACAGAACCGCCCGGAGAGCCCGGAGAGACGAGGATCACACTGACCGTCTCGGGCGGCGGTCACGGGCGGTGCGAGGGTCGGGCGCGCGGCCGAAAACGAGGTGTTCGGACGGGGCGGGGACCGGTACCGGCGGGTCGGGCGCGTGTCGCGGGTGCGGTCCGCGGCACCCCGGTTGAACAGCAGAAACGCTGACCGGGAGAAAATCGGGGAGTCGTCAGGCTTCGCGAAATGCCCACTCCCGCTGTCGAAACGAGATCGGAAACAAACCGCCTGTTATCCGGTCGTTACCGAATGTGGGTATCGCGCGCCCGCAAAGCCGGAATCGGCCCAAACGGACACTTTCCGCGTGTTCCGGTCGACATCGGGGTATTCCATTTCGTAACCTTCCTGAGACCTAGCGGAGTCTCGCAGCCCCAACACCGGGGCAGCATCGCTAGTCACCGCCTAATCGGCCACTCGCGAGAGCGGTCGTACCGGGAACCCAAGTTTCTACTGGGGTGAATCCCGCCGGGACGTCCTCACGCACCGGTGGGTAGGGCTGATCTTCCCAGCCCGAACCCGTCAGCTAACTCGGTCGGCGGATGAATGGAAGAAACGGAGTACCCCTTTCGTGGCGTCACAAGTTTCCAAGCGGAATGTGCGACGGGCAGTCGTCGCCGGCGCGCTCGCAGTCGGAGCGCTCACCGCGACCGCGGCCCCCGCGGCCGCAGATCCCGTCACCATCCCCGGAGTCGGAACCTTCGAGATCCCGGGTGTCGTCATCCCGCAGATCCCCGGTGTCCCGAACCTGCCCGCGCCCCCGGCGCCGGCCGGCACCGCAGGTGACAAGGCCGTTCAGGCCGCACAGACCAAGCTCGGCTCGCCGTACGTCTACGGCGCCGCCGGCCCCAACTCGTTCGACTGCTCCGGTCTGGTGCAGTGGGCGTTCAAGCAGGCCGGACTGAACCTGCCGCGCACCAGCTACGCGCAGGCGGCGGCAGGCGCTCCCGTCTCGCAGTCCGATCTCCGCCCCGGCGACGTCGTCTCCTTCTACGGCGGATCGCACTCGGGCATCTACGCCGGCAACGGCAACGTGATCCACGCCTCCACCGAGGGTCAGCCCGTCAAGTTGGCGCCCATCGCGTCCATGCCTTTCGACGGCGCACGCCGCTACTGATCCACACGCGAGGCGAGGCATCCACCGAGTCGAGGGCGGGGATGCACGGGGTAGCTTCGTAGGATCTCGCACGACCACCGAGGGTGGGTTCGAATCACGATTCGAACCCACCCTCGATGTCGTTGCGCCCCAGGCAGACAGCGTGTCGTTCACCCGTCGGGTGGTCCCCGCCACCCCATTCGTGACATAGGTGGACACAAACGTATGCCGTTCCGTAACCTATCCGAGACCTTGCGAAGTCTTGTCGCGCCAACCGGGCGGCAACGCGGGTCACCACCTCTTCGGCACTCCACGGTCGCATCGGCCGAGGAAATCCCTGAGCCGCGCCTCGGACACCCGGCCCGGCTGGTGGAGAGCGACGATCGGAGAACTGCATTTCCGTGGCCTCACACAAGATGAAGCGCTCCCTGGGCAGCGTGCTGACCGCCGGCGTGCTGTCGGTGGCCCTCGTGTCGCTGCCGGCGATCCAGGCCGGCGCAGACCCGGTGACCACCAACCCGACCGACGCGCTGACGAAGCTCGGTGACCTGTCCCGGCAGTCCGAGCAGACGTCGGAGGCACTCCACAACGCGCAGATCGATCTCGCGGCCAAGCAGTCGGCGCAACGCGACGCCGACGCGCAGCTCGCAACGGACCAGGGTGTGCTCGACGCCGCCAACGCGCGCGTCGCCGTCTTCCAGCCCGTGGTGAACAAGCTCGCCACCGCCAACTACCAGGGCGCACGGACCAATCGCCTCTTCGCCGTAATGGTGAGCGATTCGCCGCAGCAGCTCCTGGACCAGATGTCCGCCCTGGACGCCATCTCCAACGACACCCGCAATCAGGTCGCGCAGTTCCAGTCGGCCACGTCGGAAGCCACGAAGGCCGCCGAGGCGTCGAAGAAGTCCGCCGATGCCGCACGGTCCGCGACCGAGCAGGCCAAAGCGGTGAGCGACGATCTGCAACGCAAGCAGAGCGACCTGCAGGCGCAGATCGCCGACGTGATCAAGGCATTCGGAGATCTCACCGGCGCCGAACGCGACCAGCTGGCGGGCACGCCCTTCCCGCCCGGCTTCGACCCGAACACGATCCTCGCGCATCTCACCCCCGGCTCGGGCACGAGCGCGCTGCAGGCAGGCATGACCCGTATCGGCGACCCCTACGTGTGGGGCGCCACCGGTCCGGACGAATTCGACTGCTCGGGACTGGTCGTGTGGGCGTACAAGCAGATCGGCAAGACGCTGCCGAGGTCCAGTCAGGCGCAGGCCAGCGGCGGCACCCCGGTGTCCCGCGACGCCCTGCAGCCCGGCGACGTCGTCCTCTTCTACAACGACGCGTCCCACGTCGGCCTCTATGCAGGAAACGGCAACATTCTCCACGCCTCGACGTTCGGTGTGCCGGTGAAGATCGAGTCGATGGCGAAGTTCCCCTTCTACGGGGCGCGCCGCTACTGACGGCGACCGTCCGACAGCGGCGGCCGGGCGTGCTCATACACTCACCGGCGTGCCCGCTTCAGACCCGTCTCCCGCAACGGATCCGACCTCGCGCCGTCAGGCGCGCCCGTGGGAGCTGGCCGCACTGGCCGGACTCGTCCTCGCCGTCGTCGTCGTCCTCGCGCTGACCGGGTTCTCCCGGACCGAGCGGGGCACGGACGGAGCCGTCGGTACCGCGCAGGCCGACGCCGACGCGCGTGCGACAGCCGTCCAGACGCTCCTCGACACCTGGGCGTCGGCTGTGCGGACGAACGACGCGGCCCGGTTGTCCGGTCTGATGGATCAGGCGGCGGCACCGGGATTCCTGGCCGCCGAGACGCGGCGGGCGGGCAACGTTGCCGGGGTCGAGTTCTCGGACTGGGGCTACGAGATCGCCGAGGGCGCCCAGACAGCGGTGCCGTCGAGCCTCGGCGACGCGCTCGGGGCCGACGAGGTGTGGGCCCCCGCCGTGCAGCTCCGCTACGCGATCGCGGACGAGAGCCCCACCCGCAAACCGGTGGCTCTCGTCGTCGCCCGGCGCGGCGAGCGCTGGGCACTGGTCAGCGACAGCGCCACCGTGGACGGCGACCGGCGGACCTGGCGCGGACCGTGGGATTTCGGACCCGTCGTGTCGCGTCGCGTCGACACCGGTGACGGGCAAACGTCGGTGGTGCTCGGACATCCCGAGAACGCCACCATGGTCGACCGGCTGGCGGACGAACTCCCCGCCGCCGTCGTCAACGCCACCCAGCTGTGGGGTTCGAACTGGGCGGGCCGCGCGCTCGTGTGGGTCGCGGGATCGCAGGACGAGTTCACGGCGCTCGTCGGCCCGAATCACGATGGACGCGACATCGCCGCCGTCGCCATCTCGGACGCCGTCGACCCCGACGCCGCCACGGTCACCGGACAGCGGATCGTGTTCAGCCCCGCGTCCGAGGACCGGCTGACCGAGGTCACCCGGCGGGCGATCCTGCGGCACGAGCTGATCCACGTGGCGGCGCGCGCCGAGACGGTGGACCGCTCACCGATGTGGGTGCTGGAGGGCTACGCGGAATACGCGGCATACCGGGGTACCGGCGAGGCCGAACGGCAGATCGCGCCGGCACTGACCGCGCAGGTGGGCGCCGAGGGTCCGCCGACCGAGTTCCCCGAGGACACCGACTTCTCCGGATACGGCGAACGCGGCTCGGTCGCCTACGAGACGGCATGGTCGATCAACGCCTTCGTCGCGGAGCAGTACGGCGAATCGAGGCTGACGGAACTGTACCGGACGCTGGCCGTGGGCGAGGCGGACCCGGAGACGGTCGACGGACGGCTGTCCGACGTCCTCGGCGTCGACGCCGATCAGTTCCGCGACCGCTGGACCGACTGGGTGGGCGCTCACCTGGGGTGACCCTGCGTCGCCTGCGCACGGTCCACCGCCTACGGTGATCACATGCGCCGAACCCTGTTGGTGACGAACGATTTTCCGCCGCGACCCGGTGGAATCCAGTCGTACCTGCACACCTTCGCCAAGCACCTGCCCGCCGACGACCTAGTCGTCTACGCCCCGCGCTGGCGCGGCGACTCGCATATCAAGTTCGATGCGCGGCAACCGTTTCAGGTCGTCCGGCACCCCACCACGTTGATGGTGCCCACGCCGTTCGTCGCCCGCCGGGCCGCCAAGCTGCTCGCCGAACACGACTGCACGGGCGTCTGGTTCGGCGCAGCGGCCCCGCTCGCGCTGCTGAGTTCGACGCTGCGCCGCGCCGGGGCGGAACGGGTGGTCGCCAGTACCCACGGGCACGAGGTCGGCTGGTCGATGCTCCCCGCCGCCCGCCAGGCCCTCGGACGGATCGGTGACCGGACCGACGTCGTCACGTACGTCAGCCGGTACACGAGGGGCCGATTCGCGTCCGCGTTCGGCGCGAGTGCCGCGCTCGAACACCTGCCGCCCGGAGTCGACACCGACCTGTTCACCCCGGACAGCGGCGCGCGGGCCGAACTGCGGTCCCGGTACGGGCTGGGGGAGCGGCCGACGGTCCTGTGCCTGTCCCGTCTCGTGCCGCGCAAGGGCCAGGACATCCTGATCAAGGCGCTCCCGGGCATCCGCGAGCACATCGACGGCGCCGTGCTCGTGATCGTCGGCGGCGGCCCCTACGAGGACCGTCTACGCTCGCTCGCGCGCTCGGTCGGGGTGGAGGACCACGTCGTGTTCACGGGCACGGTGCCGTCCGCGGAGCTGGCGGCGCACCACACGATCGCCGACGTGTTCGCGATGCCGTGCCGCACGAGGGGCGCGGGACTCGACGTCGAAGGCCTCGGCATCGTCTTCCTCGAGGCGTCGGCCACCGGTGTGCCGGTCATCGCCGGACAGTCCGGTGGCGCCCCGGAAACGGTGCGGCAGAACGAAACCGGGATGGTCGTGGACGGCACGTCGGTGGCCGAGGTGGCGCGATCGGTGATCTCGGTGCTGTCGGATCGCGACCGCGCGGCCGCGATGGGTGCGGCCGGCCGCGAATGGGTCAAGGCGCAGTGGCGATGGGACGTGCTCGCCGCCAAGCTGCAGGCACTGCTTGCGTGACCGCCCGTGAGTACTTGTCAACCGCGGGCGGTTAACAAGTACTCACGAGCCCGGAGGGCACTATTTCGCGTAGATGGCTGCGATGTCGTCGGCGAAGCTGTCGTGCACGACGTTGCGCTTGAGCTTCATCGTCGGCGTGAGCTCGCCGGTTTCCTCGGTGAAGTCGACGGGCAGGACCCGGAACTTCTTGATGGCCTCCGCGTGTGACACGAGCTTGTTGGCCTCCGCGACGGCCTCGTCGATCTCGGCCGTGAGGTCGGCGTCGGTGAGCAGATCTGCGACCGTCGTCCCTGCGGGCTTGCCGTTGCGCTCGTTCCACGCGGGCAGTGCGTCGGCGTCGATGGTGATCAGCGCGCCGATGAACGGCTGCTGGTCTCCGACGACGATGGCCTGGCTGATCAGCGGGTGCGCACGCAGGTGATCCTCGAGCTGGGCGGGGGAGACGTTCTTGCCGCCCGCTGTGACGATGATCTCCTTCTTGCGGCCGGTGATGGTGATGTACCCGTCCGTGTCGACCGACCCGAGGTCGCCGGTGTGGAACCAGCCGTTCTCGATCGCGTCGGCGGTCGCGTTCTCGTTGCGCCAGTACCCGCTGAAGACGACCGGCCCCGACAGCAGGATCTCACCGTCGTCGGCGATGCGAACGGAATTGCCCGCCAACGGCTTGCCGACCGAGCCGACCTTCTGCTCGCCGATCGTGTTGACCGCGAACGCCGCGGACGTCTCGGTGAGGCCGTAGCCCTCGTAGATCGTGATGCCGATGCCGCGGAAGAAGTGGCCGAGGCGGGCGCCGAGCGGGGCGCCGCCCGAGATCGCCAGCTGGCATTTGCCGCCGAGCGCGGCCCGCAGCTTCGAGAACACCAGCTTGTCGAACAGTGCGTGCTTGGCCTTGAGGACCAGTCCCGGCCCGCCCTTGTCCTGAGCCTCGCTCCAGGCGATGGCCGTCTCGGCGGCGGCGTCGAAGATCTTGCCCTTGCCCTCGCCGTGGGCCTTGGCGCGGGCGCTGTTGTACACCTTCTCGAACACCCGCGGCACCGACAGGATGAAATCGGGGCGGAACTCGCCGAACGTGGGGACGAGGTTCGGGATGTCGCTGGTGTGTCCGAGTGCGGCGCCGGCGTCGAACGACGCGATGCTGACGGCGCGCGCCAGCACATGCGCCATCGGCAGGAACATGAGGGTGCTGACGCCGGGCGTCTTCAGCAGGGTGCCGAGGCTGGAATCGAGGATGCCCTTGGACTCGGCGATGAGGTTGGAATGGGTGAGCTGGCAGCCCTTGGGCCTGCCGGTGGTGCCGGAGGTGTAGATGAGGGTGGCCGGATCGCTCGACTTCAGCGCGGCGACGCGGGCCCGGACATCGGCGTCGGGAACGTCGGCGCCCAGTGCGGTCAGTTCCTCGACGACGCCGCGGCCGCCGTCGGACGCCTCGATCTGGTAGACGCCGCGCAGCGCGGTCGCCTCGGCGGCGACGGCCTTCACGGTGGCCGCGTGTGTCGCGTTCTCGACGACGAGATCGATCGCGGCGGAGTCCTCGAGGATCCACCGGACCTGCTCGGCGGAGGATGTCTCGTAGATCGGGACGGTGACGCCGCCCGCTGCCCAGATCGCGAAGTCGACGAGGGGCCACTCGTAGCGGGTTGCCGACATCAGTGCCACCCGGTCGCCCTGCTGGACGCCGAGGGCGATGAGACCCTTGGCGACTGCGGTGACCTGTGCCGCGAATTCGGCGGCCGTGACGTCGGTCCAGCATCCGCCGATCTTGCGCTTGTACACGACCAGCGTCGGGTCGGCCGCGGCGTGGGCGAACACCGAGTCGACCGCGGACGCGTCCTCCGCGATCGTGAACGACTGTGGCGCGCTGAACTCGGGCACGAAAACCTCCGACACTGAAGATACTGACGAGTAGGATTGCGTTCCCAACTTTAGACCTTCCCCGGCCAGGTCTGCTTCCTGGCCGAAGAAGGGTGGTCAGAGCCCTGTCCGCGCGGTGCCGCGGAACCCCGCGGCCACCGCTCACGGCGGTATGTGAAGCTAGTCGCCGTGAGCAGAATTCAGGTCGCAGACCAGACGTTCATCGCGGCCCCACCGCAGCAGGTCGCGGCGGCGATCGCCCCGCCGGCCCGCTGGCGCCGGTGGTGGCCCGATCTCACCCTCGCCGTCCGCGAGGACCGGGCCGAGAAGGGCATCCGGTGGACGGTGGCCGGACCGCTCACCGGAACCATGGAAGTGTGGCTCGAGCCGGTGCTGGACGGAGCGATCGTCCACTACTTCCTCCACGCCGAACCGGCCCTCAGCGAGGGCACCCCCGATCTGGCCGCACTGAACCGTCGCAGGCGCGTCGAGGGCAAAGTGATGTCCTTCGAAGTGAAGAAGGAACTCGAGGCAGGTCGCGCTGCGGGAGAACCGCCGTCCTGAGGCGGATCCGCCCGCCGCGGCAGGGTCGGCATTGTGTCAGAGCGCCGAGATCGTGTGTGATAGTCGGGCACAACACAGACATACGAAACCGGTAACGGCGTGGCCCCGCGATCGACGAGCGGGTCGGCCAGGCGAAAGGAAGCGTTCACTCCATGCCCGAGAGGACCAAGAGGTCGATCAGTATCGAGGCGCCGCCCGCCCGGGTGATGGATGTGATCGCCGACTTCGACGCGTACCCGGCGTGGGTGACCGCCGCGAAGTCCGTCGAGGTCATGGAACCCGGCAAGGGCGGCCGGGCCGACCGGGTGCGGTTCGTGCTCGACGCCGGCATGGTCAAGGACACGTACGTACTCCGCTACGACTGGGCGCCCGACGGCAAATCGGTCAGCTGGGAACTCGAGTCCGGTGAGATCCAGAAGTCGCAGTTCGGTTCGTACGTTCTGGAGGACGAGCCGGGCGGCGGCACCACCGTCACGTACGAGCTCACCGTCGACCTCACCATCCCGATGATCGGCCTGTTCAAGCGCAAGGCGGAGAAGGCGATCACCGACACCGCGCTCAAGGAACTCAAGAAGCGGGTGGAAGGCTGAGTAGCGAAGGTCGTGCCGGACCTGCCCGGGTCCAGTTCTTCGTCGGGAAGGGGGGCGTCGGAAAGACGACGCTCGCGGCCGCGACGGCACAGGCGGCCGCAGAGGCCGGACACCGGACTCTGCTCGTCTCGCTCGACCAGGCGCACTCTCTCGCCGACGTCATCGGGATCGCCGCCGCCCGGGACCTCGTGTCCGTGACCGACACCCTCGACGTCCTCGAACTCGACACCCTCACGTTGCTCGAGAACAGATTCCGGAGTCTGACAGCGGTTCTCGCGGCCGCCGGAACACACGACCACGGCGCCCAGCTGTCCGCGCTCGAACCGGAGGAGCTGACCGGGCTTCCCGGCGTGCAGGACGTGCTCGGGCTGCGTGAGGTCGTCCGGTTCGCCACCGAGGGCGACTACGACGCCGTCGTGGTGGACTGCCCGCCCACCGCGGACTGCCTGCGGACGCTCGCCGCGCCCGCGATGGCTCTCGAGTACATCGAGCGGGTGTGGCCGCAGCACCGCCGCATCGCCGCGCTCCTGGGTTCCGATCCCCGCCTCGTGATGCTGGTGACGCTGATCGAACAGGTCGTCGCCGCGGTCGGCGAGGTCCGGGAGATGCTCGCGAACCGGGCGAAAACCACTGTGCGACTGGTGACGACACCGGAGCGGGTGGTGCTGACGGAGACCCGGCGCACCGTGGCGGTCGCCGCGCTGTCCGGCCTGCGCGTCGACGCCATCCTCGTGAACAACCTTCTGCCGCACTTCGATTCGCCGGCAGGACACGACGATCCCGGTGTGGCATGGTTGATCAGGCGGCGAGCCCTGCAGCAACGGGTCCTTGCCGAGCTGACCGCCTCCGCGGGCACCACCGTGATCCTCTCGGTGACCCGGTCGGTGACGGAGCCGGTAGGGTGGGCCGATCTCGGCGGAATCGCCCGGGAGTTGTATGCCGACGACACGGACGCGGTTGCGGTGCTGGGGAAGAACCCACCTGCGGTGCGGGTGGGGCTGGAATCGGGGGCCGGTGTGGATTCTGTGTACACGATGCGGATGTATCTGCCGCTCGTGAACCCGTCGACCCTCACGTTGGGTCGAGTGGAGGACGACTTGGTCGTGGGAGCTGAAGGGGTGCGCCGCCGGGTCCGCCTCGCCTCGGTCCTGCGCCGGTGCGTCGTCGCGGGCGCAGAACTCGACGGAAGTGATCTGGTCGTGCGCTTCACGCCCGACCCGCAGGTGTGGCCGGTATGAACGACGACCACGCGCAGCTGGTGGCGGAGCTGCGGACACTCGCCGAGACCGCCCTGGACCGTCTCGAGCCGCTTCTCCAGCGTGCGGCGGCGCCGCACGCCCAGGCGGGCGCCGAGGACGCGCCCCCCGGAACCGGGCAGTGGTCGGGATGCACGTGGTGCCCGGTGTGCGCACTCGCGGCTCTGATCCGCGGCGAGCAGCACGATCTCGTGACCCTGCTCGCCGGCCAGGCGTCCGTGCTGATCGCGGTGCTGCGGCAGGTCCTCGACGAACACGCCGTTCACGACACCCCGGGCCCCGGCGGTCCCGACGCTCCGGAACCCGGCCCCGGCGGCGGAACGTCCGAAGCGGACGGCGGCTCGGCGTTCGAGCCGATCACGGTCACCATCAAGCATTGAGCGTGCCCCGCGCGGGCCGGATCGCCGGACTCGTGCACGTCGGCGATCCGGCATGGGCACAATCATCTCCATGAGCACAGGCACGGGCAGCGAACGTGGCGGCAGCGCGGCGCTGACCATCGGCATCGACGTGGGTGGAACGAGCATCCGTGCGTCGGTGGTCGACTCGGCCGGTGAGGTGCTCGACTCGCTCCAGTCGCCGACCCCGGCGTCGGCGAAGGCGCTCGAGAACGGCCTGGACCGGGCGGTCCGGGAGCTGTCCGCACGGCACGACGTCGCCGCCGTGGGTCTGGCGGTCGCCGGATTCATCACCCCCGACCGCACGACGGTGCGGTTCGCGCCGCATCTGCCGTGGGTGGGTGCACCCGTCGGCCGGGACCTCGGGCAGCGTCTCGGTCTGCCGGTGATCCTCGAGCACGACGTGAACGCGGCGGCGTGGGCCGAGCACCGGTTCGGTGCTGCGGCAGGCGGCCGGAACGTGGTGATGCTCGCCATCGGCACGGGCATCGGGGCGGCACTCCTCGCGGACGGTCGGCTGTACCGCGGCAGCCACGGCGTCGCACCCGAACTCGGCCACATCCAGGTGGTCCCGGACGGACGGCCGTGCGCGTGCGGCAAGCACGGCTGCTGGGAGCGGTACTGCAGCGGGACGGCCCTCGTCGACACCGCGATCGAACTTCTGGCCGCGGATCCGGCGACGTCGACGGTCCTCGCGCGGGACGTGGCGGTCGATCCGGGTGCGCTGACGGGCCGGCGGATCGCGGGCGCGGCACAGGACGGCGATCCGCTGGCACTGGAGACCATGCGGGAGTTCGCCCGTTGGCTCGGCGTCGGCCTGGCGCTCATCGGGGATGTGTACGACCCGGATCTCGTCGTGATCGCCGGCGGCGTCGCGAGTTCCTCGCCGCTGTTCATCGACGAGGCCCGCGAGCACTACGCGGCTCTGACGACGGGGGCCGGGCACCGGCCGCTGGCCCGCATCCGGCCGACCCAGCTGGGGGAGGCGGCGGGCATGATCGGAGCGGCGGAACTCGCCCGGGCTGTCCTGCCCGATCGGGTGGGTTGACGTCCGGCCCACTGCTGTAAACCCGCAGAGTGTGATGCTGTGCGGGCCTCCCGGCCGTGTGTAGCGACCCTCACCCGCCCGAAGTAGAGTCGACCCGAACGAAGCTTGGGTTGTGAACGGGAGGGACGCCATGTGGTACTGGCTCTTCAAGTACGTGTTTTTGGGGCCGGTTCTCTGGGGGCTGGGTAGGCCGACCGTGGAGGGTACGGAGAACATCCCGGCGGAGGGTGGCGCCATCTTGGCGAGTAACCATCAGGCCGTGCTGGATTCGTTCTTCCTGCCGTTGCGTGTGCCGCGGAGGATCACTTTTCTCGCCAAGAGCGAGTATTTCACCGGGACGGGACTCAAGGGCGCCTTCCAGCGCTGGTTCTTCTCGGTGGTCGGTCAGGTGCCGATCGACCGGACGGGCGCCGATGCCGCGCAGGACGCATTGAACGCCGGGTTGCGCGTCCTCTCGCAGGGCAAGCTGCTCGGGATCTACCCGGAGGGCACCCGGTCGCCCGACGGCCGCCTCTACAAGGGCAAGACGGGCCTGGCTCGCATGGCTCTGGAGTCCGGTGTGAAGGTCATCCCGGTCGCGATGATCGGTACGGAGAAGGTCAACCCGATCGGCTCCCGGGTGTGGCGTCCCGCGAAGGTCACCATCCGCGTCGGTGAGCCCATCGACTTCTCGCGTTTCGAGGGCATGGGCGGCAACCGCTTCGTCGAGCGGGCCGTCACCGACGAGGTCATGTACAAGCTGATGAAGCTGTCGGGTCAGGAATACGTCGACATCTACGCGGCGACGCTGAAGAAGAAGGCGCCCGCCGCCGACGCCTCGGTGGCCGATGCGGCGCCTGCGAGCGACGCCACCACCGTCACGCGACTGCCGGACACGCGGGCGAGCTGACGGCCGCGACCTCTCAGCCGACGGGGACGGTGAGATCGTCGGAGGTCTCCGACCGATCGTCCTCGTCGGACTGGGAGGGACGGGTGCGGAACGCGAAAATCGCGACCAGCACCACGGCGAGTCCCCACCACACGTACGACGACGCCAGGAACTGATCCCACAGATTCCAGTGGGTTCCGCTCCACCGTCCCACCCCGAGTTTCCAGTGCGCGGCGAGCCTCACGACGACGACGCCGACCACGGCCGTGACCGCCAGGGCGACGCTCCGGCGACGGTAGGCGAGGACGCCGAACACGAGGATCACCGGCACGGACCACACCCAGTGGTGTGACCAGGACACGGGGGAGACGAGCAGTCCGAGGACGGCGTTGAGTCCCAGCGCGAGCGCGGTCTCGCCGGATCGCAGCGCTCGCACCATCGCGAGAATCACGAGTGCGAGAACCACGACGCTCAGCAGCAGCCAGATCGGGGTGCGCACCGAGTCGCTCAGTCCGAGCCGGGCCAGCACACCGGTGATGCTCTGGTTCGCGGGATACGCCGGGGTGCCGATCCGATCGGAATCGAAGAGGGTGTGCGTCCAGTAGGTGACGGAGTCGTTCCACGTCGCGATCGCGCCCACGGCGCTGAACGCCAGAAAACCGACCCCGGTCACGATGGCCGAGCGAAAGTCCTTGCGCACCAGGAAGTACAGGATGAACACGGCAGGCGTCAGCTTCACCGCCGCTGCGAGGCCGATCAGCACGCCGCGCGGCCACGGCGTCTTCTTCGGCAGGCAGTCCGCCGCCACCAGCAGCATCAGCAGGATGTTGATCTGCCCGTAGTCGAGGGTCGACGAGACGGGTTCGAGGGCCATCGACACCGCGAGCGCACCGAGGGCCGTCCACACCAGCGTGGTGCGGGGTGCGATGCCCAGCGAGTCGAGCGTGACGACGAGGACGCCGAACAGCGCGATCAGCGACAACACCGTCACGACGATCCCGGCCGTCGCCAGCGACACCGTCGACAGCGGACTGAAGACGACGGCGGCGAGCGGCGGGTACGTGAACGGCAGGAAGTTGCCCATCTGGGTGGCAGGCATCGACCCGTACAGGGTCGGGCCGTGCAGGAACACCGAACCGCCCAGGCGGTAGACGTCGAGATCCAGCCGGTAGTAGCTGCCGAAGTCCCGCAGGCCGGGCAGTCCGAGCAGGTTGTAGGCGAATCCGACCGCGAGCCCGGCGAGGACGAGGACCCGGACGACGAGACCACCGACGCGGAGATGCGGAGGCACCCGCCGGGAGTCGAGCGGGTCCGCGACAGGGGCGGCGGACTGTCGACCGTCGGAGGTTGCGCGCACCGAGGCCTCCTTCACGAGGTAGGGGTGGATCCGGATGACGCCAACGGGTGAGGCATAGTTTGCGGGCGTGCGTTACTTCTACGACTGCGAGTTCATCGAGGATGGTCGCACGATCGACCTGGTGTCGATCGGGGTGGTCGCAGAGGACGGACGTGAATTCTACGCAGTGTCCACCGAGTTCGATCCCGACCGGGCGGGCAAATGGGTGCGCAGGAACGTGCTGCCGAAGCTGCCGCAGCCGTCGTCGCCCCTCTGGAAGAGCCGCGCCCGCATTCGCGACGACCTCTACGCGTTCCTGATTCCCCGCCCCGGCATCGTCCCCGAACTGTGGGCGTGGGTGGCCGCCTACGACCACGTCGCCCTCTGCCAGCTGTGGGGGGACATGACGGAGCTACCGCAGTCGCTGCCCCGGTACACGCGGGAACTCCGCCAGTACTGGGAGGAACACGGCAGTCCGGCGCTCCCACCTGCACCGGGTGACGCGCACGACGCGCTCGCCGACGCCAGGCACAACCTGGCGAAGTTCGAGGCAGTTCAGGCGGCGCGCTCACTCCGGTGACCTGACTCGCCATCGCTCCGGTCGAGCGAATATCCTGTATGGGTGAACTGGACTGTCGACGTGCCGATCGACCGCTTGCCCGAACTCCCGCCGCTGCCCACCGAGATGCGTGACCGCCTCGATGCAGCGTTGGCCAAGCCCGCTGCTCAGCAGCCGCAATGGCCCGAGGGTCAGGCCGCCGCGATGCGGACCGTCCTCGAGAGCGTGCCCCCGATCACGGTGGCCAGCGAGGTCGTGGCCCTGCAGGAGAAGCTGGCTCAGGTCGCTCGCGGCGAGGCGTTCCTTCTCCAGGGCGGTGACTGCGCCGAGACGTTCGCCGACAACACCGAGCCGCACATCAAGGGCAACATCCGCACCCTGCTGCAGATGGCCGTCGTCCTGACGTACGGGGCGAGCCTGCCCGTCGTCAAGGTCGCCCGTATCGCCGGTCAGTACGCCAAGCCGCGGTCGTCGGACGTCGACGCCCTGGGCCTGCAGTCGTACCGCGGCGACATGATCAACTCCCTCGTCGCCGACGAGGCCGTGCGCGCCCACGACCCGTCGCGGCTCGTGCGGGCGTACGCGAACGCCAGCGCCGCGATGAACCTGGTCCGCGCGCTCACCGGCGCGGGCATGGCCGACCTGCACAAGGTGCACGACTGGAACCGCGAGTTCGTGGCGTCGTCGCCGGCCGGGGCCCGGTACGAGGCACTTGCCGCGGAGATCGACCGCGGGCTGCAGTTCATGAACGCCTGCGGCGTCACCGATCCCAGCCTGCACCACGCGCAGATCTTCGCCAGCCACGAGGCGCTCGTCCTCGACTACGAGCGCGCGATGCTGCGCCTCGACAACGACGACGACCACGCGAAGCTGTACGACCTGTCCGCCCACTTCCTGTGGATCGGCGACCGCACCCGTCAGCTCGACGGGGCCCACATCGCATTCGCCGAACTCGTGTCGAACCCGATCGGCCTGAAGATCGGGCCCAGCACCACACCGGAGATGGCGGTCGAATACGTCGAGCGGCTCGACCCCACCAACAAGCCGGGTCGCCTCACCCTGATCTCGCGGATGGGTAACAACAAGGTTCGCGACCTGCTGCCGCCCATCGTCGAGAAGGTCCAGGCCACCGGTCATCAGGTGATCTGGCAGTGCGACCCGATGCACGGCAACACCCACGAGGCGTCCACCGGCTACAAGACCCGCCACTTCGACCGCATCGTCGACGAGGTCCAGGGATTCTTCGAGGTCCACAACGGACTCGGCACCTACCCGGGCGGCATCCACGTCGAGCTCACCGGTGAGAACGTCACCGAATGCCTCGGCGGCGCGCAGGACATCTCCGACCTCGACCTGTCCGGTCGCTACGAGACGGCGTGCGACCCCCGCCTCAACACCCAGCAGTCGCTGGAACTGGCGTTCCTCGTCGCGGAGATGCTCCGCGGCTGACCGCAGGGCGTAAATTCACATTCAGGGGAACTCACTGCCCTGCACCTGCGGGGTCAGGGCAGTGAGACCAGAGTGACCGTGCTCCCGGGCTTCACGAGATCGCCGCCGCCAGGGTTCTGGCTGATGACGAACGACCTGTCCGTGTCGGTCACCTGACGCACCTTCACCTCGAGTCCGAGACGGCTCAGTTCATCGCGCGCGGATCCGACGGTCCGGCCCAGCATCGACGGCATTCGGACCGCGTTCGACACACTCAACGTGACGCTGGTGCCCGCATTGACGCGGGCGCCCGCCTTCGGGCTGGTGGCGATCGCGTCTCCGGCAGCGACGTTCCGGTCGAAGTCGGTGGTGACGTCCTGCACGACGATGCCCACCGCCTCGAGTGAGGCGCGCGCCTCGGCCTCCGACATGCCCTTCACATCGGGAACGTCTACCGGCGGTGCACCTTTGCTGACGATCAGCTTGACCGTGGACCCGGTCGCGAGCTCGGTACCCGGTGCCGGGTCGAGCGCGGCCACCGCCCCGATCGGGACCTTCGCGCTGAACGCCTGACCACCGTCGACCGGGGTGAACGTGCGGTTCCGCAGTTCCTGTTCGATTCCGGCGCGCTCACCACCCGCGGGCAGCGGCGGGACCGTCGGCCTCCCGAGGGAGACGAGCAGTGCCACCGTGCCGTCGCGGGAGATCCGCGAGCCGCCGGTGGGATCGGTACCCAGCACCGTGTCGAGCGCAGCCGTGTCGGAGTACTGCCCCCGGATCTCCGTCGACAGTCCGGCCGCTTCGATCGCCGTCACCGCCGCACCGCGATCGAGACCGTCGGTGGTCGGGACCGCGGTGAAACGGCCCGAACCCATCCACCAGCCACCGAAACCCACCGCGAGGGCGAGCATCAGGATCACGAGCAGCCACACGATCGTGGTCCGGCGCGACCGCTGCCGTTCGGCGGCGAAGTCGGGGTAGTGGTAGCCGTCGTCGGGTTCGTCCTCCACCGCGAACGACGGTTCGTCGATCGGCGGGCGCGGAGTCTGCGTGGTGACCACCCGCGTGTGCTGGACACCGGGCTGCGCCGGCAGCGGGCTGGGCGGCGACAGCGGCGGGGCGGGGGGAAGGTGCACCGTGGGCGGCGCGGCGGGGCCCGGCGGCGCGCTCAGGGGCGGCGCGCTCGCGGCGGCCGCAGCGCTCAGGTGCTGCGCCGAGCGTCGCGGGGCGGGCACCCGGTAGGCGGGCAAATCGAGGGCCGCCGCGATGCTGCGCAGGGCCGAGCCCATCTGCTCGGCGTTGGCGAAGCGGTGCGACGGTTCCCGGTGGGTGGCCTCCGCGACGAGTTCGTCGAACTCGGGCGGGACACCCGCGATGAACGAACCCGGCCGCGGCACGTCCTGATTGATCCGCTGATACGCGACGGACAACGACGTGTCCCCGGTGAACGGTGTCCGCCCGGTGAGAAGTTCGAACAGCAGGACACCGGTGGAGTAGACGTCACTGCGGGTGTCCGCGATACCGGACGTCACCTGCTCCGGCGACAGGTACGCCGCCGTGCCCAGAATCACACTGTTCGACGTGGTGGTCGACGCGGCGGCGGCCCGCACCAGACCGAAATCGGCGATCTTCACCTCACCGCCGTCGGAGATCAGGATGTTCTCGGGTTTGACGTCGCGGTGCACGAGACCGGCCCGGTGGGCGACGGCGAGCGCGTCGAGAACCGGGCCCGCGACCGCGGCCACCGCGTGCGGCGGCATCGGCCCGCGCTCCCGCAGGAGTTCGCGGAGCGTTCCGCCGTCGACGAGTTCCATCACCAGGAACGCGTGCTCGCGGTCGTGTCCCTGGTCGTAGACCGCGACCAGGGAGGGGTGCTTGAGTCGCGCGACCGAGCGGGCCTCGAACTCGAACCGGGTGACGAACGCCGGATCGGCCGCGAACTGCGGATCCATCACCTTGATGGCCACCGGACGGTCGAGACGCGTGTCGAGCCCCCTGTAGACGGTGGACATGCCGCCACGCGCGATCGTGGCATCCACCCGATAGCGCCGGTCGAGCAGCTCGCCGATCAAACGTTGACCTCCATCGTGCACAGTGTCCGTTCCCCCGTCAGTGCGCGCAGCCCGGCCACGCGCCCCTCAATCGTAGCCAGCGACACCGACCGGTAGCGCCACGCCGGAGGCGACCAGATAACGTTAGGGGAGTGAGTGCCATCCCTTACTGTGACGATGTCCTGGACCCTTCCGTCTCGCTCCTCCAGTTGGTGGACGTCGCGAAGAACCTCGGTGTGGCCGTCACCCGCGTGCAGCAGCTTCTGCGCGACCAGCAGTTGATCGCCGTCCGACGCGACGGCGTCCTCGGTGTTCCCGAACTCTTCTTCGACGAGACCGGCGAGATCGTCAAATGGCTGCCCGGTCTCGTCGCCGTGCTCCACGACGGCGGATTCAAGGACGAGGAAATCCTGCAGTGGCTGTTCCGCGAGGACGACAGCCTCCCCGGCACGCCCGTCCAGGCGCTGCACGGCGACCTCGCCCGCGAAGTGATCCGCCGCGCTCAGGCGATGGGATTCTGACCGCCGGTCACCACACTCGGCCACGGGCAGGCACCGCGAGCCGGGCGAACTGAGGCAGCGCCGTCGCCCACCGGTTTCTCCGGGACACGGTGGCGCGCCGGTCGAGCACCCGGTAACCACCTCGCTCGATCTCGTCGAGAATGCGGGAATACAGCACGAACGCGGTCCGGATACCCGGTTGCACCCGCCGGTCCAGCATCGCGATGCCCGGTTCCGCGTCCCGGTACACCGACCGAGTGACCGAGATCAGGTGGGCGAGGGCCCGCACGATCCGCTGGTCCGTCGTGCCGCTGCGGCGACCGTGCGCGAGAAGTTCGGTGTCGACACCGAACGCGGCCAATTCGTCGGCCGGGAGATAGACCCGGCCCCGATCCAGGTCCTCGCCGACGTCGCGAAGGAAATTGGTCAGCTGGAACGCCTCACCGAGAGCCGCAGCGTGCGGTTCGGCATCGGCGACGGGCCCGGTGGTTCCGAGGACGGGCAGCATCTGCAACCCGATCACGACGGCCGATCCGTACATATACGTCCGGAGTTCGGTCATGGTGCCGTACTCGGACCGATGCTCGGCAGTCCCCGGAACATCCATCCGCATGGACTGCAGGAACGCGAAGAAGTAGTCGTGGGGGATGTCGAAAGACGCGACGGTGTCGAGGAACGCGGGAAGGACCCGCCGCATCTCCCGTGAGCACGCATCCGGCCCGACCGCGGTCCGGTCGGTGAAGCCGAGTCGCAGTGCCGCGTCGATCCGATCGAGTTCGGCGGCGCAGCCGCCGGCCGTCCGGCCGGGATCGACGTCCACGATGTCGTCGACCGTGCGGGCGAACCCGTACAGGGAATGCACGGCGGCGCGGCGGCGCTCGGGAAGGAGCCGGGTCGCGAGATGGTAGGTGCGACCGTGCTCCGCCGTCACCGCGCCGCAGTACCGGTAACTGTCGGCCAGCTCGGTCATCAACCGGTCATTCGACGCGCGGCGACGACGCGGCACCCGCGAGGTCGGCGGTGCGCTGTTCCTCGACGGGCCGAGGTGTGCGCAGGCGCAGCGGGTCGACCGTGCGGAGCGACACGGCCGCGACGACCGCGGCGAACGTTGCGAGCACGACGTGCGGGAACGTGTAGAGGCCGATCGAACCGTCGGGCTGGAAGACCAGCATCAACCAGGTGGACAACCCGACGAGGATCATCAGGGTCCGGGTCGACAACGCGAAGCCGGCTGCGATGGCGATCGGCCACGAGTAGTACCAGGGCAGCGCGGCGGGCGACAGGATCACGATCGCGACCAGGACGATGAGGATTCCGAGAATCGCGTCACGCTCGGTCTTCCGGTAGCGCCACCAGGCCGCCAGCACGATCGCGACCAGCGCCACCGCGCAGATCGGGCGGGTGATGGCGAGCACCTCACCCAGCCGCAGTTCCGCGAACCACGACGTTCCGACGGTCACGATGTGGGCGAGGATCGTCGGCAGCGACAACCAGTTGATGATCTTGTTCGAACCGGACAGCGCGGTCATCCAGCCCAGTCCGACACCGGCGACGGCGGATGCGGCCGCGAAGATGGCCACGAACACGGCGAACCCTGCGCCCGCGGTCTTCGCGAACGACGCGAGCGGCGACGCGGGTGTGCGCCCCTCCGCCTCGGCCTTCTCCTTCTCGTGGAGCATCCAGATCCACACCATGAAGGGCAGCGCGGCGCCTGCGGTCGCCTTGATCGCGACCGCGACGGCGACGAGGGCGATCCCGGCGAGATGGCGACGTTCGAGGACGAGCGCGATGCCGGCGATCATCAGGCCGACCATCAGCAGCTCGTTGTGCACCCCGCCGATGAGGTGGACGAGGACCAGCGGATTGAGCACGGCGAGCCACAGGGCGATCGCCGGATTGCCGCCGAGGTGCCGCGCGAGGTGTGGAACCCCCCACACCATCAGCGCGAGTCCGGGCAGCATCGTCACGCGCAGAAGCATCGTCCCGGCGATCACGTTGTCGCCGGTCAGCCCCGTGATCCCCTGACTGAGGAGCAGGAACAGCGGACCGTACGGCGCGGTGGTGGTGGTCCACACGTTGCTGACGTTGTCGAGGAGGACTCCCGGGTTGACCACCGGCCCGACGGCGTACGGGTCGAACCCGTCACGCAGGAGCGCACCCTGCGCCAGGTAGGAGTAGGCGTCGCGGCTGAACATCGGCACTGCGAGGAGCAGCGGCGCCGTCCACACCGGGACGATCATCCGCAACTGCCGGAGGGTGACGTCGCCGCCGAGCGTGGCACGACCCAACCGCACCCAGGCCGTGATCATCGCGACCACACCCACCCAGACGATGACCGTCGACAGGATCTGACCGTGACCGAACCGGAGCCACGACAGGTGCATCGCCTCGAGGAGTGGGTCCTCGCGGCGGACGCTGCCCGCACCGAAACCACCGAACGTGATCATCACGGCGCCCACGAAACCGAGGATGGCAGCGTGTCCCTCCGGGCTGCGGAGGAAGTCGGCCGTGGTCTGGGGCCACGACCGCTGCGGCGTGGTCGTCGCAGCGGCGACGGTCGCCTGCCGGGCAGAGGACGTCATGAGTGCAGATTCCTCCCCCGAGGTGAGTTCGGTTGCGGTCGGTGCGCTCATCGGCGTGCGCATCGCATGGTCGAGGAACCAGTTTAATTGCTGCCGGCACCAGTTCCCGCCACGCCTCGCCCTATCCTCCCGCACTTGATGCTTCCGTGGGTCTTTCCGCGCTTCGTGCTGCGGTGGGCCCGGTGATGCGGGCGGCCGCGAGCTTCCCCGACAGCAGGACGGTCGGAACTCCGACGCCCGGAACGGTGCCGGAACCGGCGAGCACGACGTTGTCCAGGCCTCTGACCAGGTTGGGGCGCCGGAACGGTCCGGTCTGCCGGAACACGTGCGCCGCCGCGAAGGGGCTGCCCGCCGCCATGCCCTTGCCGAGCCAGGTGAGGGGGGTGTCGACACGGTCGATCGTGAAATGCTCCGCGATCCCGTGGTACCCGCGCGTCTCGAGTTCGCGCAGCAGTTCGTTCACGTACGGGCCGGTCAGCGACGACCACTCCAGCGGTGCGCTGTGCAGGTTCGGGCAGGGCGCCAGCACCGACAGCGGTTCCGAGGGAATCCCCGAGCGGTCCAGGACGAGGCCCGGATCCGACAGGGCGGGCCGGGTGATCAGCAGCGACGGGTCCGTCATCAGCCGTCCGCGCCCCGCGCGGGCGGTGATCTCCGCGAACGTCCGCTTCCACGCGTGACCGAAATCGATGGTGTGGTGTCGTTGGGCGGCCCACTGCGACGCGACCGCGGTGGGGACGGTCCCGTGCAGGACCACGGCGGACGGCGACACCCGCACCCGCCGGGGGGTCCGGCGTGTCACCGGGCGGAGCAGTGCGTCGACGACGGCGGTGTCCGGGGTGAGCACCAGCGCGTCGCAGTCGATGCGGTCACCCGCCGCCGTGACGACGGCGCCGACGCGGTCGCCGGTTCGCTCGAGTGCCGCGACCTCGGTGTCGAACCGGATCTCGCCACCTGCTGTGGTGAGGGCATCGGCGAGGGCGAGCGCGATCGAGCGCATCCCGCCGCGGGGGAAGTAGACACCGAGCGAGGTGTCCATGTGGGCGATCGCGCCGTACACCGCGAGGGCGTCGGCGGGCGCGACCCCGGCGTACAGGGCCTGGAACGTGAAGATCCGGCGGAGTCTCGGATCGGTGATCGTGCGGTCGACGCGGGCGCCGAGCCTGCCGAACCCGCCCAGGGCGGTGAGCGTCAGCAGATCCCGCGCGGCCGCGGGGGACGAGACGAGATCCAGCGGCGAGTCGAAGTTCGCATCCATGAACCGGTGGTATTCGGCATCGAAGATCCGGCCGAGCCAGCGCCGCAGCCGCAGGTACCTGGCCGACTCCTCCGGCCCGCACACCCGGCTGACCTCGGCGACCATCGCGTCGGGATCGGAGTGCACGTCCAGCGAGGAACCATCGGCGAACCGCGCGTGATACGCCGGCGCCAGCCGCTCCAGGACGAGCGGCGGCCGGGTGGACGCGAAATCCGCGCCGACGGCGGCGAGGGCCTCGCCGACCAGTTCGGGCATCGTGAGGACGGTGGCACCGTTGTCGATGTCGTAGCCGGGACCACGGTAGGTGCCGACCCGGCCGCCCGGCGACGACTCCCGTTCGAGGACCGTGACCCGCCGGCCCGATCCGGCGAGGTGCAGAGCGGCCGAGAGACCGGCGAGACCCGCACCGACGACCACGACGTGATCGGTGCGGCCGGGAACCGTCCGGAGCGCGCGGGCCATCCCCGGACCCTCAGTAGTCGCGGCGCGTCGCGGCGACGGCCATCTCGGTGAGCTGCTGCTTCGCCTCGGCGGTGGCGGTGCTCGCCGCCAGCGTCGACAGCGCGTTCCCGACGAGTTCCTCGATCTGCTTCTCCACGTCCGCGACCGCGCCGAGCGACGTGATCGTGGTCCGGAGGGTGTCCACGTCCGAATCGGACAGATCGGTGCCGATGCCTTCGCGGAGGAGTTCGGCCGCCGCGGGGTCTTCGGCGTCGGCGCGCTGCAGCGACATCGCGAAGAGGACGGTTCGTTTGCCCGCCCGGAGGTCGTCGCCGGAGGGTTTCCCCGTCACGGCCGGATCGCCGAACACGCCGAGCAGGTCGTCGCGGAGCTGGAAGGCGATACCGATGTCGGTGCCGAATCGGCGGTACGCCGAAACCAGGGTGTCGTCGGCGCCTGCGAGCGCCACGCCGAGGTGCAGGGGCCGCTCGATGGTGTACGCCGCCGTCTTGTACCGATTCACCTTCATGGCGGCGTCGATCGACTCGTCCGCCCGGGCCTCGTTGCTGATGTCGAGGAACTGCCCCCCGAGCACCTCGGTGCGCATCGCGGACCAGATGGGGGAGATGCGGGCCGACGCGTCCGGGGTGATGCCGGAGTCGCGGATCATGTCGTCGGCCCAGGCCAGCGCGAGATCGCCGAGGAGGATCGCGACGCTCTCGCCGAAGTGAGCGGAATCACCGCTCCACGCCCCGGCGCGGTGCTGTTCCGCGAACTCGACGTGGACGGTCGGGAACCCGCGGCGCGTCGTGGAGGCGTCGATGATGTCGTCGTGGACCAGCGCGCAGGCCTGAACCAGTTCCAGCGCAGAGCAGGCGCGGAGCACGGGTCCGGCGTCGGGGCCGCGCGCGTCGCCGCCCGCCCCGAGCCAGCCGGTCCACGCGAAGGCCGGGCGGACCCGCTTGCCTCCGCGCAGGACGAAGTCTTCGAGCGTGGTCACGGCCTCGCGGTAACCACCACCCACGGAGTCGACGAGGTCCTGCCGGCTGGTGAAGAAGTCGCGAAGCGCATTTTCGACCTCGGCCGCGAGGGCGGCGGGGCGCGTTCCAACGGACAGTGTTGCCTCCAGGATCGAATTCTCGCGTGCGCGCCGAGACCGGCGACAGGCGTCGACACCACCATAGTGGGCGCCCTCCCGGGTGGCCGGATACCCGGATCCCGCCGCCCGCGCAGACGCAGTGGGTGCATTGCCCCGGGCACTACCTATGCTGGACGGGTGACATTCGATTCCGTCAGGGGGCGGGCCAGCGAAGGTTGGGTGACCCGCACTCCGTCCATCGTCGACCGGATCCGGTCGTCCAGCGACGGACGGGTCCCCTTTTCCGTCGAGTTCTCGCCGCCGCGTGACGAGGCCGCCGAGGCTCGCCTGTGGCGTGCCGTCCGGGAGTTCGAGCGGATGGGTCCGGCCTTCGTGTCCATGACCTACGGTGCGGGCGGGTCGACGCGGGACCGCACGGTCCGCGTCACCGGGCAGCTCGCCGAGGAGACCACACTCCTGCCGGTCGCGCACCTCACGGCCGTGTCGCACAGTGTCGACGAACTGCGGTCGATGGTCGGCGCCTACGCCGACCGCGGAATCAGCAACGTCCTCGTCTTGCGCGGCGACCCGCCCGGTGACCCGCTGGGCGAGTGGGAGAAGCATCCGGACGGAGTCGAGTACGCCGAGGACCTCGTGCGGCTCGTTCGCGACCTCGGCGACTTCCATGTGGGCGTCGCGTCGTTCCCGGAAGGCCACTACCGGGCGCCCGATCTCGCGCACGACACCCGGTACCTGGTGTCGAAGCTGCGGGCAGGCGCCGAGTACTCGATCACCCAGATGTTCTTCGACGTGGACGACTACCTGCGGCTGCGCGACCGGGTGTCGGCGTACGACCCCGAACAGGGCGCCAAGCCGATCATCCCCGAGATCATGCCGATCACGTCGCTGCGGTCGGTCCGCCGCGTGCTCGAACTGTCGGGGTCGCGTCTCCCGGCGCACCTCGAGAACCGTCTCGCCGCGGCTGCCGGGGACGGTCCGGAGGAGAACCGCGCCGCCGTGCGCGAGATCGGCATCGACGTCGCAACCGAGATGAGCGAACGCCTCATCGCGGAGGGCGCACCCGGCCTGCACTTCATCACCCTCAACTTCGCGCGCGCCACGAGCGAGGTGCTGGCCCGGCTCGGCGACAAGGTCGGGTCGGGTGTGGCGGATCCCGCCGCGGTCACCCCGGCGCGGGTCAGCTGAGGCTCCGCCCCTTCCACCGGGTGCGCCCGCGGCGGTGATTGCGGTGTGACGACACCGTCAGTGCCGTCACCGCGGCGACGGACAGCGGGTGCGCGACCGCCCCGGCCACGTCGGCGGCGGTGAGGCGGCCACCGCGTTCGAGTGCCCGGGCGCACAGCCGCGACGTCGTGGCCGCGAGATATCCCACCGCACCCCACCGGCGCACGCGTCCCCGTCCGGCCGCGAACGCGACCGGCGGCGCGAGGTACGCCACACTCGCCGCACCGAGGACCGCCGCGGCGCCGAGGCGGGAGCCGAATGCCGTCCACAGCCAGCGGTCGTAACCGCGGCGCAGCGCGCCGGCGTCCTCGTACATCCGGCACGACGCCGACCGGCCGGCCACGACCAGTGCGGTCGCGTGACCCCGAGTGCGGAGCAGTCGCGCGATGTCGAGGTCCTCGGTCACGCTGCCCACGACGGCCCGGTGACCCCCGACTCTGCGGTACGCGGCGGAATCGAACACCATGAACTGCCCGCAGGCCACCGCCGTCGACGGGCGCCGAGACCGGTCTGCCACGCGCATCGGCAGCGTCGCCGCCCACGACCACGCGAGCAGCGGCTGCACCAGCGCCTCGGTCACCGACCCCGCCTGCTGGAACGGCCACGGGCAGACCAGCGCGGCCTCGGACTCGCGCAGTGCGGCGCAGGCGGCCTTCAGGGCACCCGGACGCAACCGCACATCGGCGTCGAGGAACACGAGTATCCCGCCGTCGCCGCGGCCCCGGGCGAAGGCGTGCTCACTCACCCGATGGCAGGCCGCGGGTTTGCCCACCCAGCCCGGCGGCGGTTCCGCGGTCCCCCGCACCACGGAGAAGCGGGGGTCCGCGCCGCTCGCAGCGTCCGCGACGTCGGCGGTCCCGTCCGTGGAGGCGTCGTCGTAGACGAACACCCGCAGATCGTCGACGCCTCGCTGTTCTCGCAGGTCACCGATCAGGTCCGGCAGCCGGTCACGTTCGTCCCGGGCCGGGATGCAGACGGTGACGGGTTCGGTGACCGGGCGGGCCGCCGTGGGGAGGCGCGGGGCGCGGCACAGGTTGACGACGGTGGTGGCGAGTCCGAGAACCGAGATCAGGGAGCCGATCCGGACGACCCGCTCGATCGGGCGAGAGGTCACACCTCCGAGTGGTCCCGTGCGCGACCGCTGCCGATCACCGGATCCTTGTTGCGGGCCATCCAGGCCAGCGCACCGACGATCACGGCGACGCCCAGCGTCACGCCGGCCATGATGCCCGCCCAGCCCGCGAAGCTGCGGGTGCTCGGGTCCGAGTAGCGCACCTCGGCGCGGATCGTCGAGGTGTCGCCGGCGGGAAGTTTCCACGACACGATCGAGTCGCCCTCGCGGGTGCCGTTGGTGGTGGCGACGCGCGCCGGGAAGGCGATCGTGAACTGCACGTCCGTGCCCTGCGCGGGGACCGAACTGAGATCGGCCTTCCCGTCGAGGGTCACGAGGTCGCCGGTCCGCTGGAGCGAGATCTGGAAACTCCCGTTGGCCTGCTCCGACATGGTGCCGAGCTGCTGCACGTCGCCGAACGTGAGGTCGCTGAAGAACGCCTGGCTGCCGACGTACCCGTCCTTCTTGTACTCCTGGACGCGCACCTTGTCCGACAGCGAGTCGGGCGGAGTGAGTTGCGGGCCCTTGTCCTGATCGTTCGCCGGCACGGCGGCGGCCACGATCTGGCCGGAGACCCGGTCGTCGGCGGACACCCCCATCGACACCTGAACCCGCAGGCATCCCGCGAGGAGGGGCACGAGGAGGAGCCCGAGGGCCGCGAGGGACAAAGCCCTCCGCGAGCGGGTCGAGGTCGGAACTGAGGGCGGCTGCACAGTCGTATCGTGCCAGGGGAGTGGATCGGTGTCAGGCGTGAGGGTGCGTGTCGTGGGTCCCGGGTCGCCGGGCGCGCGGCCGAAGCAGCGACACGAGCAGCGGAACTCCCAGGATTCCCATCGCCAACCACCCGTAGATCGCCGAATACCGCAACTCGGGAGCGCCCAGGAACACCGAGTGGGCCAGCGCCGAACCGAGCCACGTCCACAGGAACAACCCGATCGGGACACCGTCACGGTGCCGGGTCCCGGCGTCCAGTCGACGGTCGATGCGGTCCACGGCGACGGCCATCACGGCCGCGACGACGAACCACCCGGCGTAGTTGGTCAGCGGAATGTGCTCGATACCGGGCAGGCCGGCGTCGGTGACGCACCAGCACCACTGCCCGTCCGCGACCATCTGCGGGTCGAGGTACAGGTCCCAGCCGACCACCCCGATCGTCGTCAGCGCGATGCGCGTCAGCCGTCGACGCGGACCGCGCGCGAGTACGGACGCCACACACCACACCGGATAGAACCCGGCCGTCCACGCGAACGGCACCACCAGAGGCACCCCCGCGAGTGCCGGCCCGAGCCGGTCGACGCTGTAGTCGTAGCAGCCGTAGGGGAAGCCGGTGGCCGTGCCGACGACCTCGGAGCACAGACCGAGCCCTGCGGTGACGAGCACCAGACCCACCGTCCAGCGGGCACCCCGGGTCACGGCCGCGTGGGTGACGGACGCCGCGGCCAGCAGCGCGACGACGAGCACGGTGACCACGTCGCGGGTACCGCCGTGCACCAGCGGGTAGACGATCTGCGCCGCGACCGCCGCGCCCGCGAGGATCAGGGGCAGGCGGGAGGTCATCGCCGGCGTCGCAGGCGTCCCAGGCCCCGCCGGTCGTCGTGGAGCGCGATGCGTGCGGCGCTGCGACCGCTCGCGCCGGACACCCCGCCGCCCGGGTGGGTGGAGGCGCCGGTGAGGTACAGGCGGTCGGCGCCCGGCACCCGGTGCCCGGACAGTTCGGGGAGGGGACGCCACATCATCATCTGGTCCAGCGACATCTCCACGTGCATGACGTTGCCGCCGAGCAACCCCATCTCGTCTTCGAGGTCCTGCGGCGACTGCACGTGCCGGTCGAGGACGGACTGACCGAAACCGGGTGCCAGCGCGTCGATCTCGGCGACGATCCGATCGGCCTCCGGTCCGGCGAGGTCGCTCCAGCGCCTGCCGCCGCTCAGCCGGTACGGCTGCCACTGCGACCACAGGGTCACCTGGTGCCTGCCCTCGGGTGCGATGGTGGGGTCGAGGCCACTGAAGCTCATTCCCAGCACCGCGGGCCGCGGCGGGAGTTCCCCGGCGAGCGCCGCGCCGTGCGCGAGCCGCAGGTGCGCGCGATCCGAGACCAGTAACTGGAGCCCGTGGGTGACCGAGGCGTCGGGCGCACTCGGATAGGCGGGGAGGGCGTCGGTGGCCAACCGCACCACCATCCCGATCCCCGGGCCGACGCGGATCCGGCGACGCCACCGGTGGAGGGTCTGCGCGTCGTACCCGCCGCGCTCGAGCAGGCCGAGTGTGGTCAGCACGTGACAGCCCGCGATCACGGCCCGTGAGCGGATCTCCCGCCCGGACGCCGTCCGCGTCGTCCAGGAGTCGCCGTCGCGGCTCAACGAGACCACCGAGTCGCCGAGCGAGACGGTCCCGGAGTCGGCCCGCAGCCTCGCGGCGAGAGCCGCGGTCAGGGCTCCGCTGCCGCCGACGGCACGGCCGGGCGGAATGGTGTGCATCAGCGCCGCGAATCCGACCATCGGCGCCGTCCCCGGCTCCGACATCGGCGGACCGGACTGGGCGCCGAACCATGCGAGGGCGGCCTTGAGACGCTCGTCGTCGAAGTACTCGTCGAGCAGCGCGTCGCCGGAACCGAGGAACTGCCGGGACAGGTCGCTGCCGCCGCCGCCCGTGTCGAGCCCCCAGAACGACGAGAGCAGCGCAGGCCCGGTCGGCGGGTTCGAGAACGCGCGCATGACGCGTGCGCTGCGCGGACCCCACACCGCCACGAACCGGCGGTACGCGTCGGCATCCGCGGCGCCGCAGGATTCCTCGATGGACCGGCACGTCGCATCCAGGCTGCGGCGGAACACGATGCCCGGCCGATCCGTACCCGCCGGGGCGGGGGCGAACGCCCACGGATCGCAGTCGAGGTACCGCAGTCCGTGCGAACCGAGATCGAGTTCCTCGACGATCCCCGTGTGACGGACCATGATGTGCGCGGACGACCCGCGGTCGACCTTGTACCCGGGGAAGCGTTCCACCGTGGACACCGCGCCGCCGAGCACGGTGTCGCGTTCGATCACCTTGACCGACCAGCCGGATCGCGCGAGGTAACACGCCGACACGAGGGCGTTGTGTCCCGACCCCACCACCACCGCGTCGATCACAGGGGAAGCCCGCGTCCCAGCACCGCGAACGGCCGGTTGTCCCCGGCGAATCGGAAGTGGCGCAGGACGTCTCTGAAGCCGAGGCGGCGATACAGCCGCCAGGCGCGGTTGTCCTCGTCCGCCACTTCGGGGGTGGAGAGCAGCACCCCGCGTTCGGGCCTGCGTTCGAGGAGGCGGAGGAGCAGGGTCTCGCCGAGCCGGTGTCCCTGGGCGTCCGGGTGGACGTGGAGTTCGGTGAGTTCGAAGTAGTTGCCGAGGATCACGTCGATCTGGTCCCGGGTCCACCCCGTGTGGCGCAGACCCGAACGGACCTGCTGGTGCCACCACTGTTCGGGCGCCCCGCGGTAGCCGTAGGCGACGGCGACGAGCCGGGCGGCCCCGTTGTCGGTGGATCCGTCACCGGCCGGGACGAGCGCGCCGACGCCCCGCCACCCCGAACGCTGCAGGTGCTCGTTCCACATCGGCGCCCGGTGGTATTCGGTGCCGTGGGGATAGCCCATGGCGGCGACGTAGATCGACAGCGCCTCGTGCAGGCGGTCGCGGAACTCGGTGGCCGAGAGTTCGACCACGAGCGGAGTCTGGTCAGCGTTCGTGTCGACCGGTCTCACCTTTCTCTTGACGACGTGTCGGTGGGTCCAGCTATATTGAATAGGTCGAACAGATGTTCGATAGCGGGGATCCGGCGATGCTCGAGGGAAGCGAGCATCGCCGGCCCCCGAACTCACGACCTGACTACGCCCGGCGGGGTGGTTGCACCGGGGTTTTGGAGGTGTTCGAAGTGATGACGAACCCGGTCACGGGACCGACCTCTGGGAACTCACGCCGACCGGGTGACGTACGCAACCCGGGCTCCAGGCGGGGTTCGGTGCTGCTCGATCGCGCCGACGCGCTCCTCGCTCAATCGGTGGGGGCCGGTGGGCCGGCGGATCGATTCCACAGCGCGTATCTGGCCGCGCTCCGCGGGGCGGGCGCAGTGCTGGCCGCCGTCGAGGGGCCCGCAGCGGGGCGCAGACGGACACGAACGCGTAACGCCTGGGTTCTCATGGCCGACGCGACGCCCGAATTCGTGAACTGGGCCGACTACTTCGCCGGGCACTCCGCCACCCGCGCCGCGATCGAGGCGGGAATGTCGCGAACCCTCACCGATCTCGAGGCCGACGAGTTCTTCGTCGAGGTCGGACGCTTTCTCCAGGCCGTCGAAGATCACATCGGACGTGGCGCGGGTCTCGATCTGCGGGCGTCCTAGTCGGCGGCGGGCCCGGAAACGGCGGGAAAACGGTGGGACGTCCGCGACATTGCGGTGCCCCGAACGGGGTTCGGTGCGGGAGTCCGTAAGGTTGGTCGGGAACTCGTACGTGGAGTAGGTGGTACGGGGATCGAACTGCTCGTATTATTAAATCTAGGTAGCCGCCAAAGTCGGTTACCCACCGTCTCGCACCGTGAGGCGGTGGCCAACACTCCAGTGCCGGGGGAGGTACCGTGCCACTCTCCGAGCACGAGCAGCGCATGCTCGACCAGATCGAGAGCGCTCTCTACGCCGAGGATCCCAAGTTCGCCTCCACTGTGCGAGGCGGTCGCATGCGTGCGGCATCGAGTCGTCGTCGATTGCAGGCGGTGGCCCTGTTCGTTCTGGGGCTGGTCCTGCTCATCGCCGGCGTCGCCCTTCCGATCAAGCCGGGCGGTTTTCCCGTCATCAGCCTGATCGGCTTCATCGTCATGTTCGGTGCCGGAGTCCTCCTCCTGTGGGGTGGAGGAAAGAGCAAGTCCGGACAGTCCTCACGTGGTGGCTCGACCACGCAAGGTGAGACCGGCCGTGCCGATCGCGGTAAGCCCCGAAGCGGGCGCAAGAGTGGCGGATTCTCGTCGCGAATGGAAGACCGCTTCAAGAAGAGATTCGAGCAGGAGTAGTACTACCCGCTCAGCAGCCCAGTGGCGGCGTGGCATGTGATGCCGCGCCGCCACTGCTGTGTCGGGGCCCGGTCCCGGGTCGCCCGGGTGCGGAGGCGGGTCGATCCGGTGGGGCCAGTGAACCGTCCCGCCCACGAATCCCCACCCTCACCCACCCCGTTTCCCCACTTTCCCCCCTTTGCTCCGCGACGAACCGCGAGACGGGGGCGCCGCCCCCTCGCGTTGGGCTTTCACCTGGGCTTTTGCGCCATCCTGCCCCGTTGTGGGGACGAGCCCGATCGGCTCCGCTCGTGGCGGTGATCACGCCGGGAATTTTCCCCCACCATCTGCAATGAGCGTTGACCAGCAAGTATTGGGCAAATTGGGGAACAACACGCCGTTATCCACCTTGTGGGTGGGGGAAAGTGGGGTACTGTGGTGCGCAGCGGGGAGCGAAGGTGAACCGCCCGGGCATACGGCGTTCGATATGAACGCGGTGGGAGGTGTCGAGTGTTTCTCGGTACCTACACGCCGAAGCTCGACGACAAGGGGCGGCTCACGTTGCCCGCAAAGTTCCGGGATGCGCTGGCGGGAGGGTTGATGGTCACCAAGGGTCAGGATCACAGCCTCGCGGTGTATCCCCGGGAAGAGTTCACCGCTCTCGCACGCAAGGCCGCGGCCGCGTCGAGAAGCGATCCGGAGGCGCGAGCCTTCGTTCGCGGACTGGCGGCAGGTACCGACGAGCAGCACGCAGATGCCCAGGGGCGCATCACCCTCTCGGCAGATCACCGTCGTTACGCGGGTCTCTCCAAGGACTGCGTAGTGATCGGTTCGGTCGATTTCCTCGAAATCTGGGATGCGCAAGCCTGGCAGACCTACGTCGAGGCGAACGAGGAGAACTACTCGCAGGCAACAGGAGTCGCGCTCGGCGAGATCGTCTGAGCGTGACCGCGTCCCCGCGAATGCCGCGAGGCCTCTGTCCGACGGAACCCTGACGCACTTCCCCAGCGCCAGGTTTTCATTTCGGGCAGGGACCTCGAAGCATTCGCCACGGCAACTGGCCGACAAGAGAAGGTCGAGCAGTGAACCCCGGCATCGGGCACTTCACCCGCACCACAGAGCAGGAGCCGGAGGGATCATGGTGGATCACGAGGGGGAAGATTCCTCGCCCGCCGATGGTTTCGGTCACATTCCGGTTCTGCTTCACCGCGCCGACGAACTGCTGGGCCCCGCCCTCACCGTGAACGACCCGCAGGGCGGGGGAGCCGTCATGATCGACGCGACCCTCGGTCTCGGCGGACACTCCGAGCACTTCCTGCGGACCTACCCTCAGCTGAGGCTCATCGCCCTCGACCGTGATCCGCACGCGCTCGAGATCGCCGGCGGACGGCTCGCACCGTTCGCCGATCGCATCACGTTCGTGCACACCCGCTACGACGGCATCGAGGACGCGCTCGACCAGGCGGGCCTGCCCGCGCAGGAGTCGGTGCACGGGATCCTCTTCGACCTCGGCGTTTCCTCGATGCAGCTCGACGAATCGGATCGGGGGTTCGCGTATTCGATCGACGCGCCCCTCGACATGCGGATGGACCCGACCACCGGCATCACCGCGGCCGAGGTCCTCAACACGTACAGCCACGGAGATCTCGCTCGTATCCTCAGCACGTACGGCGAGGAGCGCTTCGCGGGCAAGATCGCGTCGGAGATCGTCCGGCAGCGCGCGAAGGAGCCGTTCACCACCAGCGCAGCGCTGGTCGAACTGCTGTACCGCTCCATTCCTGCGGCGACCCGCCGTACCGGGGGACATCCCGCCAAGCGGACGTTCCAGGCCCTTCGAGTGGAGGTCAACGGCGAGCTCGATTCACTGCGCGCCGCGGTCCCGGCTGCACTCGACGCGTTGACCGTCGGGGGACGCGTCGTGTTCATGTCGTACCAATCTCTGGAAGACCGGGTCGTCAAGCAGGAAATCACTCCCAGGTCGAAGTCGAAGAGCCCCGAGGGGCTTCCTGTCGAACTACCGGGGATGGGACCGGAGTTCCGGATCCTCACACGAGGGGCGGAGCGGGCGTCCGAACAGGAAGTCGAAGAGAACCCACGATCAGCCCCGGTGCGTTTGCGCGCTGCAGAAAGAATTGCCAGGAGGTCGGCGGCATGACGGTTCAGGTGAGTTCCACCGAGATGCGGCCCGCGCGGGCGGCCAACCGGACGGGCGCGGCTGAGCGGGCGTACAAGAAGCGCACCCAGCGTGCGGCCGTGCACAGTGGGTCCGCGATCGCCGTCTCCGGCAAGAACCGCACCGGTACGCTCACCGCCCGCATCCCGTTCGTGGCGACGATCCTCGTTCTGCTCGCCATGGGTCTGGCCATGACACTGCTGCTGACCACCCGCTCCGCCGAGGACTCGTACCAGCTGAGCGCCGCCCGCGCTCACAACCAGTCACTCGCGGAGGAGAAGGCCGCGCTGCAGCGTGACGTCGAGACCGCCAACTCCGCCCCGAAACTGGCAGAGGAAGCGGCCAAGCTCGGCATGGTGCCCGCCAACGATCCCGCTCGCCTCGTCGTCCATCCCGACGGCAGCGTCGAGGTCGTCGGAAAGCCGGCCCCGGCGTCCGGTGCACCCGTGCCGCCGCTGGATGTCGCCGTCCCGCCCACCCAGCGCGGCAACGCCGTCGCGACCGCCCCCAACCGCGGGACGACGACGCAGTCGCCGCGCGCCACGCCGCAGCCCGGCAATGGCACGGAGATCCAAGCTCAGGGTGAACAATTGGTTCCCGTGATCCCCTCGACCACCGCTCCGACGACTGCTCCACCGTCCGGCGGTCGCCGGTGAATCGAAGCGCACCGAGAAGTCGTCCCCGGCGCCCCAAGGGCGCCGGTTCGGCGTCCTTTCCGTTCAGGCAACGGTACGGACGCCTGGTGATGTTCTTGGCGCTCGGCCTCGCCGCAGTGCAGCTTCTGTGGATCCAGGTCATCGACGCACCACAACTGTCCGCGGAGGCGGCGAACCAGCGCACCACCACCGAGGTGGATCCGGCGCTGCGCGGGTCGATCACCGACCGCAACTCCAACCCCATTGCGTTCACGATGGAAGCGAAGGCCCTGACGTTCCAGCCCGCACGGGTGCGGAAGGAACTCGAGGAGGCGAAGGCCAAGAGCGACACCGCCCCCGACGTCGACTCCCGTCTCGACGCGATCGCGAAGGAGATCCACGACCGGCTCGGCGACGCCGCACCCGAGAAGGATCTGAAGGAGAAACTGCACGGCGACGACACGTTCGTCTATCTCGCGCGCAGCGTCGACCCCAACATCGCGGCGCAGATCAGCGACAAGTTCCCGGAGGTCGGACTCGAACGCCAGGACATCCGCGAGTATCCGGGCGGATCCCTTGCCGCCAACCTCGTCGGCGCCACCGGCTGGGACGGCCACGGACTGCTCGGCCTCGAGGACTCGCTCGACTCCACCCTGGCAGGCACCGACGGCTCCCAGACCTACGACCGGGGCTCCGACGGCGCGGTGATTCCCGGCAGCTGGCGTGACAAGCAACCGGCGGTGGACGGGTCGAGCGTCGAGCTCACCATCGACTCCGACCTGCAGTACTACGTTCAGCAGCAGGTGCAGATGGCCAAGGACAAGTCCGGTGCGAAGGACGCCTCGGCGGTCGTGCTCGACTCCCACACCGGTGAGGTGCTCGCGATGTCGAACGACAGCACGTTCAACCCGGCGATCGGGGTGGGCAACAATCCGCGGACCGCGGAGATGGGCAACCTGTCGGTGAGCACGCCGTTCGAACCGGGCTCTGTCAACAAGATCGTCACCGCGGCCGCCGCGATCGAGTACGGGCTGACCACACCGGACGAAGTTCTCGAAGTTCCCGGCAACATTCAGATGTCGGGTGTGTCGGTGAAGGACGCGTGGGACCACGGGGTCGCCCCGTACACGGCCACGGGTGTGTTCGGGAAGTCCTCGAACGTGGGCACCCTGATGCTCGCCCAGCGGGTGGGGGAGGACCGCTACGCGGACATGCTGTCCAGGTTCGGGCTCGGCCAGCGCACCGACGTCGGACTACCCGGCGAGAGCGCGGGCAGCGTCCCCAGCCGCGACCAGTGGTCGGGGGGCACGTTCGCGAACCTGCCGATCGGTCAGGGCCTGTCGATGACGCTGCTGCAGATGACCGGCATGTACCAGGCGATCGCCAACGACGGCGTTCGCATCCCGCCGCGCATCGTCAAGGCGACCGTCGACGCGTCGGGGAACCGGACGGAGACCGAGGCGCCCGAGGAGGTGACGGTCGTCAGCCCCCAGACCGCGTCCACCGTCCGTGACATGTTCCGCTCCGTCACCCAGAACGACACGGGCAACCAGCGCGGTACCGGGGTGCAGGCAGCCGTCGACGGGTACCAGATCAGCGGCAAGACGGGCACCGCCCAGCAGGTCGACCCCGCCTGCAAGTGCTACTCGAACTCGAACTACTGGATCACGTTCGCCGGGATCGCCCCCGCCGACAACCCGCGGTACGTCGTCGGAATCATGCTGAACGCGCCGACACGCAGCGCGGACGGTTCCGGCGGCCAATCCGCGGCGCCGCTGTTCCACAACATCGCGTCCTGGATGCTGCAGCGCGACAGCGTGCCGATGTCCCCGGACCCCGGACGCAGGCTGGTGCTGCAGGCCGATTGAGCGAAGGTCGGCCGAATCGGGTTCCGAGAGCGCTCGCGGTAATCTGACACGTCGGCCGTTCAGTGGACACGGACTTTCCCGTGGACGCAGGGAACTGCCGAGGTAGCACGCTGTATCGATCCGTGCACTATGCCGTTGTCAGTGAGAGTCGACATCCGAGAGGAGCCCGGTGCCTGTTCCGTCCCGCCCGCAGTCGGCGTCAGTGGAGGTGAAGGTCACAGACAGCCTTCGCCCCGCCCAGCCGGTCCGTACCACGGTGAGCGCTCTGGCAGCGCTCGCCGGAGCGAGGGTCGAGGCACCCACCGGAACCGCCGAGCACGTCATCGTCACCGGGGTGGATCTCCGCGCCCAGGGGATCGTCGAGGGCGATCTGTTCGCGGCCCTTCCCGGGGCCCGCGCGCACGGCGCGGAATTCGCCGCCGACGCTCTCGCACGCGGCGCGACCGCGATCCTCACCGACGAGGCCGGATTCGCGCTGGTGTCCGCGCTGGGCTCGGACATGCCGGTGCTCGTCCACGACGACCCACGCGGCGTCCTCGGTGAGCTGTCGGCAACCATCTACGGCCGGCCCTCGGAGAAGATGCAGGTCATCGGCATCACCGGGACGTCGGGGAAGACCACGACCTCGTATCTCGTCGAAGCCGCGCTCACCGTCGCGGGGCGGACGACCGGTCTCGTGGGCACCATCGAGACCCGGATGAGTGGCCGCCGGGTGCCGAGCGCACTGACGACCCCTGAGGCGCCGCAGCTCCACGCCCTGTTCGCCGTGATGCTCGAGCAGGGGATCGACACCGTCGTGATGGAGGTGTCCAGCCACGCGCTGTCGCTCGGCCGCGTCGACGGAGTCCGCTTCGATGTGGGCGCCTTCACGAACCTCTCCCAGGACCACCTGGACTTCCACCGCGACTTCGAGGACTACTTCGCCGCGAAGGCGCGGCTCTTCGCGGCCGATTCGTCCGTGCACGCCCAGCACGCCGTCATCTGCATCGACGACGTGTGGGGACAGCGGATGGCCGACGTCGCCCGCGGTGCGCACTCGATCGTGACGACGGTCGCGACCACGCCGGACAGCGAGGGCGCGGTGTGGACGGCGGGCCCGGCGACGGTGTCGCTCTCGGGCTCGCAGACCTTCGCGCTCACCACGGCCGAGGGCACGACACTCGACGTGGAGCTCCGTCTGCCGGGGCAGTACAACGTCGCCAACGCTTCCCTCGCCGTCGCGCTGTGCGCGGCGCTGGGTGTCGATCCGCGCGACGCCGCCCGGGGCATCGCCGGGGTCGACGTGCCGGGCCGGGTGCAGCGGATCGACCGGGGACAGGACTTCCTCGCCGTCGTCGACTACGCGCACAAGCCCGCAGCGGTCGAGGCCGTGATCGCGACGCTGCGCGAGCAGGTGCGCGGTCGCGTCGCTGTCGTCGTGGGTGCGGGCGGCGATCGCGACGCAGGCAAGCGGCCGCTGATGGGCGCCGCGGCCGCGCGCGGTGCCGACCTGCTGATCATCACGGACGACAACCCCCGCACCGAGGACCCGGCGAAGATCAGGGCCGCGGTCCGCGAGGGCGCTCTCGGAGTGCCCGAATCCGAGCGGGGACAGGTGTGGGAAGTAGCGGACCGAGCGAAGGCGATCGCCGACGCCGTCGGCTGGGCGCAGGCAGGCGACGTGGTTCTGGTCGCAGGCAAGGGACACGAGATCGGTCAGGAGATACACGGGGTGAAGTACCCATTTGACGACCGCGACGTACTGGGCGACGCGATCGAGCGACAGGTCGGAGGAGCGCGATGATCCCGATGACACTCGCTCGCATCGCCGAGATCGTGGGCGGCGAACTGCACGGCGTCGCCGATCCGTCGGCCGAGGTGACGGGAACGGTGGAGTTCGACTCGCGCAAGGTCACCGCCGGGGGGCTGTTCCTCGCCCTGCCCGGCGCCCACGTGGACGGCCACGATCACGCGGCGTCGGCGGTCGAGGCCGGTGCGGTCGCGGTCCTGGCCGCGCGCCCGGTCGGCGTCCCCGCGATCGTCGTCACCCCGACGCCCAGCGACATCCCGAGCAAGGCGATGGCTCTCGAACACGACACCGACGGATCGGGCGCCGCCGTGCTCGCGGCCCTCGCGAAGCTCGCGCGCGCCTCCGTCGACGGCCTCACCGCGAAGGGGCTGACCGTCGTCGGCGTCACCGGATCGGCGGGAAAGACGTCGACCAAGGATCTGCTCGCCGCCGTCCTGCGCCCCCTCGGCCCCGTCGTCGCGCCGCCCGGATCGTTCAACAACGAACTCGGCCACCCGTGGACCGCGCTGCGCGCGGACGCGGACACGGGATTTCTGGTTCTGGAGATGTCGGCCCGCGGCCGCGGCCACATCGCCTCCCTCGCGAACATCGCACCCCCGAAGATCGGGGTCGTCCTCAACGTGGGTACGGCGCACCTCGGCGAATTCGGTTCGCGTGACGCGATCGCCGCCGCCAAGGGCGAACTCGCGGAGTCGCTGCCCTCGGCGGACGAGGGTGGTGTCGCGATCCTCAACGCCGACGATCCGCTGGTGGCAGCCATGGCCCCGCGCACGTCGGCCCGTGTGGTCCTCGTCGGCCGGTCGGAGTCCGCGCACGTGCGGGCCACCGACATCGTGCTCGACGAGAAGGCAAGGGCGCGTTTCACTCTCACGGCGCCGGTGGGTAGTGTCGCCGTCGAGCTCGCCGTGCACGGCGAACACCAGGTCGGCAACGCGCTCGCCGCAGCGGCGGTGGCGCTCGAATGCGGGGCGGACCTCGAGCAGATCGCGCAGGCCCTCTCCGGTGCCGCCGCCGTCTCGGCGCGCCGGATGGACGTCCGCGACCGGCCGGACGGTGTGACCGTCGTCAACGATTCGTACAACGCGAACCCCGACTCGATGCGGGCGGCCCTGAAGGCGCTGGTGTCGATGGCCAGGACGGGCCGGGGTGCGGCGCGCCGGAGTTGGGCGGTGCTCGGAGAAATGGCCGAGCTGGGTCCAGAATCAGTGGTCGAACACGACGCCATCGGCAGATTCGCCGTCCGACTGGACGTGAGCAGGCTGATCATCGTCGGAACCGGCAGGCCCGCCCGCGCCATGCATCAGGGTGCGGTCATGGAGGGTTCGTGGGGTGAGGAGTCGATCCTCGTCCCCGACATCGCCGGTGCGGTCGCCTTGCTCGAAGCGGAACTGGCGCCGGGTGATCTGGTGCTGGTCAAGGCGTCGCAGTCCATCGGATTGTGGGAGGTCGCGGACACGGTGTTGGCGGGAAGCACGGGACAGAAGGGTTCGGAGGCTACGCGGTGAGACAGATCCTCTTCGCGGCGGGCATCGCGCTCGCCGTCTCGATTCTGCTGACCCCCGTTCTCATCAAGGCCTTCTCCCGTCAGGGATTCGGCCAGGAGATCCGTGTCGAAGGTCCGGCGAGCCACCAGTCGAAGCGCGGCACCCCGACGATGGGTGGCGTCGCCATCCTCGCCGGACTGTGGGCCGGCTACTGGGGTTCGCACCTGATCGGCATCGGCTACAACGCGGACGGGCCGTCGGCATCGGGACTGCTGGTTCTCGGTCTCACGACGGCGCTCGGCGGGGTCGGGTTCCTCGACGACTTCATCAAGATCCGCAAGCAGCGCAACCTCGGACTGAACAAGACGGCGAAGCTGGTCGGACAGCTCATCGCGGCAGTGGCGTTCGGCATTCTCGCGCTGCAGTTCCGGGGCGCGAACGACCTCACACCGGGCAGCGAGCACCTGTCGTACGTGCGTGACATCGCGACGGTCACGATGGGCTCCGTCGTGTTCGTCGCGTTCTGCTACCTCCTGGTGAGCGCCTGGTCGAACGCGGTCAATCTCACCGACGGCCTCGACGGTCTCGCTGCCGGGTCCATGAGCCTGGTCCTCGGCGCGTACGTGATCATCACGTTCTGGCAGTACCGCAACGCGTGCGAGACGAGCCCCGGCAAGGGCTGCTACGACGTCCGAGATCCGCTCGACCTGGCCCTGATCTGCGCGGCCGGTGCCGGTGCGTGCATCGGATTCCTGTGGTGGAACGCGGCGCCGGCGAAGATCTTCATGGGCGACACCGGTTCGCTGGCACTCGGCGGCATGCTCGCCGGACTGTCGATCACGACGCGCACCGAACTGCTGATGGTCGTGATCGGCGCGCTGTTCGTCGCCGAGGCGGCATCGGTCGTGATCCAGGTCGCGGTGTTCCGGTCGAGCCGAAGACGAGTGTTCCGGATGGCTCCGTTCCACCACCACTTCGAACTCGCAGGGTGGGCGGAAACCACGGTGATCATCCGGTTCTGGTTGTTGGCCGCCATCGCCTCCGCGATCGGGCTCGCGCTGTTCTACAGCGAGTACCTGGCAGCGATCGGGGGCTGACGACGTGGCAGAGGAACACGGCGGGCTCGACTGGTTGCGGGGTCGCAGCGTCCTCGTCGCCGGTGCGGGTGTCTCCGGCCGGGCCACCATCGAACCTCTTCGTGACCTCGGTGCGCTCGTCACCGTGACCGACGCGAACGTCGACGCCCTCGCCGAGTGCGCGCGGCTCGGCGCCGCGACCGTCCCGATCGACGATCTGCTCGCCGAGCGGGACCGGGTCGCCGAGTTCGCGCTGGTCGTGACGAGCCCGGGGTTCCGCCCGGACGCACCGCTGCTCTCGCTCGCCGCCGGGGACGGGGTACCGATCTGGGGCGACATCGAGTTCTCGTGGCACGTGGACCGGGCCGGGCTCTACGGCCCGCCGCGACGGTGGCTGGTGGTCACCGGCACCAACGGCAAGACCACGACGACCTCCATGCTGCAGTCCATCCTCGAGGCGGCCGAGCTGCCGAGTCTGGCCTGCGGCAACATCGGGCTTCCGGTGCTCGACGCCCTGCGGCACACCGAACCCCGGGCGGAGGCGCTGGCGGTCGAACTCTCGTCGTTCCAGCTGCACTGGGCGCCGTCGGTCCGGCCGGCCGCAGGCGCGATCCTCAATATCGCCGAAGATCATCTGGACTGGCACGGCGGGATGCAGCCGTACATCGATGCGAAGGCGCGCGCCCTGACCGGTGAGGTCGCGGTGCTGGGCCTCGACGACGAGGTCGCGTCCTCTCTCTTCTCATCGTCCCTCGCAGCCCGGACCCTGGGTTTCCGGCTGGGCGTGCCGGCGCCGGGCGAGCTGGGTGTCGAGGACGGGTACCTCGTCGACCGCGCGTTCGCGGACGGCGAGCGGCTGGCCCCGACCGAGGGGATCACTCCGCCCGGGCCTGCCGGACTGATGGATGCCCTGGCCGCGGCGGCTCTGGCACGGGCGATCGGAGTTCCGCCGGACGCCGTCGCCGCAGGTTTGGCCGCCCACGTCGTGGGCCCGCACCGCGCGGCACTCGTCGCCGAGGTCGGGGGCGTGACGTTCGTCGACGACTCCAAGGCCACCAACCCGCACGCCGCCCGCCCGTCGATACTCGCCCACGAGCGGGTGGTGTGGATCGCCGGGGGTCTGCTGAAGGGTGCGCGGGTCGACGACCTCGTCCGGGAGGTGGCCGGTCGCCTCGCCGGCGCCGTCCTGCTCGGCCGCGATGCGATGCAGATCGCAGAGTCCCTTGCGCGACACGCCCCCGAGGTTCCCGTGGTCACTGTGGAAACGGGAGACGATGCAGGTGTGAGTGCAGTCCCGCAGACCGCGACGCACCGGGTGGTGCTGCCGGCGGACACCGACAGCGACGCCGTGATGGGTGTCGTCGTGCGTGAGGCGGCTGCGCTGGCAACGGCAGGGGATTCCGTCGTCCTGGCGCCCGCGGCGGCCTCGCTCGACATGTTCGCCAGTTACGGCCACCGGGGGGACAGCTTCGCGGAAGCCGTCGGCAGGCTCGACGCGTCGGACATCTCCAGGACGCTGCGATGACCTCCGCCGGAGCCCGCACCCGACGCGTCCCTGAGGGACAGCGGTCCCCGGCTCGCACGGCGGCCGCCCCCGGTGTGGCGAAGCGTGCACCATCCGGTCCCCGCACCCGCACCGCACCTCCGCGCGGCCCGCGCACCCGGATCGGGGCCTGGCTGTCGCGACCTCTGGCGTCGTTCCACCTCGTGGTCACCATCGCGTTTCTGCTGACGGTCCTCGGCCTGGTGATGGTGCTGTCGTCGTCGAGCGTCGAGGCCTACGCCTCCGACGGTTCGGCGTACACCCTCTTCACCCGGCAGGCGTTGTTCGCGGCTCTCGGGCTCGGCCTGTTCTACGCGGCGCTGCAGATCCCGGTCCGGGTGATGCGCGCCCTGTCGTTCCCGGCCTTCGCGGTCACGATCATCCTGCTGGTTCTGGTCCTCATACCCGGCATCGGCACCGTGTCCCAGGGCACCCGCGGCTGGTTCGTCGTCGCGGGATTCTCGTTGCAGCCCGCCGAGCTCACCAAGATCGCGCTGGCCGTGTGGGGTGCGCACATCCTGGCGTCGCGGCGCAGCGACATCTCCAGTATCCGGGACATGCTCGTTCCGCTGGTGCCGGCCGCGCTCGTCGCGTTCGTCCTGATCATCCTGCAGCCCGACCTCGGCACGACGGTCTCGCTGGCCATCATCCTGATGGCGCTGCTGTGGTTCGCGGGCCTGCCGCTGAAACTGTTCGTCGCCATCCTCGGCACCGGTTTCGGCGGAATCGTGATCCTCGCGCTCACCGCCGGCTACCGCTCCGCTCGCGTGCGCGAGTTCCTCAATCCCGGTTCCGACCCGCAGGGCATCGGGTACCAGTCGCGGCAGGCGATGTATTCGCTCGCGGACGGCGGGATCCTCGGACGAGGGCTGGGGCAGAGCCGCGCGAAGTGGAGCTACCTGCCGAACGCCCACAACGACTTCATCTTCGCGATCATCGGCGAAGAGCTCGGATACCTCGGCGGCGCCGCCGTCCTCGGCTTGTTCGGACTGTTCGTGTACACGGGCCTGCGCATCGCGGCCCGGTCCGCCGACCCGTTCCTGCGCCTGCTCACCGGAACGGCGACGGTGTGGATCACCGGACAGGCGTTCATCAACGTGGGGTACGTGATCGGGCTGCTGCCCGTCACCGGCCTGCAGTTGCCGCTGGTGTCGGCCGGCGGAACGTCGACGGCCACCACACTGTTCATGTTCGGCCTCGTCGCCAACGCGGCGCGGCACGAACCGGAGGCGGTCGCGGCGCTGCACTCCGGGCAGGACGGCCCGTTCGGTCGTCTTCTGCGTCTCCGCAAGCCGGAGGCGTATTCGCCGGTGCGGGCCGACGCGGCACGCGCCGAGGCGGTGCGCCGCGCCGAAGCCCGGCGGAGGGCCGGTCGCGAGATGGCCCCGCGGACCCGCAGCGTCACATACGAGAAGGGCCGCCCCGAACGCGGCAAGGGCCGCACCCCCGAACGAGGTGCACGTCAACAGCGAAGCTCGGGTGGCCGAGCAGGAGAGCGAGGATTTCGTAGGTGAACGGCGACAAGTCCACCCTGTCGGTGATCGTGGCCGGTGGTGGTACCGCCGGGCACATCGAGCCGGCTCTGGCAGTGGCCGATGCGATCAAGGCGATCGACGACACCGCGGTGGTGACCGCTCTCGGCACGGCGCGCGGCCTCGAAACCACCCTGGTTCCCGAGCGAGGCTATCCGCTCGAGCTCATTCCGCCGGTGCCGCTGCCCCGTAAACCCACCCTCGACTTGCTGCGGCTTCCCGGCCGGGTACGCGCGTCGGTGCGCCGCACCCGCGAGGTGCTCGACGCGACCGGCGCCGACGTCGTCGTCGGTTTCGGCGGGTACGTCGCGCTGCCCGCATACCTGGCGGCCGGCCCCGGTCTGCTCCGCCGCAGGCGCCGCATTCCGATCGTGGTGCACGAGGCGAACGCCAGCGCCGGGATCGCGAACAAGATCGGTGCCCGCCGCGCCGCCCGGGTCCTGGCGGCGGTCGCCGGTTCCGGAGTGTCCGCTCGCGGCCGCTCGGAGGCGGAGATCCTCGGGATCCCGGTCCGGGCGTCGATCACCGGTCTCGACCGGGCGGCTCTGCGCGCGGAGGCGCGTGCACACTTCGGGCTCCCCGCCGAGGGTCCGGTGCTGCTCGTCTTCGGCGGCTCGCAGGGTGCGCGGTCGCTCAACGAGGCCGTGTCGGGCGCGGCGGAGTCGCTCGCCGCGGCCGGTGTGGCCGTTCTGCACGCGCACGGACCGAAGAACACCCTCGACGTTCCCGCGACCCCGGGCGGCCCGCCCTACGTGGCCGTTCCCTACCTGTCGCGGATGGACCTCGCGTATTCGGCCGCGGACGCGGTGATCTGCCGGTCGGGCGCGATGACGGTGGCGGAGGTGTCGGCGGTGGGACTTCCCGCGGTATACGTGCCGCTGCCCCACGGCAACGGGGAGCAGGAACTGAATGCGCGACCGGTGGTCGCCGCCGGAGGTGGAATGATTGTCGCCGACGGAGACCTGTCCGCCCGATTCGTCGCGGAGACCGTGATCCCTCTGCTGCGCGACCCCGCACAGCTCGAGGACATGGGGCGACGGGCGGCCGGCGCGGGTCACCGCAGCGCAGCCACCGAGGTTGCGCGGATCGTGCTCGACGTGGCCGCGCTGACAAGGGGAACCCGATGACCGATCTGCCCGCGGAGTTGGAACGAGTCCACATGGTCGGGATCGGCGGCGCCGGAATGTCCGGAATCGCGCGGATCCTGCTGGCCAGGGGAGGGCAGGTGTCCGGATCGGACGCCAAGGAGAGCCGCGGCGTCCTCGCCCTGCGTGCCCGCGGCGCGCAGGTCCGCATCGGCCACGACGCCGGCGCGCTCGACCTGCTGCCCGGCGGCCCGACCGTCGTGGTCACCACCCATGCCGCCATCCCCAAGGACAACCCGGAACTGGTGGAGGCGGCCAGGCGCGGGATTCCCGTGATCCTGCGGCCCGCGGTGCTGGCGTCGCTGATGCAGGGGCACCGCACCCTGCTGGTTTCCGGCACCCACGGCAAGACGTCGACCACGTCGATGCTGGTGGTGGCGCTGCAACACTGCGGTTTCGATCCGTCGTTCGCGGTCGGCGGCGAACTCAACGAGGCCGGAACCAACGCGCACCACGGCAGCGGCGACGTGTTCGTCGCGGAGGCCGACGAGAGCGACGGTTCGCTACTCCAGTACGACCCGGACGTCGTCGTCGTCACCAACGTCGAAGCCGACCACCTCGACTACTTCGGCAGCACCGAGGCGTACATCCAGGTGTTCGACGATTTCGCGGCCCGTCTGTCGCCCGGCGGTCTGCTCGTCGCCTGTCTCGACGATCCAGGGTCCGCGGCGCTCGCGCAGCGGGTGGCGGCGCGAGGGCTGCCCGGTGTGCGGGTGCTGGGATACGGCAGCGCCGAGAACGCGGACGGGGCCTTCGCGTCGGTCGACGGCGTCGAGGTCGGCGCGCGACTGCTCAGCTTCGAGGCGAGGGACGTCGGCGGAGTCCTGCAGTTCCAGCTGGCCGGCGAGCAGTCGCCGAGGACGGTCCGGATGGGTGTGCCCGGCAGGCACATGGCGCTCAACGCGCTGGCCGCTCTCCTCGCCGCCCGGGAGGCAGGCGCCGACGTGGACGAGATCCTCGAAGGCATCGCCGGATTCGGGGGAGTGCACCGCCGGTTCCAGTTCACCGGCCGCGAGCACGGGGTCCGCGTGTTCGACGACTACGCGCATCACCCGACGGAGGTGCGTGCCGTGCTCGGCGCCGCCGCCGATCTGGTGCGCCAGCCCCACGAGGCCGACCGCCGAGAATACGAGGACTCGGTGCGCAGCGGCAAGGTCATCGTGGTGTTCCAGCCCCACCTGTACTCCCGCACAGCAACATTCGCGGAAGAGTTCGGACACGCCCTGGATCTCGCCGACGAGGTCGTGGTCCTCGACGTGTACGGCGCGCGGGAAGAACCGCTCCCGGGTGTCAGCGGCGCCCTGGTCGCGCTGTCGGTGTCGAAGCCGGTGCACTACCAGCCCGACCTGTCGCAGGCACCGCGTCAGGTCGCGGCACTCGCGTCCCCCGGGGACGTGGTGATCACCATGGGTGCCGGTGACGTGACGATGCTCGGCAACCAGATCCTCGACGCTCTGCGTGCGGCTCCGCACCACCACCCGTCGCGATGACGCGGGAGCGTCGGGGCCGGTCCGAGCGGCCGGACCGCCCGGTTCGCCGCGACGTCCAGCGAAGTCCGCGGCCGGGGGCTGCGGCCGGTGCCCGCGCGACGGCGAGCGATCGGGCGTCCTCGCGTCGGCGCACCTCGACGGTCACCGAGCCCGGAACGCGGCGCACCCGCGAATCGGCCTCGGCGGCACGGAAGTCCGCGGCGGTGGAGACACCGCGGCGGCCGTGGTACCGGCGGCCGGCAGTGATGGGCGCCGTCGGTGTCGTCGTGGTCGTGGCGCTCGGTCTCGTCGCCTGGTTCACTCCGCTGCTGTCGGTGCGGAAGACGGATGTCGCGGGGGCGATGTCGATCTCCGAGGAGCAGATTCGCCAGGTGCTGGCGGTGCCGCAGGGGCAGCCGTTGCTGCGTGTCGACACGGAGGGCGCGGCTCAGCGGGTCGCCGCGATCCCGAAGGTGGCGTCCGCGCGCGTCCAGCGGGTGTACCCGTCCACCATCCGGGTCACGGTAACCGAGCGGGTGCCCGTCGTGTTCGTCGACAGCCCCGGCGGTACCCATCTGCTCGACGCGGAGGCCGTGGACTACGAGATCGCACCGCCGCCGCCCGGGGTGCCGCGTCTGGTGACGGAGTCGCCGGGGTGGGGCGACCCGTCGACGGCGGCGGCGATCGAGGTGCTGGAGTCGATGCCGCCTCAGCTGCGCGGTCAGGTGGGACAGGTTGCGGCGAAGTCGATTTCGGATATCTCGGTGACGCTGCTCGACGGCCGGATCGTGGTGTGGGGCGGTACGGAGAAGTCCGAGCGCAAGGCTGCGGTCACCCTGCCGCTGCTCACCCAGCCCGGGCAGACGTACGACGTGTCGAGTCCCGACCTGCCGACGGTGCGGTGAGGGGTCGTGACCCGGATGCGAAACAGTTGCGGGCGAGTTCGTCAAATAACTCGGCGCGTCTCGGCGCGCCTAATGGCGTATCCCTATGCCGGTGCATAGCGTTTCGCTCTAGTCGAGCAGCACTTGACATAACCGTAACCCTATGGTTGAGGTTGAGAGTTCAGGCTGGACCGATCTGTACGAAAGCGTGATACACACTCATGGAAGGCGAGAGCCGATGACGCCCCCGCACAACTACCTCGCCGTAATAAAGGTCGTCGGCATCGGCGGCGGCGGCGTGAACGCAGTCAACCGGATGATCGAGCAGGGACTCAAGGGAGTCGAGTTCATTGCCGTCAACACCGACGCGCAAGCGCTGCTGATGAGTGACGCCGACGTCAAGCTCGACGTCGGCCGGGAACTCACCCGCGGGCTCGGCGCCGGCGCGGATCCCGAAGTCGGCCGCAAGGCCGCAGAAGACCACAAGGACGAGATCGAGGAAGTCCTCAAGGGCGCCGACATGGTGTTCGTGACCGCAGGCGAGGGCGGCGGCACGGGTACCGGTGGCGCACCGGTCGTGGCGAGTATCGCGCGCAAGCTCGGAGCCCTCACCGTCGGTGTCGTCACCCGCCCCTTCTCCTTCGAGGGCAAGCGCCGCGGCGGCCAGGCCGACACCGGCATCCAGTCGCTGCGCGAATCGTGCGACACCCTCATCGTGATCCCGAACGACCGCCTCCTGCAGCTCGGTGACGCCGCCGTCAGCCTCATGGACGCGTTCCGCAGCGCCGACGAGGTGCTGCTCAACGGTGTCCAGGGCATCACCGACCTCATCACCACCCCCGGTCTGATCAACGTCGACTTCGCCGACGTCAAGGGCGTCATGTCCGGCGCGGGTAGCGCGCTGATGGGCATCGGATCCTCGCGCGGCGAGGGCCGCGCCATCAAGGCCGCGGAATCGGCGATCAACTCTCCGCTGCTCGAGGCGTCGATGGAGGGTGCGCGCGGCGTGCTGCTCTCGATCGCCGGTGGCAGCGACCTCGGCCTGTTCGAGATCAACGAGGCGGCGTCGCTGGTGCAGGAAGCTGCCCACATCGACGCGAACATCATCTTCGGCACCGTCATCGACGATTCGCTCGGCGACGAAGTGCGGGTCACCGTCATCGCCGCCGGGTTCGACGGCGGCGCCCCCGCCCGCCGGCCGGTCGAGTCGGGCGCTGCCGGTCGCAGCGCCATCGGTGCCGGGCGCGCGGGCGAGGTCGGACAGTCGGCCGACCAGCACAGCGAGCCGATGTCGGTGACCCGCGAGACGATCAGCTCCCACCAGAGCCCGAGCAGTCTGCCGCCGCTTCCGGGAAACGGTCAGTCCCGCGCGGTGCCGGTGTCCGACGAGGAGGGTGAAGACGAAGTCGACGTGCCCTCCTTCATGCGTCGTTGAGTTCACCGTCCGCCCCCGATTTCAGGGTTCGCCGGGTCGTCACCACCCGTGCCGGAGGGCACTCCGTCGCACCGTACGACACGTTCAACCTCGGTGATCACGTCGGCGACGATCCGGCCGCGGTGGAGGCGAACCGGCGTCGACTGGCAGACAACATCGGCGTGGCCTTCGACCGCCTGATCTGGATGGAGCAGATCCACAGTCGCAACGTGACCGTGGTCGACGGGCCCACCGACGTGCCGGTACCCGCCACCGACGCGCTGGTGACGACGGTTCCGGGGATCGCACTCGCGACCCTCAGCGCCGACTGCGTCCCGGTGCTGCTGTCCGACGACGAGGCCGGAGTGATCGCCGCAGTCCACGCCGGCCGGATCGGCGCCCGTATCGGCATCGTTCCGCGGGTGCTCGACGTCATGGTCGAGCAGGGGGCGCGCGTCGACCGGATCGGCGCATTCCTGGGTCCGGCGGCCAGCGGCCGACAGTACGAGGTCCCCGCGGCGATGCAAGCCGACGTCGAGAAGTTCCTTCCCGGCAGCGCCACCCGCACCGTCAAGGGCACCCCCGGCCTCGACCTGCGGGCCGGCCTGCGGAAGCAACTGCTCGACGCGGGTGTCGCGGGGGTGGCGGAGGATCCGCGCTGCACCATCGAGGACCAGACACTGTTCAGTCATCGCCGGCAGGCCCCGACCGGTCGGCTCGCGGCGGTGATCTGGATGGATACTGGGCAAGACAGCGTGTGACGACGACCGCCGACGGCGGTGAGGATCGGTGTGGGAGTGGAAACGATGAGCAGGGTCGGGGAGATCGAGGCTGCGCTCGGCGCCGTGCGCGCACGGCTCGACGCGGCGTGCCGGGACGCCGGTCGCGACCCCGCGGAGGTGTCGCTGCTGCCCGTCACCAAGTTCTTCCCCGAATCCGACGCGCGGATCCTGTACGAACTCGGGTGCCGCGAATTCGGGGAGTCGCGGGAGCAGGAGGCCACGGCCAAGATCGCGGAGTTCCGCACCGTGGTGACGGATCCGTCGGTGCGGTGGCACATGATCGGACACCTCCAGCGCAACAAGGCGAAGGCCGTCGCGCACTGGGCGTACGCCATCCACTCGGTGGACAGTGAACGGCTCGTCGGCGCCCTCGGCCGCGCAGCCACGACGGCGCTCGAGGCGGGGGAGCGGCCCGCGCCCCTGCGGGTGCTGCTGCAGGTCAGTCTGGACGGCGATCCGCAGCGCGGCGGTGCCGCGATCGCCGACCTCGAACACCTTGCCGCGGAGGTGCAGGCGTCGCCGGGACTCGAGTACCGCGGGCTGATGGCGGTTCCGCCGATCGACGCCGACCCGGACGCGGCGTTCGAGGAATTACAGAAGATTCACGCGCGGCTCAGGCGCGACCATCCGGATGCGACGGACCTCTCAGCGGGCATGACGAATGATCTCGAGCACGCTGTCCGACACGGGTCGACGTGCGTGCGTGTCGGAACCGCGCTGTTGGGTTCGAGGCCTATAACCTCGAAATAGATCGCCCAGGTGATCGCCAACCCGTCCACACCGCTGCGACCGGTCGCAGTTGGATCCTGTCCGCCGCGCCAAGGAAGGTCGATCAATGAGCAGTCTGCACAAGTTCAAGGCTTACTTCGGCATGGTTCCCCTCGACGACTACGAGGACGAGTACCTGGACGAGCCGGAACCTGCGCGCAGGGCTGCTCGACCGGCCCGCGACAGTGGACGTGATCCGTACCTCGACCGTGACGACCGTGACTTCGCCGAGCCGGCCTTCAGCAAGGCTGCCTATGCTCCCGGCCGCCGGGACGACCTCGACGACGACTTCGACCGGTACGACGGCCCCCGGCACTCGTCCCGGGTCGAACCCGTGGCCGTCCGGTCGGCCCGTCCCAGCGCGAGCGGTGCGGTGCGCGGCAGCACCCGTGGCGCGCTGGCCGTCGACACGCGGTCCGAGCGGGTGGAGAGTCGTCGCGGACCCCTCTTCGACGAAGGTGGGCCGCTGTCCAAGATCACCACGCTGCGCCCCCGCGACTACGGGGAGGCCCGCACCATCGGCGAGCGGTTCCGTGACGGCACCCCCGTCATCATGGACCTCGTCGAGATGAGCAACGCGGACGCCAAGCGCCTCGTCGATTTCGCCGCCGGACTGGCATTCGCGCTGCGCGGGTCCTTCGACAAGGTGGCCACGAAGGTGTTCTTGCTCTCACCCGCAGACATCGACGTGTCCGCCGAGGAGCGTCGCCGCATCGCGGAAACCGGCTTCTACAGCCAGAAGTAAACCGGGGAGCGGGGGAAACGACCATCGGGATCCGAACGTCCGAAACGGCGCGGGCCGCGGCGGCTGTGGCGGAGAAAGCCCTGGCCACGCGGCTCGTTTTGATCGGCCGGACATTCTCAGGCAGAGTGAAGGTGTGGCCTTGTTCTCGGTGATCTACTTGATACTGTTTGTCTTTTGGCTGCTACTCATCGGCAGAATCATTGTCGAGTTCGTACGGACCTTCGCACGAGACTGGCGGCCAACCGGCGTCGTGGTCGTCATTCTCGAGGCGATTTTTACGGTCACCGATCCACCGGTCAAACTGCTACGGCGGTTGATCCCCCCGATCAATCTCGGTGGGGTGCGGTTGGATCTATCCATCATGGTCTTGCTGTTCATCGTCTTCATCCTGATGTCGATCGTTCAGGGACAAGCGCGTGCTACGGGTCTGGTGTGACAGAATGGACCCCATTGATCCAGTCTTGTTTCACCGTTACGTAGACTGCGCTGTAACTGAATGCTTGCTAGACCGCCAAATGACGCGTGAAGGGATCCTTCCATGCCGCTGACTCCCGCTGATGTGCACAATGTCGCGTTCAGCAAGCCACCGATCGGTAAGCGGGGCTACAACGAAGACGAAGTCGATGCGTTTCTCGACCTCGTCGAGCAAGAGTTGTCGCGCCTGATCGAGGAGAACGCCGACCTTCGGCAGCGAGTAGGGGAGCTCGACAAGGAGCTCGCCGATGCGAAGAAGGCTCCACGCTCCGGGTCCGCAGCACCGACTCCCGCCCCCAAGGCGGAGCCGGCTCGCGTGGTCGAGCAGCCCAAGGCTCCCGCGCCGGCACCGGCTCCCGCCGCTGCAGCCGCGGCCGCTCCCGCCCAGGGCGCCGACGCTCACATGCAGGCCGCCAAGGTTCTGGGTCTCGCCCAGGAGATGGCGGACCGCCTCACGAGTGACGCGAAGACGGAGTCCGAGCAGCTGCTCGGCAACGCGCGCACCAACTCGGAGCAGCTGGTCAGCGACGCACGGACCCGTTCCGAGACGATGATCGCGGACGCCCGCCAGAAGTCGGAAGCACTGATCACCGACGCTCAGACCCGGTCCGAGACCCAGCTGCGCCAGGCCAAGGAGAAGGCCGATGCGCTGCAGGCGGACGCGGAGAAGAAGCACACCGAGATCATGGCGACGATCAACCAGCAGCGTTCCGTGCTCGAGGGTCGTATCGAGCAGCTCAAGACGTTCGAGCGCGAATACCGTGTGCGCCTGAAGTCGTACCTGGAGTCGCAGCTCGAGGAACTGGAGCAGCGGGGATCCGCAGTTCCGGTGGACGGCGGTCAGGATTCGTTCGCGCAGGGTGGATCGCAGTCCAACTACAGCCAGTCCTACGCCAAGGGCAATAGCTGACTGAGCGCGCGGTAGTTGCCCAGCCAGCGGCCCGGATAGAGGTTGAGCCGTGCTGGTCGTGACACTCGCTCTTGCAGCGGTGGGGTTCGCTCTCCTAGTGGTGGCTCTCATGACCGGTTCGGTCGTGTGGGCCTGGGGATGCATCGTGGTGTGCGTCGCCGGAGCGGTCCTGCTGCTCGTCAGCGCCCTTGCAGGCAAGAAGGCGGCGGCCGTTCCGGGGCAACCCACGAGCGGTGTCCCCGGTGACCGCGGTCCCACACGGGACGCGGACACGGCGCCCGGATCCGACGAGGGCGACTGAGCTGCCGTATCCCGGTGCCGATTGAGCCGCCCCGCGGCGGTGGCGGCTAGACTGCATTCAGCGAATAATTCAGTAACCGAGTTTCGCGGCGACGATCCGGCCATCACCGGGGAGCCTTCGGAAGAACGGCCGGCACGCCGGCTCAGTAGAACCGAACGGGTGGGCCCGTCACAGCCCGGCACCGAGAGGCGCCCTCCGGGGTGCAAGCGGGGTGGTACCGCGGTGGTGACGCAGGAGGCGTCTCCGTCGTCCCCGTGCCGAGTACGTCAGGCACGAGGAGATCGCGGTGACCGACACCAGCAACGTGACCAGCAGCAACGAGTCCTACCCCAAGGTCGACTACGGCGTCTCCCAGGACGCGGGTGTCCGGTTTCCCCAGATCGAGCAGCGTGTGCTGGCCGGCTGGGACGAGGACGACACCTTCCGGGCGTCGGTCGCCCAGCGTGACGACGCCCCCGAATTCGTGTTCTACGACGGTCCGCCGTTCGCGAACGGTCTCCCACACTACGGCCACCTCCTGACGGGGTACGTCAAGGATCTGATCCCGCGGTTCCAGACCATGCGCGGCAACAAGGTCGAGCGCCGATTCGGCTGGGACTGCCACGGACTGCCCGCCGAACTCGAGGCGGAGAAGCAGCTCGGCATCAAGGACAAGTCCGAGATCGACGTCATGGGTCTCGAGAAGTTCAACGAGTACTGCAAGTCCTCCGTGCTGCGATACACGGACGAGTGGCGCGACTACGTCACCCGGCAGGCCCGGTGGGTCGACTTCGACAACGACTACAAGACCCTGGACCTCGACTTCATGGAGTCGGTCATGTGGGCGTTCAAGGAACTGTTCGACAAGGGCCTGATCTACCAGGGCTTCCGTGTGCTGCCGTACAGCTGGTACGAGCAGACGCCGCTGTCGAACCAGGAGACCCGGCTCGACGACGCGTACAAGATGCGCCAGGATCCCGCCGTCACGGTCGACATGCCGCTGCACGGCGAGGGCCCGCTCGACGGAGCCAACGCGATCATCTGGACCACCACGCCGTGGACGCTGCCGTCCAACCTCGCGGTCGCGGTGCACCCGGACATCGACTACGTCCAGGTGACGGGCGCGGACGGCAAACGCTACGTGCTCGCCAAGGATCGGCTGGGGCACTATGCCCGCGAACTCGGCGAGGCACCCGAGGTGCTGTCCGAGCACAAGGGTGCGGACCTCGTCGGGCTCCACTACGACCCGCCGTTCGACTTCTTCGTCGGTCACGAGAACGCGCACCGCGTCATCTCCGCCGACTACGTCACCACCGAGTCCGGTACCGGAATCGTCCACCTCGCACCGGCTTTCGGTGAAGAGGACATGGAGTACTGCACGGCGAACGGGATCGAGATCGTGCAGCCGCTCGACCCGGGCGGCAAGTTCACGGCGATGGTGCCGCCGTACGAGGGTCTCCAGGTGTTCGACGCGAACCCGGTGATCATCAAGGACCTCAAGGCTGCTGGAAAGTTGCTGCGGCACGAGACGATCGAGCACTCGTACCCGCACAGCTGGCGCAGCGGGCAGCCGCTGATCTACATGGCGGTCCCGTCGTGGTTCGTCGCGGTCACCAAGTTCCGCGACCGCATGGTCGAGCTGAACCAGGACATCACGTGGGTGCCCGAGCACATCCGCGACGGACAGTTCGGCAAGTGGCTCGAGGGCGCCCGCGACTGGAACATCAGCCGCAACCGGTACTGGGGCAGCCCGATTCCGGTGTGGGTGTCCGACGACCCGGCGTACCCGCGCACGGACGTGTACGGCTCGCTTGACGAACTCGAGCGCGACTTCGGGGTGCGGCCGACGGATCTGCATCGGCCGATGATCGACGACCTGGTGCGCCCGAACCCGGACGACCCGACCGGGAAGTCGATGATGCGGCGTGTCCCCGAGGTCCTCGACTGCTGGTTCGAGTCCGGCTCGATGCCGTACGCGCAGGTGCACTACCCGTTCGAGAACCGTGAGTGGTTCGACGGCCACTTCCCGGGCGATTTCATCGTCGAGTACAACGGGCAGACCCGCGGCTGGTTCTACACGCTGCACGTGCTGGCGACGGCGCTGTTCGATCGTCCCGCCTTCAAGACCGTTGCGGCTCACGGCATCGTCCTGGGTGAAGACGGACTGAAGATGAGCAAGTCCAAGGGCAACTACCCGGACGTGAAGGAGGTGTTCGAGCGGGACGGCTCGGACGCCATGCGCTGGTTCCTCATGTCCTCGCCGATCCTGCGCGGCGGAAACCTCGTCGTCACCGAACAGGGCATCCGCGAGGGTGTCCGGCAGGCGCTGCTGCCGCTGTGGAACGCGTGGAGCTTCCTGCAGCTGTACGCGCCGACGTCCGGTGAGTGGCGCACGGATTCGACGAACGTCCTGGACCGGTACATCCTCGCGAAGCTGGCCGGAACCCGGGACGCCATCACCGGCGCGCTCGAGACGAACGACATCGCCGGGGCGTGTGACGAACTGCGCACGTTCTGCGACGCGCTGACGAACTGGTATGTGCGGCGGTCGCGTTCGCGCTTCTGGGACGAGGACAAGGACGCCGTCGACACCCTCCACACGGTGCTCGAGGTGGTCACCCGGCTCGCCGCTCCGTTGCTGCCCCTGATCAGCGAGGTCATCTGGCGAGGACTGACCGGCGGACGGTCCGTGCATCTCGCGGACTGGCCGGCCCACGGTCAGCTGCCGGCGGATGCGGAGTTGGTGTCGGCGATGGACGAGGTGCGGTCGGTGTGCTCGACGGTGCTGGGACTGCGCAAGGCGCAGAACCTCCGGGTGCGGCTGCCGCTGCCCGAGGTGACGGTCGCGTCCGACGACGCGGAGCGCCTGCGCCCGTACCTGGGTCTCATCGCCGACGAGGTCAACGTCAAGAAGGTCGACCTCACCACCGACGTGGACGTGCACGGCCGGTTCGAGCTCGTCGTCAACGCGCGCGCCGCGGGACCGCGCCTGGGCAAGGACGTGCAGACCGTCATCAAGGCCGTGAAGGCCGGTGACTGGTCGGAGAATTCGGACGGCGTCGTCGTCGCGGCGGGGATCGAGTTGCTGCCGGAGGAGTACACGCAGCGGCTCGTGGCCGCCGAACCGGAGTCGACGGCAGCCCTGCCCGACGGGGCCGGTCTGGTCGTCCTGGACTCGGTGGTCACCGAGGAACTGGAAGCCGAGGGGTGGGCGAAGGACCGGATCCGCGAGTTGCAGGACGCGCGGCGCGCCGCCGGGCTCGAGGTGTCCGATCGGATCACCGTCGTCCTCGACGTGCCCGAAGAGCGGCGGGACTGGGCGCTCGCGCACCGCGAGCTGATCGCGGGCGAGATCCTCGCCGTCGAACTGGAACTGGCCGAGGCGCCGGGCGACGCCGTCGAGCTCGGTGAGGGTGTGCGGGCGGCGATCGCGAAGGCGTGACCTGTCGGACCGGGCGGGTATTTTGCATCAGGTGAGTCGTCGGTGGGTGCTGCACCTCGACATGGACGCGTTCTTCGCGTCGGTCGAGCAGCTCACCCGGCCGACGCTCCGCGGCCGCCCGGTTCTCGTCGGTGGTCTCGGCGGGCGCGGCGTCGTCGCCGGCGCCAGCTACGAGGCGCGGGTGTTCGGCGCGCGTTCGGCCATGCCGATGCATCAGGCCCGCCGGCTGGTGGGTCCGGGTGCGGTGGTGCTGCCGCCGCGGGGTCGCCTTTACGGCATGTTGAGCAAGTCCGTGTTCGACGCGCTCCGCGGCCCGATGCCGGTGCTCGAGCAACTGTCGATGGACGAGGCGTTCGGCGAACCCATCGAGCTGGCCGGGGCTGATGCGGGCACGGTGCAACGGTATTGCGAGGGACTGCGCGCCCTGGTGCTCGAGGAGACGGGACTGGTCGCGTCCATCGGCGCCGGGTCGGGCAAGCAGGTGGCCAAGATCGCGTCCGGTCTGGCCAAACCCGACGGGATCACGGTGATCCCGCCGGACGAGCAGCATGCGGTGCTGGACGAGCTTCCGGTGCGGAAGCTGTGGGGCATCGGCCCGGTCGCCGAGGAGAAGCTGAAGCGGCTCGGCATCGAGACCATCGGCGGGTTCGCGCGGACCCCGGAATCGGAGGTGGCGTCCATTCTGGGCACCACGGTCGGACCGGGCCTGCACCGGCTGGCGCAGGGCATCGACAATCGGCCGGTCGCCGAACGCGCCGAGTCCAAACAGGTCAGTGCGGAGACGACTTTCGCCACCGACATCATCACGATGGCGGAGTTGCGCGGTGCCGTCGAGTCGAGCGCTGCGTCCGCGTTCGGGCGCCTGCAGAAGGACGGCCGGGCCGCGCGGACGGTGGTGCTGAAGCTGAAGAAGGCGGACATGAGCATCGTGACGCGCTCGGTCACGCTGCCCTACGCGACCCTCGACCGTCAGATCCTCGTCGCGGCGGCGCAGCGGCAGGTGATCGATCCGCTCGAACTCGGGCCGGTGCGTCTGGTCGGGGTGGGATTCGCCGGACTGTCGACGGTCCGCCAGGGCTCGCTGTTCCCCGAACTGGACCTGGACGTCCCGGGTTATCAGGAGTCGAAGATCACGGAGGCGGGCGCCGCCGACGGCCTCTCCGCGCCCGTTCCCGCACCCGCCCGGGCGATCGACACCCGGTGGCATCCCGGTCTCGACGTGACGCACCCGGACTTCGGTCACGGCTGGGTGCAGGGGGCGGGCCACGGTGTCGTGACCGTCCGATTCGAAACGCGCACAACGGGTCCGGGGAAGGCGCGGACCTTCAAGGAGGACGACGCACAACTCGAACAGGCCGATGTGGAAGGCTCGCTCGAGTGACCGGACCCACCGCCCGGACGAAGGAGTGGAGACCGGCTCCACGAGAAGGTAGCCTCGGGCGCTGATGCTTACCCTTGGGTAATGTTGGCCCGGGTAGCGATAGATGCTCAGATCGTCCGAGAACGAACACCGAGAATGAAGAGGTTATTGAGTTGAAGCTTCGTAAGATCACGGTTGCCGGAGTAGCAATCGCCGCAGCCCTCACGATGTCCGCGTGTGGCTCCGACGAGAGCGACACGGCGACCAAGACCACGACGACGACTTCCGCAGCTGCCGAGACCTCGGAAGCCATCGAGGTGCCCACCGCGGCCGATCTCAACGCGCTTCTGGTGCAGGGCCTCGATCCGGCCACGCCGCTCGAGGTCAAGTCCGCGATGGTCGAGGGCTCGGAGCAGGATCCGGAGCTCATCAACCAGGTCGCCGCCGCAGCCAAGGCCAACAACGCCGAGGTCACCGTTCTCGACCCGGTCATCGACAACGGTGACGGCACCGCCAGCGGCCAGCTGCAGCTGACCGTCAACGGCCAGGTCCAGCAGGGTGGCGTCCCGGCCATCTTCGTTCCCGGCGAGAACGGAACGTGGAAGCTGTCGAAGATCACCGCATGCCAGATCGTGTCGCTCGCGCAGCTGACCTCGCCTGCATGCCCTGCCTGATTCCAGGCCGAATGACGCGGTCCTGACGGATCGCCGCGTTCTACCATCGATGCCGGTGTCCCCTCGGGGACACCGGCATCGATGGTTCGTGGCCTGGTCGGTTCAGCCGGCGGGGGCGGGTGCGAGCTTCGCGACGGCGGTGGCCGTCAGGTCGCCGAGGACGCCGGCGTCGATCGGGTCCTGGCCCGTCGCGACCAATTGAGTGACGGTGCTCCCGACGACGACCACCACCACGTCCGAGACCAGACTGACGCCCTCGCTGGTGGTGACGAGCCGGAACGCCACCGATGCGTCGCCCGCGGGCTGCTGCTCGCGGCCGCCGACCCGGTACTGCACCTGCACGCCGTCGGCGTCCGTGCCGGTGTACTCGGTGCATCCCACCAGCCGGTCCTGCACCGCCGCGAACGCCGCGGAGGCGTCGGCGCCGGTGCCGTAACTGGCCGCGTCCTGGTCGATGGTCGCGAAGCCGGGGCCGGTGAACCAGCCGGACGCCGACGCCACCGCGCCCGCACGCTGATCCGCGACGGGCGACAGCACGGCGCCGCATTCCGCGGGATCCGTGCTCGACTTGTCGGAGTCCGCCGACCCCGACGCCGGAGGCAGCCCCAGATCGTCCTCGGGATCGGGCACGGGGGTGAAGCCGACGGGAAGGTCCCCGACGTCGAGGAGAGCCGCCTTCAGCGCGCCCCGATCGGTGAACGGTGTGCCCGCCGCATCCGGCGCTGCGGTCACCACCGGTCCGAGCGGCGCGAGTGAGGCGCCGGCACCGGAGTCGCCGGACGCGCTCGACGAGCACGCCGACAGTGCGAGCACCGCGAAGAGGGAACAGGATGCGGCGACGGTTCCGCGGCGCATCAGGAACCCCACCGGACCGAGTTCGACGTGGTCTGGTGCAGGCGGGTGGAGCCGTCCGGGTCGCTGTACTCCTGGTCACCGCGCACGGTCACCGTCCCGGTGACGGGCAGCGGAAGGCCGAGGTCGACGGTCATGGTGCCCGAGCCCTGCATCACGTACTGGTCGACGTTCAGCGTGCCCGCCTCCCCGGGCAGCTCCCAGACGGGGGACTTCGGTTTCTGGTCGATCGTGTAGTCGACGGTGAGGCGGTTGCCGTCCCGGGCGGTCAGGGTGGCCACCGTGGTCTGGTCGAGGGCGATGCCGCTCATCACCTGCTGGTGGATCGTCCACTGGGCGCCCACACCGACGGGCTCCGCCGGAAACGGGACGGTGCGGTACACGGCCTGGTAGAACGCCTGCTCGATCGCGGAACGGGCGATGTCCTGAGCTTCGGCGTCGGGACGCAGTCGCAGTGCGGTGATCGCACCGGTGGGGTCGACGGTGAATCCGGCGCCCGAACCGGCACTGGCCTCGAGCGCGCTGCCGAGCCGGTCGTCGGGGCTGGTGACGTCACCGAGCGTGAGGTCGACGGTGGTGCCGCCGTCGGTGTCGTCGGTCGACTGCCCGACGGCGGCGGTGAGGGGGAGTGTGATCTCGGGTGAGGAGAAGTCCTGGGCGGGCTGGTCGTCGATCTGCTGGAACACCTGTGCGTCGGTGATCAACTGCACCTGCTGCGTGACCCCCACCGGCGGTCTGCGCTGGATCACCTCGCGCGGCTCCTCGCCGGGCTGGATCAGTTCGACGGTGGTCGCGGAGATCGGGACGGTCACTTCGGCGGGCGTGGACGTGGACCCTGCGGGGTTCGACTCCGAGGAGTCGCCGTCATCTCCGCACCCGGCGGTCAGAGCGACCAGGGAGAGGGTTGCGGCGAGTAGGCAGAATCCGGGTCGCAGAGCTTTCGAGAACAGTGGCACGCCCCCAGGTTAGTGCGCGCGGGAGCGCGTGAACGGAGGCTTGCCTCCGTAGTGGATGATGAACGGGTGAGTCAAGACCCCACGGCAGAGAACGAGACCGACGCCGAAGACCGAAACGACGGTGACCCGTCCGGCAGCGCACCGCCGCAGCCGGTGAAGCATCAGCGCAGGCTGCTGCTCTTCGTGATCGCAGGTGTCGTCCTGGCCACGGACCTGCTGACGAAGATCCTCGCCGTCGCCAACATCGAGCCCGGCCGGCCGGTCTGGCTGATCGGGGACATCGTCTCGCTGCGGCTCGTGCGCAACCCGGGCGCGGCGTTCTCGATGGCCACCGGCATGACGTGGCTGCTCACGCTCGTCGCCGTGGGTGTGGTGATCGGCGTCGTCCGCATCGGCCGCACGCTGCGGTCGCCGTGGTGGGCGCTCGGTCTGGGGCTGGTACTCGGCGGCGCCCTCGGCAACCTCGTCGACCGGTTCTTCCGGGCGCCGGGAGTGATGCAGGGGCACGTCGTCGATTTCGTGTCCGTCGGCTGGTGGCCGGTGTTCAACGTGGCGGATTCCGGCATCGTGTGCGGTGCGATCCTGCTCGTCGTGCTCACCCTGATCGGGCTGGAACCGGACGGAACACGTAAGGGGGTAGAGAAGTGAGGGAAACACGGTCGATGCCGGTCCCGGACGGGCTCGAAGCGATGAGGGTCGACGCCGGACTCGCTCGACTACTCGGGTTGTCGCGCACCGCGGTGGCTCAGCTCACCGAGGAAGGTTCGGTGCTCGTCGACGGCGCGCCCGTCGGCAAGTCGGATCGCCTGTCCGCAGGCGCCTGGCTCGAGGTGGAACTGCCCGAACCGCCGCGTCCGCTGACCATCGAGGCGGAACCCGTCGAGGGCATGGAAATCCTGTACGCCGACGACGACGTGGTCGCCGTCGACAAACCGGTCGGTGTCGCCGCCCACGCCAGTGTGGGCTGGACCGGTCCGACGGTGATCGGCGGACTCGCCGCCGCAGGCTTCCGGATCTCGACGTCCGGTGCGCACGAGCGCCAGGGCATCGTGCATCGGCTGGACGTCGGCACGTCCGGAGTGATGGTGGTGGCCACGTCGGAACGCGCCTACACACTCCTCAAGCGCGCATTCAAGCAGCGGACCATCGACAAGCGGTACCACGCGCTGGTGCAGGGTCACCCGGATCCGAGCAGCGGAACCATCGACGCGCCGATCGGCAGGCACCGCAGCAACGACTGGAAGTTCGCCGTCACCGCGGACGGCAAGCCCAGCATCACGCACTACGACACGGTCGAGGCGTTCCAGGCGGCGAGCCTGCTGGACATCCACCTCGAAACGGGCCGGACCCATCAGATCCGCGTCCACTTCGCCGCACTGCGGCACCCGTGCTGCGGCGACCTCACATACGGGGCCGATCCGCGGCTGGCGGAACGTCTCGGGCTGGAGCGGCAGTGGCTGCACGCCCGGTCGCTCGGTTTCGCGCATCCCGCGGACGGGCGGTGGGTCGAGATCACGTCCAAGTACCCGAAGGATCTCGAGGACGCTCTCGGGGTTCTGCGGGCGAGCTGATTTGAGGCGCCCGCACCCGAGCGGTCCGGCGGTGCCGGCAGTGCTCACCGCCGTCGCCCTGATCGCGGTGACGGTCGTGCTCGGAGTACTGCACCCTGTCCGCCGGGCGCCCGTGTCGACGGACACGCTGGGCCCGGACAACGGGGAAGTGGTGGCCGACTACCTGGCCCGGGCGGACCGGTCGCTCGACGCGCCGGACGCGCGCCGCGAGCACTGGGCGCTGGTCTCGTTCGCGCGTCCGGTGACGACGGAGGTCGTCCGGGACGCCGCCTCCGGCACCCGGGTGTCGCAGGTTCTCTTCCGTGTGCCCCTGGACCGGGTGCAGACACCCCTCGTTCCCGTGTCCGTCGCGGCAGGCGATGCGGCGCTCGCACGGGCGAGTGTCCTGGCCGCCGGACGCGCCCAGGCGATGACGGGCGAAACGGAGCGGCAGGCGCAGATCGCGGCGGTGTCGTCGGAGGAACTCGCCCGGAACTGCGCGTGCGTGATCGGTGTCGTCGTCCGCGGTGATCACGAAGCCCTCACCGCGCTGCGGTCCGCCCCGGACGTCCGGGCGGTCGAGGCACTCGGAGCCGAAGCCGTCGCCGGGCGGTTCGCCGTGCGCCCGCTGTTGCCGGAGCAGGTCGAGATCGTCGCGCCCGGCCCCGACGACGGCATCGTCCCGGGGAGCGGTTCGTGAAGGCGAGGAAGGCGGAAACCGTGGGCGCCGCGTGCGGAGTCGGCGCCTACGTGCTGTGGGGCGCGTTCCCGGCGTTCTTCGGATTGCTCGGCCCGGCCGGGTCGGTGGAGATCCTCGCGCACCGGGTGGTGTGGACGCTCGCGCTCATGTTCGTCGTCCTCGCGGTCTCGGGCCGGCTCCGGTCGCTGCGCGGGCTGAGTGTGCGCACCTGGCTCCTGGTCTCGGCCGCGTCGACGGCCATCGCGGTGAACTGGGGCACCTATATCTACGGGGTCACCTCGGACCGGGTGGTCGAGACCGCGCTCGGCTACTTCATCAACCCGTTGGTGAGCGTGCTGCTCGGGGTCGTGATCTTCCGGGAACGGCTCGTCCCCGCCCAGATCGTCGCCCTCGCGCTCGCCGCAACCGCGGTGATCGTGATCACCGTCGACTACGGGCATCCGCCGTACATCGCGCTGACCCTGGCCGCGTCGTTCGCCCTGTACGGGCTGTGCAAGAAGGTGATGCCGCTCGACCCGCGGACGAGCCTGACCGCTGAGGGAATCGTGGCCGCGCCCGTCGCGATCGGCTACCTCGTGTTCCTCGCCCTCACCGGGGCCGGCACGTTCCTCGGGTTCGGGATCGGTCACACCCTGCTGCTGCTGGCCGCGGGACCGGTGACCGCGCTGCCGCTGTTGCTGTTCGGCGCGGCCGCGCAACGGGTGCCGTTGCGCACACTCGGCATGCTGCAGTACCTGACACCGGCGCTGCAGATGGCGTGGGGTGTCGCCGTTCTTCACGAGGACATGCCCGCGTCGCGGTGGATCGGTTTCGCGCTGATCTGGGTGGCACTCGCGATCTTCAGTACCGATGCGCTGGTACGGGTCCGGCGCGAGCGGCGAAATACCGAACCGTCCCAGGCGCCCGTCCAGTAACTCGCGTCACGACTTCTCCGACACCCGCCGTCGGCGACCGGTGCTGTCGGTCCGAGGGCCTACACTCGTGAGGCTCCCAGACCTTCAGAGAGGCGCACGTGGCTGACTCGTTCGTACATCTGCACAATCACACCGAGTACTCGATGCTCGACGGTGCGGCCAAGGTCGGCCCCCTGTTCGAAGAGGCCGAGCGACTGGGGATGTCGGCGGTCGGCATGACCGACCACGGCAACATGTACGGCGCCAGCGAGTTCTACAACGTCGCGAAGAAGCAGGGCATCAAGCCGATCATCGGCATCGAGGCGTACATCGCGCCCGAGTCCCGCTTCAACACCAAGCGCGTGTTGTGGGGCGACCGCAGCCAGAAGTCCGACGACGTCTCCGGTAGCGGTGCGTACACCCACATGACGATGGTCGCGGAGAACGCGACCGGTCTGCGGAACCTGTTCAAGCTGTCCTCGCTCGCGTCGATCGAGGGCCAGCTCGGCAAGTGGGCGCGGATGGACGAAGAGCTCATCGCCACCCACCACGAGGGCATCATCGCGACCACGGGCTGCCCGTCCGGTGAGATCCAGACCCGGCTGCGACTCGGCCACGACCGCGAGGCGCTCGAGGCCGCCGCCAAGTGGCAGGAGATCTGGGGCAAGGACAACTTCTTCCTCGAGCTGATGGACCACGGGCTCTCGATCGAGCGACGGGTGCGCGAGGGCCTGCTCGAGATCAGCAAGAAGCTCGAGATTCCGCCGCTCGCCACCAACGACTGCCACTACGTCACCAAGGAAGCCGCGGAGAACCACGAGGCGCTTCTCTGCATCCAGACCGGTAAGACGCTGTCCGACCCCACCCGGTTCAAATTCGACGGCGACGGCTACTACCTGAAGCCGGCCGCGGAGATGCGGGCGCTGTGGGACGACCAGGTGCCCGGCGCGTGCGACAACACACTGCTGATCGCCGAGCGGGTCCAGTCGTACGACGACGTCTGGGCGCACCACGACCGGATGCCGATCTTCCCGGTCCCCGAGGGTGAGACGCAGGGCACCTGGTTGCGCAAGGAGGTCATGCGCGGACTGGATCGCCGGTTCCCCGACGGACCCCCCGAGGAGTACCTCGCCCGCGCCGACTACGAGATCGGCGTCATCCTCGAAATGGGTTTCCCCGCCTACTTCCTCGTCGTCGGTGACCTCATCAACCACGCCCGGGAGGTCGGCATCCGCGTCGGCCCCGGCCGAGGCTCGGCGGCCGGGTCGCTCGTCGCCTACGCGATGGGCATCACCAACATCGACCCCATCCCGCACGGCCTGCTGTTCGAGCGGTTCCTGAACCCCGAGCGCGTCTCCATGCCCGATATCGACATCGACTTCGACGATCGCCGTCGCGGCGAGATGGTGCGCTACGCGACGGACAAGTGGGGCAGCGACCGCGTCGCCCAGGTCATCACGTTCGGCACCATCAAGACGAAGGCGGCCATCAAGGACTCCGCCCGAGTCCAGTTCGGTCAGCCCGGTTTCGCGATCGCCGACCAGATCACGAAGGCGCTGCCGCCGCCGATCATGGCCAAGGACATCTCGGTGTCCGGCATCACCGACCCGAACCACGAGCGCTACAAGGAAGCGGTGGAGGTTCGCGCCCTCATCGACTCCAACCCGGACGTCGCGAAGATCTACCAGACGGCCAAGGGACTCGAGGGCCTGATCCGTAACGCCGGCGTCCACGCCTGCGCGGTGATCATGTCGTCCGAACCGCTGATGGACGCGATTCCCGTGTGGAAGCGCGCCCAGGACGGCGCCATCATCACCGGCTGGGACTACCCGTCGTGCGAGGCCATCGGCCTGCTGAAGATGGACTTCCTCGGACTGCGGAACCTCACCGTCATCGGTGACGCCATCGACAACATCAAGGCCAACCGGGGGATCGACCTCGATCTCGACACCCTCGCGCTCGACGATCAAGCCACGTACGAACTGCTTTCGCGCGGAGACACTCTCGGCGTGTTCCAGCTCGACGGCAGCGCGATGCGCGACCTGCTGCGCCGTATGCAGCCCACCGGTTTCGAGGACATCGTCGCGGTGCTCGCGCTGTACCGGCCCGGTCCGATGGGCATGAACGCGCACAACGACTACGCCGACCGTAAGAACGGGCGGCAAGAGGTCAAACCCATCCACCCGGAACTCGAGGAGCCCCTGAAGGAGATCCTGGCCGACACGTACGGCCTGATCGTCTACCAGGAGCAGATCATGCAGATCGCTCAGAAGGTGGCCGGGTACTCGCTCGGACAGGCCGACATTCTCCGCCGAGCCATGGGTAAGAAGAAGCTCTCGGTGCTGGAGGAGGCGTACGCCGGCTTCCGGGAGGGCATGCTCGCCAACGAATTCTCCGAGCCCGCCATCAAGGCACTGTGGGACACCATCCTCCCGTTCGCCGGGTACGCGTTCAACAAGTCGCACGCGGCCGGGTACGGCCTGGTGTCGTTCTGGACCGGGTATCTCAAGGCCAACTATCCGGCCGAGTACATGGCCGGTCTGCTCACCTCGGTCGGTGACGACAAGGACAAGGCCGCCATCTACCTCGCGGACTGCCGCAAGATGGGTATCACCGTGCTGCCGCCGGACGTCAACGAATCGGAGGTCAACTTCGCCTCCGTCGGTGAGGACATCCGGTTCGGAATGGGCGCCGTCCGCAACGTCGGCGCCAACGTCGTGGGCTCGATCATCAAGGCGCGCAAGGAGAAGTCCAAGTTCGTCGACTTCTCGGACTACCTCAACAAGATCGACGCCGCCGCCTGCTCCAAGAAGGTCACCGAATCGCTGATCAAGGCAGGCGGGTTCGACTCGCTGGGCCATCCGCGCAAGGGACTCATGCTCGTCCACGCCGACGCCATCGACGCGGTGATGGGCACCAAGAAGGCGGAGGCGATCGGACAGTTCGACCTCTTCGGCGGCGACGACGCCGACGAGTCGATCTCCTCGGTCTTCAACGTGAAGATCCCCGAGGAAGAGTGGGACTCGAAGCACCGGTTGGCGCTGGAACGGGAAATGCTGGGACTGTACGTGTCCGGGCACCCGCTCAACGGCGTCGAACACGTGCTGTCGGCGCAGTCCGACACCGCGATCCCGACCATCCTCGAAGGCGACATCAAGGACGGCACCCAGGTCACCGTCGGCGGCATCCTCGCGTCGGTGAACCGGAGGATCAACAAGAACGGTCTCACCTGGGCGTCCGCGCAGCTCGAGGATTTGACCGGTGGTATCGAGGTGCTGTTCTTCCCGCAGGCCTACTCGGTGTACGGGATGGACGTCACGGAGGACTCCGTCGTGCTGGTCAAGGCGCGCGTGTCGATTCGTGACGACCGGATCTCACTCATCGCCAACGATCTTGCGGTGCCGGATCTCTCGGCGGTGGGGGTCGCGAAGCCGCTGGCGGTCAGTCTGCCGCTGCGTCAGTGCACCAAGGACAAGCTCGGCGCGCTGCGTCAGGTCCTCACGCGCCATCCGGGCACCTCGGACGTGCACGTGCGGTTGATCGGCGGCACCGAGGTCACGTTGTGGAAGGTGGACGACGTGCTCCGGGTGGAACCGTCGTCGGCGTTGATGGGCGATCTCAAGGCGCTGCTCGGACCGAGCTGCCTGTCGGTGTGACGGCTAGGGGCGCGGCGGGTAGAGGCGCCGCGCCCACCACACGACGACGGCCACCGCGGCGGCGGTGAGGACGGCCGCCTGCAGTGTCTGGGTGACGACGAGGATCGTGACGAAGACCAGCAGCGCGACAGCCAGCGCTTCCAGCTTGTACAGGGGCCACGCGGTGCCGGCGAGATCGACGGTGCGGGCAGGGTTGCTGCGGCGAATCTCGCGGCGCACCCATGCGTCGTGTGTCGTCATCGCAGGTCACCTCACTGGCGCGGGTCGGGGGAGCGGACATCCCCCGCGTGGGATCAGGGTACTCGGAACCCGGAGTTCGGCGCAACGAACAATCGGATGTGGTTCTTCGCATGTGCGCTCGTTCGGTGGAATCGGTGGCGCGTTCTCGCGCATCAGGTGTTGACTGGACGCATGCCACTCACAGGTGAATACGAGCCCAGTACGTCCAAGTGGGCAGCAGATCAGGCCGAGTTGATGGAATCCACCGATGGAGCGAAGGGCACGACGCTGGGCGGCAGGCCCGTCGTCCTGCTGACCACGCGTGGCGCGAAATCCGGCAAGCTCCGCAAGACGCCGTTGATGCGTGTCGAACACGACGGGACGTACGCGATCGTCGCCTCGCTCGGCGGCGCACCCAAGAACCCGGTCTGGTACTACAACGTGAAGGCCGAGCCGCACGTCGAACTCCGCGACGGCTCGACCACACAGGACATGGTGGCCCGTGAGGTGACGGGCGAGGAGAAGACCGCCTGGTGGGACCGCGCCGTCGCCGCGTTCCCGGACTACGCCGAGTATCAGAAGAATACCGATCGGGAGATCCCGGTGTTCGTGCTCGAACCCGCCTGACCCGCGCCCCGCTGTCCTTCGCCGTTCGACCGTCCCCCGACCGGAGGCCCGATGAGAGCGAAAACCGTTGCCGATCAGTTGGTACGTCAACTCCAGGACGCCGGCGTCCAGCGGATCTACGGAATCGTGGGCGACAGCCTCAATCCCGTCGTCGACGCGGTCCGGCGGTCGGGCGGCGCGGCGAAGGGCGGAATCGACTGGATTCACGTGCGTCACGAGGAGGCCGCCGCGTTCGCCGCGGCAGCCGAGGCGCAGGTCACCGGCAAGCTGGCGGTGTGCGCCGGCTCGTGCGGCCCGGGAAACCTGCACCTGATCAACGGCCTCTACGACGCGGACCGCTCGGGGGCGCCGGTACTTGCGATCGCGGCGCAGATCCCGAGCGAGCAGATCGGACTCGGCTTCTTTCAGGAGACCCACCCGGACCGCCTGTTCGTCGAGTGCTCCCGGTACGCGGAGCTGATCGGAAGTCCCGCCCAGGCGCCACGCGTGACGGCGTCCGCCATCGCGCACGCGACCGCGCTGTCCGGTGTCGCGGTCATCACGCTGCCCGGCGACATCGCGGACCGGCCCGCCGAGGGGAAGGCGCCGTCGGTGCCGCGGACCGGCGCACCGGCGATCGTGCCCGACCAGGCCGACGTGCAGGCGCTCGCCGACGCCGTGAACGCGGCGGGAAAGGTCGCGATCTTCGCCGGCGAGGGTGTGCGGGAGGCGCGCGAGGAGTTGCTGAGCCTGGCCGACACGATCGGTGCGCCGATCGGCCACACGCTCCGCGGCAAGGAATGGATTCAGTACGACAACCCCTTCGACGTCGGAATGACGGGGCTGCTGGGGTACGGGGCGGCGCACGACGGGATGCACGGCGCCGACCTCCTGCTGCTCGTCGGAACGGACTTCCCGTACAACCAGTTCCTGCCCGACGGAGTCCGCACCGCGCAGATCGACTGGGCCGCACAACGAATCGGCCGGAGAACGAACGTCGACCTGGCCGTGCACGGCGACGTGGCGAGCACGTTGCGTGCCCTCGCCCCGTTGATCCGGCGGAAGGACGATCGCCGATTCCTCGACGACATGCTCGACAAGCACCGGACACTGATGAACAAGGTGGTCGGTGCGTACACCAAACCCGCCAAGCAGCGCATCCCGATCCACCCCGAATATGCGGCGTCGATCCTCGACGACCTCGCCGCCGACGACGCGATCTTCACGACCGACACGGGAATGTCGAACGTGTGGACGGCGCGCTACCTGACACCGAACGGGTCGCGGCGGTTCCTGTCCTCGGCCCTGCACGGATCGATGGCGAACGCCCTGCCCCACGCGATCGGCGCCCAGGTGTGCGCGCCGGGCAGGCAGGTGGTGTCCGTGTCGGGCGACGGCGGGCTGTCGATGCTGCTGGGGGAACTGGTGACGGTCGCGATGTACCGGCTCCCGGTCAAGATCGTGGTGTTCAACAATTCCACTCTGGGGATGGTCAAGCTGGAAATGCTGGTGGACGGGCTGCCGGATTTCGGGGTGGACGTGGCACCCGTCGACTACGCGGCGGTGGCGTCGGCCCTGGGCATCTTCGCCCGCCGGATCGAGGATCCGGCCGACATCGAATCGGGCCTGCGGCAGGCGTTCGATCACGTCGGACCGGCGCTCGTCGATCTGGTCACCGACCCGCTGGCGTTGTCGCTGCCACCGACCATCACTGGCGGGCAGGTCACCGGTTTCGCGTTGGCGTTGTCGAAGATGGTGATGAACGGGGGTGTCGGCGAGGCCGTGAAGATGGCGAAGTCGAACGTCCGCAATGTTCCGCGACCGTCCCAGTTCGATCCGCGCGGCTGAACCCGACTGGTATCCCGTGGCTGGAGAGTGGGAACATATCCGGGTGTCCACATCGCCCGATACCGCAGCCCAGAACATCACCTCGCCCCTGACGGTGGGCGACATCGATGCGGCCATCGAGCGAATTTCCCACGTGATCGACGCGACCCCCTTGCAGCGGAGCGAGCGCCTGTCGTCGCTGACCGGCGCGAACGTCTACCTCAAGCGCGAAGATCTGCAGGTCGTCCGCTCCTACAAGCTGCGCGGCGCCTACAACCTCATGGCGCAGCTCGATGCCGGCGAGCGTGCGGCCGGAGTGGTGACGGCCAGCGCGGGCAACCATGCGCAGGGCGTCGCGTTCGCCTGCCGGACAATGGAAATCACCGGCCGCATCTACGTTCCGTCGAACACCCCCAAGCAGAAGCGGGATCGCATCCGCGCGCACGGCGGCGAGTTCGTCGAGCTGATCCTGACGGGGGAGACGTACGACGCCGCTGCCGCTGCGGCCGCCGCCGACGTGCGGCGGACGGGCGCGACGATGGTTGCGCCGTTCGACGACGCCCGTACCGCGGCCGGTCAGGGCACCATCGCCGCCGAGATCCTCGCGCAGCTCGGTGCGGCCCCCGATACCGTGCTCGTCCCGGTCGGTGGCGGCGGATGCATCGCCGGCATCGCCACGTATCTGCGTGCGCACGCACCCCGCACGGCCATCGTCGGGGTGGAGCCGACGGGGGCGGCGTCGATGACGGCGGCCCTGGTCGCCGGTGGTCCCGTGACGTTGACGGAGATCGACCCGTTCGTCGACGGCGCCTCGGTGAAGCGGGTCGGCGACCTTCCCTACGCCGTGGTGTCCGCCCTGGGCGCCGAGGTGGTGACGCACACGTCACTGGGCCAGTCCGACCGGTCCACCACGATCCGGCTCGATCCCGAGAGCTTCGTGATGGCCAACCTCGACGAGGGCGCACTGTGCACCACGATGCTCGAGCTGTACCAGAACGAGGGCATCATCGCCGAGCCCGCGGGCGCCCTGTCGGTGGCGGCCCTCGGGAACATCACGTTCGAACCGGGGTCCACGGTGGTGTGCCTGATCTCCGGAGGCAACAACGACGTCTCGCGGTACGGCGAGATCCTGGAACGTTCGCTGGTGAATCTCGGCCTGAAGCACTACTTCCTCGTCGACTTCCCGCAGGAGCCGGGCGCGCTGCGCCGCTTCCTGGACGAGGTGCTCGGCCCCGAGGACGACATCACCCTGTTCGAGTACGTGAAGCGCAACAACCGGGAGACCGGCGCCGCGCTGGTGGGTATCGAACTCGGCAAGGCCGAGGGGCTCGGCGAGCTGCTCGAGCGGATGGAGCAGTCCCGGATGCAGGTGGAACGCCTGGAGCCGGGGAGCCCGGCGTACCGCTACCTCACCTGAGCCGCTACTTCTGCAGCAGCCGCGCGACGACCTTGTTGTACAGCTCGGGCTCGGGCATGGGGAGCCCGAGCAGCGCGGACAGGTAGATGCCGTCGCCGACGAGCCGGACGATCTCGGCCTGCACGGGGTCGTCGATCTCGCTCTGGAGACCTTCGTCCCAGCCGCGCATCACTTCGGTGACGGCCTTCTGGATCTCGTCGTGCTGACCGTCGACGCTCCGTAGCGCGGCGATGGTCGAACGGTAGAGGGCGAGTTCCTCGGTGGTGCTCGCGTCGGGAACCTGCAGATACCACTCGGACAGCGAGGTGCCGCCGGAGACGGCGTCGGCGAGCTGGGCGTCCGCTCGTTCGCCGAGCCGGCGCACCATGGCGGCGAGCAGCGCTTCCTTGCTGGGGAAGTGGTAGAGCAGTCCGCCCTTGGACACCCCGGCCTCCGTAGCGACCGCTTCGAGGGTCACCTGGGCTATCCCCACGTCGAGCAGCAGCTTCTCGAGGGCGTCGAGTATTCGATCGCGCGTTCCGGCAGCCATGGAGAGGGACTGTACCCGGGAAATAACTTTACCGTCCGGACGGTTCACGATAAGGTAACGGAACTGTACCGGCTGGACGGTTCTCGCCGTGCCAGCTCTTGAATCGGAAAGTCGCAGGAAGATAAATGTCTGTCTCCACGGATCGCGGGATCAACGACGCCTACGGTGCGCCAGGTCAGTCCTCCGCATCACGCCGAGACTGGCTCGGATTGGTCGTCCTCGCCTTCGCCGTCCTCCTGATCGCCGTCGACGGCACCGTGCTCGACCTCGCGCTGCCGTTCATCAGCGCCGACCTCGAACCCAGCAGCACGCAGCTGCTGTGGATCATCGACGTCTACTCGTTCGTCCTCGCCGGCCTGCTCATCACGATGGGCACGCTCGGCGACCGGATCGGACGGCGTCGTCTGCTGCTCCTCGGCGCCGCCGGATTCGGCATCGCCTCGCTGATCGCAGCGTGGTCGCCGACACCCGAGATGCTGATCGCGGCCCGCGTGCTGCAGGGAATCTCGGGGGCGACGCTGATGCCCGCGACACTCGGCCTGATCCGCACGATCTTCGTCGACCCGCGCCAGCGGACCCTCGCCATCGGAGTGTGGGGTGCGATGGCCGGTGGCGGTACCGCGGCCGGCCCGCTGATCGGCGGCTGGCTGCTCGAGCACTTCTGGTGGGGCTCGGTGTTCCTGATCAACATCCCCGTGATGCTGGTTCTGATCGCCGTGGGACCGCTCGTGATTCCCGAGTCCAAGGACCCCGCCCCGGGGCGCTTCGACCTTCTCAGCGCCGCGCTGTCGATGACGACGATGCTGCCGCTGGTGTACGCGGTCAAGGAGACCGTGGTGCACGGTGTCGACCCGGTGCTGCTCGCCGTCGGACTCGTCGGCGTCGTGTCCGGTGTGGTGTTCGTGCGCAGGCAGAAGGGGATGAAGGACCCGATGATCGATATCGGCCTGTTCGCCAAGCCGGCGTTCTCGACCGCCGTCCTCACCAACCTGCTGTCCATCTTCGCGCTGGCCGGTGTGCTGTTCTTCGGCTCGCAGTACCTGCAGTTGGTGCTGGGCAACAGCGCGTTCGAATCGGGTGTGCTGATGCTGCCCGGCATGCTGATGAGCGCGGTCACCGCACTCGCGGCGGCCTGGATGGTGCGTCGGTGGGCCACCTCGCACGTGCTCGGCGGCGGTCTCGCGATCGCGGCTGTGGGTGCGGCACTGATGCTCACGCTCGGCGTGGACGGTGCCCCGACGATGTTCGTGATCGGCTTCGGCCTCGCGGGCGCCGGTGTCGGTATCGCACTGACCCTGACCTCCGACCTCGTGGTCAGCGCCGTCGAGCCCGAGCGGGCCGGCGCCGCCTCCGCGGTGTCCGAGACGGCATACGAACTCGGTATCGCACTCGGCGTCGCCGTGCTCGGCAGCGTCGTCATGGCGATCTTCCGGAACGGCCTCGACACATCGATGCTGCCGGCGGAACAGGTCGAGTCCGCCCAGGGCACGCTCGGTGCCGCCGTCGCGGAGGCCCAGCACCTCCCGGAGACGGCCCGGACGGTGTTCCTGGAGTCCGCGCAGTCGGCGTTCGTCGACGGCATGCACGTCGCCGCCGGCGCGACGGCCGTGATCCTGTTCGCGACCGCCATCCTCGTCCTGCGGATGCTGCGTGACCGTCAGGGCGAGCTGTCGAGCACCACGAACGAGTGACCCGGTAGCACCGTCGCCGACGCGGTCTCGTCCTGGGTCGGCGGCTCCCACCACAAGACGGGGGAGCCGCCGACCGGGACGGTGACCGGTTCGGCACCCAGATTGCACGCGAGACGAAGTGCGCCGCGGTGCACCACGATCCACTGCTCCGCCTCGTCGTAGTCGACGGACAGGTTCTCCAGCCACGGATCCGTCAGCTCGGCGCGCTCCCGCCGTAGGCGCAGCAACGAGCGATAGCAGTCGAGCAGCCGGGCATGCGGTTCGCGGACCAGTTCGTCCCAGTCGAGCTTGGACCGCTCGAACGTCTCCGGGTCCTGTGGGTCGGGGACGTCGTCCGTGCTCCAGCCGTGCTCCGCGAACTCGGCCTTGCGCCCCTCGGCCGTCGCCCTCGCGAGTTCCGGTTCGGGGTGGGAGGTGAAGAACTGGAACGGGGTGCTCGCACCCCACTCCTCACCCATGAACAGCATCGGCGTGAACGGCGAGCACAGCACGAGCGCGGCCTTCACGGCGAGCTGCCCGGAATCGAGATACGTGCCGGGGCGGTCGCCGATCGCCCGGTTGCCGATCTGATCGTGCGTGCACGTGTACGTGACCAGCGAACTGGCCGGGGTCCGGCGGGTGTCCAGCGGCCTGCCGTGGGTGCGACCGCGGAACGTCGAGAACGTGCCCGCGTGGAACCACCCCTGGCGCAGGGTGTCGGCGAGGCAGGCCATCGAACCGAAATCTCCGTAATAGCCCTGCCTCTCGCCCGAGACGGCGGCGTGGATGGCGTGATGCACGTCGTCGTCCCACTGCGCGTCGAGGCCGCAGCCGCCTGCCGAGCGCGACGTGATCAGGCGCGGATCGTTGAGGTCGCTCTCGGCGATGAGCGTCAGCGGCCGCCTCAGGTGCGCGGACAGCCGGCGGGTCTCGATGGCCAGGTCCTCGAGAAGATGGGTGGCGGTGTGGTCGACGAGTGCGTGGACCGCGTCGAGGCGGAGCGCGTCGATGTGGAACTCACGGAACCACCGCAGCGCGTTGTCAATGATGTAGCGGCGGACTTCGCCGCTGTCCGGTCCGTCCAGGTTGATGCTCCGGCCCCACGTGTTGGCGCCCTGCGCGAGGTACGGGCCGTACCGGTCGAGGTAGTTGCCGGACGGTCCGAGGTGGTTGTACACGGCGTCGAGGACGACGCCGAGACCGCGGGCGTGGCACGCGTCGACGAGGGTCTGCAGCCCGTCCGGCCCGCCGTAACCCTCGTGCACCGTGTACCAGAGAACGCCGTCGTATCCCCAGTTGTGGGTCCCGTTGAAACCGTTGACGGGCATCAGTTCCACGAAGTCGACGCCGAGTTCGACGAGGTGGTCGAGCCGGTCGACGGCGGCCGCGAACGTGCCCTCCGGGGAGAACGTGCCGACGTGCAGTTCGTAGACGACGGAGCCGGCGAGCTGCCGCCCGGTCCACCGCGAGTCGGTCCAGAGGCTCTCGTCGAGGGTGTGGAGTTGGGAAGCGCTGTGCACTCCGTCGGGCTGTCGCGGCGACCGGGGATCGGGAAGTGGGGTGTCGCTGTCGTCGAGGACGAACGCGTACCGCGAATCCGGCGACGCGTCGACGTCGGCTCGCCACCATCCGTCCGGTGACGGGGTCATGTCGTGGCGTCGGCCGTCGACCTCCACAGAAACGGAATCCGGAATCGGGGCCCATACCTCGAATGTGTGCACCCGATCAGCATGCCTCGATGCGGCGGGCCGCGCAGAACAGTCAGCTCTCGGACGTGCCGGAGTCCTCGACCTCCTCGATGATCTCGGCGCCGAGAACGGACAACCGGTGTTCCTCGGCGTCCTGCACGGTGCCGAAGTCCTGCTCCTCGAGCACGTTACGGTCCTTGTCGAGGTATCGATACGTAGCCATGTCCCCACGATGGCACACGCCGGCAGAGATGGCGGCGAGTCGACCCTTTCGCCCCGGTTCCGGAAGTAGCAAGCTGGGGGTACGGACTCGAACGTCGCGAGGAGCAGTCATGCACGTAGCAGTGGGAGACCGGTTGCACGTCCAGGGCAGGGTGGTCGGAGTGCACGAGACGACCGCCGAGGTCGTGGAGGTACACGGAGAGAACGGCGAACCGCCCTATCTCGTCCGGTACGACGACGGCCACGAGGCGCTCGTGTTTCCCGGATCCGATGCCTGGGTGGAACACCCGAAGTCGTAGGTATCGGGCGTTTCGCCTGGTCGATGTGTGGCAAATCGCTGTGCCACATTGGTTGCACGATTGATGTATCGAATGCGTCTATCGTGAGCCCATGCCCGAATCCGCCAAGAGGTCCTACAGCTCGCCGCTTCGTGCGGAATCGGCGCGCCGGACCCGCCTCCTCGTCCGGGACGCCGCGGCCCGGCTGTTCGTCGAGCGTGGATACGTCAGCACGACGGTGCGGAACGTGGCCGAGGCCGCCGGGGTGTCGACCCGCACGGTGTTCACCGCGTTCCCCGGCGGCAAGGCGGAACTGTTCCACGAGGCCCTGCACACGGCCATCGACGGTGATACCGCCGCGACCCACACGCCCGCACCCCGGGACGGCGACCCCGTCGAACGGATCCTCGACCAGATGGTCGGATTCAGCACCGACGTCCTGGAGCGCGCCGGAACGCTGATGACGACGTCGATCGAATCCTCGGGTGCGGACGACGACATGCGGCGGTTCGCCGACGAGGGAGCGCGGGCCTCGGCCGAGAATGCGATGACGCTCGCCGAGGGACTCGCCGCGCACGAACTGCTGCGTCCCGAAATCTCCGTCCAGCGGGCCGCCGACGTGCTGTTCACGGTCGTGTCGCCGCAGGTGTACTCGATGCTGCGACGGCAGTGCGGGTGGGATGTCGTCGAGTACCGGAACTGGGTGAAAGCGACGATCCGGGCGAGTTTGCTCCACTGATCCGAGGTGCGTCGGGCCTACGGCAGCAGGATGAACTTGCCCGCCGCGTGCGGCTTCCGAAGATCGGCATGAGCGCGCGCTGCCTCCGTCAGCGCGTATGTGCGCGCCACGCGCACCCGCACGTCGCCGTTGCCCGCGAGGTCGACGAGGAAGACGCGGGCCCGTTTACGCGGCTCCATCCCTTCCGGCCCCAGCGCGCCCACGATCCGGAAACCGGCTTCGGCCGGGCGGGGGCCGGGAACGGTCGTCACCAACCGCGACCGGTCCCGCACCAGGTCCACGGAGACGTCGATCGCCTTGTCACTGCCCGCGGTATCGATCACGGCGTCCACCCCGTCCGGTGCCAGGACGCGGACCCGATCGTCCAGGCCGGCGCCGTAGGACACGGGGGTGGCACCGAGCGAGCGGACGTAGTCGTGGTGCTCGGGGCGCGCGGTACCGATGATCGTGGCACCGCGGGCCCGCCCCAACTGCACGACGAACGAGCCCACGCCGCCGGAAGCTCCGTGCACGAGCAGGAGGTCGCCGGTGCCGACGTTCGCCGTGTCGAGGGTGTCGACCGCGGCGGCACCCACGGCGAGAAGTCCGGCCGCCTCGTTCCACGGCAACGACGCCGGTTTCGGGATCACCGAATCACCGGACACGACAAGTCGATCCGCGTACGACTCGGACACCGGGTACACGATCACCTCGTCGCCCACCGAGATCGGGCCCACCGGCCCCGCCGCGGTGTCACCCACCTCGCCGACGATGCCCGCGGCCTCGCTGCCCAGACCCATGGGCAAGACGTCCGGGTCGGCGCCGAACGCGCCGCTGTAGAGCTTGTAGTCGATCGGATTGACCCCGATGGCGCGAACGTCGATCACCACCTCGCCGGGGGCGGGATTCACAGCCTCCGCGTCGACGACCGCGAGGACCTCCGGCCCTCCGTACGCCCGGGCAACCACACGTCGCGACATACAAGGCCAGTACCCCTGTGAGTACTTGTCAACCGCGGGCGGTTAACAAGTACTCACAGGGTCAGAAGCGCCACGGGATAGCGGGCGAACAGCGTCGCCGTGTCGATGCGGCCGCCGGTGTACGTCTGGGAGGTGAGCAGGTCGGTCCAGGTGCCGTCCGGGAGGGGCACGGTGGTGTCGCCCCAGCCACGTTGCTCCAGTCCGACGGTGTGGCGGGTGGCCAGTGCCACGACGTCCGGCGCCGACCCTTGCCGTCCGCGAGCGAAGCCGATCAGATGCCCCGCCGCGGTCCCCGACGCGAACACCGGCGTGTAGGTCCCGCCGACGAAGCTGTCCGGACGTTCCCGGCGCAGGCGCAGAGCCGTGCGGACGATGTGCATCTTCGCCGCGCCCGTCGCATCGACGGGAGGAGTGCCGAGCCCCGCGAGCAGGCTCCGTCGTATGTCGTAGTCCACGGGACGGCGATTGTCCGGGTCGACGAGCGAGTCTTCCCACAGCTCGGTTCCCTGGTACACGTCCGGGATCCCGGGTCCGCACAGCTGCAGAAGCTTCTGACCGAGCGAGTCCGACCAGGCGTGCGGGGCAAGCTGGGTGCACAGCGAGCCGAGCGCCTTGCCGACGGTGCCGTCGATCACCGTGTCCAGCCAACTGTGGAGGTCGCGCTCGAAGTCCTCGTTCACGTCGTGCCACGACGTCCGGGTCCCGGCCTCGCGGACCGCCTTCTCCGCGTACGCGTGGACGCGGTCGCGGAAGTCGGGCACGTCGGCCGCGGCCCGGCCGTCGACCGGCCACGCCCCGAACAGGTTCTGCCACAGGAACAGTCCGGTCACGGGATCGGGGCTGGGTGCGATGCGTTCCCACTGATCGACGCATTCGGCCCACAGGTCCGGCACTTGCGACAGGATGCCGATCCGGGCCCGGACGTCCTCCCCGCGCTTGGTGTCGTGCGTCGACAGCGTCGTCATCGCCCGCGGCCACCGGGTGGCTCGCTCGGCTGCGGCCAGGTGGAATTCGGCGGGGGAGACGCCGACGTTCGCCGGATTGCCGCCCACCTCCTGCAACGACACCAGCCGGGCGGTGCGGTAGAACAGGCAGTCCTCCACGGACTTCGCCATCACCGCGCCGCACACCTGCTGGAATCGGGTGGCCGCCTCACCGCCGGCGATCAGGGCGGCGCCGAGGGCAGAGAGTGCGTCGGACCAGTGCGGTTCACGCCGCAGGACGTCGCCGATCACCCGTTTCGCCAGCCCGGCCAGCGGACTGTAGTCGGACCGGTACACGGGCATGGCCGCGACGACGTCCACAACGGCGTCACGCAGGTCCGTATCGCTGCAGTCGGTGCCGGTTTCCGCGCGGATCGCACGGACGAGGCGCCGGACCTCCGGGGCGAGAATGGTTCCGGCGACGTCGCGTTTGATCGCGGTTTCGTGTTCGTGAATCCACGTCGCGTCACCCCGGTCACCCGTGCGGGACGCCGACAGGGCGGTGAGCGCGGGGGCTCCCGACGCGTCGACGAAGACGCCGCCGACTTCGGCCAATGCGTCGTAACCGGTGGTGCCCGCGATCGGCAGGTGGTCGTCCAGTGGTTCGGTGTGGCCGAGGATTTTCTCGATCACGAGCCACCGGTCCGCGCCGATCAGCCCGCGCAGCCGGTCGAGATATTCGGCCGGATCGGACAACCCGTCGGGATGGTCGATGCGCACGCCGTCGATCAACTCGTCCGCCACCCAGCTCCGCAGTTCGCGGTGCGAGGCCTCGAACACGCGCGGGTCTTCCTGACGGATACCGGCCAGTTCGCTGACCGCGAAGAATCGCCGGTACCCGATGAGACCGGAGTCCCACGGGACCAGGCGGTACGACTGCGCGTCGTGCACCGCCGTCGGCTCGGCGGCATCGGTGCCGGGGGTGATCGGGAAACGGTGCTCGTAGAACGCGAGCAGAGGTTCGGGTCCCGAGCGGTCGACGGTCAGCGACTCGAGATCGGCGTCCGATCCGAGGACGGGCAGCGCGAGCCGGCCGCCTGCGCCGTTGTCGTCGCTCCAGTCGATGTCGAAGAACTCGGCGTACTCGGAGCGGCGACCGTGCGTGAGAACGTCCCACCACCACGGGTTCTCACGCGGATTCGCGACACCCACATGATTGGGGACGAGGTCGACGACGAGACCCATGCCGCGGCCCCGCACCTCCCGGGACAGCGCGGCCAGCGCCTCCCGCCCGCCGAGCGCGGGGGACACGCGGGTCACGTCGGTGACGTCGTACCCGTGGGTCGATCCGGTGGTGGCCGTCAGGATCGGCGACAGATAGGCGTGGGAGATCCCGAGGTCGTCCAGGTAGTCGGCGACGGCGGCGGCGTCCGCCAGGGTGAAGCAGTCACCGCGCAGTTGCAGCCGGTAGGTGGCCGTGATCGACATCGTCGTCCCCGGGCTCAGGCGGTCCGGCGCAGCACGACCAGCGAGCGGGCCTCGACCTGCAGCGGATCCCCGGCCTTGATCACCGCTTCCTTCGCCCCCGTCGGGACGGCGGTGTCGAGCACGACCGCCCACTCGTCGGCGTAATCGGAGTTCGGCGTGGAGAACTCGATCTCCTCGTCGTGCGCGTTGAAACACAACAGGAACGAGTCGCCGACCACCCGCTCGCCGCGGTGGTTGGGTTCGGGGATGCCCTCGCCGTTGAGGAATACGGCCAGGGACTTCCCGAAACCGCTGTCCCAGTCCTCGGGGGTCATCTCCTCGCCGGCCGGGGTGAGCCACGCGATGTCGCGGGTCTGGTCACCGCTGCGGATGGGCGTGCCCTCGAAGAACCGGCGACGACGGAACACCGGATTCTTCATCCGCAAGGCGATCACCCGTTTGGTGAATTCGACCAGGTCGGCGTTGGCGTCCGCCAGCGACCAGTCCATCCAGGACAGTTCCGAGTCCTGGCAGTACACGTTGTTGTTGCCCTGCTGGGTGCGGCCCATCTCGTCGCCGTGCGCCAGCATCGGCGTCCCCTGGCTGAGCAGCAGGGTAGCCAGGATGTTGCGGCTCTGCCGCCCGCGCAGATCGAGGATCTCCGGGTCGTCCGTCGGTCCCTCGACACCGCAGTTCCAGGACCGGTTGTGGCTCTCGCCGTCGTTGTTGCCCTCGCCGTTGGCCTCGTTGTGCTTCTCGTTGTACGACACCAGGTCGTGCAGGGTGAACCCGTCGTGGGCGATGACGAAGTTGATGCTCGCGCCGGGGCGGCGGCCGGTCGCCTCGTAGAGGTCGGAGGAGCCGGTGAGCCGGGACGCGAATTCGCCGAGCGTCGCGGGTTCGCCGCGCCAGTAGTCGCGGACGGTGTCCCGGTACTTGCCGTTCCACTCCGTCCACAGGCCCGGGAAGTTGCCCACCTGGTACCCGCCCTCGCCGATGTCCCATGGTTCGGCGATGAGCTTGACCTGGCTGACGATCGGATCCTGCTGGACGAGGTCGAAGAACGCGGAGAGCCGGTCGACGTCGTGCAGTTCACGGGCGAGCGTGGACGCGAGGTCGAACCGGAATCCGTCGACGTGCATCTCGGTGACCCAGTACCGCAGCGAGTCCATGATCAGTTGCAGCGTGTGCGGGTGCCGGGCGTTGAGACTGTTCCCGGTGCCCGTGTAGTCCATGTAGTGCTCGGCGTCGCCGTCGACGAGCCGGTAGTAGGCGGCGTTGTCGATGCCGCGGAACGAGATGGTCGGACCGAGGTGGTTGCCCTCGGCGGTGTGGTTGTAGACGACGTCGAGGATGACCTCGATGCCCGCCTCGTGGAACGAGCGGACCATCGCCTTGAACTCCGACACCGCGGCGCCCGGCTTCTCCGCCGACGAATACCCGGTGTGCGGGGCGAGGAAGCCGAACGTGTTGTAACCCCAGTAGTTCCGCAGCCCCTTGTCGAGCAGCGTCTGATCGTGCATGAACTGATGCACCGGCATCAGTTCGATCGCGGTGACCCCGAGGTCGACGAGGTGGTCGATGATCACCGGATGCGCGAGGCCCGCATACGTGCCGCGAAGCTCTTCCGGCACACCGGGATGCGTCGCCGTCATGCCCTTGACGTGGGCCTCGTAGATCACGGTGTCGTGGTACGGGTGTTTCGGTGCGCGGTCGGCAGCCCAGTCGAAGAACGGGTTGATCACCACCGTCGTCATCGTGTGGCCGAGCGAGTCGTGTCCGGGCAGTCCGGGCGCCGAGGTCTCCTCGGGTTCCGCCGCGAGCTCGGCCTCCGCCTCGTCCTCGGCCTCGATGTCGTCGTCCGTGTCGACGATCAGCGCGGCGTCCTCCGATTTCTCGGGGGCGGACTCGGCGGGCGCGTCGATGTCGTAGGAGAACAGGGACCGGTCTCCGTCGAACTCGCCGTCGAACGCCTTGCCGTAGGGGTCGAGGAGGAGCTTGCTGGGGTCGCAGCGGTGCCCGGCCGCGGGATCCCAGGGGCCGTGGATCCGGTACCCGTACCGCTGACCGGGAACGACGGTCGGCAGGTACGCGTGCCACACGTAACCGTCGACCTCGTCGAGGCGAATCCGCGTCTCCGTGCCGTCCTTCGCGATCAGGCACAGATCGACCGCCTCGGCGACCTCGGAGAACAAGGAGAAGTTCGTCCCGGCTCCGTCGTAGGTGGCGCCCAGTGGGTAGGCGCTGCCGGGCCACACGGGAATGGGCGTGGTGCCGGTCGACTCGCTTGCTTCCATATCGAGAACACTAGCCCGCGTCGGCGTTGCTCTCAGCTCGACGAGATCGGGCTATCGGCCCGGGGCGGAGCTCCGTGCCGCAGCAAGCATTCCGGTTGTGATCTTCCGCACGTCGCCGGTGGTGCACACGTACGGCGGCATCGCGTAGATCAGGTTCCGGAACGGCCGCAACCAGACCCCGGCGGCCACCGCGGCGTCGGTGGCGGCACGCATGTCGACGGGTTCGGCGAGTTCGATCACACCGATCGCGCCGAGCACCCGGACCTCCCGGACGCCGGGGAGTTCCCGGGCCGGTGCGAGCCCCGATTCGAGCTCGCGGCGCACGGCCTCGACCTCGCCTCGCCAGTCGCGCGACAGCAGGAGTTCGATCGACGCCACCGCGACGGCACAGGCGAGTGGGTTGGCCATGAACGTGGGACCGTGCATCAGCCCGCCGGCCTCCCCGGAGCTGATGGTCTCGGCGACGTCGGTGGAACAGAGCGTCGCCGCGAGGGTCATGTACCCGCCGGTGAGGGCCTTGCCGACGCACATGATGTCGGGGCGGGCGCCGGCGTGGTCCGCGGCGAACAGCTCGCCGGTGCGGCCGAAACCGGTCGCGATCTCGTCGAACACCAGCAGGAGCCCGTGCTCGTCGCAGATCCGCCGCAGCTCCGACAGGTACCGGGGGTCGTGGAAGCGCATGCCACCGGCGCCTTGCACCACCGGTTCGACGATGACGGCCGCCAGTTCGTCGGTGTGCGAGGCCACCAGGCGCTCGAACTCCGCGACGTACCGCGGGTCGAACTCGCGGGGCGGGGGTCCGGCGAAGACCTGCCGTGCCAGGACGTCCGTCCACAGGGAGTGCATGCCGCCGTCCGGGTCGCAGACGCTCATCGGGGCGAACGTGTCGCCGTGATACCCGCCGCGCCAGGTGAGCAGCCGGTGCCGCTCCGGCCTGCCGCGACTGCGCCAGTACTGCAGGCACATCTTGACGGCGACCTCGACGGACACCGAACCGGAATCGGCGAGGAACACCTTGTCGAGTCCGTCCGGGGTGATCTCGACGAGCAGCTGGGCGAGCCGCGCGGCCGGTTCGTGGGTGAGCCCGCCGAACATCACGTGACTCATCCGCCCGAGCTGCGCCGTCGCCGCCGCGTCGAGGACGGGATGCCGGTAGCCGTGGACCGCGGCCCACCACGAACTCATGCCGTCGACGAGTTCACGTCCGTCGGCGAGAGTGAGGCGGGTCCCGCTCGCCTCGGCCACCACGAGCGGGGTGGTCGAGGCGGGGAAGGCGCCGTACGGATGCCAGAGAAGCGAGGCATCGAGGGACGTGATGTCGTCGACGGACAGGCTCGGGGAGGTCACGGTCTCGACCCTAGCCACCCGAGGAAAACCGGGCCCACCCGGGTTGAACACCGTTCAAGTCGCGTATCGTGCCGGGGGTGAGTACCGACCGCACCTTCACCACCTGGCTCGACGACGTCGAGGACCAGCGGCGCGCCGCGGGACTGCGCCGCGAGTTGCGTCCACGCACGCCCGGCAACGCGCTCATCGATCTGGCGTCCAACGACTACCTCGGTCTCGTACGGCACCCGGAGGTGCTGCACGGCGCGATGACCGCGCTGCGCCGCTGGGGTGCGGGGGCCACCGGCTCGCGTCTGGTCACGGGATCGACCACCGAACACGAACTCCTCGAAACCGAACTCGCCGAGTTCGTCGGCGCCGACGCCGGGCTGGTGTTCTCCTCCGGGTACACCGCGAATCTCGGTGCCGTCACCGCGCTGTCCGGCGCCGGATCGCTGATCGTCTCCGATGCGGGCAGCCACGCGTCACTGGTCGACGCGTGTCGGCTGTCGCGGGCCCGCGTGGCCGTCGCACCGCATTCCGATCTCGACTTCGTCCGCAGCGCACTGGCCACCCGGCCGGAGGAGCGGGCGCTGGTCGTCACCGACTCGGTGTTCAGCGCGGACGGGGATCTCGCACCCCTCGTCGACCTCCACCGGGTGTGCCGCGAGCACGGCGCGTTCCTCGTCGTGGACGAGGCGCACGGTGTCGGAGTCCGCGGCGCAGGGGGCCGCGGACTCGTGCACGAGGTGGGTCTCGCGGGCGAACCCGACATCGTCGTCACGGCCACGCTGTCGAAGTCGCTGGCCAGCCAGGGCGGTGCGGTGCTGGCGTCGGAGAAGGTGCGCGCGCATCTCGTCGACGCCGCGCGCACGTTCATCTTCGATACCGGCCTGGCCCCAGCGGCCGTCGGCGCGGCACGGGCGGCCCTCGCCGTTCTGCGGCGTGAACCCCACCGTGCGGAGTCCGTCCTGGACCGTGCGCGGGATCTCGCCCGGTTCACCGGCGCCGGGACACCCGAGTCCGCCGTCGTCTCCGTGATCCTCGGCGACCCGCAACGCGCCGTCGACGCAGCCGCCGCCTGCCGGGAACAGGGCTTGCACGTCGGCTGCTTCCGGCCCCCGTCGGTGCCCGAAGGCACGTCGCGTCTGCGGCTCACCGCGCGCGCGACGCTCGATGAGGACGAACTGGCGCGGATCGAAGCCGTGCTGACGGACGTCCTGGCGGGAGCGTCGGCGTGAGCATCCTGGTGGTCACCGGCACGTCGACGGATGTCGGCAAAACGGTGGTCACGGCGGCGCTCGCGGCGGCTGCACATGAAGCGGGCCTGTCCGTGGCGGTGTGCAAGCCCGCGCAGACCGGCGTCGCCCCGGGAGAGCCGGGCGATCTGGTCGAGGTGACCAGACTGTCCGGTGTGACGGCGGTGGTGGAGCTGGCCCGCTACCCCGAACCACTCGCCCCCGACACCGCGGCCCGGCGCAGCGGCCTGCCGATGCTGCGGTGCGCCGACGTGGTCGAGACGGTCCGCGCGCTCGACGACGGGCACGATCTGGTGCTCGTCGAGGGTGCAGGCGGCCTGCTGGTGCGGCTGGGCGCCGAGGGCTTCACGCTCGTCGATCTCGCGCTCGCCCTCGACGCACCGGCTGTCGTGGTCGCCGCGGCAGGCCTCGGCACGCTCAACCACACCGAGCTCACGATCCGGGGACTGTCGGCGGCCGGTCTCGCCTGCGCCGGAACGGTGATCGGGTCGTGGCCGGACGAGCCCGGGCTCGCCGAGCGGTGCAATCTCGACGACCTGCCCGCCGTGACCGGGGTCGACGTCGTCGGCTCGGTGCCCGCAGGCAGCGGACGCCTGGCCTCTGCCTCGTTCGGTGCGGCCGCATCCACGTGGTTCGACAGCACCTGGCTGAAGTCGACGCTCACGCGGCTCTGAGCTGGGGCGGTCAGGATTCGGCGAGCACCGACAGCACGTTTCCCGCGGGGTCGGTGAACCACGCGATGTCGGGACCGTTGCCGCGCATAATCCCCTTGTCGTCCTGATCGAAGCCGTCGTACCGCAGGAACCGGACCCCACGTTCGGTGAGCGCGTCGACGGCCTTCTCGACGTCGTCCACGGCGAAATTCAGGATGGTGAACGTCGCCGGCGTGTGGTCGGGCTTGGGATAGATCAGCACCACCGGCCCCTTCGGGAGATGCAGGCCCAGTAGTCCCATCTCCTCCTCGGTGACCTCGAGGCCCAGGGTGTCGGTGTAGAAGGACTGGGCCGCGGCGATGTCGTCGACGGCGAAACCGCTGAATGCTCGCGCATTGCTCAACATGTCTGTTCTCCTTCCGTGCTGTCGGTCAGGACATCTCGGCCCGCGCCTGCGCGCTGAGCTGGATGATCTGGACGTAGTTGCCGTCGGGGTCCACGGCGGTGCCGAACCAGCTGCCGTCACGATCCTCCAGCGGGGACAACCACGTCGCACCGAGTTCGTCGATCCGGTGTGTTGCGGCGCGGGCGTCGGTGACCTCGACGTTGAGGAGTACGCGGCCGGGTTCGGGATTGGTGTCGCCGACGTCGTCGCGCCGGTCGAGCATGATGTAGAAGCCGTCGAAGTCGAGGACGTCGTAGCCCGGTTCGCCGGGGGTGCGTTCGACCTTCGGCGAGAACGCGGCGGTGTACCAGTCCCGCAGTCGGTCGGGGTGAGTGCTCGCGAGCAGGATGCTTCCGATCGTGGCGTCGGCCATGATGTCCTCCCGGTGGGTGTGCGTTGTCGGTGGTCCTGCAGATATGGACTCGGCCGCCCCGAGAAATTCATCGCAACGGAGTTTTCGAGGTTCCGAAAGCGGCACCGTCCCCTCCGAATATCGGTAGTGTGATTCATGTCACGGCTACATCCGGCTGGGTTGGGAGGGGTCACATGTCGACCTCCGAAATGCTCGAATTGAATCGCACCATCGACCGCCTTCGGCGCGCTGTCGGTTCGTTGCGATCGATGTACGGCGACGCCGCATCCGTGCGGCGACTGAGCAACGATCTGGAGCGGCTCGAGATCGACGCGCGGGAACTCGACTCCTCGCCACCGAACGTCGTCCACCGCGAACCGGTGGAGCGAATCAAGGTGTCGGACACCCCGTACGACGCGTCGATGTGGCTCGGTATCGATGACGAGGGGCTGGGCGGGCTCCACTACGAGCGCGGATGAGCGCGCCGCCGAAGGATTCCGAAAGTGCCGGTGTGGGGGCGCCGACGCGTGCCCGGATAGCGGAACGCACGCTCCGCACCGACCGGTGGTGGCTGGCCCCGCTGCTGACGGTGCTCGGCCTGTCCGTCTTCGTGGTGTACGCATCGATCCGCTCGTGGGTCCGCACCGCGTACTTCGTCGAGGACTACCACTACCTGACGCCGTTCTACTCGCCGTGCCTGAGCGATTCGTGTGTGCCCGGTTCGAGCGACTTCGGGACACCCATCGGCGAGTTGCCGATGATCATCCCGCTCGGGTTCCTGGTGCTGCCGTTCCTGCTCGGCTTCCGGCTCACCTGCTACTACTACCGCAAGGCCTACTACCGGTCGGTGTGGTTCTCGCCGCCCGCGTGCGCGGTCGCGGAACCCCATAGCACCTACACGGGTGAGACGCGCCTGCCGCTGATCGTCCAGAACGCACACCGCTACTTCTTCTACGTCGCACTCGTCGTCTCGCTGATCAACACGTACGACGCGATCCGCGCGTTCCACGGCGCCGACGGCGGATTCGGAATCGGGCTCGGCACACTCATCATGGTCTGCAACGTGATCCTGCTCTGGGCGTACACCGTCTCCTGCCATTCCTGCAGGCACGTCATGGGCGGCAGGCTCACCCACTTCTCCCAGCACCCGATCCGGTACCGGCTCTGGACCTGGGTCAGCACACTGAACACCCGGCACATGCAGCTCGCCTGGACCACCCTCGCCACACTGATCGTCACCGACTTCTACGTGATGCTCGTGGCCAGCGGGACCATCTCCGACCTGCGCCTCATCAACTGACTTCATCGAAGAGGGAGTGGAATGACGGAAGTCGAACGGCACCAGTACGACGTCGTGGTCATCGGTGCCGGCGGCGCCGGACTGCGAGCGGTCATCGAGGCCCGGGAACAGGGCCTGTCCGTCGCCGTCGTCTGCAAGTCGCTGTTCGGCAAGGCGCACACGGTCATGGCGGAGGGTGGCTGCGCCGCCGCGATGGGAAACGCCAACGAGAAGGACACGTGGCAGACCCATTTCCAGGACACGATGCGCGGCGGCAAGTTCCTCAACAACTGGCGAATGGCCGAACTGCACGCCCGCGAGGCTCCCGACCGGGTGTGGGAACTCGAGACGTACGGGGCCCTGTTCGACCGGACCCCCGACGGCCGGATCAGCCAGCGTAACTTCGGCGGTCACACGTATCCGCGGCTCGCCCACGTCGGTGACCGCACCGGACTCGAACTGATCCGCACCATGCAGCAAAAGATCGTGTCGCTGCAGCAGGAAGATTTCGCCGCCACCGGAGACTACGAGGCCCGGATCAAGATCTTCGCCGAGTGCACCATCTCCGAGCTGACCAAGGACGGCGACCGGATCTCGGGTGCGTTCGGATACTGGCGCGAGAGTGGACGTTTCGTCCTGTTCGAGGCCCCCGCCGTCGTCATGGCCACCGGCGGGATCGGCAAGTCGTTCAAAGTGACGTCGAACTCGTGGGAGTACACCGGCGACGGTCACGCCCTCGCCTTGCGTGCAGGCGCCAACCTCATCAACATGGAGTTCGTGCAGTTCCACCCCACCGGCATGGTGTGGCCGCCCAGCGTCAAGGGCATCCTCGTGACGGAAGGCGTCCGCGGTGACGGCGGGGTCCTGAAGAACTCCGAGGGCGAGCGGTTCATGTTCTCGTACATCCCGCCGGTCTTCAAAGGGCAGTACGCGGAGACCGAGGAAGAGGCCGACGGCTGGTACAAGGATTCCGACAACAACCGCCGCACACCGGATCTCCTGCCCCGCGACGAGGTGGCCCGGGCGATCAACTCCGAGGTCAAGGCCGGACGGCAGACCCCGCACGGCGGCGTGTACCTCGACATCGCCTCACGGATGCCCGCCGACGAGATCGTTCGGCGGCTGCCCTCGATGTACCACCAGTTCAAGGAACTCGCCGACGTCGACATCACCAAGGAGCAGATGGAGGTCGGGCCCACCTGCCACTACGTGATGGGGGGCATCGAAGTCGACCCCGACAGCGGATCGTCCAGCGTCGCGGGGCTGTTCGCCGCGGGGGAGTGCTCGGGCGGGATGCACGGTTCCAACCGGCTCGGCGGCAACTCGTTGTCCGACCTCCTGGTGTTCGGGCGCCGCGCCGGACTGGGGGCGGCGGAGTACGTGAAGTCGCTGGAGGACCGGCCGGTCGTGTCCGCGGACGCCGTCGATGCGGCGGCGCGGATGTTGTTGTCGCCGTTCGATCCCGCGGTCGGGGAGGGTGGCGCCACCGAGAACCCGTACACGCTGCACACCGAACTGCAGCAGACCATGAACGACCTCGTCGGCATCATCCGGAAGGAAGACGAGATCGTCCGTGCCCTGGAGAAGCTCACCGAGATCAAGGGCCGCATCGGGGGCGTGGAGGTGGAGGGGCACCGCCAGTTCAACCCGGGATGGCACCTCGCCGTCGACCTGCGGAACATGGTGCTGGTCAGCGAATGCGTGGCCCAGGCGGCGCTGCTGCGCACGGAAAGTCGCGGCGGGCACACCCGCGACGACCACCCGAGCATGGAGGCGGAGTGGCGCAACACCCTGCTGGTGTGCAGCGTGGTCGGCGACATGTCCGCACATCCCGATTCGGTGGTGCCGGACGTCACCGTCACCCGCGAGCTCCAGCTCCCGATGCGCGCAGAGCTGTTGGAGCTCTTCGACATCGACGAACTCGCCAAGTACTACACCGACGCCGAACTCGCGGGACACCCGGGAAGGAAGGCCTGAGATGGGTTACGACGCGCAGTTCCGGGTCTGGCGCGGCGACGCGGACGGCGGCGCCCTCCAGGACTACTCCATTCCCGTCAACGAAGGTGAGGTGGTGCTCGACATCATCCACCGGTTGCAGGCGACGCAGACCCCGGACCTGGCGGTGCGATGGAACTGCAAGGCGGGCAAATGCGGATCGTGTTCCGCGGAGATCAACGGCCAGCCACGGCTGCTGTGCATGACGCGGATGTCGACGTTCACGGAAGACGAGGTGGTGACGGTCACGCCGTTGCGGGCGTTCCCGGTCATCCGGGATCTCGTCACCGACGTGTCGTTCAACTACGCGAAGGCGCGGGAGATCCCGTCGTTCACCCCGCCCCCGGGGCTCGGGCCGGGCGAGTATCGGATGCAGCAGGTCGACGTCGAACGGTCGCAGGAATTCCGCAAGTGCATCGAGTGCTTCCTCTGCCAGAACACCTGTCACGTCATCCGTGACCACGACGACAACAAGCCGGCGTTCTCCGGCCCCCGCTTCTTCATCCGCGTCGCCGAACTGGAGATGCATCCACTCGACACGGCCGACCGTCGTGACGCGGCGCAGGAAGAGTTCGGCCTCGGGCTCTGCAACATCACCAAGTGCTGCACCGAGGTGTGCCCCGAGGGGATAAAGATCACCGACAACGCCATCATTCCGATGAAGGAGCGGGTGGTCGATCGACGGTACGACCCCATCGTCTGGTTGGGCAACAAGCTCTTTCGCCGCGGTTAGCGCCTCCGGCACCCGTGAGTACTTATTAACCGCCCGACGTTGATAAGTACTCACGGGTGCGTCAGCGCACGGCGTGGAGGTTGCGTGCGGTGGGCGACTTCTCGACCGATTCGGGGTCCGGGTCGGTGCCCAGGATCCGGTCGGCGGTTCCCGAGGTGGTGACGGTGAACCAGTAGTGCTCGTTCTTGTAGTGGTGATGGCGGTGGTTGCGCCAGATCGCACGGTACAGGCGGGAGTTCGGCTTGTAGTCGCTGTGGATGAGGTAGTGCGTCCATTCGTAGAGGATGCCCAGAATGCTCAGCACCACCAGGAACGTCAGTCCGAGTCCGATGCGCGGGAACGCGAGCAGCGAGAGGGCCACGAGAACGGGAATCAGCCACGTCAACGTCTGCCACGGGATGAAGACCAGCGGTACGTCCCGGGGGTCGACGTGATGCTCGCGATGCTTCCGGGCGAGCAGCGAATCGACGGTCAGGCCCAGGACTTTTCGGGGTTTCCAGTGCAGGATGCAGACGTGGATGACCCATTCGGCGAACGGGAACACGGCCAGCATCACCAGCGGAAGCACGGCGTCGGTCGGCTGCCAGTCGCCGACGATCAGGCGGGCGGCCACCGCGGCGACCAGCATGCCGCCGATCATCCACGGGGACGGGTGTCGGCGGAACTGGTCTGCGGCGTCGCGGAGGGCGATCGACCTGCGTTGGCGGCGATCTGCGGAAGGTTTCGTGGTCATGTGTCCTTCTCCGAATCGTTCTGGTGCAGTGCGTCGATCACGGCCGTGACGGCGGCCGTGCCGAGGTCGAGGAGTGTGGTGGCGGTCTGTGCCGCGGCGACTTCGTCGTGGGCGGTGATCGCCTCGGCCAGCTGGTGGTATAGGTCGGTGCGTCCGACTTCCGCGACCATGACTGCGGCCATCGCCGTCATGGTCGGTTCATACGCGTTGCGGAGGCTGTTGAAGATGAGCCGGAATGCGATGGAATCGGCCGTGTCGACAACACGCTCCCAGAAGGCCAGGGCGCCGACCTGCTGCGCGACCGGGTCGCTGTCGGAGGCGAGACGATCCACGGCTTCGCGGAGAGCGGCACCCGACTGGTCGGTGGCCCGGCCGGCGGCGAGCCGGGCGACCTGCACGCCGATCATCCGCCGGCCCTCGAGAACGCTGCGCACCACCGCCCAATCGGGGATGCCGTCGCGGACGAGCAGCTGGGACAGCAGTTCGGGTCCGCCGTGCTGGCGGAAGTCGCGGACCGAGGTGGCGTCGCCCTGCCGGACGTCGACGAGTCCGGCCTGGGCCAGCTTCTGGATCGCTTCCCGGACCGCGGGCCGGGACACCCCGAAGGCTTCGGCGAGTCGTCGTTCGCTCGGCAGGGCGTCGCCGGCGGCGAGGTCGCCGCCCAGCACACGCGCGGTGATCTGGTCGAAGACTTCGGTGGAAGCGGATTTCCGCGCGATCGGCTCGAACATCATGATCACGACACTAGGGCGGCAATAGGTAAGAGGTCAAGTGGTCTTACCAGTGAATTTTGCTAGCCGAACAGGCTTCGGACGAACGCGCTGGTGTCGGGCAGGGAGGCGGGCATGGTGTAGAGATGGCCGGTCGGATACGTCCGGAACACGAACTGCTGCCCGTTCGCGGCGAGGTCCGCCGTCAGTTTCCAGGCAAGAGGAATCGGGACGACGTCGTCGAACAGGCCCTGCCCGATGAACAGCGGCCGGTCGTAGCCCCGCACGGGCACGCCCAGCGTGGTGCGTAGCGCTGCCAGCACCACCGGGTCGTCGAGGGGACGGGACATCAACTGGCCGATCGAGATGCCGTCGAGTTGCGGGGCCGCCTCCTCGTAGCAGAGCGATTCGACGCGATTCAGGACGTCGACGCCGAGCGGTGTGAGGTAGCTGTCGACGTCGAGGTCGGGCCGCGACGCCCGCAATCCGGCGAGCGCGTACGCCACGAACACCGTGCTCCCGGTGAGGGGCACGTCCGGGAAACCCGGGCCGACGAGCGGCGCGAGATTCTCCAGATTGGACGGGGCGCCGGTGGCGACGGTGCCGCGGAAGTCGAGTTCGGGTGCGTACGTGGTGGCCATCGACGCGGCGACGAGAGCGGCATGGCCGCCTTGCGACTGACCGAGGGCGACCCACCGGTTCGACAGGGACGGCGTGACGGTCCGCGCCGCGCGCACCATGTCGATCACGCTGTGCGCCTCCGTCGGGCCGTCCAGGTACGGGTGCACACCCGGTGTGCCGAGGCCGACGTAATCCGTTGCGACGACCGCGTATCCCTGGTCGAGCCAGTGCTGGACGTACGGTCCGACGAGTTTTCCCGTCACCGTCGGCGCACACTTGTCGGCGATACCGACCGTGCCGTGGGCCCAGGACACGACGGGCCACCCGCCGGGTGGCGCCGCGCCGGGGGGCAGGAGAACCGCGCCGGTGCTGAGCGCGGGTTCGTCCATCGGCCCCGTCGTCCAGTAGGTGACGTACGTGGCGTCGGCGACGCCCGCCGGCCGCGCGTCCGGTGCCACCGGCGTCGCGACGACGACCGCACCCGGATCGCCGCCTGCGGTCTGTGCCGCCGAGGGGGTGGGCGCGCCGAGGAGCGACAGTGCGAGTGCCGCCGCGAGAACCGTTCCGGTGCGGCGGCCGAGTGAAGACGTCATCGCGTCCGTCCCTGGGCCGTCGGAGGCGCCGCGCGGTCCTCGAGTGGCCGACGCGGCGTCGACTCAATTGTGCGCGCTCAGGGTCGGTGGGCGGAGTCTTTCAAGCGTGCGCGAATTCCGTCGACGAACAGCGACAGGCCGAAGTCGAACCGGACCGCCGGATCGCCGTCGAGGAGGTCCCCGTCGTACGCCGCGATCGGAGACTGTGGGGCGTCGGGGGAGAGGGCGGCCCGGGTGAGGGCGCCTGCCGACTCCATCTGCGCCCGCGACTGCTCGTCGACCGTGTGGCCGAGGACGTAGTACAGCAGCGAGTACGACGACAGTTCCGCGTGTTCGCGGGACAGTCCGGATCGCAGGCCGACTGCTGCGAAGCTTTCCCGGACCCGGGAGTTGGTCATGCGCGACGCGTACGTGGCGGAGACCAGTTCGGCGCCGTCGCGGTGAGCGAGCAGTGCGGTGCGGAGTCGATGGGCCAGTTCGGTGAATTCCGCGTCCCAGCCGGGGGCCGTGACCGGGGCGTCGACGTCTTCGAGAATCTTGTCGGCGAGCGCCCCGAGCAGGGTCTGCTTGTTGGGGAAATGCCAGTACAGGGCGCCCGGCTGCACGCCGAGAGCCGTCGCGAGCCTCCGCATCGTGAGGTCGGCGAGGCCGAACTCGTCGAGGATGGCCATTGCGCCGTCGAGTACGTCGCCGCGTCGCAACTGCACTGTGTGATCTCCCAATCTCGTCGAAAAGCCCGCCCGGCTTTGACAGTATTCCACCACGGATCTAACGTGAACACCGTTCAACTTGTACGGTGTTCAATTTTTCGGTTCCGTCGATTCACGGCACGTGATCGGCCCGTTTTCCAGGAGATACGTGTGACATCGGCCCCGGTACAGACAGACATCCTCGCCCTCGCGCGTGAGCAGGTTCTCGAGCGCGGTGACGCGCTGAACGAGAGTCAGGTGCTCGAGGTCCTGCAACTTCCCGACGATCGGCTCGAGGAACTGCTCGCCCTCGCGCACGACGTGCGCATGAAGTGGTGCGGACCCGAGGTCGAGGTCGAGGGCATCATCAGCCTCAAAACCGGCGGCTGCCCCGAGGACTGCCACTTCTGCTCGCAGTCCGGCCTGTTCCAGTCGCCGGTGCGTGCGGCGTGGCTCGACATTCCGTCGCTCGTGGAGGCTGCGAAGCAGACCGCCAAGTCCGGCGCAAGCGAATTCTGCATCGTCGCCGCCGTCCGCGGCCCCGACGAGCGGCTGCTCGCCCAGGTCGCTGCCGGCATCGAGGCGATCCGCAACGAGGTCGACATCCAGATCGCCTGCTCGCTGGGCATGCTCACCCAGGAGCAGGTCGACCAGCTCGCCGCGATGGGTGTGCACCGCTACAACCACAACCTGGAGACGTCGAAGTCCCACTTCCCGAACGTCGTCACCACCCACACGTGGGACGAGCGCTGGAACACCCTCCGCATGGTGCGCGAGGCGGGCATGGAGGTGTGCTGCGGCGGCATCCTCGGCATGGGGGAGAGCCTCGAGCAGCGCGCCGAGTTCGCGGCCAACCTGGCCGAACTCGAACCCGACGAGGTGCCGCTGAACTTCCTCAACCCGCGTCCCGGAACCCCGTTCGGCGACCTCGAGGTCCTGCCCGCGAGCGAGGCCCTCAAGTCGGTGGCCGCGTTCCGCCTCGCGCTGCCCCGCACCATCCTCCGCTTCGCGGGCGGGCGCGAGATCACGCTCGGCGACCTCGGGGCCAAGCAGGGCATCCTCGGCGGCATCAACGCCGTCATCGTCGGCAACTACCTCACGACCCTCGGCCGCCCGGCCGAACAGGATCTCGACCTGCTCGTCGATCTGCAGATGCCGATCAAGGCCCTGAACGACACCCTGTGACGATCATGGCAGAGGCGACCATGGGCGACCGCCCCGACGGCCTCGAGGGCCGGGTCGACGGCCTCGAGGAGCGCTACAACCCGTACACCGGCCGCCGCGTGGTGGCCGGTGTGGACGACGCCGTGCCCACCGCCGCGCAGCTGGGACTCGAGCCGCCCCGCTTCTGCGAGGCGTGCGGCCGCCGGATGGTGGTGCAGATCAGCCCGGACGGCTGGTGGGCGAAATGTTCCCGCCACGGTGTGTTCGACTCGATCTACGGCGGACGGCGGTAGCGTCGGACGGGTGACCACGCTCCCGCGCTTCAGGCTTCGATCTGCCGCCGGAATCTTCTGTGGGACGGTGGTGGCGAGCGCGCTCGCCGGGGTGCTGTGGGGAGTCCTCGCACCGCCCGAGCACCTGCTGGTCGTCGCCCCCGACCGCGGGGTGTCGCTGACAGGGGAGAGCGTGCACCGGTTCGATGCGATCGGGATGTTCGCGTGCGCGGGCCTGGTGGTCGGGATCCTCACCGCGGTCGCGGCGTGGACGGCGCGGAGAAGTCGCGGCCCGGTGGCGCTGGGTGCGGTTCTCGCGGGCAGTGTGGTCGGGGCCGGTGTGATGGCGCTGGGTGGAATCGGCGTGGCGGCGCTGCGTTTTCCCGACCCCGACACCTCGACCGCCGGCACGGTCGTGGCGGTCGCGCCAGGGATCGGGACCTTGCTGGTGCTGATCTTCCAGCCCCTCGTCGCCTGCGTCGTGACGTTGGTGCTCGCCGCGCTCAATCCGTACGACGATCTCGGCGTCAGTGGTCCCCCGGTCGAACTCGACGAGCCGGAAGAGCGCGACGCGACGCTTACCTCGTGACCGACGTCCGCATCCGCACGTCCCCGAGGAGGCGCCCGCTGGCGAGAGCGCCGATGCGGCGAGTCGCGAATCGGGTGCTGACCGACGACACCCAGTTCATCAGCCCGGAGACGACGCTCGGCGGGGTGCTGCGCCGGTCCAGGGCGCGCAGGGCTGTCGACACCACCTGATCCGCGGTCTGCATCCGGCCGACGGCGGCGTCCTCGGAGCCGACGACGTCGAAGAACTCGGTGCGGGTGGGGCCCGGGCAGACGGCGAGCACGGTGAGGCCGGTGCCTCGCGCCTCGGCCCACAACGCCTCCGTGAAATTGAGGACGAACGCCTTGGTCGCCCCGTAGACGGCCATGCCGGGAGTCGGCTGGAACGCGGCAGTGCTCGCCACGTTCACGAGTGCGCCGCGTCCCCGGAGCAGGTCGGGCAGGAACGTGTGCGACAGCTCGACGAGGGTGGTGACGTTGAGCTGGATCTCGGAGGTGAGGCGCTCCAGGTCGGCGGAAGCGAAATCTCCGTGCGTCCCGAATCCCGCGTTGTTGATCAGAGAGTCGACGCGGATGTCGCGGGCGGTGAGTTCGCCGCGCAACCGCTCCCCGGCGCCTGGTGTCGCGAGGTCGAACGGGAGCACGGTGACCGAGACGTGGTGCGCGCCGCGGAGCTCGGTGGCGAGTTGTTCGAGCCGGTCGGCGCGGCGGGCGACGAGGACGAGATCTGCACCCCGTCCGGCGAACCGGCGAGCGAATTCGACACCGAGGCCCGCGCTGGCGCCGGTGATGAGGACGGTGGTTCCGGATACGTCGAAGGACATGTCTGCTCCTGGCGGTGGGTGTCCTTCGAATGTAGTCACTGCCATCTATGTAGTCAATGGCAACATTTTGCTAGGCTGGCGGCATGCCCGTCGCCGAACAGCCCTACCACCACGGGAGTCTTCGCCGGGTGCTGCTCGCGCGCGCCGAGAGCACGCTCGAGAAGGACGGCGTCGACGGACTCTCCCTGCGGCAACTCGCCCGCGAGGCCGGGGTCAGCCACGCCGCACCCAGCAAGCACTTCCGCGACCGACAGGCGCTGCTCGACGCACTCGCGGAGTCCGGTTTCCTGCGCCTCACGGCCGCCCTCGAACGCGCGGTCGAGGAGGCGGAACCGCACGCCCGGGCCCGCTTCGCCGCGCTCGCCGGCGCCTACGTGAGCTTCGCACTCGCACACCGGGAGTTGCTGGCCCTGATGTACGGCAACAAGCACGCGCCCGGAGCCGCCTCCCGGGTCGTGGAGGCCGGCCACGCCTCGATGGACCTGACGGTCCGGATCGTCACCGAAGCCCAGGCCGCGGGAGACATCGGGCCCGGGGACGCGTCGCGCATCGCCCTCGTCGCGTTCGCGACGTTCCACGGGATCGCCACCCTCGCCGCCGGCGGAATGCTCGACGGCGCGCCGGTGGACGAAGTCGTCACCACCGCATCGGACACGTTCTGGCGGGGTCTCGCCCAGGCGTGAGGCCGCCTGACGTGCGGGATCAGCTCGGCGGTCGAAGCGCCGCGAACTCGTCCGTCACCCGCAGCGTGGAGTCGGTGAACCGGTAGAGCGCGGCCGGGCGCCCACCGGCGCGGCCCGACGGCGCCGTGTTCCCGGTGGGGGTCAGCACCCCACGTCGTCCGAGGACGCGCTGGAGGTTGGTCGCATCCACCTGGTACCCGAGTGCGGCGCAGTAGATCTCGCGCAGCGTCGACATGGAGAACTCGCCGGGGGCCAAGCCGAACGCAATGTTGGTGTAGGAGAGCTTGGCGGCGAGGCGGGTCCGGGCGTGCCGGACGACGGTGCCGTGGTCGAACGCCATCTCGGGGAGCGCGGACACCGGGTGCCACGCGGTGTCCGGCGGCAGCTGCGGGTCGGCGGGAAGGGGGACGAGTCCGAGGAAGGTCGACGCGATGGTGCGCGGGCCGGGCACGCGATGGGGGTCGCTGAACACCGACAGCTGCTCGAGGTGGGAGACCTCCTGCACGTCCACCTTCTCGGCAAGCTGGCGTCGCGCGGATGTGGTGAGGTCCTCGTCCTCGCGGAGCAGTCCGCCGGGCAGAGACCAGGCGCCCGCCTGGGGGTCGAGGGCCCGTTGCCACAGCAGCACGGCGAGCTCGCCGGCGTGACGCGCATCACCGCCTTGACCTGCGGTGATGTGGTCCGGGAAGTGGCGAACCTGGAACACCGCGGTAAGCACTTCATGCGTGGTGTTACTATTGGGCATGTTTTCGATCCTAAGTCGAAAACCTCGATTGCGGAAACTCGGGCCAGCCCGCCCGAGTTCACGGTGAAGGAGCAAGCCATGACGACCACGACGTTGTGGGCGGGTACCAACCCGCAGATTCAGGACGGTCCCGGCGGTTACGCGGGCGTCGAGGCGAGCGAAGAGTGGGCTGCCGAGATCAAACGGCTGGCGCGTGAGCGGGGAGCGACCCTCCTCGCGCACAACTATCAGTTGCCCGCCATCCAGGACGTGGCCGACCACGTCGGCGACTCCCTCGCGCTCTCGCGCATCGCGGCCGAGGCCCCCGAGGACACCATCGTGTTCTGCGGCGTGCACTTCATGGCCGAGACCGCGAAGATCCTCAGCCCCGCCAAGACGGTGCTGATCCCGGACGAGCGCGCCGGCTGCTCGCTGGCCGACTCGATCAACGCCGATCAGCTGCGTGAGTGGAAGGCGGAGTTCCCCGACGCCGTCGTCGTGTCGTACGTCAACACGACCGCCGAGGTGAAGGGTCTGACGGACATCTGCTGCACGTCGTCCAACGCCGTCGACGTGGTCGCGTCGATCGACCCCGACCGTGAGGTCCTGTTCCTTCCCGACCAGTTCCTCGGCGCACACGTCAAGCGCGTCACCGGCCGCAAGAACATGCAGATCTGGGCGGGTGAGTGCCACGTCCACGCCGGCATCAACGGCGACGAGCTCACCGCGCAGGCCAAGGCGCACCCCGGTGCCGAACTGTTCGTGCACCCCGAATGCGGCTGCGCCACCTCGGCTCTCTACCTGGCCGGTGAAGGGTTCGTGCCCGAGGACAAGGTGAAGATCCTGTCGACGGGCGGGATGCTCGACGCCGCCCGCGCGACCGGGGCCAAGCAGGTTCTCGTGGCCACCGAGGTCGGAATGCTGCACCAGCTGCGCAAGGCCGCACCGGAGGTCGACTTCCAGGCCGTCAACGACCGCGCGTCCTGCCCGTACATGAAGATGATCACCCCCGCGGCCCTGCTCCGCTGCCTGCTCGAGGGCAAGGACGAGGTTCACGTCGATCTCGCGACCGCGGAGCGTGCCCGCAAGTCGGTGCAGCGCATGATCGAGATCGGAAACCCGGGCGGCGGCGAGTGAGCAGCCCGGCCCGGGGGATTTCCTGGGAAGAGCACGCCGACCTCGTGGTCGTGGGCGGTGGGGTGGCCGGACTGACGGCCGCCCGCACCGCCTCGCTGCGCGGACTGACCGTGCTCACCGTCAGCAAGGGCGGGGCGACGGACACGGCGACGCAGTATGCGCAGGGCGGTATCGCGGTGGTGGGTGACGCCGTCACCGATTCGGTGGACTCGCATGTCGCCGACACGTGCGAGGCCGGGGTGGGCCTGTGCGACGAGGACGCCGTGCGGTCGATCGTCGCGGGCGGCCGTGATGCCGTGGCCGCGTTGACCGACCTGGGCGCGGTGTTCGACCGCGGCCGCGACGGCGCCGTCTCGCGCACCCGCGAGGGCGGGCACAGCACCCGGCGGATCATTCACGCCGGCGGGGACGCCACGGGCGCCGAGGTGCAGCGTGCCCTGGGTGCCGCCGGGCTTCCGGTCCTGTTCGACAGTTGCGCCGTACGGGTACTCACCGATGCGCGCGGCGTCACCGGCGTGCTCGTGGATTCGCCGCGCGGACTCGGCGTCGTTCACACACCGGCCGTCCTCCTGGCCACCGGCGGACTCGGGCAGCTGTACGCCTGCAGCACCAATCCGCCCGGAGCCACCGCCGACGGCGTCGCTCTCGCGCTGGACGCAGGCGCGGCCGTCGCCGATCTCGAGTTCGTGCAGTTCCACCCGACCGTCCTGTTCACCCCCGGCGGTCTCGGACGGCGTCCGCTGATCAGCGAGGCCGTCCGCGGCGAGGGGGCGATCCTCGTCGACGCCAACGGCGAATCGGTGACCGCGGGTGTGCATCCGCGCGGCGACCTCGCCCCCCGCGACGTCGTGTCGCGGGCGATCGCGTCGAGGCTTCGGGAACTGGGTCACGACCACGTCTACCTCGACGCGCGTCACCTGTCCGGCTTCGCGCAGCGGTTCCCGACCGTGACGGCCTCGTGCCTGGAAGCCGGGATCGACCCGCGCGAACAGCTGATCCCGGTCGCGCCCGCCGCGCACTACGCGTGCGGCGGAGTGGTCACCGACGTCGACGGGCGCACCGCCGTCCCCGGCCTCTACGCCGCGGGCGAGGTGGCCCGCACCGGGCTGCACGGAGCGAACCGGCTGGCCTCCAACAGTCTTCTCGAAGGCCTGGTGGTCGGCGAGCGGGTCGGCGCCGCGGGCGTCGAACGCGCCGGCCTCCGCGTCGAGGCAACCGACCCCGAGCGGCGTGCCCGGCCGTCCGCACCGCGGGAACTGGTGCAGCAGTTGATGACCGCCAACGCCTCCGTCGTCCGGGACGGCACCGGACTCGAGGCGGTGGCCGCCGCCCTGGCCGGCGCGACGCGCACGGTGCCCGAGGGTGAGACCGCGCTCGAAGACGCCGCGCTGACCCTGACGGCGTCCGCACTGGTACTCGCTGCCGCGGCGCGGACCGAAAGTCGTGGATGCCACACCCGCAGCGACTACCCGCAGACGTCCGACGAGTGGCGCCGCAGCACGCACGTGCGTCTGCGCGACGGCGAACTCGAGCTTCTCGAACCCCAACTGACAGGAGTGCTGTGATGTCCGACCATGTCCTTCCCGACGGTCTGGACGCGGACGAGGTGCGTGCGCTCGTGCGTCTCGCCCTGGACGAGGACCTGCGGTACGGACCGGACGTGACGTCGTCGTCCACGGTCCCGGCCGACGCGGTGGCCAAGGCGTCCGTGGTCTCCCGCGCGCACGGCACCGTCGCCGGCCTCGACGTGGGACTGCTGGTGCTCGACGAGGTGATCGGGGCGGGCCGCTACCAGGTTCTCGACCGGGTCGCCGACGGTGCCCGGGTCGCGCCCGGCCAGGCCGTGCTGACGGTCACCGCGCCCACGCAGGGTTTGCTCACCGCGGAGCGGACGATGCTCAATCTGGTGTGCCACCTGTCCGGCATCGCCACGGCGACGTCCGCCTGGGTGGACGCGGTCGAGGGCACCGGCGCGAAGATCCGCGACAGTCGCAAGACGCTGCCGGGACTGCGCGGCCTGCAGAAGTACGCCGTCCGGGTGGGCGGCGGGGTCAATCACCGCATGGGGCTCGGCGACGCGGCACTGATCAAGGACAACCACGTCGCGGCCGCCGGTTCGGTGGTGGCGGCGCTGCGGGCGGTGCGCGCGGCGGCACCGGACATCGAGTGCGAGGTGGAGGTCGACAGCCTCGAGCAACTCGACGAGGTGCTGGCCGAGAACGTCGAACTGGTGCTGCTCGACAACTTCCCGCTCTGGCAGACGCAGATCGCCGTGCAACGCCGTGACGCGAACGCCCCCGGCACCAAGCTGGAGTCGTCGGGCGGTCTCACGCTGGACGTCGCGGCCGAGTACGCCGGAACCGGAGTCGACTACCTCGCGGTCGGTGCGCTCACCCATTCCGTCACCGTGCTGGATCTCGGCCTCGACATGTGACCCCACCCGTGAGTACTTATCAACCGCCCGCGGTTGATAAGTACTCACGGGTCAGACGGCGCGGCGCACCGTCGCCAGGAACGTGGCCGCGACGAAGAACAATCCGGAGAACGTCCGGTTGGTCGCGCGCTGCTGGCGTGGTGACCGCATCAGCCGCAGGACCTTCGACGCCAGCCCGGTGTAGCCGGTCATGACGACGACATCGACCGCGATCATGGTGGCGGCGATGATCAGGTACTGGGGGAGCAGGGGCGCCGACGGGGTGATGAACTGTGGGAGCACCGCGAGCATGAAGACGACGGCCTTCGGGTTGCTGGCATTGACCAGGAAGCCGCGCAGGGTCATCGCGGGACCGCTGGTCTCGGCGACCTGGCCGTCGACGCCGGACACGTCGGTCGCACTCGCCCGCCACTGGCGGATGCCGAGATACACCAGGTACGCGACGCCGAACCACTTGATCACCGAGAAGGCGAGTGTCGAGTTCGCGAGCAGCGCCCCGAGTCCGGCGGCGACCACCGCGATCTGCAGCAGCAACCCCAGCTGGAGACCCGCGATGTTCCAGTAGCCCCGACGCAACCCGAACCGCATCCCCGTGGCCATCGACGCGATCGCGCCGGCCCCCGGGGACAGACTGATCACGCACGAGGCCCCGAGCACTGCACACCACATCTGCCACGACACCACGTGATGGTACGTCGCGCCCCGGGCGGCACCCGTTCTACGGGGGATCGGTGCAGCTGAGGGGCGGATTCACGAGGGAACAGAGTGCGGCAGGGCGTTCGGGTCCGTAGCCGGGCGGGAGCCCGTTCGCGACGAGGTCCCCGTAGGTGGTCACCGCATCGGTCGGTCGGCGGGTGAGGGTGGGATCGGTCAGCGCGTCGACGGTGAACAGGCCGAACCGGGGACGGTACGTGCCCCACTCGTAGTTGTCGGTGATCGACCAGTAGTTGTATCCGATCACCGGGGCGCCGTCCGCGCGTGCCCGCTCCAGCCAGTAGACGTGATCGCGGAGATGATCGGACCGCGTGTAGCCGTCCGGGCGCGGTGTCCCGTCGTCGGTGGGCATGCCGTTCTCCACGACGTACAGCGGTAGTCCCGGAAATTTTCCGGTGTACCGCATCAGGGCGTGGTAGATGCCGTCCGGTTGGGGGTTGATGTCGTAGAAGGCGTCGGTGACCGCATGTGCCGCGGTGAGGTTGTCGGGGGAGAGGCCGTAGTAGTAGTCGACGCCGAGGAAGTCGAGCTTGTCGCGGATCCTGTCGACGAAGGTGGCGTCGAGCGCGTCCATGGCGGCCGGGACGTATGCGAGATTGCTGCTCACCCGGGCGCCGGGGTCGTTTTCGTGGATCAGGTCGTAGGCGCGGCGGTGGACCTCGACGAGCCGGTCGAGCATCTGCGGGGCCCGGTCGGGGGTGATGCCACCGAACGTCAGCTCCTTCTGCACGTACACGGTCGGTTCGTTGATCGTGATCCAGAGCGCACCGAGACCGGAATAGCGCTCGATCACTTTCTGCGCGTTCGCGAGCCAGTCGTCGACGGTGTCCGGGTCGGCCCAGCCGCCCTGATCGGCGACCCACCCCGGATACACCCAGTGGTCGAGGGTGATCATCGGGGTCATGCCGCGGCTGGTGATCTCGTGGACGACGTCGTCGTAGTACCGCAGTTCGGTCTCGTCCCACACGCCCGGGGCGGGCTGCAGGCGGGCCCATTCGACGCCGAATCGGAAGACGTCGACACCCAGGTCCGCGGCGCGGGCGATGTCCTCGGTGTACCGGTGACGGAAGTCGACCGAGTTGCCGATCGCGTCGTGGGTCCGTCCGGAGTCGGAATACCGCCGCCAGTTGCTGTCGGGTGAGGAACCCTCCGATTGGAACCCGGACGTCGCCACGCCCCACAGGAAGTCGTCGGGGAGAGGGGCGGCGTGCGCCGCGGTCGCGGGCGCCAGCAAGCACAGCAGGACCGCGCCGGCGCCCAGGAGTCGCGAGGGAGTCCGCATCGGCCGAAGAGTAGCGGAAACGCTGTCCCGAGTGCGCCGATTGGGTGATACTGGTGAGTAGGACTACCCGCCAGTAGGAGGCGCGTCATGGTCGATACCTCAGCTCCGAAGGTCACCGAGGAAGAAGCACGAGCGGTCGCGGAGGAGGCGAGGGAATCCGGCTGGGACAAACCCTCCTTCGCGAAAGAACTGTTTCTGGGACGGTTCCGGCTGGATCTGGTTCATCCCTTCCCCCGCCCGGCCACCGAGGACGCCGCCAAGGCCGAGGAATTCCTCATTCGCCTCCGCGCCTACTGCGAGGAGATGGACGGCAGCGTCATCGAGTCCCAGTCGCGCATTCCCGACGAATACGTCCGCGGTCTCGCCGACCTCGGGTGCTTCGGCCTGAAGATCTCGGAGGAGTACGGCGGCCTCGGACTCTCGCAGGTCGCGTACAACCGGGCCTTGATGCTCGTCGCCTCGGTGCATCCGAGCCTGGGCGCCCTGTTGTCCGCGCATCAATCGATCGGCGTCCCCGAACCGCTCAAGCTGGCCGGCACTCCCGAGCAGAAGCGCGAGTTCCTGCCGCGCTGCGCCCGCGGCGCCATCTCCGCCTTCCTCCTCACCGAACCCGACGTCGGTTCCGACCCCGCGCGGCTGGCGTCCTCCGCGACCCCCATCGAGGGCGGTGCCGCCTACGAGCTCGACGGCGTGAAGCTGTGGACGACCAACGGCGTCGTCGCCGAACTGCTCGTCGTCATGGCGCGGGTACCCAAGAGCGAAGGCCACCGCGGCGGCATCTCCGCCTTCGTCGTCGAGGCCGACACCCCGGGCATCACCGTCGAACGGCGCAACGCGTTCATGGGACTGCGGGGGATCGAGAACGGCGTCACCCGCATGTACAAGGTTCGCGTCCCGGCCGAGAACCTGATCGGCCGGGAAGGCGACGGACTCAAGATCGCGCTCACCACCCTCAACGCCGGCAGGCTGGCGATTCCGGCGATGTGCGCCGGGGCCGGGAAGTGGTCGCTGAAGATCGCCCGCGAATGGTCGGGCGTCCGCGTCCAGTGGGGCAAGCCGATCGCCGAGCACACTGCCGTCGCCAACAAACTGTCATTCATGGCCGCGACCACGTATGCCCTCGAGGCCGTGGTGGACCTGTCGGCGCAGATGAACGACGAGGGTCGCAACGACATCCGGATCGAGGCGGCGCTCGCCAAGTTGTGGTCGTCCGAGATGGCCTGCGTCATCTCCGACGAGCTGATCCAGGTCCGCGGCGGCCGCGGATACGAGACGGCGGCGTCGCTGGCCGCCCGCGGTGAACGCGCGGTGCCGGTGGAGCAGCTGGACCGCGACCTGCGCATCAACCGGATCTTCGAGGGCTCGAGCGAGATCATGCGGCTGCTGGTCGCGCGCGAGGCCGTGGACGCGCACCTCACGGCGGCGGGCGATCTCGCGGACCCGCACGCCGACACCGGTGCGAAGGCCCGCGCGGCCGCCAAGGCGAGCGGTTTCTACGCGAAGTGGCTGCCGCAACTCGTGGCAGGCAAGGGGCAGGTGCCGACGTCATACAGCGAATTCGGCGTCCTGGCCAAGCACCTGCGGTTCGTCGAACGGCACTCCCGCAAGCTGGCCCGCTCCACGTTCTACGGGATGGCCCGGTGGCAGGCGGCGCTGGAGAAGCAGCAGGGCTTCCTCGGCCGGGTCGTGGACATCGGCGCCGAACTGTTCGCGATGTCCGCCACGTGCGTCAAGGCGGAGATGCAGCGCGAGGAGAACGAGGCCGAGGGTGCGGCCGCCTACGAACTCGCCGACGTGTTCTGCCGGCAGGCGGCGCTGCGGGTCGAGAAACTGTTCGACGGTCTGTGGCACAACACCGACGACGTGGACAAGCAGGTCGCGCACTCGATCCTCGAGGGACGGTATGCGTGGCTGGAGCGGGGAGTGGTCGACCCCAGCGAAGGCACCGGTCCGTGGATCACCGAGTGGACCCCCGGCGCCTCCACCGAGGAAAACCTGGCGAGGAGGTTCCTGCACTCCACCCGCCTCTAGGCCCTCGGGTTCGGCGCCCCGGCTCGGCGGTACCCTCCGAGGAGACGCGCACACCAGCGTGGCACCCGCCTGCGTTCTCGGACGCGGGCGGGACGAGCCGAGGGAACACCAGTGCGTAGCTTCATGTGTCGCAAATGCGGCCAACGACTGTCGTTCGAGAACAGTCTCTGCCTGAAATGTGACAGCGCCCTGGGATTCCACCTGCCGAGCCGGTCCATCGTCGTCCTCGACGGCGCCGACCGGGCGGAGGTGGACGGCGAAACCTGGGTGCGGTGCGCGAATGCCGGCACGGCGAAGTGCAACTGGCTCGTCCGGAACGACGACGTCCAGAGCCTGTGCACGTCGTGCCGGTTGACGCGGACGCGTCCCGCGGATGGTGACGACGAGGGCATAGCCGCGTTCGCGACCGCCGAGACCAACAAGAGGCGGGTCGTTCTCGAACTCGACGAGCTCGGTCTCCCGATCGTCCCCAAGTTCGAGGACCCGGGCACCGGGCTGGCCTTCGACCTGCTGTCGAGCGCACGGACCCGGGTGGTGACCGGGCACGCCGGCGGGGTGATCACCCTCGACCTGGCCGAGGGCGACGACGTGCACCGGGAACAGCTGCGCGTCGAGATGGACGAGCCCTATCGCACGCTCGTCGGCCATTTCCGGCACGAGATCGGGCACTACTACCAGGTGATGCTGATCCGGGGCGACGACGAGCGCGCCCGGTTCGAGGAACTGTTCGGGGATCCGGACGTCGACTACCAGGCCGCGCTGAAACGCCACTACCGCGAGGGTGCGCCGAAGGGCTGGGGCCGACTCTTCGTGTCGTCCTACGCCACGATGCACCCCGCCGAGGACTGGGCGGAGACCTTCGCGCACTACCTGCACATCCGCGATGCCCTGGACACGGCGGCAGCCTTCGCGATGGCGCCCGCCGGGGCGACGACGAGCAGCGAACTCAGCGGTGACGTGGGGTTCGATCAGATCATCGACTGGTGGCTGCCGCTGTCGTGGGCGCTCAACCAGCTGAACAGGTCGATGGGCCACCACGACCTGTATCCGTTCGTGCTTCCGGCCGCGGTGCTGGAGAAGATGCGGTTCATCCACTCCCTGATCCAGCCCGCCCCGGCGTGGGACGAGCCGGCACCGGTGCCGGCGGAAACCCGGTCGGCCGCCGACCGGTGAAAATGGGGTGCGCCTATCCTGGATAATCGGTGTCGAGCCCTGTTCTCCGCGAACAGTCCGCTCGTCCGAGACACCGTGTCCCGACAGTCGCAGAGAGGACCTCTCATGCTCGCCCGCACCGACCTTCGTGGTCGTACCCCTTCCACGGCCGAACTTCGCGCCGCACTTCCTCGAGGTGGAGTGGATGTGGACGCGGTCCTGCATCAGGTTCGCCCCGTCGTCGAGGCGGTCCGGGAGCGCGGCGCCGACGCAGCGCTCGAGTTCAGCGAGAAGTTCGACGGCGTCCGTCCCGCGCAGGTGCGAGTGCCGCAGTCCGAGTTGGACCGCGCGCTCGGCGAACTCGATCCGGCCGTCCGCGCCGCCCTCGAGGTCGCGATCGAACGCACCCGCAAGGTCCACGCCGACCAGCGCCGCACCGACACCACCACCGAGGTCGTCCCGGGCGGCACCGTCACCGAACGGTGGGTGCCCGTCGACCGCGTCGGGCTGTACGTCCCCGGCGGCAACGCCGTCTACCCGTCCAGCGTCGTGATGAACGTGGTCCCGGCGCAGGCCGCCGGTGTCCGGTCCCTCGTGGTGGCGTCGCCGCCGCAGTCCGAGTTCGGTGGTCTGCCGCACCCGACGATCCTCGCCGCGGCCGCCCTGCTCGGCGTCGACGAGGTGTGGGCCGTCGGCGGCGGTCAGGCCGTCGCCCTCCTCGCCTACGGCGGCACCGACACGAACGGCGCCGAACTCGCCCCCGTCGACCTCATCACCGGCCCCGGCAACATCTACGTCACGGCCGCCAAGCGCCTCTGCCGCGGACTCGTCGGCATCGACGCCGAGGCGGGCCCCACCGAGATCGCGATCCTCGCCGACCACACGGCCGACCCGGTGCACGTCGCCGCGGACATGATCAGCCAGGCCGAGCACGACGTGATGGCCGCGAGCGTGCTCGTCACATCCAGCGTCGAACTCGCCGACGCCGTCGACACGGCGCTGGCCGCGCAGCTCGAGATCACCAAGCACAAGGAGCGCGTCACCGCCGCGCTGTCCGGCACGCAGTCGGGCACCGTCCTGGTCTCCGACGTCGAGGCCGGGCTGCGGGTGGTCAACGCATACGCCGCCGAGCACCTCGAGATCCAGACCGAGAACGCCACCGCCGTCGCCGCGAAAGTGACCAGTGCGGGCGCGGTGTTCGTCGGCCCGTGGGCGCCGGTCAGCCTCGGCGACTACTGCGCCGGGTCCAACCACGTCCTGCCCACCGCGGGCTGCGCCCGGCACTCCTCGGGTCTGAGCGTGCAGACGTTCCTGCGCGGCATCCACGTGGTCGACTACTCCGAATCGGCGCTGAAGGAGGTCTCCGGCCACGTCATCACCCTCGCGAACGCCGAGGACCTGCCCGCGCACGGTGAGGCCGTGCGGCTGCGGTTCGAGGCGCTGCGGTGACCGCGGCGAATGTGCCGGGTTCGTCGATCGGGGTGGACGCCCTGCCGATCCGGGAGAATCTGCGTGGCAAGTCGGCGTACGGGGCGCCGCAGCTGACCGTCCCGGTTCAGCTGAACACCAACGAGAACCCGCACCCGCCCACGAAGGCGCTCGTCGACGACGTCGCCGAGTCCGTGCGGGAGGCCGCGCGGGAACTGCACCGCTACCCGGATCGTGATGCGGTGGCACTGCGCACCGACCTCGCCGCGTACCTCGTCCGCCAGACGGGGGTGCCGGTGACGGTCGACAACGTGTGGGCGGCCAACGGGTCCAACGAGATCCTGCAGCAGCTGCTGCAGGCGTTCGGCGGTCCCGGTCGCAGCGCGATGGGCTTCGTGCCGTCGTATTCGATGCACCCGATCATCGCGGACGGCACCGAGACCGAGTGGCTGCCGATCTTCCGGCGCGCCGACTTCGCGCTCGACGTGGACGCCGCGACCGCGGCGATCACCGAGCGCAGGCCCGACGTCGTGTTCGTCACCAGTCCCAACAACCCGACCGGGCACAGCGTCGGCATCGCGGAACTGCGCCGGGTCCTCGACGCCGCACCGGGCATCGTGATCGTCGACGAGGCGTACGCCGAATTCTCCGACGCGCCCAGCGCTCTGACGTTGATCGACGAGTACCCGTCGAAGCTGGTGGTGTCGCGGACGATGAGCAAGGCGTTCGCGTTCGCCGGTGGCCGGCTCGGATACCTCGCGGCCGCACCGGCATTCATCGAGGCGCTGCTCCTGGTCCGGCTGCCGTATCACCTGTCGGTGGTCACGCAGGCCGCTGCCCGCGCGGCGCTGCGGCACGCGAACGAGACGCTCGCCAGCGTGCACGCGCTCGCCACGGAGCGGGTGCGGGTGTCGAAGGCATTGGAGGACGCGGGGTTTAGCGTCATCCCCAGCGACGCGAACTTCATCCTGTTCGGTGAGTTCACCGACAGTGCCCACGCCTGGCAGGCCTACCTCGACCGCGGAGTGCTCATCCGGGACGTCGGCATCCCCGGTTACCTGCGCGCCACCGTCGGTCTGGCCTCCGAGAACGACGCCTTCATCGTGGCGAGCGACGAGATCGCCGCCACCGAACTCACCAGCTCAGGAGACCGAGGATGACCGACCGCATCGCCCGCGTGGAGCGCACCACCAAGGAATCCAGCATCACCGTCGAACTGAACCTCGACGGCACCGGCATCGTCGACGTCTCCACCGGGGTCCCGTTCTTCGATCACATGCTGACCGCGCTCGGCTCCCACGCGAGTTTCGACCTCACCGTCCACGCGAAGGGCGACATCGAGATCGAGGCGCACCACACGGTGGAGGACACGTCGATCGTGCTCGGCCAGGCGCTCGGTCAGGCGCTCGGCGACAAGAAGGGCATCCGCCGGTTCGGTGACGCGTTCATCCCCATGGACGAGACGCTCGCCCACGCATCGGTCGACGTGTCCGGTCGTCCGTACTGCGTCCACACCGGCGAACCCGAACACCTGCTGCACGCCGTCATCGGCGGCTACCCGGGCGTGCCGTACGCGACGGTGATCAACCGGCACGTGTTCGAGTCGATCGCGCTCAACGCGCGTATCGCCCTGCACGTGCGGGTGCTCTACGGACGCGATCAGCACCACATCACCGAGGCCGAGTTCAAGGCCGTCGCCCGCGCACTGCGCGAGGCGGTCGAACCGGATCCCCGCGTCACGGGTGTGCCGTCCACCAAGGGCAGCCTGTGATCCGGGCGCATTCGTGAGTGTCGTCCTCGTCTACGTCCTGTTCATCGCCGCGGGGATCGCGGCGGGCGGGGCGTACTCCATGTGGAAGTTCAACAAACTGGCCTCGGGCGTGCTGCTGGCACTGGCGGTGCTGGCAGCCGTGGCAGGCGTTCTCAGGTTGATGTAGTGCCCGTCGCAGTGGAGCCGCGCCGCGGCCTGCTCCGCACCCGCGGCATGCCCGCCGCGATGGTGATGGGCGCGGCGGCGTTCGGCGGCTGGGCGGTGCTGCTGCCCGTGGTGCCGCTGATCGTCTCGCTGTCCGGTGGCTCCGACACGCTCGCCGGCAGCGTGACGGCCGTGTTCATGGCCGCGACCGTGATCACCCAACTCGGTGTGCCCCGGCTCCTGCGCAGGTGGGGGCATCGCTGGGTGCTCGCCGCCGGCTGCATGCTGCTCGGGCCGCCGTCGCTGCTCCTCCTCCTGTCGACCGAGGCGATCCCGGTGCTGGCCGTGTCTGCCGTCCGGGGATCGGGCTTCGGCATGCTCACCGTCGCCAGCAGTGCGCTGGTCGCCGAACTCGTTCCCCGCGAGATGCTCGGCCGCGCGACGGGTGCGCAGGGTATCGCGGTGGCCGCCGCGCAGATGGTCGGGCTGCCCGCGGGGCTCGCGATCATGCAGCACTGGTCCGCGACCCCCGTCTTCGTGATCGGCGCCCTCATTCCCGCCTTCGCGGTGCTCGCGATCACGCGCCTCCCCGCGATCCACGCCCCCGCGGATCGCACGTCGCAGGGCCGCATCCCGCTCGCCGTCCTACTCACGCCGTGGCTCGCGATCGCGATCTCCGCGGCCGCGTTCGGCGGCCTGTCCAGCCTGCTGCCCATCGCGATCTCGGAGCGGGCCTCGCTCGCCGGGGTGACCCTCGCCGTCTCGAGCGGTGCGACGCTGATCGGGCGATACGCCGCGGGATCGTTCTCCGACCGGCTGGGGGTGGGCCGCGCCCTGGTTCCCGCCCTGACGTTCGTGTGCCTCGGTCTGGTGCTGTTCGCCGTCGCGGCGGCGACGAGTGCGCCGGTGCCGTTGCTGGTGTGCGCGGCCCTGGCCTTCGGATTCGGATTCGGGGCGGTGCAGAACGAATCCCTCGTCATGATCTTCACCGCCGCGGGACCGGCCCGATTCGGCTCGGCGAGCGCCGGATGGAACATCGGGTTCGACGCCGGAACCGGTTTCGGTTCCCTGGCGCTCGGAGCTGTCGCGTCGGCGGCCGGGTACTCCTGGGTGTTCGCGGTCGCGGCGACGGCCGTCGCGGTGGTCCCGGCCGCCGGGATGGTCGTCGGCCGCGCCCTCGGGCGTCGTGCAGCCGCCGGATAAGGTTGTGTCATGACCGTCTCCACGATTGCCGTCCTCGACTACGGCTCCGGCAACCTGCATTCGGCCACCCGCGCTCTGGCCCGGACCGGCGCGCGCGTCGAGGTCACATCCGATCACAAGGTCGCACTCGCGGCCGACGGTCTGGTCGTTCCCGGCGTCGGCGCCTTCGCCGCCTGCATGGAGGGACTGCGTGCGGTCCGCGGGGAGCGGATCATCGGTCAGCGTCTGGCCGGTGGACGGCCGGTCCTCGGGATCTGCGTCGGCATGCAGATCCTCTTCGAACGCGGAGTCGAGTTCGGCGTCGAGGCGGAAGGCTGCGGCGAATGGCCCGGCACCGTCGAACGGCTCCAGGCCGACGTGCTGCCGCACATGGGATGGAACACGGTCGAGGCCCCCGACAACAGCACGCTGTTCGCCGGCATCGATCCCGACACCCGGTTCTACTTCGTCCACTCGTACGCGGCCCAGTCCTGGGACATGCCGACACCGGAGCGGCTGGCGCCCCCCGCCCTGACGTGGGCCGACCACGGCGGCAAGTTCCTCGCCGCCGTCGAGAACGGCGCGCTGTCCGCCACCCAGTTCCACCCCGAGAAGTCCGGTGACGCGGGCGCGGAGCTGCTCCGGAACTGGGTTCGCAGTCTGTGACCGAACCCGGGGACGGGCGCGGCGACCTGTCGATCGGCAGGCTCGCCGTGTACGCGATGGGCGCCGCCACCGCGGTGCTGGTACTCGCCACCGCCATCATTCTGGTGGTGAAACCGGGCCCCGTCCTCGGGCTGATCGTCGGACTGCTCGGTGTCGCAGGTGCGATCGCGGCCATGGGCTTCGTGTCGAAACGCATGACCCGCAACGCGTACGGTCCCGATCCCGAGGACCCGGAGCCGGGTTCCGACCGCTGAGCGACTAGGGTTGTCGCACGTGAGCCTGGTCCTTTTGCCTGCTGTAGATGTCGTCAACGGTGAAGCTGTTCGCCTCGTCCAGGGGGAGGCAGGAAGCGAGACCGGATACGGCTCGCCTCGTGATGCCGCCCTCGCATGGCAGAACGACGGTGCCGAGTGGGTGCATATCGTCGACCTCGACGCCGCGTTCGGTCGCGGCTCGAACCGCGAACTCCTCGCCGACGTGGTGGGCGAGCTCGACGTCCAGGTGGAACTGTCCGGTGGGATCCGCGACGACGCGTCGCTCGAGGCCGCACTGGCCACGGGCTGCGGCCGCGTCAACCTCGGTACCGCCGCCATCGAGAACCCCGAGTGGTGTGCCCGCGCCATCGCCAAGTACGGCGAGAAGATCGCCGTCGGTCTCGACGTGCGCCTCGTCGACGGTGAATACCAGCTCCGCGGTCGCGGCTGGGTCACCGAGGGCGGAAACCTGTGGGAGACGCTCGCCCGGCTCGACAAGGACGGCTGCTCCCGGTACGTCGTCACCGACGTCAGCAAGGACGGCACCCTCACCGGCCCCAATCTCGAACTCCTCGCGCAGGTCTGCGCGGCCACCGACGCCCCCGTGGTGGCCTCGGGCGGCGTGTCCACCATCGACGACCTCCGGGCGATCGCCGGGCTCGTCGATCAGGGGGTCGAGGGATCCATCGTCGGCAAGGCGCTGTACGCGGGGCGGTTCACCCTCCCCGAGGCGCTCGCCGCGGTTTCGGGCTGAGTTCCCGCCATGGCCCTGTCCCGTGATCCCCGGGAGCTCCTCGCCGTCGCCAGTGAGCTGCTCGACGGCGTGCACAACCGGTTCGTCTCGGGCGTGGGTGCGCCCAGCGCCGTCCACAAGGGTCCCGACGACTTCGCGACCGCCGTCGACCTCGAACTCGAGAAGCGGCTGACCGGCGAACTGCGCGACCGGACCGGCATCGACGTCCACGGCGAGGAGTTCGGCGGCCCCGACCTCGGCAGCGGACCCGTGTGGGTGCTCGACCCGATCGATGGCACGTTCAACTATTCGGCCGGTCTGCCCACGGCGGGCACGCTGCTCGCGCTGCTCGACGACGGGGTTCCCGTTCTCGGTCTCACATGGCTGCCGCTCGTCGGACGCCGGTATGCGGCCGTCGCGGACGGTCCGCTGCTCGAAGGGGGCACGCCCCTGCCTGCGCTCGGTCGCACGTCGCTGGCGTCGTCGATCGTGGGCTTGGGCGCACTGAACATCGACAGTCGCGGGCGCATCCCCGGCGCGTACCGGCTGCAGGTCCTCGCGCAGCTCAGCCGGGTGTCCTCCCGGATCCGGATCCACGGATCCACCGGCGTCGACCTCGCGTTCACCGCGGCCGGAATACTCGGTGGCGCGGTGGTGTTCGGCCACAATGCGTGGGACAACGCCGCCGGCGTCGCGCTGGTGCGCGCTGCGGGTGGTGTGGTGACGGATCTCGGCGGCAAGCCCTGGACCGTGACGTCCGACTCGGTGCTCGCCGGAGCGCCCGGAGTGCACGGCGAAATTCTCGATATCCTCGGATCACTGGGTGATCCTCGTTCCGAGCCTTCAGGAGGGCGTACGCAATGACTCTGGCGGTTCGAGTGATCCCGTGTCTGGACGTCGATGCCGGACGCGTCGTCAAGGGCGTCAACTTCGAGAACCTGCGGGACGCGGGTGACCCCGTCGAGCTGGCCGCCGCATACGATGCCCAGGGAGCCGACGAGCTCACGTTCCTCGACGTCACCGCGTCCACCGCGGACCGGGGCACCATGCTCGACGTGGTGAGCCGGACGGCGGAGCAGGTCTTCATCCCGCTCACGGTCGGCGGCGGTGTCCGCACCGTCGAGGACGTCGACCGGTTGCTGCGCGCCGGTGCCGACAAGGTCAGCGTCAACACCGCCGCGATCGCCCGGCCCGAGTTGCTCCGCGAACTCAGCGAACGCTTCGGCTCCCAGTGCATCGTGCTGTCGGTCGATGCGCGGACCGTGCCGCAGGGTCAGCCCGACACCCCGTCGGGGTGGGAGGTCACGACGCACGGCGGCAAGCGCGGCACCGGTATCGACGCGGTCGAGTGGGCGGTCCGCGGCGCCGAACTGGGTGTCGGGGAGATCCTGCTCAACTCGATGGACGCCGACGGCACGAAGGCCGGTTTCGACCTGCCCATGATCCGGGCGGTGCGCGCCGCCGTGCACGTGCCGGTGATCGCCAGCGGGGGAGCGGGCGCCGTCGAGCACTTCGCACCCGCGGTCGGCGCCGGCGCGGACGCTGTCCTGGCGGCCAGTGTCTTCCACTTCGGCGACATGACGATCGGCGAGGTGAAGAAGTCCATGCGTGAAGAAGGGATCACCGTCCGATGAGTCTCGACCCCGCCATCGCGTCACGGCTCAAGCGCAACGAGGCGGGACTGTTCAGTGCTGTCGCGCAGGAACGGTCGACGGGCGACGTCCTGATGGTGGCGTGGATGGACGACGAGGCCCTCGCGCGCACCCTCGACACCCGCAAGGGCACGTACTACTCCCGGTCCCGTCAGCAGTACTGGGTGAAGGGCGAGACGTCGGGTCACACGCAGTACGTCCACGAGGTGCGGCTCGACTGCGACGGCGACACCGTGCTGCTCGTCGTCGATCAGGAGGGGGCGGCGTGCCACACGGGCACGCACACCTGCTTCGACACCGACGTGCTGCTCACTGCGGAGTAGCGCACCGGCACTCGGGCAGAATGTTCGCCATGCCACTCATTCAGATCAGCCAGACCCCCGGGCTCACCGCCGAGCAGAAGCGCGCCACGATCGAGGCCGTCACCAAGGCCTACGCCGACGCGACGGGCAAGGATCCCGCGAAGGTGTGGGTGACGATCACCGAGGTCCCGCGCGACAGCTGGGGTGTCGGCGGGACGCCGCTGGGGTGAGTCAGGCTCTGCCGGTGCCTGACGCGATGCTCTTGTCGAGTTGGGTGAGCATGGCGCCGGACAGTTCGGACAGCTGACGGACCTGTTCGGCGGACAGTCCGTCGAAGATCAGTGAGCGAACGGATTCGACGTGCGGGGGTGCGGCCTCGACTACTTTGGCCATGCCTTCGTCCGTGAGGACGGCGTCGGAGCCCCGGCTGCCGCGGATGCTCTCGCGGCGCACCCAGCCGGCTTTTTCCATCTTGGTGATGACGTGCGACAGCCGGGACAGTGACGCGTTGGCGCGCTGGGCGAGCAGGGACAGCTGGAGGCGCCGGTTGGCTTCGCCGGACAGCGAGGCGAGGACGAAATACTCGAAGTGGGTGAGTGCCGAGTCGCGTTGGAGCTGGGTGTCCAGTGCGGCGGGGAGCCGGGTGACCAGGGCGATGAGGGTGAGCCAGGCCTCCTGCTGCTCTGCGTCGAGCCATCGGGTGCCGGGTTCTGCGGGCTTGCCCTCGTCGTTCCCACTCATCAGTGGTGTCCTCCATCCGTACGTCGATCCACGCGTGCAGCGTGTTCACCATAGTTAGCACGTCGCGGGCCGGATCGTGTCCGGGGAATAGTTGCCGCGCCCATCGGTTGACTCCTATAGTAACTTGAAGGTTCAACATTGGCTGTCGATGTTGGATCTCGGATCCGAAGGAGTCGCGATGACCGCCACGATGCCCGCACTGTTCCTCAGTCATGGTGCGCCTCCGCTGGTCGACAGCGAACTGTGGGTGTCGCAGCTGGCGAAGTGGGCAGGTGACCTGCCGCGGCCGAAGGCCATCCTCATGGTGTCGGCGCACTGGGAATCGGCGCCGCTCACGATCGGATCCACCACCACGGGCACGCCCCTCGTCTACGACTTCGGTGGCTTCCCCGAGCGCTTCTACCGGACCACGTACGAGTCGCCCGGCGCCCCCGAACTCGCGGCGCAGATCGTGGCGCTGATGCCGGACGACGAGACCGTGTCGCACCAGCCGCACCGCGGCCTGGACCACGGCGCCTACGTGCCGTTGACGGTCATGTACCCCGACGCCGACATTCCGGTCCTGCAGATCTCGCTGCCCACGCTCGACCCGCAGCGACTGCTGCACCTCGGTGAGCGGCTGCGACCCCTGCGCGAGCAGGGTGTGCTGATCGTCGGTTCGGGATTCACCACCCACGGGCTGCCGTTCCTGCGCGACCCGTCACCCGACGCGAAGGCGCCCGGCTGGTCGTCGGAGTTCGACGCCTGGGCGGACGAGCGTTTCGCCGTGGGCGACGTCGATTCGCTCATCGACTTCCGCTCGCTCGCGCCGGGCATGCCGTACGCCCACCCGACGATCGAGCACTTCGCGCCGCTGTTCGTCACGCTGGGCGCCTCGAGCGATCCGGAGCAGATCCCCCGGCAGGTGATCGACGGCTTCTGGATGGGGCTGGCCAAACGGTCGATTCAGGTGGACTGACGCGTCCGGAGGAAGGCGAGCGCCTGATCGCCGTGCGTGTTGGCGCGGAACTCGCTCGAGATGACCTCGAGCACGGTGCGGTCGGTGTCGATGACGAACGTCGACCGCTTCACCGGGGCGAGTTTGCCGAGCAGTCCGCGCCGGACGCCGAACTTCTCCGCGACGGCTCCGTCGGCGTCCGACAGCAGCGGGTAGTCGAACGACTGCGCCTGCGCGAACGACGCCTGCTTCTCCACCGCGTCGGTGCTGATCCCGGCGCGGGACGCGCCCACCGCGGAGAACTCGATTCCGAGGTCACGGAAATGGCAGGCCTCGGCGGTGCAGACCGGCGTCGACGCCGCGGGGTAGAAGAACAGCACCAGGGGGCCGTCCTCGAGGAGGCTCGACAGGGATCGCGCGATGCCGTCCTGATCGGGCAGGGTGAATTCCGGTGCGAGCTGACCTGGCTTCATGAGAGCCGAGGCTACCCGCGCACGCAGACACGACGAGTGCGCCTGGGATGATGGTCGGCATGCACGGCGAGCCCACCACGATTCCCGCACCCGAGTCCGCCGCCACCCCGGCCGACGGCGGGTCCGACTCGACCACCACGCGCGAGCAGTTCCACGCTCTCGCCGCCGAACACCGGGTGGTCCCGGTGACGCGCAAGGTGTTGGCAGACGCGGAAACCCCGCTGTCGGCGTACACCAAGCTGGCGGCGAACCGGCCGGGGACCTTCTTGCTCGAGTCGGCGGAGAACGGCCGATCGTGGTCGCGATGGTCGTTCATCGGCGCGGGCAGTCCCGCCGCGCTGACGGTCGTCGACGGCGAGGCCGCGTGGTACGGCAACGTTCCCGCGGGCGCACCGTCCGGCGGCGACCCGATCGCGGCCCTCGGCCAGACGCTGGAACTGCTCCGCAGCGAGCGGCTGCCCGACCTGCCGCCGCTGACCGGCGGCATGGTGGGTTTCCTCGGCTACGACGCGGTGCGCCGGATCGAGCGGATCGGCGAGCACGCCACCGACGATCTGCAGATCCCCGAGATGGTCATGTTGCTGGCGACGGACCTCGCGGCCGTCGACCACCACGAGGGCGCCATCACCCTGATCGCCAACGCGGTCAACTGGGACGGCACCGACGAACGCGTCGACGAGGCCTACGACTCCGCGGTCGAGCGGCTGGACCGGATGACGCACGCCCTGTCAGCCCCGGCGTCGTCCACCGTGTCCACGTTCGCGAAGCCCGCCCCCGACTACCGGCGTCAGCGCACCACCGAAGGTTTCGGCGCCGACGTGCAGAAACTCGTGGGAGACATCGAGGCGGGCGAGGCATTCCAGGTGGTGTTGTCGCAGCGCTTCGAGATCGACTGCACCGCGGACCCGATCGACGTCTACCGGATGCTGCGCGCCTCCAACCCCAGCCCGTACATGTACCTGCTCAACGTGCCGAACGGCGACGGCGAGACCGCGTTCTCGATCGTCGGTTCGAGCCCGGAGGCCCTGGTGACCGTGTCGGAAGGCGTCGCCACCACGCACCCGATCGCGGGAACCCGGTGGCGCGGGCACACCGAGGAGGAAGACATCCTGCTCGAGAAGGACCTGCTCGCCGACGAGAAGGAGAACGCGGAGCACCTGATGCTCGTGGATCTGGGCCGCAACGACCTCGGGCGCGTGTGCGAACCGGGCACGGTGAAGGTCCACGACTACCGCCACATCGAGCGGTACAGCCACGTGATGCATCTCGTCTCCACCGTCACGGGTCACCTCGCGGACGGTAAGCACGCCTTGGACGCCGTCACCGCGTGCTTCCCCGCGGGCACGCTGTCGGGTGCGCCGAAGGTCCGGGCGATGCAGCTGATCGAGGAACTCGAACCCACGCGCCGGGGCATCTACGGCGGCATCATCGGGTACCTCGACTTCGCCGGCGACGCCGACACGGCCATCGCGATCCGGACCGCGCTGATCAAGGACGGCATCGGGTACGTCCAGGCGGGTGCGGGCGTCGTCGCCGACTCGAACCCCGAATACGAGGACACCGAGGCGCGGAACAAGGCGATGGCGGTGCTCAGCGCGATCGCGGCGGCGCACACGCTGAAGACCCTGGGAGGCGACACGCAGTGAGTGACGCGTCGGAGACGGCCCGGGAACCTGCGCAGGCGGGACGTCGCCGGTCGATGATCTCGGTGCTGCTGCTCGCGGTCGCCGCTCTGTGTCTGTGGGGTGCCTCCCGGATGACGTGGGTGGAGGTCACCTCCTCCGACGGGCTCGGCGAGGAGCGCACGTCGGCGCTAGTCGGCGGCACGTGGGCGGCGGCGCTCACGCCGCTGGCGCTGACCCTGGTCGCCGCGATCGCCGCGTCGTTCGCCGTGAAGGGCTGGGCGCTGCGGGTGCTCGGTGTCCTCGTCGCGGTCGTGGCCGTCGGGGCCGCGGTCCCCGCGGTGGGGCTGATCGTCTCCGGCGCCTCCGACGACGACGCGGGCCGGCTGGCCGAGCTGCCGGGCCGCGCCGAGGTCCAGTCGGTGTCCGTGCACGTCGGACCCGCCGTTCTCGCGCTGGTGGGCGCCCTGGCGGCGCTCGCAGCCGGGGTGGAACTCGTCCGCCGTCCGCGGGTGCGGGCCGGGCTCTCCTCCAAGTACGACAGCCCCGGTGCGCGACGGGACGCCGCGAAGAAGGCCGGCGCCGATTCGGCCGAGGGGCCCGTCACCCAGCGCATGCTCTGGGACGCACTGGACGCGGGGGAGGACCCCACGGTCGAAGACAAGAAAGCCGAACCTGTCGACAAAGTTGACGGACCGGACAAAGACCCGGGGACCCGAACGTAAACAGAATCAGAGTGCCATCTAGGCTGACTTCACCCCTGATGATGTTCCTCACATCGGGTTTCTGCCCAGAAAGGACTCGGGCCACGATGACCGTTCTCGACTCGATTCTCGACGGGGTGCGCGCCGACGTCGCCGCCCGCGAAGCCGTCCTTGACTTCGCCGCAGTCAAGGCTGCCGCCGCTGCCGCACCGCCGGCCCTCGATGCCGCGGCCGCCCTGCTCGAGCCGGGCATCGGAGTCATCGCCGAGGTCAAGCGTGCGAGCCCCTCGAAGGGCGCGCTCGCCGACATCACCGATCCCGCCGAGTTGGCCGCCGCCTACCAGGCCGGTGGCGCCCGCGTGATCAGCGTGCTCACCGAGGAGCGCCGATTCCAGGGGTCCCTCGCGGACCTCGACGCCGTCCGCCGCGCGGTGAGCATCCCGATCCTCCGTAAGGACTTCATCGTCGGGCCGTATCAGATCCACGAGGCCCGCGCGCACGGCGCCGACGTCGTGCTGCTCATCGTCGCCGCCCTCGAGCAGGACGCGCTCGCGTCGCTGATCGACCGCACGGAGTCGCTGGGCATGACGGCCCTCGTCGAGGTCCACACCGAGGAAGAGGCCAACCGCGCGCTCGAGGCGGGCGCCAAGGTCATCGGTGTCAACGCCCGCAATCTCAAGACGCTCGAGGTCGACAAGAACACGTTCGGCGAGATCGCTCCCGGGCTGCCCACCGAGATCATCAAGATCGCCGAGTCCGGTGTGCGCGGCACGGCCGACCTGCTGGCCTACGCCGGCGCGGGAGCCGACGCGGTGCTGGTCGGCGAAGGCCTCGTCACCAGCGGGGATCCGCGCAAGGCGGTGGCCGATCTGGTCAACGCCGGCGCTCACCCGTCCTGCCCCAAGCCGTCACGCTGAGGCTGCGTCGGCGGAACTGACCCGGACGGCGGCGGAACCCGGCGTTGGGGCAGACTGGACCTGTGACTTCACGTAATCAGGAAACCGTCTTCAAGGGTGGCAATCTGCCGACTGCCAGCGCCGGAATCGCCGAGCGCACGACGCACGACCCCGACGCCGGAGGACACTTCGGCGTGTACGGCGGACGGCACGTGCCCGAGGCCCTGATGGCAGTGATCGAGGAGGTCACCGCCGAGTACGAGAAGGCCCGCGCCGACGACGCGTTCCTGAACGAACTCGATCGTCTCCAGCGCGACTACACCGGCCGTCCGTCCCCGATCTTCGAGGCGAAACGGATGAGCGAGTTCGCCGGTGGGGCCCGGCTCATCCTCAAGCGCGAAGACCTCAACCACACCGGCTCCCACAAGATCAACAACGTGCTCGGCCAGGTGCTGCTCGCCAAGCGCATGGGCAAGACCCGCATCATCGCGGAGACCGGCGCCGGCCAGCACGGTGTGGCCACCGCCACCGCCTGTGCGCTCCTCGGCCTCGAATGCGTCATCTACATGGGTGCCGTCGACACCGAGCGGCAGGCGCTGAACGTCGCCCGCATGCGGTTGCTGGGCTCCTCGGTGGTGTCGGTCGAGTCGGGGTCGAGGACCCTGAAGGACGCCATCAACGAGGCGCTGCGCGACTGGGTCACCAACGCCCACAACACGTACTACTGCTTCGGCACCGCTGCCGGGCCGCACCCGTTCCCGACCATCGTCCGCGACTTCCAGCGCGTGGTCGGTCTGGAGGCGCGTGCCCAGGTGCAGGCGCTGACGGGTCGGCTGCCCGACGCCGTGACGGCGTGCGTCGGCGGCGGTTCCAACGCCATCGGCATCTTCCACGCGTTCCTCGACGACCCGGCCGTGCGGCTGGTCGGCTACGAGGCCGCCGGTGACGGCGTCGAGACCGGGCGGCACGCCGCCACGTTCGCGGCGGGCACCCCGGGCGCGTTCCAGGGCGCGTACTCGTACCTGCTGCAGGACGAGGACGGCCAGACCATCGAGTCGCACTCGATCTCCGCGGGCCTCGACTACCCCGGTGTCGGACCGGAGCATGCACTCCTCAAGGACATCGGCCGCGCCACCTACGAGCCGGTCACCGACACGGAGGCCATGGACGCGCTGCGTCTGCTGTCCGAGCGGGAGGGCATCATCCCGGCCATCGAGTCCGCCCACGCCGTCGCCGGGTCGCTGCGACTGGGCCGCGAACTGGGGGAGGGCGCAATCATCGTCATCAGCCTGTCCGGGCGCGGCGACAAGGACATGGACACGGCCGCCAAGTGGTTCGGACTGTTCGATCCCGACGACTCGACCGAGACCACCACGACTGACAAGGAAGGTTCGGCCAAGTGAGCGAACGACTCTCGCGCCTCGCCCCGACGTTCGCGCAGTGCCGCGAGGAGAAGCGCGCCGCGCTCGTCGGGTACCTCCCGGCCGGTTTCCCCACCGTGCAGGAGTCCATCGACGTGTTCAAGGCGATGGTCGAGTCCGGTTGCGACATCGTCGAGGTCGGCATCGCCTACTCCGACCCGGTGATGGACGGGCCCACCATCCAGGCGGCGGCCGAGACGGCGCTGCGGAACGGTGTCCGTGTGCGTGACGTGTTCACCGTCGTCGAGGCGATCGCCTCCGTCGGCGGTAAGGCCGTCGTGATGACCTACTGGAATCCGGTCCTGCAGTACGGCGTCGACAAGTTCGCCCGCGACCTGGCGAGCGCGGGCGGCCTCGGCCTGATCACGCCCAACCTCATCCCCGAGGAGGCCGGCGAGTGGATCGCCGCGTCGAAGGAACACGACCTCGACCGGATCTTCCTCGTGGCGCCGTCGTCGACCGAGGAACGTCTCTCGATGACCTTGGACGCGAGCAGCGGCTTCGTGTACGCCGCGTCGACGATGGGTGTCACCGGCGCCCGTGACGCGGTGTCGTCGATGGCACCCGAGTTGACGGCCCGTATCCGCGCCCACTCGGACATTCCGGTGGGTGTCGGACTGGGTGTCCGCTCCGGCGCGCAGGCCGCCGAGATCGCCGCGTACGCCGATGCGGTCATCGTCGGATCGGCGCTGGTCACGGCCGCGGAGAGTGGTCTGGACGCGGTACGCTCGCTCACGAAGGAACTCGCCGAGGGCGTTCGCTCCGCTACCGTGGCGTCGTGACTTCCACTGTGGACGTACTGGCCTACATTCCGAGTCCGCCCCAAGGTGTCTGGTATGTCGGACCGGTGGCCCTGCGCGCGTACGCGCTGTTCATCATCGTCGGGATCGTCGTCGCAATCGTGTGGGGTGACCGTCGCTGGGTCGCCCGCGGCGGCGAGAAGGGCACCGTCCTCGACATCGCCATCTGGGCGGTGCCGTTCGGCCTGATCGGCGGCCGTCTCTACCACGTGATGACCGACTGGCCGACGTACTTCGGGGAGGGCGGCGACCCCGTCGACGCCCTGAAGGTGTGGCAGGGCGGTCTCGGTATCTGGGGCGCCGTGGCACTCGGCGGTGTCGGCGCCTGGATCGGGTGTCGCCGTCGCGGCATCCCGCTGCCTGCGCTCGGCGACGCGGTCGCGCCCGCGATCCTGCTGGCGCAGGCGATCGGCCGGCTCGGAAACTACTTCAACCAGGAACTCTACGGTCGCGAGACCGACGTGCCGTGGGGGCTCGAGATCTTCGAGCGGCGCAACGACGTGGGCCAGGTGTCACCGCAGCTGATCGACGGGGTGTCCACCGGCGAGGTCGCGTTCGTGGTGCACCCGACGTTCCTGTACGAGGCGCTGTGGAACGTGCTGATCGTGATCCTGCTCGTGTGGGTCGATCGCCGCTTCCGCATCGGTCACGGCCGACTGTTCGCCCTGTACGTGGCCGGTTACTGCGCCGGCCGCTTCTGGATCGAACTGATGCGCAGCGATCACGCGAGCCTCATCGCCGGTGTCCGCGTGAACTCGTTCACCTCCGCCCTGGTGTTCGTCGCGGCCCTGGTGTACTTCTTCGCCGCCACGAAGGGCCGCGAGGACCCGGCCGAATTGCGGCCCGCCGACGGCGAACCGGTCGACGGCGAGACCGCGGAGAAGGAGCCCGAGAAGAGCGTCGAGGACGCAGGCAAGGACGAGGGCACGTCGGAGCCGGTATCGGACGACAAGGCCGCGAGTACTGCGAGTACCGGCGGCGAGGCGGGCACGAAGACCATCGACAGCAAGAAGGATGACGCGAATGACTGAACCGGGGAAAGCATCCGACGATTCCGGCAAGGGTGCATCCGAGGACGCACACAAGGTCGACCTGGGCAAGAGCAGCGACGGCACGGAGAACAGCACGGAGTCGAGCCTGCCGCCCGAGTTCGGCTCTCCCTTCGATTACGACGCCACCGCCGAGGCCTCGCTGTCCCAGCCGCCGGCCACGTCGGACGCGACGCCGTCACCGAGTTCGACCGGCACCGGACCGGGCTGGGACACCTACTCCGGTGTCGGCAACGGCCCGGGGTGGGGGTCCACGCCGACCTACCCGTCGCCGAGCGGCACCGAGCCGACGGCCCCGTTCCCGAACGTGGGCGAGCCGACTTCGCCGACAGCGCCCTACACCGGGTACGAGAACCCCCAGCAGCAGCCGGACGGTCCCACCTACGGCGCACCCGACCCCAACTACGGCGCGCAGTACGGGGCGGCTCCGCAGTCGTCGCAGGACTACCCGCAGCCCGGGTACCAGCAGCCCGGGTACGGACAGCAGCAGGGTTACCCCCAGCAGGGGTTCCCGCCGCCCGGATACGCCCCCTCCGGCTACAACGCGTACGCCGATCCGTCGGCGCCGTTCGGCAGGCACCCGCTGACGGGTGAGCCGTACTCCGACAAGTCCAAGCTGACCGCCGGTCTGCTGCAGATCTTCCTCGGCGGCTTCGGAGTCGGGCGGTTCTACCTGAACCAGCCCGGCATCGCCGTGGCGCAGATCGCCGTCACGTGGCTCACCTGTGGAATCGGCGGAATCTGGCCGCTGGTCGACGGCATCATGATGCTGACCGGGAGCGTGAAGGACAAGTACGGACGACCCCTGCGGGAGCAGTGACGATCCCCGGCCGATTTGTGGCCCGTGTTGCTGATGCGACACGGGCCACAGTGCTTTCCGGGGCCGGATTCGGCATATCGTGCGAGGTATCGGTCCTGGTAAGCTGAGCGCGCCGGGTGTATGTCCGGTAACAACCTTCACGGGCCGATGCTGTCCCGGTAGACCCCCGAAAAGCAGTTAGCGCCCGTCGTGGCGACCCCGCTTGCGGAGGCCGCCGACAGCACGTGCGGAGCGCACACACTGGTGGTCTTCCCGGCCGATGTGGAGGTATATCGGTGCTGTTCTCTCAGTTGCCCGGTCCCCAGGGCTTGTACGACCCGGACCAGGAAGTCGATTCCTGCGGCGTCGCGATGGTGGCGGACGTGCACGGCCGCCGCTCACACTCCATCGTCTCCGACGGACTCCTCGCCCTCGAGAATCTCGAGCACCGCGGTGCGGCGGGATCGGAACCGAACAGCGGAGACGGCGCCGGCATCCTCCTCCAGCTCCCCACCGAATTCTTCGCGGACGTCGTCGACTTCGATCTCCCGGCGCCGCTCGACGACGGCAGCAGCACGTACGCGGCGGGCACCTGCTTCCTCCCGCACGACCCGCAGGCGCGGGCGGCGGCGCAACGACGCGTGTCCGACCTCGCGGCCGAGGAGGGGCTCGACATCCTCGGCTGGCGCCGGGTGCCCGTAGATCCGGACGGCGCGGACGTCGGTTCCACGGCCCGGGCCTGCGAACCGCACATGAGCCAGTTGTTCGTCACCGCACCCGCCGTCGGCGGGATCCGGCCCGGCGGGCTGGCACTCGACCGCCTGGTCTACGCGCTGCGCAAGCGGGCCGAGCAGGTCACTCCCGAGATCGAGTCCGAGGGCAGCGGCGTGTACTTCCCGTCCCTGTCGAGCCGGACCGTCGTCTACAAGGGAATGCTGACCACGTCCCAGCTGTCGCGGTACTTCCCGGACCTGCGCGATCCCCGGATCGCGAGTGCGATCGCGATCGTGCACAGCCGGTTCTCGACCAACACGTTCCCGTCCTGGCCGCTCGCGCACCCGTTCCGGTTCGTCGCGCACAACGGCGAGATCAACACGGTCCGCGGCAACCGGAACCGCATGCGTGCCCGCGAGGCGCTGCTGTCGAGTTCGGTGATCCCGGGCGACCTGCGCAGGCTGTATCCGATCTGCACCCCCGACGCGTCGGATTCGGCGTCGTTCGACGAGGTGCTCGAACTGCTGCACCTTGCAGGCCGCAGCGTGGCGCACGCGGTGATGATGATGGTGCCGGAGGCGTGGGAGAACGACACGTCGATGTGCCCCGACCGGCGGGCGTTCTACCAGTTCCACGCGTCGCTGATGGAGGCGTGGGACGGACCGGCGTGTGTGACGTTCACCGACGGGACCGTGGTCGGCGCCGTGCTCGACCGCAACGGCCTGCGTCCGGGACGCTGGTGGCAGACCGTCGACGGGCGGGTGGTCCTCGCGAGCGAGAGCGGTGTCCTCGACGTGCCGCAGGCGGAGGTCGTGGCGAAGGGCCGCCTCGAACCGGGGCAGATGTTCCTGGTCGACACGTCCGAGGGCCGGATCGTGCCCGACGAGGAGATCAAGATGCGGCTCGCGGCGGAGCGGCCGTACGCCGAGTGGCTGTACGCCGGTCTGCTCGAACTGAAGACGCTGCCTGATCGCCCGCACGCGCAGCACAACCACGAGTCGGTGGTGCGACGGCAGGTGGCGTTCGGGTACACCGAGGAGGATCTGCGCATCCTGCTCGCGCCGATGGCCGCGTCCGGCGGCGAGCCCCTCGGCTCGATGGGGACGGACACCCCGATCGCGGTCATGTCGCAGCGTTCGCGGCTGCTCTACGACTACTTCGTCGAACTGTTCGCGCAGGTCACGAACCCGCCGCTCGACGCGATCCGCGAAGAGATCGTGACGTCGCTGTCGCGGGTCATGGGCCCGGAGCAGAACCTGCTCGAGCCGACCGCGGCGTCGTGCAGGCAGATCGTGCTGCCGTGGCCGGTGCTCGACAACGAAGAGCTGAACAAGATCATCAACGTGAACGCCGACGGCAACCATCCGGGGCTGGCCGCGACGGTGCTGCGCGCGCTGTACGACGTGGAGCGCGGCGGTGCGGGGGTGGCCGAGGCGATCGAGGAATTGCGGGCGCAGGCGAGCGCCGCGATCGCGGACGGCTATCGGACGCTGGTGATCTCGGACCGCGACTCCGACCACACCCGCGCGCCGATCCCGTCGCTGCTCGCGGTCGCCGCGGTGCACCATCACCTGGTGCGGACCAAGGAACGCACCAAGGTGGCGCTGGTCGTCGAATCCGGTGACGCCCGCGAGGTCCATCACCTGGCGCTGCTCATCGGGTACGGCGCCGCCGCGGTCAACCCTTACCTCGCGATGGAGTCGATCGAGGACCTCGTGTCCGAGGGCGAACTCACCGGCGTCGAGCACACGATCGCCGTGCGGAACTACCTCACCGCTCTCGGCAAGGGTGTGCTGAAGGTGATGTCGAAGATGGGCATCTCCACCGTCGGCTCGTACACCGCGGCGCAGGTGTTCGAGGCGATCGGCTTGGACCGCGGCCTCGTCCACGAGTACTTCACAGGCACCGTCAGCAAGCTGGGCGGCGCCGGTCTCGACGAGATCGCCCGCGAGGTCACCGTCCGCCACCGGCAGGCGTACCCGGACAACCCGGCCGAGTTCGCCCACCGGCGGCTCGAGGACGGCGGCGAGTACCAGTTCCGCCGCGACGGCGAACTGCACCTGTTCACGCCGGAGACGGTGTTCCTGCTGCAGCACGCGACCCGCACCGGTCAGCACGAGGTGTTCGCGAAGTACAGCGAGGAGGTCAACCGGCTGGCCGAGGCCGGTGGCGCACTGCGCGGCCTGTTCACGTTCCGCGAGGGCGTGCGCCCGCCGGTGCCGCTGGACGAGGTGGAACCGGTCGAGCGGATCGTCACCCGGTTCAATACCGGCGCGATGAGCTACGGCTCGATCTCCGCCGAGGCCCACGAGACGATGGCCGTCGCGATGAACAATCTCGGCGGGCGCTCCAATACGGGCGAGGGCGGCGAGAACGTCGACCGCCTCTACGATCCGTCCCGCCGCAGCGCCGTCAAGCAGGTGGCGAGCGGGCGGTTCGGTGTCACCAGCGACTACCTGATCAACGCCAGCGACATCCAGATCAAGATGGCGCAGGGCGCGAAGCCCGGTGAGGGCGGCCAGTTGCCGGCGTACAAGGTGTACCCGTGGGTCGCGGAGACCCGGCATTCGACGCCGGGGGTCGGGCTCATCTCGCCGCCGCCGCACCACGACATCTACTCGATCGAGGATCTCGCCCAGCTGATCCACGACCTGAAGAACGCCAACGACCGGGCCCGGGTCCACGTGAAGTTGGTCAGCTCGGTGGGTGTGGGAACGGTCGCCGCCGGCGTCAGCAAGGCGCACGCCGACGTGGTCCTGATCTCCGGGAACGACGGCGGAACCGGCGCCACCCCGCTGACGTCGATGAAGCATGCCGGGGCGCCGTGGGAGATCGGGCTGGCCGACGCCCAGCAGACACTCGTGCTCAACGGTCTCCGCGACCGCATCACCGTCCAGTGCGACGGCGGGATGCGCACCGCGCGGGACGTCGTGGTCGCGGCGCTCCTGGGTGCGGAGGAGTTCGGGTTCTCGACGGCCCCGCTGATCGTGGCGGGCTGCATCATGATGCGGGTCTGCCACCTCGACACCTGCCCGGTCGGTGTCGCCACCCAGAACCCGGAGCTGCGCAAGCGGTATACCGGCAAACCGGAGTTCGTGGAGGAGTTCTTCCGCTTCGTCGCCGAGGACGTGCGCCAGTACCTGGCGGACCTGGGGTTCCGCAGCATCGACGAGGCCGTCGGTCACGCCGACGTCCTCGAGACCGCGCAGGGGATCGCGCACTGGAAGAATCGCGGACTCGACCTCACCCCGATCTTCGCCGTGCCCACCGGACCGGACGGGGCGCCGCTGCCGCAGCGGCGCCGGGACCGCGATCAGGATCACGGACTGGACCGGGCGCTGGACCGGACGCTCATCCAGCTGGCCGAGGGTGCCCTCGAGGACGCGCACGCCGTGGAGATCGAGATGCCGGTGCGCAACGTCAACCGGACCGTCGGCACGCTGCTCGGTGCGGAGGTGACCCGCCGGTACGGCGCCGCCGGGCTGCCGGACGACACGATCCGGCTCACGTTCACGGGTTCGGCGGGGCAGTCGCTCGGCGCGTTCCTGCCGCCGGGCATCACCATCGACCTGACCGGTGACGCCAACGACTACGTCGGCAAGGGATTGTCGGGCGGACGGATCGTGGTCCGTCCCGCCGACGACGTCCTGTTCGTCCCCGAAACCCAGGTGATCGCGGGCAACACCCTCCTCTACGGTGCCACCTCGGGCGAACTGTATCTGCGGGGCCGCGTCGGCGAGCGTTTCTCGGTGCGCAACTCCGGTGCGTCGGCCGTCGTGGAGGGCGTCGGCGACCACGCCTGCGAGTACATGACGGGCGGACGGGTCGTGATCCTCGGACCCACCGGCCGGAACATGGCGGCCGGCATGTCCGGCGGCATCGCGTACGTCCTCGACCTGGACCCCGAGGACGTGAACCCGGCGATGGTGAAGCTCCTGCAACCCGACCCGGACGACCTCGACTGGTTGTGCGGAGCGGTCACCCGCCACCACCGCTGGACCGGTTCCGCGGTGGCGGCGTCGGTGCTCGCCGACTGGCCCCGGCGGTCCGCGTTGTTCACCAAGGTGATGCCGGTGGACTACCAGCGGGTGCTGGACGCGACCCGGATCGCCAAGGCCGAGGGACTCGACGTGGACACTGCGATCATGGAGGCGGCACGTGGCTGATCCGCAGGGCTTTCTGCACATCGTCAAGAAGGAGGCGCGCAAGCGTCCGGTCGCGGAGCGGGTGCACGACTGGCACGAGGTGTATGCGCCGCAGAGTCCGGCGGAGCGGGCCGCCGAGGTGTCCGAGCAGGCCGCGCGGTGCATGGACTGCGGAATCCCGTTCTGCCACTCGGGAAGTGCGGGCTGCCCGCTGGGCAACCTGATCCCGGAGTGGAACGACCTGGTGCGGCGCGGCCGCTGGTCGGCGGCCAGTGAGCGCCTGCACGCCACCAACAACTTCCCGGAGTTCACGGGGCGGGTGTGTCCGGCGCCGTGCGAGTCGGCGTGTGTGCTCGCCCTCGCCGACACGCACACGACCGGCAGCGTCACCATCAAGCGGATCGAGCAGGCCATCGCCGACGTCGCCTGGGAGTCCGGCTCGGTGGTGCCCAAGCCGCCGATGATCGCGACGGGCCGCAAGGTGGCGGTGGTCGGTTCCGGCCCGGCAGGCCTTGCGGCGGCACAGCAGCTGACCCGGGCGGGGCACGACGTGACCGTGTACGAGCGCGACGACCGGCTCGGGGGACTGCTGCGGTACGGCATCCCGGAATTCAAGATGGAGAAGGCGATCCTCGATCAGCGCCTGATGCAGATGCGCGCCGAGGGTACGCACTTCGTCACCGACTGCGAGGTCGGCGTCGACCTCACCGTGGAGCAGATGCGCGAGAACTTCGACGCCGTCGTGCTCGCGATCGGCGCGCTCCGGGGCCGCGACAACACGACCGTCGAAGGCCGGGAGCTGAACGGGATCCACCTCGCGATGGAACACCTCGTCACCTCGAACAAGGAATGCGAGGGTGACGGTCCCGCGACGATCACCGCCAAAGGCAAGCATGTCGTCATCATCGGCGGCGGCGACACCGGGGCCGATTGCCTCGGAACGGCGCACCGCCAGGGTGCGCTGTCGGTGACCCAGCTGGACTACAACCCGGAGTTGCCGACGGAACGGGACGAGGCCGCGACGCCGTGGCCTGCGTGGCCGATGGTGCTGCGCACGTCGCCCGCGCACGCCGAGGGCGGTGTCCGCCGGTATCAGGTCGCGGTGCAGCGTTTCCTCGGCGACGAGAACGGGAACGTCCGATCCATGGTGCTCGCCGAGGTCCGGGTCACCCGCGAGGACGGCAAACGCATCATCACGCCGGTCGGCGAGGAGATCGAATTACCGTGCGAACTGGCGCTTTTCGCGATCGGATTCGAGGGTGTCGATCTCGGCCCGCTGCTCGACGACTACGGGCTGTCGCCCACCCGGCGCGGATCGCTCTCCTGCGGCCCGGACTGGCAGACCACCGCACCCGGGGTCTTCGTCTGCGGGGACGCGCACCGCGGCGCGTCGCTCGTGGTGTGGGCGATCGCGGAGGGCAGGTCCGCGGCGCACGCCGTCGACGTGTATCTGACCGGGGCATCGGACCTCCCGTCGCCGGTGCATCCGACGGCGCTCCCGCTGGCAGTCGTCTAAATGGAGAAGGGCGCGCGGGGCGACTAGGCTCGAGGCCGTGAACCGACGCACGAAGATCGTATGCACACTTGGACCTGCTACCGCCACCGGTGACCGTATTCGCGAGCTCGTCGAAAGCGGTATGGACGTGGCGCGGCTGAATTTCAGCCACGGCGAACACGCCGACCACGAGGAGAACTACAAACGCGTCCGGGCCGCCTCGGACGCGACGGGGAAGGCGGTCGGTGTCCTCGCCGACCTGCAGGGCCCGAAGATCCGGCTCGGCCGGTTCGCCGAGGGGCGCACCACGTGGGCCAACGGTGAGGAAGTGCGGATCACCGTCGACGAGGTCGAGGGCACCCACGACCGGGTGTCGACCACCTACAAGCAACTCGCCGAGGACGCCAAGGCGGGTGACCGCCTGCTGGTCGACGACGGCAAGGTCGGTCTCGTCGTCTCCGGGGTGGACGGCAACGACGTGATCTGCCGGGTCACCGAGGGCGGCCCGGTCAGCAACAACAAGGGTGTGTCCCTGCCGGGGATGAACGTGTCGGTCCCGGCGCTGTCGGAGAAGGACATCGCCGACCTCGAGTTCGCGCTCGGCCTCGGCGTCGACTTCATCGCCCTGTCGTTCGTGCGATCGCCGGCCGATGTGGAACTGGTTCACGCCGTGATGGATCGGGTCGGTCGCCGGATCCCGGTGATCGCGAAGCTCGAGAAGCCGGAGGCGATCGACAACCTCGAGGCGATCGTGCTGGCGTTCGACGCGGTGATGGTCGCCCGTGGTGACCTGGGTGTGGAGTTGCCGCTCGAGCAGGTGCCGCTGGTGCAGAAGCGGGCGATCCAGATCGCCCGGGAGAACGCGAAGCCGGTCATCGTGGCCACCCAGATGCTCGAGTCGATGATCGAGAACTCGCGGCCCACCCGCGCCGAGGCGTCCGACGTCGCGAACGCGGTCCTCGACGGCGCGGACGCGGTGATGCTGTCGGGTGAGACGTCGGTCGGTAAGTACGTGATGGAGACGGTGCGCACGATGGCGCGGATCGTCGAGGCGGTGGAGAACGAGTCCACCCAGGTGCCGCCGCTGACGCATGTGCCGCGCACCAAGCGCGGTGTCATCTCCTATGCCGCCCGCGACATCGGGGAGCGGCTGGATGCGAAGGCGCTGGTCGCGTTCACCCAGTCCGGGGACACGGTGCGCCGGCTGGCGCGACTGCACACGCCGCTGCCGTTGCTGGCGTTCACCCCGCTGCCTGAGGTGCGCAGCCAGTTGTCGCTGACGTGGGGCACCGAGACGTTCATCGTCGACCCGGTCGAGAGCACCGACGCCATGGTGCGGCAGGTCGACCACGCCCTGCTCGGGTTGGGCCGGTACCAGAAGGGTGAACTGGTGGTCATCGTGGCCGGGTCGCCGCCCGGCACCGTAGGCTCGACCAACCTGATCCACGTCCACAGAATCGGCGAAGAGGACCACTAGGTGAGCGAAGTCGCGGCGAAGACCGATCTCCAGACTCTGCTCGAACTTCTCGATCTCGAGAAGACCGGCGAGGACACGTACCGAGGTCGGCATCCCGCGCAGGTGGGTAGCCGGACGTTCGGCGGCCAGTTGATTTCCCAGGCACTGGTCGCCGCCGGCCGCACCGTGAGCGGCGAGCGTGCCGTGCACGCGATCAACGCTCACTTCATCCGCGGCGGCGACGTCAAGGAACCCATCGAATACCGCGTCGAGCGGCACCGTGACGGACGGGCCTTCGCGAACCGTCAGGTCACGGCGCTGCAGAACGGTGAGGAACTGTTCGTCATGCTGGCGGCGTTCCAGGACTGGGGCAAGGGTCTCGAGCACGCGGTCGAGGTGCCCGACGTCCCGTTCCCGGACACGCTGCCGCCACTGGGCGACCACTTCCTGGGGTACGAGGATCGACTGAAGATGTTCGTCGACGCCCTCAAGCCGATCGACATGCGTTACGCGAACGACCCGTCGTGGATCATGAAGGGCACGGGGGAGAAGCTCACCCACAACCGGGTCTGGATGAAATCGGACGGCGACCTTCCCGACGACCCGCTCATTCACGTGGCCGTCATGGGCTACTCGTCGGACACCACGGTCCTGGATTCCATCATCACCACCCACGGACTGTCGTGGGGGCTGGACCGGATCGTCGCGGCCACCGTCAACCATTCCATTTGGTTCCACCGGCCGTTCCGGTTCGACGACTGGACGCTCTACGCCACCGAGTCGCCGGTCGCAGCAGGGTCCCGCGGCCTCGCGACGGGGCGCTTCTTCTCCCTGGAAGGCGAGTTGCTGGCCACCGTGGTTCAGGAAGGTCTCATCCGCCACTTCCCGCCGCGGAAGTAGCGACTCCGCCATTCCTTTGCCACCGAACGGTTTTGAACGGTAGTCCAACTGGTGGCCGCGGCGTATGGTCGGTCTGGAATCTCCGAAACGGAACGGACGTGCATTATGAGCGCAGACGCACCCGAGCAGAAGAACACCGGCCGGCCGGCCGAGACCGAAGTTCCCCTTCCCGACGACGAGGCGCTCGCCGCAGCCAAGAAGAAGGTGGAGGAGATCGACGCCCGCTACGAGCCGGGCGCCCGCGAGACGGTCGTCCTGCCCGGCTCCGACGGCACGGTGTCGGGTACCGCCTTCGATGACTACGTCGACGACGAGGGCAACCTGAAAAAGCCTGAGCCCGAGAAGGACTCGTAGACTCCCGTCGACGGACGCCCGTTCTCCCTGCCCGATGTCCCACCTGTGCGGCCGAAACCGCCCAAATGGGACATCGGGCGACGTGTGGGTGCGCGTCGATGCGTGTCCTGCGTGTATCTCTCGCCGACGACCGAGGTCCGGGGTTAGACTTCGCCATCTTTTCTGGTGAGTTTCACCTCGTGATCGGGGATATGGGTCGTGGACTGGAACAACGTCGTCTGGGACAGCGCAATGTGGCTGCTCAAGGCCTACGTCATGACTGTCGTCGCGTTCGTCGTCGTAGTGATACTGCTCGCGCGGTTCACCAAATGGGGTAGGCAGTTCTGGCGCTTCGCCGCGCCGTACTTCAATCCGCGGCGCAGCCTGAAGCCGTTGACGATCCTGGCGGTGCTGCTGCTGTCGACGGTCTTCGCGGTGCGGATGACGGTGCTGTTCTCCTACTGGTACAACGACTTCTACGATTCGATCCAGAACCTGGACGAGTCGGCGTTCTGGCACTTCCTCCGCGTCTTCGCCCTTCTGGCGACCGTCCACGTGGTGCGGGCCCTGATCGAGTACCTGATCGGGCAGACCCTCGACATCGACTGGCGGACGTGGCTCAACCACCATCTCGTCGACGACTGGCTCGACAGCCGCGCCTACTACCGTGACCGGTTCCTGGACGACGCGATCGACAACCCGGACCAGCGCGTCCAGGCCGACATCACCAACTTCGTGACCACGTCCCGCTCGCTGTCGATGGGCGCGGTGACGGCCGTGCTGTCGATCGTGTCGTTCACGGGGATCCTGTGGGATCTGTCCGGCCCGATGACGGTGTTCGGCGTCGAGATCTCGCGGGCGATGATCTTCCTCGTCTACATCTATGTGCTGGTGACCACGGTGGTGGCGTTCTGGATCGGCAAGCCGCTCATCAAGCTGAACTTCCTCAACGAGAAACTGGGCGCCAACTTCCGCTACGCGCTGATCCGGGTGCGGGAGTACGGCGAGAGCATCGCGTTCTACCGCGGCGAGAACGTCGAGCGCCGCACCCTTGCCGGACGGTTCGCGGACGTCATCCGGAACATGTGGCAGATCGTCTTCCGGACGTTGAAGTTCAGTGGATGGAACCTCACCGTCAACCAGACGGCCGTCATCTTCCCGTTCCTCGTGCAGGGGCCCCGACTGTTCACCGGTCAGGTGTCGCTCGGTGACGTGATGCAGACGTCGCAGGCGTTCGGGCAGGTCCACGACTCCCTGTCCTTCTTCCGTGAGTCGTACGCCGACTTCGCGAGTTTCCGCGCCACCCTCATCCGACTCAACGGTCTGGCCAACGACAACCAGCACGCCGCCGAACTTCCGATCCTGAAGACCGGCAAGTCGGGCGACGACCTCCAGGTCGAGAAGCTGGACGTGCGCATCCCCACGGGCCAGACCCTCATCGAGGGCCTCGAGCTCACCGTGACCCCCGGGCAGTCGTTGCTGGTCAAGGGCCCGTCCGGCTCGGGCAAGACCACCCTGCTCCGCACACTCGCCGATCTGTGGCCGTACGCCGACGGCACGGTGTCGCGACCCGCGGGAGAGGCCATCTTCCTGTCCCAGCGGCCGTACCTGCCGCTCGGTTCGCTGCGAACCGCACTGGCATACCCGAAGGAGCCGACGGCGGCCGACGACGTCGTGCGCGCTGCGTTGTCGAAGGTGTCGCTCGGCAATCTGGGGGATCGGCTCGACGAGACCGCCGACTGGACGCGGATCCTGTCGCCGGGTGAGCAGCAGCGTCTCGCGTTCGCGCGGGTGCTGATCGCACGGCCCGCAGTGATCTTCCTCGACGAGGCCACGTCGGCCATCGACGAGGGCCTGGAATACACGCTCTACACCCTGCTCCGGACCGAACTCCCGGACAGCATCGTGGTGAGTGTGGGTCACCGCAGCACCCTCAACCAGTTCCATTCCCGCGGTGTGGAACTGGAGGGCGAGGGCCGGTGGACGGAGTCGGAACTCGTCGGGTGACTCTGCGGCGGGCTACCCGGCGTCCAGCCGAGTCGTGAACTGCAGGACGCGATAAGGGTCACCGGTCGTCGTGTTCCATTGCGACACAAACAGATGCAGCTCGCCCAGTGTGGACGCCGGATGGATGAATCCACCGTAGATCTGCGCCCACGTGCCGTCCGTCGCTCCCCAGTCGCCGCCGGCGATCTGCACGGTCGGTTCCGACCAGGGTCCGTCGATGCGCTCCGCCGTGCGTGTGACGATCGCGTACGCGGCGGGATCGAAGTACGCGAGGACCCAGGTGCCGTCGATCCGTCGCAGGCACATCTCGCCGACGGGGCCCGGCAGGATCGGGGTCGCGGGCTGTCCCCACGCCCACCCCGTGCCGCGGTCCCAGCCCCACTCTTCGTAGGCTCCGGGCTCGAGGATGCACGGTTCGGGGACCCGCCGGAGGATCATCCCACCCGGATTGGTGCGGTCGAACGCGCTCGAGACGACGTAGACGTAGCCGTCGTGCCGCTCCATGGTCCACAGCTGATCGAGCGACCCACCACGGTTGTCCCAGCGGGCGGGTGAGCGGTGCCAGTTCTCGCCGCCGTCGTCGGACCAGGCGAGATACGTGAAATTCGTCGGCCACGCACGTGACCTCCACGAGTGCACACTGACGACGGACAGATACGTCCGATCACCGATCGTGACGGCGTCGGCAGGGACGACGGTGAACTCGGTGCCCGCCGATTCCCGGTCGGGAAGTTCGCGGACATCGTGCGCGTTCGGCAGGATCTCCCGCGCCGTCCGGCCGCCGGCCGCGGAGTCGAACTCGATGCCGCCCCGGAGATCGGTGGTGGTGGAGCGCAACATCACGGGGCTGCGCCACCGCCTGCCGTGCCGGCCGTGCGAGCTGAACGTGTCGCCGAAGAAGAACGCGACTCTCCCGTCGGCGAGGCGCGCGGGACAGCCGAGGTCGGTGCCGTGTACACCCCAGCGTCGCGTCGCCTCGCCGGTGACCTCCTTCACGAAGGTCGCTGCCGGTGTGGTTGTGCTGCCCGCGATACGCGCTTCTCCCGTGTCGGTGAATCCGGTGGTCAGGACGTCTTGCGGTAGGACGCGGCGAGTTCGTCGGCCCGATCCCACGGGGACCAGTCGACCTCGCGGCCGTCCAGTTGCGCTTCGACTACCTCGAGTCCCGCGTGCCAGCCGGCGGCGTGGGCGTAGGCGGATTCTTCTTCTTCCACGGTGTGGGTGAGCGTCAGCCAGCAGCCTCCGCTGCCGTCGGGGACGAGTTCCCAGTGCAGGGTCTCGGCGTCCCACAGGTATTCGAGGATGTGCGCGGGATGCACCGAGATGACCGTCCCGGTGGTGGTCTGATCTGCGGGCAATCCGAATCGGCGCACCTGCTCCGGCGTCACGCGGAAGACGAGTTCGGCGCCCGGGGTGAGGTCGAATTCGACGTCGGCGGGGAACCAGGCCTTCAGGTACTGCGGGTCGGTGAGAACTCGCCACACCTTCTCCGGCGAGTGCGAGAGCGCTTGCTGGAATCGAAGGGCTACCCGCCCGTCGTAGGTGAAAGTGACGGTGCCGAGCTCCATGGGTGACCTCCGTGCTCGAGGGCGTACCTGTTCCACCATGGTACTGGCAGGACGGCGCAGATCCCCAGGATCGGGCACAAAAAACCGCCGCTACCTGCGGGGTCGTCAGTCGCCGGCGGAAGAGAGCCCCAGAACCTGCAGGCGGTGCGGGTCGGCGAGGATGTCGATCCGGGCGATCTTCCCACCTGAGACGGTGAAGGCCATGACGGACATGGCCTTTCCCTCGGGTGCGGTCACGACCCCGGCGGCGCCGTTCACCAGGGCGAGCCGGGCGAAAGGAGCGAAGCGCGCGAAGGTGAGGGCCTGCTCGCTGACGGCGCGGGCTCCGCGCACGAGAGAGGATCCGTCCGCGCCGCCGTCGGCCCGCAGGACGATGTCCGGGTCGAGCAGGGCGAGGAGATCGTCAAACCGGCCGCCCCGTGAGGCGGCCATGAATGCCTCGACGATCTCGCGCTGCCGGGTCAGGTCGGCATCCGGAACCGGCCCCGACCCCTGGACGCGGCGGCGCGCGCGGCTCGCCAGCTGACGGGACGCGGCGGGGGTGCGTCCGGCGATCGGGGCGATCTCGTCGAAGGACAGTGCGAACATGTCGTGCAACACGAAGGCGAGCCGCTCGGCGGGCGTCAGCGTGTCGAGCACGACCAGCAGCGCGAGTCCGACCGAATCACCGAGCACCGCCTCGTGCTCGGGATCGGCCCCGTCCAGCTCGCTCACGATCGGATCCGGCACATGGACGTCCAGGGGCTCCTCACTGCGCATCTTCCGTGAGCGGAGCATGTCGAGGCACACCCGGGCGACGACCGTCGTCAGCCAACCCCGCAGATTCTCCACATCCGAGGTCTCGGCACGGCTGAGCCGGAGCCAGCCCTCCTGCACGGCGTCCTCCGCTTCGCTGATCGAGCCGAGCATCCGGTAGGCGACCGCAGACAGATGCGTCCGGCTCTCCTCGAAGCGGTGTGCCAGAACTTCGTCGTCGTTCATCTGTCACATTCTGCCGTCGCGGTTCGTCATGTCAGTGAGAACGAAAATCACCCGGTGTGACATCAGATCACCCGAATACCTTTGGAGGCAGGCAATCATGAAAGCCCGGATGACCAACCCCGCGATGATCGTTCCCGACGCCATGAAGTCTCTGCTGGCTCTGGGAAAGGCAGCGTCGAAGGCGGACGTGCCGCCGGTGACGCACGCTCTCGTCCATCTGCGGTCGAGCCAGATCAACGGCTGCAGCGTGTGCGTCGACATGCATTCGCGTGAGCTGGAGAAGGAGGGCGAGACCAACGAGCGGATCTTCGCGGTGGCCGCGTGGCGGGAGGCTCCGTACTTCAGCGACGCCGAACGCGCGGCCCTGGCGCTGGCCGAGTCGATGACCCGGTTGAGCGACCGTTCGGACCCGGTGCCCGACGACGTGTGGAACGAGGCCGCCCGGCACTACGACGAGCAGGCGCTCGCGTCGCTGGTCCTGTCGATCGCCACCGTGAACCTCTGGAACCGGCTCAACGCCGCCACCCGGCAGGTCGCGGGCCAGTGGTGACGCAAACACCGTGACGGGGGACGAAATGCGAATCGCAGGTCAGAGAATGCATCTGACCTGCGATTCGCGAGAAATCCTGGCAGTGCCCTCGGTGAGACTCGAACTCACACTGGACGGGTTTTGAATCCGTTTCCTCTGCCAATTGGGATACGAGGGCGTGTTGCGCTGTACCACTGTAGAAGATCGCCGTCGGGAGTCAACCACCGGTACCCTTCTAACGTTCGCTCCCCGTGCCGGGGTCGTCCGAGCAGAGGAGAATGGTGGCCATGAACGCTCCCCAGCAGCAAGGTGTGCCGTCGCAGCCGCGACGGGTCGTGGTGGCCGAGGACGAGGCGCTGATCAGGCTCGATCTGGTCGAGATGCTGCGGGAGGAGGGCTACGACGTGGTTGGTGAGGCGGGGGACGGGCAGGCCGCCGTCGACCTGGCGGTGGAGCTCAAACCCGACCTCGTGATCATGGACGTGAAGATGCCCCGTCGTGACGGCATCGATGCGGCCTCGGAGATCGCGGCGAAACGTATTGCGCCCGTGGTCATTCTCACAGCGTTCAGTCAGCGCGAGCTGGTGGAGCGGGCTCGCGACGCCGGGGCGATGGCCTACCTCGTCAAGCCGTTCTCCACTGCCGACCTGGTTCCTGCGGTCGAGTTGGCGGCCAGCCGGTTCAAGGAAGTGACCGCGCTCGAGCGGGAGATCTCCGATCTGTCCGAGCGTCTGGAGACCCGCAAGATCGTCGAGCGGGCGAAGGGCGTGTTGATGGAGAAGCAGTCGCTGACCGAGCCCGAAGCGTTCAAGTGGATCCAGCGGGCCGCGATGGACCGCCGGTCGACGATGAAGGCGGTCGCGCAGGTGGTGCTCGAGACCCTCGGTGGGGAAGCTCCCACCAGCTGACGCGCGAGATCGGCGACGGGCGATGCGTTTTCGCCGGAGGGGCCAGGCGCCGGCGGGGAAGTCCGCGGATCGGCTGACGTCGGCCCACCGCTGGGCCTCCGGCGTCAGGTGGTCGTCGACTCCGTGCGTCTTCTCCTCGGCGCCTGAGGCTCGCCACGCTACGGCCGCGTAAACACTCGTCGTATTCAGATCACAGTAAGGTCACGAGCCTTTCTGGACGGATCGCGAAAGCCGCCGGACCGCTAGCGTCTGATCCCACAGCGGACGCCAACTCGGGTGGCGCCCGCACTCAGGTGATCTAAGGAGAGTTTGGATGGCTAAACGGACCCTCGTGCGGGCGGCCGCGGTTCTCGGCGCGGCATCTCTCGCACTGGCAGGTTGTAGTTCGGACAGTGGCGACGACTCCGCGAGTGGGAGTGACAGCTCTGCCTCGGCCACCACTGTTTCCACCGACTGCACGCCCGAAGAGGCGGCGGCAGCGGGTGCCCCGTCCACGGCGCCGCTGAAGATCGGCACTCTGCTCCCCGACACGGGAAGCCTCTCCTTCCTCGGACCGCCGATGGTGGCGGGCACCCAACTCGGCGTCAACGACGTCAATGCGGCCGGTGGTGTCCTCGGCCAGCCGGTCCAGCTGATTCCCGGCGACTCGGGCGACACCACCACCGACACGGCGAACACCACCGTCGACCGGGAACTGGCCGCGGGCACCCAGGTGATCATCGGCGCGGCGTCGTCCTCGGTGTCGCTGAAGGTCATCGACAAGGTGTCCAGCGCCGGCGTCGTGATGTTCTCCCCGGCCAACACGTCCGACCAGTTCGTCTGCTACCCGGACAAGGGCCAGTACTTCCGCACCGCCCCCACCGACGTGTTGCAGGCTCAGGCTGTGTCGCAACTCATCTCGGACGACGGCGGCCAGCGCGTGTCCATCCTGGCCCTCAACGACCCGTACGGAACCGGGCTCGCCGACAACATCCAGAAGAACCTCGTCGACGCGGGCATCCCCGAGGACCAGATCCAGAAGATCATCTACGACCCCAACGCGCAGTCGTTCAACTCCGAGATCGACCAGGTCAAGGACTTCGCCCCCGACGCCGTCGCGGTGGTCGGATTCGAGGAGTCCGCGAAGATCATCACCCGCATGCACGAGGTCGGCATCGGCCCGTCCGACGGGATGAAGGTCTACGGCGTGGACGGCAACATGGGTAACGCGCTCGGCGAGTCGGTGGCCGCACCGCTGCTCGACGGCATGCAGGGCACCACGCCGCTCACGGACGTCGGTCCGGCCTTCCAGGATCGTCTCAAGGGCATCAACCCGGGTCTGATCGACTTCAACTACGCCGGTGAGTCCTACGACGCCGTAGTCGTTTCCGCGCTCGCCGCGGAAGCCGCGAAGTCGACGGCCGGTCGCGACATCGCCGCGAACATCAACGCCGTCACCGAGGGCGGAACCCCGTGCACGTCGTACCAGGAGTGCCTGCCGCTCGTGCAGGCCGGCACGGACGTCGACTACAACGGCATCACCGGCAAACTCGACTTCACCGCCGCAGGCGAGCCGTCCATCGGTTCGTACGGCAAGCTGAAGTTCGGTGCCGACAACAAGCTGACGACGGACGGATACATCGTCGTCGGCGGATGATCGCACTCACCTGAAACGGACTGTGGGCCAGGGAACCTGGCCCACAGTCGTGTCCGGAACCACCGGACCTACTTCTTCTCCTGACTTCCCGCGAGGGTCCCGAGGTACAGCTCGATCACCTTCGGGTCGTGCATCAGGTTGGGTCCCGAGTCGGTGTAGGCGTTGCGGCCCTGGTCGAGGACGTAGCCGCGGTCGCAGATCTGCAGGCACCGGCGGGCGTTCTGCTCGACCATGATCACCGAGACGCCCGCCGCGTTGATTCGCTTGCAGCGGATGAACACCTCGTCCTGGAACATCGGGGACAGTCCGGCGGACGGCTCGTCGAGCAGCAGCACGGACGGTTCCATCATCAGTGCCCGGCCCATCGCGACCATCTGCCGTTCACCGCCGGACAGGGCGCCCGCCTTCACCTTCTTCCGTTCGACGAGCAGCGGGAAGAGGTCGCCGACGAACGCGAATCTCTCCGCGAAGAGCTTGGGCCGCAGATACATCCCCATCTCGAGGTTCTCCTCGATGGTGAGCGACGGAAAGACGTTCTGCGTCTGCGGGACGTAGCCGACACCCTTCTGCACGAGAACGTGGGCGGGTTTGGACGTGATGTCCTCACCGCGCAGGGTCACCGAACCCTCACGCACCGGTATCAGCCCGAACAGCGACTTCAGGAGCGTGGACTTCCCGGCGCCGTTGGGACCGATGATGCCGACGATCTCCCCCTCGCGAAGGAAGAAGTTGCATTCGCGGAGGATGTTGACGCCGGGGATGTAGCCGGCCACCACACCGTCCGCGCGGACGAGGGCACCCTCGGCGAGCCGGGCATGCTCCTCGGGTGTGGCCGCGAATTCCGCTGGGGTCAGTTCGGTCATGAGTTCTCACGCCTCAGCTCGGTGATGTCGGGTTCGGAGAGGTCGCCGCCGGTCTCGAGGGTTGCCGCCTCCGCGTTCTCGAGTGCCTCGGCCAGAACGGCCGTCGCGCCCACCGGATTCCCCTCGTCGTCGAACTCGAGCGCCTGATCGTGGTGGCTGCCCAGGTAGGCGTCGACCACCGCGTTGTTGGACGAGAGGTGTCCCGGCGTGGACTCGGCGATCACACTGCCCTGAGCCATCACCACCACCCAGTCGCTGATGTCGCGGATGACGTCCATGTCGTGTTCGACGAACACGACGGTCATGCCCTCGTCCCGAAGCGACTTGATGTGGCCGAGCAGGCTCTGGGTGAGCGCCGGGTTCACGCCGGCCATCGGCTCGTCGAGCATCACCACGGTCGGCTCGGTCATCAGCGCCCGCGCCATCTCGAGCAGCTTGCGCTGACCACCGGACAGCGAGCCGGCGAGATCGTCGGATTTGGTGTCGAGCTTGAACCGCGCGAGCAGTTCGTTCGCTCGTTCGGTGACGGCCCGTTCCTGCGCCTTCCACGTCCACGGCAGGAGCGTGTTGAAGATCCGCTCACCGCGCTGCCCGGTGGCGCCGAGCCGAACGTTGTCGAGCACCGTCAGCTTCGACAGCGCCTTGGTGAGCTGGAACGTGCGGACGACGCCGCGGCGGGCCACCTGGTGCGGATACATCCGGCCCAGCGACTGGCCATCCATCGACCACGTGCCGCTGTCCGGCCGGTCGAAACCGGTGAGCAGGTTGAACAGGGTGGTCTTGCCTGCACCGTTCGGACCGATCAGTCCGGTGATGCAGCCGCGCTGAATCTCCAGATGCGCCACGTCGACGGCCTTGAGCCCGCCGAACGTCCGGGACACGTTGTCGACCACGAGGATCGGGTCGGGTTTCGGTGCGCCGGGGGAGTGCGGGACGTCGGTGAATATCGAGGCTCGTTCCTCGTCGGTGAGCACGGTGTCGGTCTGCAGATGATCCGGCAGTCTGTGGTCAGGCATTGAGCTGCACCTCCCGCTTGTTGCCCAGTATGCCCTGTGGCCGGAAGACCATCAGCACCGCGATCATGATGCCGAGCAGGACGAACCGCATGGCCCCGACCTGCTGTTCCGTCAGCGGCAGCAGCGGCTCCGGCCCGGAGATCGCCTGTCGCAACAGGGCGTCCGGGATGGCCAGCAGGAACCAGAACAGCATCGCGCCGACCACCGGTCCGAAGACCGTGGCGGCGCCGCCGAGGATGAGGGCGCCGAACGCGAAGAACGTCTGTGCGGTGGAGTAGAAGTCGGGGTTGATCGACTTGGTCTGCAGTGCGTTGAACACGCCGCCGAGCCCGCCGATCATGCCGCCGAGGACCAGCGCCTGCATCTTGTAGACGAACACGTTCTTGCCGAGGGCGCGTGCGGCGTCCTCGTCCTCGCGGACGGCCTTGAGGACACGGCCCCACGGGCTGTGCGTCAGGAGGAACACGAACCCGCACAGCACCAGGACGAGAGTCCACCCCACGACCATCGACCAGAGGTCGTCGCCGTAGAACTTCACGCCGAGGAAGTTGTACTGCTTACCCGAGTCGAACGGGCTGAGCGTCGTGAACGGGTCCGCGAAACCGAACAGCCCGTTGGTGGATCCGGTGATGGAATCCGATGCGGTGGAGCGGAAGATCAGGCGGAGGATCTCGGATGCGGCGATCGTGACGATGGCGAGGTAGTCGGCCCGCAACCGCAGCGTCGGGATACCGAGGACGACGGCCAGGAGTCCGGCCGCGGCGAGACCGACGAGGATGCCGACCCACAGCGGCTGCTGGTAGGTGACGGTCATGATCCCGACGCCGTAGCCGCCGAGGAGGGCGAAACCGATCTGACCGAAGTTGAGCAGTCCGGCGTAGCCGAAGTGCAGGTTGAGGCCGATCGCCAGCAGCGCGTAGAAGATCGCGGACGGGCCGATCAGCTGGGCGAGCGAGACCTGGAGTGCTCCTGCGATGTCCATGCCCTCACCCGATCCTTTGCCGGCTGCCGAGAATGCCCTGAGGCCGGACCACCAGGATGACGATCAAGATGAGCAGTCCTCCGATGTACTTGAGGTCGGGGTTGATCACCAGCGTCGACAGCTGGACGAGCAGACCGACGATCACGCAGCCGAGCAGCGCGCCGTATGCGGTGCCGAGTCCGCCGAGCGTGATGCCGGCGAACATCAGCAGCAGGAGCTTGAAGCCCATCTCCCACTGCACGCGGCCGCCGAGTTCGGAGATGCCGAACAGGACGCCGCCGAGCGCGGCGAGACCGCCGCCGAGACCCCACACGAAGCGGATCACCCGTTCGACGTCGATGCCGGACGACGCGGCCAGGTCGCGGTTGTCGGACACCGCGCGCATGGCCTTGCCGATGCGCGTCTTCTGCAGCAGCAGGGCCACTCCGACGAGAACGACGAGACTGATGCCGATGCTCACGAGGTTGGCGTCGGTGATCGCGATCGGACCCCAGTGCCTCTCGACCTGGGCCTGGTAGTCGACGAACGGTTCCGCGCGATCGGAGAAGAAGATCAGGATCAGGTAGCGCAGGGAGATCGCGAGCCCGATCGACACCACCAGCTGCGCTATCAGGCCGGTCTTGCGTCGCCGCAGCGGTTTCCAGATCCCGGCGTTGTTCAGCAGTCCGATCAGGATGCCCACGAACACTGCGAGGATGGTGGCCGGGATCAGCTGCACACCGAACGTCACGTTGATCACCCACGCCGCGACCGCGCCGAGGGTGACGAGTTCGCCGTGCGCGAAGTTCGTCAGGCCGGTGGTGCCGTAGATCAGGCTCAGCCCGACTCCGGCGATGGCGATCACGAGACCGAACCGGAGTCCGTCGATGGTCTGGCGAATCAGCTTCTCGTAGAACGGGACCGCGGAACCGGTACGGGCCTCGCCGAACGAGAAGATCACCGTGTTGGTGCGACCGGCCACCACTTCCCGCTGCACCGTGGCCTGCACGCTGACGTCGTCGGGAAGCGAGTCCGCCACGATCTCGAACGTGTACGTGCCGGGCGCGACCTGGAGTTCCCAGCGGCCGTTCGACTCCGACGTCGCCTTCGCCACCTCGTTGCCCGACGAATCGAGAGCGCGTACCTCGACGTCCGCGAGCCGTTCGCCGGCGTTGTTCAGATTGCCGCTGACCCGCACCGCGTTCTCCGGGGGCGCCGGTTGCCCGCTCGTCGCGGGCGGTGGGGGCGGCGGGGTGGGTTCCTGCGCCGCCGCGGGACCGCCGAAGGCGATCGCCGCGACGAGGCCGAGCAGGACGAGGACGAACGCACGGCCGAGTTGCCGGGTGACCGACCCTCGCCTCGTGCGTTTCCTCGCGGATGTCGGTCGCGTCCTCACTGCTGGGAGTCGCTTCCTCACGGTTGGGGCCACGCAGGTCCTCCGGGGACGTGTAGATCGGTCAGGAACGTGCTGCGACGGACTCGACTACCGCCCGTGCCGCAATTTCCGGACTCTAACGGCTCCGGTCGCGCGAAATGGGGTTCTCGGATTTCCGGCACGTTTCGGTTGGGTATCGAACCATCCGGCTGATCGGTGTCGGATCCGCTCCCTAGACTGGGCAACCGTGAGCCCTGCAACCACCCCCCGGTCCACCACGTCCCCCGCGTCCGGCGCCGCCGCGTCGTCCGACGATCGCCCCACCCTGATGCTGCTCGACGGCCACTCGCTGGCCTTCCGCGCGTTCTACGCCCTGCCCGCCGAGAACTTCAAGACGCACAGCGGTCAGGTCACCAACGCCGTCTACGGGTTCACGTCGATGTTGATCAACCTGCTGCGCGACGAACAGCCCAGCCACGTGGCGGCGGCGTTCGACGTGTCCAGGCAGACGTTCCGGGCCGAGAAGTTCCCCGAGTACAAGGCGAATCGCAGCAAGGCACCGGACGAGTTCAAGGGGCAGGTCGAGATCACCAAGGACGTCCTCGGGGCCCTCGGCATCCCGGTGATGGCCGAGGAAGGCTTCGAGGCCGACGACATCATCGCCACGCTCACCACCCAGGCCGAGGCGCTCGGGTACCGCGTCCTGGTGGTGACCGGCGACCGGGACTCGCTCCAGTTGGTCACCGACGGGGTCACGGTGCTGTACCCCAAGAAGGGCGTCTCGGACCTCACCCGGTTCACACCGGCGGCCGTCGAGGAGAAGTACGGGCTCACACCTGCGCAGTACCCCGACTTCGCGGCGCTGCGCGGCGACCCGAGCGACAACCTGCCGGGCATCCCGGGGGTGGGGGAGAAGACCGCCACCAAGTGGATCAAGGAATACGGCGATCTCGTCGGCCTGGTCGACAACGTCGACAAGGTCCGCGGCAAGGTCGGTGACGCGCTGCGCGAGAACCTGCCGAACGTCCTGCTCAACCGGGAACTCACCGAAATGGTGCGCGACGTCCCGCTGCCGTACACCCCGGACCAGCTGATGCTCGCGCAGTGGGATCGGGAGAAGATCCACGCGCTGTTCGATGACCTCGAGTTCAAGGTGCTGCGCGACCGGCTGTTCGCCACGCTGGCCCCCGTCGAAGCCGAGGCCGAGGAGGGCTTCGAGGTACGGGGGAGCGCGCTCGATCCCGGGGCCGTCGCGGACTGGCTGTCGGCGCACGCGTCGACGGGCGAGCGATCCGGCGTGTCGGTGGTCGGCACCCGCACCCCGTACGGCGGTGACGTGACGGCGATCGCCATCGCCGCCGCAGACGGCGAGGGCGCCTACATCGCCACCGCGTCCGCCACCCCGGAGGACGAGAAGGCGCTCGGCGACTGGCTCGCGGACGCCGGTCAGCCGAAGGCCCTGCACGAGGCCAAATGGGCGATGCACGCGCTGCGCGGACGCGGCTGGGTGCTCGGTGGTCTCACCAGCGACACCGCGCTGGCGGCCTACCTGGTGCGTCCCGGGCAGCGGACGTTCAACCTCGACGACCTGTCGCTGAGGTACCTGCGCAGGGAGCTGCGGGTGGAGGAGACCGGCCAGGAGCAGCTGTCGCTGCTCGACGACGCCGACCAGGTCGACGCGGAAGCCGCCGAGACCGAAATTCTCAGCGCCCGCGCCGTCCTCGACCTCGCGGCCGCGCTCGACACCGAACTCGACAACATCGAATCGACGGCTCTGCTGTCCGAGATGGAGTTGCCGCTGCTGGACGTGCTGGCCGACATCGAGGCGTCCGGTATCGCCGTCGACGGCACCCACCTGCACGACCTGCAGAGCCGATTCGCGGCCGAGGTCTCCGCGGCGGCGGAGGCGGCCTACGGGGTCATCGGCAAGCAGATCAACCTCGGGTCGCCCAAGCAGCTGCAGGTCGTGCTGTTCGACGAGCTGGAGATGCCCAAGACGAAGAAGACGAAGACCGGGTACACCACGGACGCCGAGGCGTTGCAGAACCTGTTCGAGAAGACGTCGCACCCGTTCCTCGAGCACCTGCTCGCGCACCGCGACGCGACGCGGCTGAAGGTCACCGTCGACGGTCTGCTCAAGACGGTCGCCGAGGACGGGCGGATCCACACGACGTTCAACCAGACCGTCGCGGCCACCGGCCGGCTGTCGTCGACCGAGCCGAACCTCCAGAACATCCCGGTGCGCACGGATGCAGGCCGGCAGATCCGGGACGGCTTCGTCGTCGGCGAGGGCTACGATTCGCTGCTCACGGCCGACTACAGCCAGATCGAGATGCGGATCATGGCCCACGTGTCCGGCGACGAGGGCCTGATCGAGGCGTTCAACACCGGCGAAGACCTGCACAGCTTCGTCGGCGCGCGTGCGTTCGGCGTGCCGATCGAGGAGGTCACACCGGAGCTTCGCCGCCGCGTGAAGGCGATGTCGTACGGGCTGGCGTACGGGCTGAGCGCGTTCGGTCTGGCCGCCCAGCTCAAGATCTCGACCGAAGAGGCCAAATCGCAGATGGAGGCGTACTTCGCCCGGTTCGGCGGGGTCCGCGACTACCTGCACGAGGTCGTCGAGCAGGCCCGCAAGGACGGCTACACGTCGACGCTGTACGGGCGTCGCCGCTACCTGCCCGACCTCACCAGTGACAACCGCCAGCGGCGGGAGGTCGCCGAGCGCGCCGCGCTCAACGCCCCCATCCAGGGCACGGCCGCCGACATCATCAAGGTCGCGATGATCAACGTGCAGCGATCACTGCGCGACGCGGGCCTGAAGTCGCGGATGCTGCTGCAGGTCCACGACGAACTCGTGCTCGAGGTCGTCGATTCGGAACGGGAACAGGTCGAACAGCTGGTCCGCGACAAGATGTCCTCGGCCATCGAACTGTCGGTGCCGCTCGACGTGTCCGTCGGCACCGGTCGCAGCTGGGACGCCGCCGCACACTAGGCGGCGGCGGTCCTCCGCCCTATTCGGCCGGGGCCTGCTCGGCGATCTGCTTACGCACCTCGTCCATGTCGAGGGCCTTGACCTGCGTGACCAGATCCTCGAGCGCCGCAGGCGGCAGCGCACCCGGCTGGCTGAACACCAGCACACCCTCGCGGAACGCCATGATGGTCGGGATCGACCGGATGTTCGCGGCGGCGGCGATGCCCTGTTCCGCCTCGGTGTCGACCTTGGCGTGTACGACGTCGGGGTGCTGCTCGGACGAGGCCTCGAAGGTGGGGGCGAAGGAGCGGCACGGACCGCACCACGATGCCCAGAAGTCGACCAGAACGACGTCGTTGCCGGTCACGGTCTCGTCGAAGTTCTGCTGAGTCAGAGTCTTGGTGGCCACAAGGGTCCTTTCGTTCGGTGACTGCTTTGCGTGTGCAACGCCGCGCCGCCGTCGATTCTTCCCTGCGGCGCCGTCAGCCGGTGCGCTCCGTGTCCCGGAACGTGCGGCGGTACGCCTGCGGGGTGGTGTGCCGCAGCCGCAGGAAATGCTGCCGCAGCACGGCGCCGCCGCCGAAACCGACCCGTTCGGCGATCACGTCCACCGACAGGTCCGAGTTCTCCAGCAGGTGCTGCGCGGCCAGCACCCGCTGATCGCTGAGCCAGCGGGCCGGGGTGGTTCCGGTCTCGGCCTGGAACCGCCGCGCGAACGTGCGGGGCGACAGGTTGGCCTTGGCCGCCACCGCGGTCACGGACAGGTCGAGGGCGAGGTGCTCGGTCATCCAGTCGAGCAGCGGGCCGAGGGTGTCGATCGTCGTCGACGGCAGCGGCATCGCCACGTACTGCGCCTGACCGCCGTCCCGGTGCGGCGGGACGACCATGCGCCGCGCGATCCCGTTGGCCACCCGGCTGCCCTGCTCCTTGCGCACGATGTGCAGGCACAGGTCGATACCCGCGGCGGTGCCCGCGCTGGTCAGGACGGGATCGTCGTCGACGTACAGGACATTCGGGTCGACCGTCGCAGCCGGGTGGAGGTCGGCGAGCCGCTGAGCGTGCCGCCAGTGGGTGGTGCACTTGCGTCCGTCCAGTAGTCCGGCCGCGCCGAGCACGAAGGCGCCGCTGCAGAGGCTGGCGACCTTGGCGCCCCGGTCCACCGCGGCCCGGAGTTTATCGAGGAGGGGGTCCATGCACGGGTCGGGGTCCTTCGCGCAGACGAAGGTGCCGTCCGCCTCGGCGTAGGTTCCGCCCGCGGGAACCACGATGAGGTCGGCGTCGTCGAGCCGGTCGAGGTCGTACGGGACGTCGATGCCGTAACCGAATCGGGTGCGGATGGGTTCCCGTGAGCCGGCGACGAGGGAGAAGTCGTAGGTGGGGAGTCCGTCGTCGGATCGGTCGAAACCGAACACCTCGCAGGCGACTCCGAGCTCGAACGCTTCGGTGAGCGGCATGAGCGGGACTACGACTTTTTTCAGCACCATCCCACTATGGCAGAAATATGGTCAACAATGTCGTTTCTGCCACTATTTCTCGGACGCCGATGCTACGAGGCTGAAGACATGACAATCCTGGTCGTGGTACTCCTCGTGTTCCTGGCGCTCGACGCGCTGGCGCTCGCCGGCCGCACGCCCGACACGCACAACGAAGTCATCCAGCACGGGGACTTCCGGTTTTGAGAGGGAACCTGGCGGTCCAGTACGCGGGCACGGCGCTCGCCTGGGGCGCGAGTTTCCTCTTCATCAAGGTCGGGCTCGAGGGCCTGTCCTTCACACAGGTCGTGCTGTGGCGACTCGTGTTCGGGGCGGTGACCCTCGGTGCCGTCCTCGGACTCACCCGGACGCGGTTGCCGCGCGAAGCGTCGACATGGGCGCACCTGTCGGTACTGGCGGTGGCCCAGTGCGTGGTGCCGTGGTTGCTGTTCAGCTGGGCCGAGCAGAGCATCAGTTCGGGCCTGGCCAGCATCTACAACGCGACCACACCGCTCATGACGATGTCGGTGGCACTGGCGTTCCTGCCGGGGGAGAAGCTTACGGACGCAAAGCTGTTCGGCCTCCTGCTCGGATTCACCGGGGTGGTCGTGGTGCTGGCGCCGTGGCAGGCGGGGATCATCGGTAGCGTCCCCGCCCAGCTCGCGTGCCTCGGTGCGACCGCGTCGTACGGCGTGGCACTGGTCTACCTGAGGCGGTTCATCCTTCCGCGAGGTGTCGGAACACCCACCATCGCGTTCATGCAGGTGTCGATCGCCGCGGCCGCCATGCTCCTCGCCACCCCGTGGGTCGCGAGCACGCCGATGCACCTGACCCCCGCGATCGTCGCCTCGATGATCGGGCTCGGGGCGTTCGGCACCGGGCTGGCGTTCGTGTGGAACACGAACGTGGTGCGCGGCTGGGGGCCCACTGCGGCCTCCACCGTCACCTACCTGACGCCGGTGGTCGGGGTCGTGCTCGGCGCGGTCGCGCTCGACGAGCACATCTCGTGGAACCAACCCGTCGGGGCACTTGCGGTGATCGCGGGAATCGTCGTCACCCAACGGTCTTCGCGCAAGGCCGCCGAGACGGTCGCCGCGGACGCACCGTGATCACGGCGGTGCCGTGACCACCCACTCGCGTTTGGCGTCCCCGTCCCACCGGCGCACCACCGACGCCCGGCCGACGATGTCGCCACCGTCGAGCAGCCGCGCGGCCTCCGCGATCTGATCGGCAGGCAGTCGCCGCGCGAGAGTCACGTGCGGCGTCCACTCGCCCGGGCGGATGTGCGGCGTGATCTCCGTGGCGTGCGCCGCGAGATCGAACACGCTGCGGTGCAGGGACAGCAGGGACTTCGACGGCACCACCAACCGCGACAGCGTGACGTGCCTGCCGCCGAACATCACGAGCCCGCCCAGCCTGATGTGGAACGAGGGCGTCGCGATCCGGCGGCCCAGCAGTTCGTCGATCTCGGGTGGGATATGGCGTGCCACGAACAGGGTGATGTGGGGCCGATTCGATTCGGCGCGAACGCGAGTGCGGCTGGGCATCCCGGCATCCCACAGGCGTTGCCACTCCGCGCGCACGGCAACGTCGGTCGCTTCGTCGAACAGCAGTTCCACCGACTGGACCATGGTAGGCAATGATGGCCTCATGAGCGGTGCCACGGCAAACATTTCCGATACCCGGATCGGCGTACTCCTCGGCGACGGCATCGGTCACGAGATCGTCCCGGCAACCCAGCGGGTGGTCTCGGCCGCGGTGACCGCGGCGGGCGGCGGCGCCGTCGACTGGGTGGAACTGCCCCTCGGCCTGGGCGCCATCGAGTCGCACGGAACGCCGATCCCCGACTCCACGCTCTCCGCGCTGGACGAACTCGACGCCTGGATCCTGGGCCCGCACGACAGCGCCGCCTACCCGGAACCGTTCCGCGGCCGGCTGACCCCCGGCGGGGTGGTGCGCAAGAGATTCGACCTCTTCGCGAACATCCGCCCCGCCCGCTCGCTCGAGGGCGTCGCCTCGACGGTCCCGGACATGGACCTGGTGATCGTCCGGGAGAACACCGAAGGGTTGTACGCGGACCGGAACATGTTCGCCGGCAGCGGCGAGTTCATGCCGACCCCCGACGTGGCGCTGGCGGTCGGCGTCGTGACGAGGAAGGCGTGTGAGCGCATCGCGCACACCGCATTCGCGCTGGCGCGCACCCGCGGCCGCCACGTCACGATCGTGCACAAGGCCAACGTCCTGTCGATGACGACCGGACTGTTCCGCGACGTCTGCCGGGAGGTGGGGGAGCGCGACTACCCGGACGTGCGGATCGACGACGAGCACGTCGACGCCATGACCGCGCACCTCGTCCGCAGGGGGCGCGACTTCGATGTCGTGGTGACGGAGAACATGTTCGGGGACATCCTGTCGGACCTGACCGGTGAGCTGTCCGGCTCGCTCGGCACCGCCCCGTCGATCAACAGTTCCGAGACCAAGGTGATGGCGCAGGCGGCGCACGGAGCCGCCCCCGACATCGCGGGCCACAACCGGGCCAATCCCACGGCGCTGATGCTGTCGGCCGCGATGATGCTCGAATGGCTCGGGGACCGCCGCGCGGACCGGCATCTGGGCGGCGCGGCACACCGGATCCGCGACGCGGTCCGTGCGACCATCGCGTCCGGAGTCGCCACGGCTGACCTGGGTGGACTCGCGTCGACCGGTGAATTCACCGAGACGGTCCTCGCCCGGACACTGCGTCGCTGAAACCGCCGCCACGGGCCGGGACAGGCCGTTAATGTTCGGTAACGACGTCCGCAGATGCGGGTGCCGTAACCTACCGTTCGACTATTCGGAGTTCGAGAGTTCTCCGTCGCCGTAGCTCGCTCGGTGTACCACGATTTCCTTGGAGGACATGCCAGTGTCTGGTCGATCCGTCTTCGCGCGAGGCCGAGTGGCCCGCACCATCTGTGCACTGGCGGGCGGCAGTGCTCTGCTGCTCGCCGGATGCGCCAGCAACACCGAGGGCGGCGGTACGCCTTCCGGAGAAGAGACCGTCGCCGTGGAAGTCGACAAGGTGGATGCCATCGCGGCGACACTGCCCGAGAAGATCGCGTCGTCCGGCAAGATCATCGTCGGTGTCAATATTCCCTACTCGCCCAACGAGTTCAAGGATCCGAGCGGCAAGATCGTCGGCTTCGACGTCGACCTCGTGGACGCCGTGAGCAAGGTGCTCGGCGTGACACCGGAGTACACCGAGGCGGACTTCGACAAGATCATCCCGTCGATCCAGGCCGGCAGCTACGACATGGGTATGTCGTCGTTCACGGACACCAAGGAACGCGAGCAGTCGGTCGACTTCACCACCTACTTCAGCGCCGGAGTGCAGTGGGCGCAGCCCGCAGGCAAGTCCGTCGACCCCACCAACGCCTGCGGCCTGCGGGTCGGCGTGCAGACCACCACCATCGAGGATCTCGAGGAGGTGCCCGCCAAGAGCGCGGCGTGCGTGGCGGCCGGGAAGCCGCCCATCGAGATCGTGAAGTTCGACAGCCAGGACGACGCGGCCAACGCCGTCGCGCTCGGCAAGGTCGACGCGATGTCCGCCGATTCGCCCGTCACCGCGTACGCGATCAAGCAGAGCGACGGCAAGATCGAGGCCGCGGGCGAGGTCTTCGACGCCGCGCCGTACGGCTGGCCCGTCGCGAAGGGTTCGCCGCTCGCGCAGACCCTCCAGCAGGCGCTGCAGCACCTCATCGACGACGGCACCTACCGGACGATCGCGGAGAACTGGGGTGTCGAGGCGGGCGTCATCACCACGTCCCAGATCAACGGCGCCACGAGCTGAGCGGTTGACGAGTGTCTGACGTGGAGAAGGCTCCGGACCGGTCCGGCACCGAGGCGGGGCAGGAACCGGAACCGATCAAGGCGATCCCGCTGCGGCGGCCCGGCCGCTGGATCGCCGCGATCGTCGTCGGTCTGTTGCTGGCGCTGTTCGTCAACGGTGCGCGCACCAACGAGGCGTACCGCTGGGACGTCTACGCCCGGTATCTGTTCGATGCACGGATCTCGGCCGCGGCGTGGAACACCATCCAGCTGACGATCCTGTCGATGGCGATCGCCATCATCCTGGGTGTCGTCCTCGCCGTCATGCGACTGTCGCCGAACCCGGTGCTGAAGGCGGCGTCGTGGGGTTACCTGTGGATCTTCCGCGGGACCCCGGTCTACGTGCAGTTGGTGTTCTGGGGACTGTTCCCGTCCATCTACAAGCAGCTGGATCTGGGCATCCCGTTCGTCCACCAGTTCGTGCACATCGACCTGCAGGGGATCAACGCGGCGTTCCTGTTCGCGGTGATCGGTCTGGGACTCAACGAGGCCGCGTACATGGCCGAGATCGTCCGGGCCGGCGTGAACTCGGTGGCCGAGGGGCAGACCGAGGCGTCGGTGGCGCTCGGCATGACATGGTCGCAGACCATGCGCCGCACGGTCCTGCCGCAGGCCATGCGGGTGATCATCCCGCCCACGGGCAACGAGCTGATCAGCATGCTGAAGACGACATCGCTGGTCACCGCGGTGCCGTACAGCCTGGAGTTGTACGGACGTGCCAGAGACATCTCGGGTGCGAACTTCCAGCCGATCCCGCTGCTGATGGTGGCCGCCACCTGGTACCTCGCCATCACCAGCCTGCTGATGATCGGCCAGTTCTACCTGGAGCGCTACTACTCGAAGGGTGCGTCCCGCAAGCTCACCCCGCGGCAACTGCAGGCGCTCGCCGACGCGCAGGGCAAGCCGCTGGTGATCGAACCCGGGCCCGAGACCTTGCCCGACACTCCCGGAGGGGAACGACGATGACGCCGATGGTCAAGGCGGACCGGGTCTGCAAGAACTTCGGGGCGCTGAAGGTACTCAAGGGTGTGTCGCTGGAGATCGACGCCGGTCAGGTCCTGTGCCTGGTCGGGCCCTCGGGCTCGGGGAAGTCGACGTTCCTGCGGTGCATCAACCACCTCGAGCAGGTCAACGCCGGGCGGCTGTACGTCGACGGCGAGATCGTCGGGTACTCCGAGCGGGGCGGCAAGCTCTACGAACTCCATCCCAGAGCGGCCGCGAAGCAGCGCCGCGACATCGGGATGGTCTTCCAGCACTTCAACCTCTTCCCGCACCGGACGGCACTCGAGAACATCATCGAGGCGCCCATCCAGGTGAAGAGGCTGAGCAAGAAGAAGGCGCTCGAGCGAGGACGTGACCTCCTCGAGCAGGTGGGCCTGAGCGAGAAGGCGGACGCGTACCCGGCGCAGCTGTCGGGTGGTCAGCAGCAGCGCGTCGCGATCGCCCGCGCGCTGGCGATGGACCCCAAGCTGATGCTGTTCGACGAGCCGACGTCCGCCCTCGACCCGGAGCTGGTCGGGGAGGTGCTGACCGTCATGAAGGATCTCGCGGCCGGCGGCATGACGATGGTCGTCGTCACGCACGAGATGGGCTTCGCACGCGAGGTGGCCGACCAGCTCGTGTTCATGGACGCCGGCGTCGTCGTCGAATCGGGCAACCCCCGCGAGCTGCTCGCCAATCCGCAGCACGACCGCACCAAGTTGTTCTTGTCGAAGCTGCTGTAGTGGCCTCCGGCCCCGTGAGTACTTCTCAACCGCGGGCGGTTAAGAAGTACTCACGGGTTTGCGGCAGCTGAAGATGGCGGTGCCGGGGAAGATCTGTCCCCGCAGCGGGCTCCACTGCCCCCATTCTCGGTCGAGCCACTCGGGCCACTCCGGCTCGATGATGTCGCGTACCTCCAGTCCGGCCGACACGATCTCGCGCACCCGGTCGCCGATGGTCCGGTGGTGCTCGACGTAGGTGGGGACGCCGTCGCCGTCGACCTCCACGTAGGGGGTGCGGTCGAAGTAGGGGAGCGACGCGGTGAGCCCTCGTGGGCCCGGGTCGTCCGGGAAGATCCAGCGGATCGGATGGTTGACGGCGAACACCCACACACCGCCCGGGCGGAGTACCCGGGCCACTTCACTCATCACCTGCTGTGAGTCCGCCACGAACGGAACCGCTCCAAAAGCCGAACATGCGATGTCGAAGCTCGCGTCGGCGAAGGGGAGGTGCTCGGCTCCCGCATGAACGAGCGGCACGGTCGCGCCGCCCGCCCGCATGGCCTCGACCCCGCGGGTCAGCATCGACATGGACAGGTCGAGCCCGACTGCCCGGGCGCCCCGGCCGGCGAGCCACCGCGCGCAGGGCGCGGAACCGCAGCCCACCTCGAGGACGTCCTTGCCTGCCACGTCACCGAGAAGGTGGTAGTCCCCCTCGTGGAGTCCCTCCGGACACCAGACGAACTCACCCTCGGACGAGTCCACGCCGAGGAACTCGCCGTGGGTGCGGTGGTAGTCGTCCGCATCGGCGTCCCACCAGGCACGGCTCGCGCGTTCGCTGGACTCGGAATCGACGCGGACGCGGCTCACCCCGGACGTTCCGAGCACGCTGTTGGCGGTGCCGTGTCGGTCGTCTTCCGGGGAGAGAGGAGAATCGGACGGGCGAGGATCGGGCATGGGCAACAGAGTAGAGCGTGGGAACGTGCCCGGGTTTGCCCAGCTTGCCCACGGGCGCGTAGCCTATTGCACGCGAGTATCTATGTGTGCGGCATCGGATTCGGTTCAGTTCGAGTTTGTTCGGTTCCAGTCGGGTGTCGTTCACTGCGCTTGCGGTGATCTGATTCGGCGGAGTGTTTCGTCGGTTCAGGTTGCTTGTCCGACAGAACACCATCAACCGACCACAACCCGTCCGGAGCAACTCAACACATGCCCTCCACCACCGTGACCTCGCCGCAGGTAGCCGTAAACGACATCGGCTCCGCCGAGGACTTCCTCGCCGCCATCGACGCAACGATCAAGTACTTCAACGATGGCGACATCGTCGAAGGCACCATCGTCAAGGTCGATCGCGACGAGGTCCTGCTCGACATCGGTTACAAGACCGAAGGCGTCATCCCTTCCCGTGAGCTCTCCATCAAGCACGACGTCGACCCCAACGAGGTCGTCTCCGTGGGCGATGAGGTCGAAGCTCTCGTCCTCACCAAGGAGGACAAGGAAGGCCGGCTGATCCTGTCGAAGAAGCGCGCTCAGTACGAGCGTGCCTGGGGCACCATCGAGGAGCTCAAGGAGAAGGACGAGGCCGTCAAGGGCACCGTCATCGAGGTCGTCAAGGGCGGCCTGATCCTCGACATCGGCCTGCGTGGCTTCCTTCCCGCTTCGCTCGTCGAGATGCGCCGTGTCCGCGATCTGCAGCCGTACGTCGGCAAGGAGATCGAGGCCAAGATCATCGAGCTCGACAAGAACCGCAACAACGTCGTCCTCTCGCGCCGTGCATGGCTCGAGCAGACGCAGTCCGAGGTTCGCAGCGAGTTCCTGCACCAGCTGCAGAAGGGCCAGGTCCGCAAGGGCGTCGTGTCCTCCATCGTCAACTTCGGTGCCTTCGTGGACCTGGGCGGCGTCGACGGCCTGGTGCACGTGTCCGAGCTGTCCTGGAAGCACATCGACCACCCGTCCGAGGTTGTCGAGGTCGGCACCGAGGTCACCGTCGAGGTTCTCGACGTCGACCTGGACCGCGAGCGCGTCTCCCTGTCGCTCAAGGCGACGCAGGAAGACCCGTGGCGTCAGTTCGCCCGCACGCACGCCATCGGCCAGATCGTGCCCGGCAAGGTCACGAAGCTGGTTCCGTTCGGTGCCTTCGTGCGCGTCGAAGAGGGAATCGAAGGCCTCGTCCACATCTCCGAGCTGGCCGAGCGCCACGTGGAGGTCCCGGACCAGGTTGTCGGCGTCAACGACGATGCGCTCGTCAAGGTCATCGACATCGACCTCGAGCGTCGTCGCATCTCGCTGTCGCTGAAGCAGGCCAACGAGGACTACAACGCCGAGTTCGATCCGTCCAAGTACGGCATGGCGGACAGCTACGACGAGCAGGGCAACTACATCTTCCCCGAGGGCTTCGATCCCGAGACCAACGAATGGCTCGAGGGCTTCGACAAGCAGCGTGAAGAGTGGGAGAACCGCTACGCCGAGGCTGAGCGTCGTCACAAGATGCACACCGCTCAGATGGAGAAGACCGCTGCAGACGAGGCCGCCGAGGCTGCCACCGCTGCTGCCGGCTACTCCTCCGAGTCGGGTGCCGGCGACGCCGACGCCGCTTCGGCTGCCAGCACCTCGTCGTCCGAGTCTGCCGGCGGATCGCTGGCCAGCGACGCACAGCTCGCCGCTCTGCGCGAGAAGCTGTCGGGCAACGCCTAGCAAGTCCGCCTGACTCGTCAGGCAAAGCCGAAGACCCCGCTCCTGCCCTGCAGGGGCGGGGTCTCGTCGTTGCAGGACGTCCGAACATGACTGTGGCCCAACCTCTCCGGAGGTTGGGCCACAGTGGTGTGGGGGGTGAGGCTGGTGCTCAGTTCGCGGTGGCGGGAATCCAGTAACCGGACGACGGCTGTACGTCGGCGCGCTTGCGCATCGTTGCGAAGCTGTGCCTGCCCTGGCTGGTGAGTGCCGTGAGCCAGGTCCGGCGGTGGTCGGCGAGCGCGGAGGCCACCTCGGGGATCTCCATGCAATGCACCCCGCCCGCAATGCCGAGGCGGTGCCGACCGTACTGGTTGCGGTGATCGCGCATGGCGTTCCTCTTCTTCGAGAAGGTGCAGGTCGGGTGCGTTCGCTAGAACATAACCGACCGTGTCGGACATCTGTGGTATTTGGGGCAGGTGAGTCTGCAGAGGGAGGAGAGGGTGGAGATCGGCGAGGGACGTGCGTACTCGGTGCGCGGCGGGTGCAACACTGGGAGGCGTGTTGAGAATCGGCCTCACTGGAGGCATAGGAGCCGGTAAGTCCACCGTGTCGAAGGTCCTCGCCGAACTCGGGGGAGTGATCGTCGACGCCGATCTGATTGCGCGGGAGGTCGTCGAACCCGGAACACCCGGCCTCGTCGCGCTCGTCGACCGGTTCGGCGAGGAGATCCTGACGGAGGACGGCACACTCGACCGGCCCGCCCTGGCTGCCCGCGCCTTCGCCGACGACGAATCGCGGCTCGGGCTGAATGCGATCGTTCACCCGCTCGTCGGGGCGCGCACCACCGAGACGATCGAATCGGCGCCCAAGGACGCCATCCTCGTCCAGGACATTCCGTTGCTGGTCGAGGGCGGAATGGGCGCGGCCTTCCACCTGGTCGTCGTCGTGTTCGTCGATGCCGAGGAGCGGGTGCGGCGGCTTGTCGGATCGCGGGGAATGCCCGAGACCGATGCGCGCGCGCGGATCGCAGCCCAGGCCGACGACGATCAGCGGCGGGCGGCGGCGGACGTCTGGCTCGACAACAGCGGTGCCCCTGGCGCGCTCGAGCCGGCGATCCGGGCACTGTGGTCGGAGCGTCTCGTGCCCTTCGAGTCCAACATCCGCACGCGGACCGTCGTCCGGGTCCTGCCCGAACTCGCTCCGCCGAATCCGCAGTGGCCGGCGCAGGCCGACCGGCTGATCGCTCGCGTGAAACTGGTGTGCGGCGACCGCGCCATCCGGATCGACCACATCGGGTCGACGGCCGTCGAAGGATTGCCCGCCAAGGACGTCATCGACGTCCAGGTGACCGTCGCGAACCTCGAGACCGCGGACGACCTCGCCGAATCCCTCGCCGACGCCGGGTTCCCCCGCATCGAGCACATCACCGCCGACGACCCGAAGCCCTCGTACCAGGGCGGAGAGACCGACCCGGCCCTGTGGGGCAAGCGAATCCACGGCGGTGCCGATCCCGGACGGCCCGTCAACATCCACATTCGCGTCGACGGGTGGCCCGGACAGCAGTTCGCGCTCGTCTTCCGCGACTGGCTCCGCGCCGACACCGAGGCCCGGACCGAGTACCTCGCGGTCAAGGAAGGTGCGGCGGAGAAGGCGGCCGGTCACACGGACTACCGGGACGCGATCACCGCCTATGTGGACGCGAAGACCCCGTGGTTCGACCGTGCCTATCACCGGGCGTGGGAATGGGCCGAGCGGACCGGCTGGAGCGCGTAGATCACCGCCAGTCGATCGGCATCCCGATCGAGGCCAGCCAGCGGCCGAGGTCGTGGCCGTGCGCGGCGATGCCGTCGATCGCCGTGGTGGCGGTGAGGATCGCCCGCTCGGCCGTCGCCGTGTCGAGCAGGCCGGTGGTGTGCGCCTCCATCAGCTCGTCGACGTCGAGGAGTTCGGTGTCGCGGCCGGTGCGGACGACCAGGTCCAGGTAGTGGTCCTCGGACTTCCACACGTCGTCACCCCGGGTGAAGCTGCCGATGTCGACGTAGTGGTCCTGATCGCGCTGGTGGTAGGGGTGGTAGTGGAAGATCGACGCCCGCAGGCCGAGGTCGGGGAGCAGCCACGATTCCAGGTAGTGGAACTGCCGGTGGTCGGAGGTGCGCGCCATGTACAGCCCCCACGGTTCGACGCGGTAGTGATCGACGTGGCGGACGAACCCCTTGGGGTCGGTGTTGGTGTGATCTCGTAGGTCGAAGTACTCGACCTTCGGTGGGTGGATGTCGTGACTCGCGCCTGCCATGGTGGGGAACCTACCGGGTTTTTCAGCTGACGGAGATCGTCGGAGAGTTTGTCGGTACCTGCGCCTACCCTGGTTGTATGGCGTTTGCATCCGAGCACCCCGTGGTGGCACATTCCGAGTTCCGTCCCATCGGGGAGATCGAGCGGTCGGAAGCGCGGTTCGAGGTCGTCAGCGACCACAAGCCGGCCGGCGATCAGCCCACCGCGATCGCCGATCTGGAACGCCGCATCAACGCCGGCGAGAAGGACGTGGTCCTGCTCGGCGCCACCGGTACCGGCAAGTCCGCCACCACGGCGTGGCTGATCGAGAAGGTGCAGCGGCCCACCCTGGTGATGGCGCCCAACAAGACGCTCGCCGCGCAGTTGGCCAACGAGCTGCGCGACATGCTGCCCAACAACTCCGTCGAGTACTTCGTCTCGTACTACGACTACTACCAGCCCGAGGCGTACATCGCGCAGACCGACACCTACATCGAGAAGGACTCGTCGATCAACGACGACGTCGAGCGGCTGCGCCACTCCGCGACGTCGAGCCTGCTGTCGCGGCGGGACGTGGTCGTGGTGGCGTCCGTGTCGTGCATCTACGGTCTCGGCACCCCGCAGTCGTACCTCGACCGCTCGGTGCAGCTCGAGGTCGGGGTGGAGGTTCCGCGCGACGCTCTGCTGCGGCTGCTGGTCGACGTGCAGTACACCCGCAACGATCTGGCGTTCACCCGCGGATCCTTCCGGGTGCGTGGCGACACCGTCGAGATCATTCCCTCGTACGAGGAGTTGGCGGTCCGGATCGAGTTCTTCGGCGACGAGATCGAGGCGCTGTACTACCTGCATCCCCTCACCGGGGACGTGGTGCGGAAGGTCGACTCGGTGCGCATCTTCCCGGCCACGCACTACGTCGCGGGTCCCGAGCGGATGGAACGTGCCGTCAAGGACATCGAGGCCGAACTCGAGGAACGGCTCGCCGACCTCGAGAACAAGGGCAAGCTGCTCGAGGCGCAGCGTCTCCGGATGCGCACCCAGTACGACCTCGAGATGATCAAGCAGGTCGGGTTCTGCTCCGGCATCGAGAACTACTCGCGTCACATCGACGGTCGCGGGCCGGGTACAGCGCCCGCCACGCTGATCGACTACTTCCCGGAGGACTTCCTCCTCGTCATCGACGAGTCCCACGTGACGGTCCCGCAGATCGGCGCGATGTACGAGGGCGACATGTCGCGCAAACGGAATCTCGTCGAGTTCGGGTTCCGGTTGCCGTCCGCCACCGACAACCGCCCGCTGACGTGGGAGGAGTTCACCCAGCGCATCGGGCAGACGGTGTACCTGTCGGCCACACCCGGCAAGTACGAGCTCGGGCAGGCAGGCGGGGAGTTCGTCGAGCAGGTCATCCGCCCCACCGGTCTCGTCGACCCCCAGGTGGTCGTCAAACCGACCAAGGGGCAGATCGACGACCTCGTGCACGAGATCCGCGAACGTGCCGACCGGGACGAGCGCGTCCTCGTCACCACGTTGACGAAGAAGATGGCGGAAGACCTCACCGACTACCTCCTCGAACTCGGTATCCGGGTGCGGTACCTGCACTCGGACATCGACACCCTGCGACGGGTCGAGTTGCTCCGGCAACTTCGTTTGGGGGAGTACGACGTCCTGGTGGGTATCAACCTGCTGCGGGAGGGCCTCGACCTCCCCGAGGTGTCGTTGGTCGCCATCCTCGACGCCGACAAGGAGGGCTTCCTCCGGAGCTCGACCAGCCTCATCCAGACGATCGGCCGCGCGGCTCGTAACGTCTCCGGCCAGGTCCACATGTACGCCGACAAGATCACCGACTCGATGCAGCACGCGATCGAGGAGACCGAGCGGCGGCGTGAGAAGCAGATCGCCTACAACGAGAAGATGGGCGTCGATCCGCAGCCGCTGCGGAAGAAGATCGCAGACATCCTCGACCAGGTCTACGAGGAAGCCGAGGACACGGCCAGCGGAGTCGACGTCGGCGGTTCCGGCCGCAACGCCACTCGCGGGCGCCGCGCCCAGGGCGAGGCCGGGCGCTCGGTCAGCGCCGGGGTGTACGAGGGCCGCGATACGAAGTCGATGCCGAGGGCGGAGTTGGCAGATCTGGTCAAGGAATTGACCGATCAGATGATGAACGCCGCCCGAGATCTGCAGTTCGAACTCGCCGGACGACTGCGCGACGAGATCGCCGACCTGAAGAAGGAGCTGCGCGGCATGGATGCCGCGGGCCTGAAATAGCGGGCGCGCCCAGGCAGTACGGTCTGAAGCATGGATGCACACAACGCAGGTCGTACCGCCCGGTCCTTGGAGTTGCTTCATTCGCTCAGCTATTTCGTTCCCGAGGTCGAGAATCGTCTGGTCGAGGCGGGCCTCGCACCGGGTCGGATGGGCTACTTCGCGGGCCGCTCCGCGCCGATGGGCGCGGTAGGTGCGGGCGTCGTCACTGCGACCTTCTACAACTTCAGTCCGGCCGTGATCGAGTCGGTCATTCCGCGTGCCTGGGGTCTGGCCACGCCCGCGGCAGTCGTCGACGCGCGGTACCGGGCGGTCGGGGAGGCGTATGTGCGACTTCTCGGCGAATCGGTGACGAATTCACCGGAGATGGCCGAGGCCGCCGAACTCGCGTCGATCGCGGCCCGCGGAATCCCGGGTGTCGAGGGACGGCCGCTGTACGCGGGGTACGCGGGGGTGGAGTGGCCGGACACACCGCACCTCGCCTTCTGGCATGCCCTCACATTGCTGCGGGAGTACCGCGGCGACGGTCACGTCGCCGCCCTGCAGACGGCGGGACTGAGCGGACTCGAATCGCTGATCACGCACACCGCGACCGGGTTCGGCTTCCAGAAGAAGTTCGCGATGACGCGCCGCGCCTGGACCCAGGACCAGTGGGACTCGGCGAGCGACAGTCTGCGTGACCGCGAGATCCTGGATGCGCGGGGCGAACTCACCGCCGACGGCAAGGAGTTGCGCGAACTGGTCGAGGATCTCACCGACGATCTCGCGCTGGCTCCGTGGGCCGCGCTGGGGGAGGACGGGGCGGCCCGGCTCGTCGAACTCGCAACCCCGTGGCGCGACGCGATCGTCGCGGCGGGCGTGTTCCCCGCCGGCGTGTTCGGTCCCAAGGTCGGCACGTCACGCTGACGCTGATCACAGCCGAAGCGCCTCCGGAATGTGATCCGTCATGCACTGGGGATATCCCCTGTGGCATGTGTTGCAAATGCACCTATGCGGGCACCGATACAGCTAGGGTCAGCGCAGTGGCTGCTGGGTCCAGGCATGACGTATGTCCGGACCCCGGCCAATTGACCACCGCAGACATGGAGGAATGAATGAGCGCCTACCGGACCGTTGTCGTCGGAACCGATGGCTCCGAGTCGTCGTTTCTGGCCGTCGAGAAGGCTGCTGCCATCGCGGGGGACGCCGGTGCCAAGCTGATCATCGCCTGCGCGTACTACCCGGCCGATCCGAAGGACGTCGGGCAGGCCGCCGACGCGCTCGGTGACGAGGCCTACCAGATCACCGGTTCCGCCCCGACGTACGAGATCCTCCGCACCGCGAAGGAGCGCGCCCACGCCGCCGGCGCCAAGGAGGTCGTGGAACGCGCCGTCGTCGGTGCGCCCGTCGAGTCGCTGCTGAACCTCGTCGACGAGGTCGAGGCCGGTCTTCTGGTGATCGGCAACCGCGGACTCAACACCCTTACCGGGCGTCTCCTCGGCTCCGTTCCGTCGGATGCCGCACGCAAGTCGACGTCCGACGTCCTCATCGTCCACACGGTGCGCTGACGCACCACGCGGATCAGCAGTAATTCGCCTCGGCGGCATCGAGATAGACCTGCGCCACCTGTTCGGTGGTGAGGCCGATATCCGACGTCGCCGAGGCGAACTGCGCCATCGGGGTCAGATGCGCGAGGATCGTGGCCTCGTCCGTCCCCTCGGACAGCTGGCCGCAGATCCCGTTGGCGAGAGCCATGACCGTGTCGTCAGGCAGCGCCGGTATGCCGGCCCCGGTCAGCGACTCCTTGTAGCGCAGGCCACGGGCGTCGAGGTGTGATGCGGCAGTGGTGGCGGCAACCGAGGCCGTCGACGGCGGGTCGGAGGCGGTGGCCTCCGAACACGCGGTCGACACGATCGCGGTGAGGACGAGCCCACACCCGATCAGCCGACCGCGACCGCCCGGTGTCACGACAGGATCCCGACCTCGGCCGGACCGAGTTCGGACAGCACCGCGGGCAACGTCTTCGTATGCACCACACCGAGTCGTTGCGTCGCGCGGGTCAGGGCGACGTAGAGGTCGTTCATCCCCCGCGGCGACTCGTCGAGAATGTCCTGTGGCTCGGCGATGAGCACCGAGTCGAACTCCAGCCCCTTGACGTCCCGCACCGTCAGGACGCTGACGGTGTCCGACTTCAGATCGGCGAGTGCGGCGACGAGGTCGTGGCCCCCGATCACGACAGTCGTGCCCGGTCCGGTTTCCCGGGACACACACGTGCGCACGGTGTCCGCGAGATCGGGTTCGGACACCTGCAGCGCCCACGGCGCGAATCCGGATTCGCGCACCGACCGCGGCACGGTCTGCTCTGTGTCGATCTCGGCGAGAACCCGCCGTGCCGACGTCATGATCTCCGCCGGAGTGCGGTAGTTGACGGTCAATTCCGTGAGCTTCCACCGTGCGGCCACGTACGGCTCGAGGATCCGTTGCCACGACGACGTACCCGCCGGGTCGCCGGTCTGCGCCGTGTCGCCGACGAGCGTCATCCAGCGATTCGGTATGCGCCGCATCAGCATTCGCCAGGCCATCTCCGAGAGTTCCTGCGCCTCGTCGACGATGACGTGGCCGTAGGTCCAGGTTCGGTCGCCCGCTGCGCGCTCCGCGGTGGTCTGGTGCTGTCCCACGTCGTGGCGTTCGGCCAGCTGGCTGGCGTCGATCAGGTCGTACGCCATCAGAATTTCCGGGTCCAGCTCGTCCTCGAGATCCTGCGGCGCCGAACCGGTCAGGATGTCCAGGGCGCCCTGGGCATCCGCGATCTGTGCCCGCCACTGGCGGCGGGCGCGCTCCCGTTCGGCGGCGTCGTCGACGCCGAGCAGTTCCGCCAACTCGTCGAGGAGTGGCGCGTCGGCGGCACTGAAGCCGCGCATGACGGGGCGTCGCAGCGACTCACGTTGGGTTTCGGTCAGATTCGGCGCGGCATCGGCCAGCCGCTTCGGTGAGGCGTACAGCTCGGCGAGGACCTGCTGCGGCGACAGTTCCGGCCACAGCGCGCTGATCGCCGTCATGATCTCCGGGTCTTCACGCATCTCGTCCCGCATGTCGGCGATGTCGTCCCGGCTCAGCAGGTTCCCGCCGTCGACGACGTTGGCGCCCAGTGTGTCCGCGAGTTGCTGGGCGAGTGCCTCGATGACCGACGAGACGAAGATGGGCCGTGCCAGGTTGTGCGGGCGCCGCGACGACCTCGCCCGGCCACGAGCGCGGGTGACGACCTTGCGGTCGAGGGTGATCCGGTAGGTGTCGAACGTCAGCTCGACGGGACGCGACGGCACTTCCTGCCGATCCCGGACCGCCTTCTTGAGCACGTCCAGCATGTCGAGCGAGCCCTTGATCTCGCCGGCGTCGAGGCTGTCCTCGACGGTGGCGCGGACGCCGGGGTAGAGGTCGCCGATGGTCGAGAGCAGCACACCGGTCTCGCCGAGCGACGGCAGCACCTGGCCGATGTAGTCGAGGAACGTGGCGTTGGGGCCGATGATGAGGACGCCGGCCTTCGCGAGCTGCTGCCGGTAGGTGTAGAGCAGGTAGGCGGCGCGGTGCAGAGCGACCGCGGTCTTGCCGGTTCCCGGTCCTCCCTGGACGACCAGCACACTCTTGTGCTCCGACCGGATGATGGCGTCCTGCTCACCCTGGATGGTCTCGACGATGTCGTTCATCTGACCGGTGCGGGCCGCGTTGAGCGCGGCGAGCAGTGCACTTTCACCCGCGACGCCGTCCGAGCCGGTGATCGTGCCCGCGGCCTCTGCCGCCGCCAGATCCAGATACTCGTCGTTGACGGCCGTCACTCGGCGGCTCCGCGTCCGGATGTGCCGCCGACGGGAGACGCCGTCGGGGGCTGCGGGGGTGGCGAGGTAGAACGGGCGGGCAAGGGGCGCACGCCAATCGAGGAGCATCGTCTCGTAGTCGTTCTCCTCGTCGAGGATGCCGAGCCGGCCGATGTAGCGGTGCTCGCCGTCGAGATCGATGCGTCCGAAGCACAGCCCGTTCTCGGCGGCGTCGTACTTGGCGAGGTCTTCGGTGTAGAGCTGGTTGAACGACTCCCGCTCGCTGCGGGCCTGCGGGGTCCCGCCGGTTTCGAGCAGTACACGGCTCAGCCGGTTCGCCGCGTACTGGCGAAGGCCGTCCAGTCGGGTGTAGAGCATCGTCACGTACTGCTGCTCGAGCTCGCGCTCGTCGCGTGACGTGTCCTCGTCGGGCAAGAGGTCTCCTTGACTGGTTCGGCTGCAACCGGATCGGCTGCAAAAGTGCCTGGACAGTCTAGTCGGCCCCGGAGGCCGCCCGCTGACATTGCAGGTCAGGGGTGATCTCCGGGGCCGATCAGATCGATTATCCGGCGCAGGTCGGCGCCGCGGCTCGGGGTCAGTGGGACAGTTCGTCCCGCTTCGCGCGGGCCTTCTCGAGCGCGGCTTCCGCCTGCTTGCGGGCCCGCTTGCTCAGCACCTCGCCGCGTTCTGCGGCGGTGCCGGCCCATTCGCCGCCCTTCTCGCGGGCGACCTCGGCCAACTCCGGGCCGCGTTCCTTCGCGACGTCGACGAGTTCCGCTCCGCGTTCCTTCGCCAGTTCGACGAGTTCCGCGCCGCGCTCCTTGGCGACCTCGGCCCACTCGGAGCCGTGTTCCTTGGCGACCTCGGCCCACTCGGAGCCGTGTTCCTTCGCGACGTCCGCCCATTCGGGGCCGCGATCCGCCGCGACCTTCGCGAATTCGGCGCCACGGTCTTTCGCGACCTCGAGGATTTCGGACCCGCGCTCGGCGGCCTCACCGGACAGGATGCGTGCGCGCTCCGACGCCGCGGCCAAAGCCTCCCCGATCTCGGGACCGTGATGGTCGTGACCCGATCCGAGCGGCAGAGCCGCGGCCACGGCCTCCTGTGCGTGCCGGGCGGCGCGACGGCCACGCCAGCCGAGGGACGGCCTGCCCTCGGTGTCGACGGCGGCGATCAGCAGTCCGCCGAGCAGGCTGACGTTCTTGAGGAACTGAGTGCGCTGCGCCGCTTTCTTCGCCGGGTCGGTCTCGTTCCAGAAGTCGTGCCCCACAACGGTAGTGGGCACGAGGCTGCCGGCCAGCGCGAGCGATGCGAGTCGCGGCGCCTTCCCGGTGGCGAGAAGAATTCCGCCGCCGATCTGCACGGCGGCGTTGATCTTGACCAACGTCTCCGGGTCGGACGGGATCTTCTGGGTGACGGACTCGGGGAGCGTCTCTGTGGACTTGTCGATCAGTGGTGCGGCGGCCTGTGCTCTCTGCGCCGGATTTCGAAGTGCATCGATCCCTCCGCTGATGAAGACTGCGGACAGCAGTGGGCGAGCGATACGACGGACAAGCATTCCTGGCCTCCCAATCTCGAGTTCTCCCGTCTCACACTAACGAGAGTTCAGGGCAGTCGTCGGCGTACGACCATGTTGCCGAACCGACAGGCTGCCCATTCACCAGTACCCAGGGAGGCCGATCGCCAATCGCGGACCGTCCGGTGCGCAATCGGCGATCGGATGCGGTCACCAGCCGCGCTCGCGCCACTCCCCGAGGTGGGGGCGCTCGGTGCCGAGGGTGGTGTCGTCACCGTGGCCGGGGTAGACGACCGTGTCGTCGCCGTAGCGGTCGAAGAGCTTGGTTTCGACGTCGGTGAGCAGTGATGCGAACTTGCCGGCGTCGGCGGTCTTGCCCACGCCGCCGGGGAAGAGGGAGTCACCGGTGAAGAGATGGACGCGTGTGCCGCCGGTCTCGGTGAGCGCGAGCGCGACGGAGCCGGGGGTGTGGCCGGCGAGATGGATCACGTCGAGAGTGACGTCGCCGACGGTGACCGTGTCACCGTCTTCCAGGAGACGGTCGGGCCGGATGGGCAGAGCGTCGGCGTCGAGTGGATGCGCGGCGGTGTTCACGCGGGTGGCGGCCGCGACGTCCTCCAGCGCCAGCCAGTGGTCGCCGTGCTGGTGCGTGGTGACGATCAGCTCGAGGGATGGAGCGTGTTCGCCGATCAACTGGTTGACGCGGTCCGCCTCGTTGGCGGCGTCGATGAGGACGGATTTTCCGGTTGTGGAACAGACGACCAGGTACACGTTGTTGTTCATGGGGCCGACGGACATCTTCGTGATCGTGGCTCCCGGAACCGTGCGGCGCTGCGGCGCCGAACCGGGGGAGACGTGGCCGGAGTACGAGTCTTCTATCACCATGGGCTGCTCGGTCATGATGGGGAGGCTACCGTCGAATACAGGCAGGTGAGTGGCAGGGCGGCCATGCGTCCCACAGAACGTGTCGGTGCCCCGGCTTACCATGGCACGGCCAGAGGGCCCAGCGTTCATGCGCGTCCTCGGCTGTCGAACAATGAAGGGACTTGGAGTGGCGGATCGCCTTATCGTGCGGGGTGCCCGTGAGCACAATCTGCGAGGGGTCGATCTCGATCTGCCCCGCGACAGCCTGATCGTGTTCACCGGGCTGTCGGGCTCGGGCAAGTCGAGTCTGGCGTTCGACACGATCTTCGCCGAGGGCCAGAGACGTTACGTCGAGTCGCTGTCGGCGTACGCGCGCCAATTCCTCGGCCAGATGGACAAGCCCGACGTCGACTTCATCGAAGGTCTGTCGCCGGCGGTGTCCATCGACCAGAAGTCGACCAACCGCAACCCGCGGTCGACGGTCGGCACCATCACGGAGGTTTACGACTACCTCCGTCTGCTATACGCCCGGGCGGGCACCGCCCACTGCCCGGTGTGTGGCGAGCAGATCGCGCGGCAGACGCCGCAGCAGATCGTCGACCAGGTCCTCGACATGGAAGAAGGCACCCGCTTCCAGGTGCTCGCTCCCGTCGTGCGGACCCGCAAGGGTGAATTCGTCGACCTGTTCGACCAGCTCAACATGCAGGGCTATTCGCGTGTGCGAGTCGACGGCGTGGTGCATCCGCTCTCCGATCCGCCCAAGCTCAAGAAGCAGGAGAAGCACGACGTCGAGGTCGTCGTCGACCGCCTCACCGTCAAGGCCAGCTCCAAGCAGCGACTCACCGATTCCGTCGAGACCGCGCTGCGGTTGGCGGAGGGCATCGTCGTCCTCGACTTCGTCGACCGCGAAGAGAACGCCGCAGACCGGGAACGCCGATTCTCGGAGAAGCTGGCGTGTCCGAACGGCCACGCGCTCTCCATCGACGACCTCGAACCGCGGTCGTTCTCGTTCAACTCCCCGTACGGCGCCTGCCCCGAGTGCACCGGTCTCGGAATCCGTAAGGAGGTCGACCCGGACCTCGTTGTCCCCGACCCCGAGCTGTCCCTCGAGGACGGAGCCATCGCGCCGTGGTCGATGGGGCAGAGTTCCGAATACTTCGGCCGCCTGCTGTCCGGGCTCGGCGACATTCTCGGCTTCGACATGAAGACGCCGTGGAACAAGCTGCCCGCGAAGGCGCGCCGCGCGATCCTCGAGGGAAGTGAGGAGCAGGTCCACGTCCGGTACAAGAACCGGTACGGGCGTACCCGTTCCTACTACGCCGAGTTCGAGGGCGTCATGCCGTTCCTGCACCGCCGCCTCGAGCAGACCGAGTCGGACCAGATGAAGGAACGCTACGACGGCTACATGCGCGACACCCCCTGTCCCGCGTGTGGTGGTGCGCGTCTGCGCCCCGAGATCCTGTCGGTCACGATCGCGAACGAGAAGTTCGGTATGAAGTCGATCGCCGAGGTCTGCGAACTGTCGATCTCCGATTGCGCCGACTTCCTGAACAGCCTCACATTGGGCAGCCGCGAGGAGGCCATCGCCGGTCAGGTGCTCAAGGAGGTCCAGGCACGTCTCGGCTTCCTGCTCGACGTCGGCCTCGAATACCTGTCGCTCGCCCGCGCCGCCGGCACCCTGTCCGGTGGTGAGGCGCAGCGTATCCGCCTCGCCACCCAGATCGGTTCGGGCCTGGTGGGCGTCCTGTACGTGCTCGACGAGCCGTCGATCGGTCTGCATCAGCGCGACAACCGGCGTCTCATCGAGACCCTGACGCGCCTGCGCGACCTCGGGAACACGCTCATCGTGGTCGAACACGACGAAGACACCATTCGCACGTCCGACTGGGTGGTCGACATCGGACCGCTCGCCGGCGAGCACGGAGGCAAGGTCGTCCACAGCGGGCCGTACGAGGAACTACTCGACTGCGAGGAATCCCTCACCGGCGCGTACCTGTCGGGCCGCAGTCACATCGAGATTCCGGCCATTCGCCGACCGGTCGACCGCAAGCGGCAGGTCACGGTCATCGGTGCGCGCGAACACAACCTCGGGGGCATCGACGTCAGCTTCCCGCTGGGCGTGCTCACGTCGGTCACCGGCGTGTCCGGGTCCGGTAAGTCGACGCTCGTCAACGACATCCTCGCGACGGTGATGGCGAACAAGCTCAACGGCGCCCGCCAGGTGCCGGGCAGGCACACCCGCATCAACGGGCTCGACCAGCTGGACAAGCTCGTCCAGGTCGACCAGTCGCCGATCGGCCGCACCCCGCGGTCCAATGCGGCCACCTACACCGGGGTGTTCGACAAGATTCGCACCCTGTTCGCCGCCACTACCGAGTCGAAGGTGCGCGGCTACCAGCCGGGCCGGTTCTCGTTCAACGTCAAGGGCGGCCGGTGCGAGGCCTGCTCCGGAGACGGCACGTTGAAGATCGAGATGAATTTCCTGCCCGACGTGTACGTGCCGTGCGAGGTCTGCCACGGCGCCCGGTACAACCGCGAGACGCTCGAGGTCCACTACAAGGGCAAGACCATCGCCGAGGTCCTGGACATGCCGATCGAGGAGGCCGCGGAGTTCTTCGAGCCCATCACCTCGATCCACCGCTACCTCAAGACCCTGGTCGAGGTCGGTCTCGGGTACGTGCGGCTCGGTCAGCCCGCGCCCACGCTGTCCGGTGGTGAGGCGCAGCGCGTGAAGCTCGCCGCCGAACTGCAGAAACGGTCGACGGGCCGCACGGTGTACATCCTCGACGAGCCCACGACGGGTCTGCACTTCGAGGACATCCGCAAGCTGCTGGGGGTGGTCAACGGGTTGGTCGACAAGGGCAACACGGTGATCGTGATCGAGCACAACCTCGACGTGATCAAGACGTCCGACTGGGTGGTCGACATGGGGCCCGAGGGCGGGTCCGGCGGCGGAACCGTCGTCGCACAGGGCACCCCGGAGGAGGTTGCGCAGGTTCCGGAGAGTTACACGGGGCGGTTCCTCGAAAACGTCCTCGAGGTGACGGCGCCTCCCGCTGCGGCGAAGTCGAAGGCGGCCAAGTCGTCGTCGACGCGGAAGTCCGCTTCGGCGAAGAAGACTGCCGCGGCCGCCACGGCGACACCGCGCAAGCGGGCGCCGAAGAAGGCCGCAGCAGTCGGCTGAGTTCGGTCAGTCCCTCGCGGCCGTGTCGATCGCGGTCGCGAGGTCTGCGGGCCGCGACCACATCGGCCAGTGGCCGGTCGGCAGATCGACGTAGTCGACCTTCGCGATCTGCGCGAGTTCGGCGGCCATCGGATGGCCCGCGCCGGCCATCTGCTGGATGACCTCCGACGGGAAACTGGTGCAGATCACCGTGGTCGGCACGTCCAGACGGCTGCTGTCGCGGAGTTCGAGCCTGTCCCTCGCGGGACCGGCGGGTTCCGGCACCGCGCGGCTGCGGAACGTCTCGAGCATGGCGTCGTCGAGTCCGTCGAGACTGCTGCCGTCGGCTTCGAGTTCGGACCACGACGGGAGCGGGATCTCGGTGACCGACGCATCGAGATCCTCCCGGAGTGCGGTGCCGTTCTGCAATGGCCCCGAGTCGACGTAGACGATGCGGGCCAGGCGGCCGGGCACCCGGTCGCTCGCCGCGTAGGCCACCGGTCCCGCACCGCTGTGCGCGACGAGCACAACCCGCTCCGACGACGGTGTGTCCGCGACGACGTCCGCGATTGCGGAGATGTGATCGTCCAGTCGGATGCCGGCGCGGTCGCTGTCCGCGGAGTGAAGCCCGGGCAGGGTCACCGCGGTGACGTGGTGTCCTCGCCGGATCAGGTCGGAAGCCACTGCCTCCCACGCCCATGCGCCGAGCCAGAATCCGGGAGCCAGGATGATGTGAGTGCCTGTGCTGTCGTGTGATTCGTTTGTCTGGGTCATGGGACAAGAGTGAACCCGCAACGGTGACATCTGCGTGTCACCGTAAGTGTCACAGTCGTATAACGGAATCGGTCGGCGAGAATCGGGACTTTGCCGCGGTCGTTCGGCAGACTGCCCTCATGGACCGTCCAGCCCGCCTTCACGCCCTGACGGAAGAACTACGCCGCGCGGGGGACCGGGGCCGGACCGCGGAGCAGTTGGCGGCGCAGTTCGAGGTGACCGCCCGGACGATCAAGCGGGACGTCGCCGTGCTGCAGTCCTCGGGCGCCCCGATCTGGGCCAGTGCCGGGCCGGGTGGGGGATACGGGATCATCGGGAACGGCACGTTACCGCCCGTGAATTTCACTCCCGCTCAAGCGGTCTCGGTGGCACTGGCCCTGACGGCGTTTCGCGATGCTCCGTTCGCGACCGACGGCCGCGCCGCGCTGGCCAAGCTGCTCGACGTGATGGATTCCGAGTCGAGGGAGCGGGTGGAGCGCCTCGGCGCGAAGGTGTGGATCCGCCGAGACGCCGACACGGCGAGCGCGGAACCACGCGTCCGCCGCGTCGTCGAAGACGGATTGCAGCGCGAACTGATGGTGTCGCTCCGATATGTGGACCGGGACGGCGAGCGCACCGAACGGGTCGTCGAACCGCACCTTCTCGCTCACACGAGGGGATCGTGGTTCCTCATCGCGTGGTGCCTGAGCCGGGCGGGTGTGCGGTGGTTCCGGCTGGACCGGGTGTCCGACGCCACCCTCACCGGCCGGTCGTTCGTCCCGCGCGATCCGAGCCTTTTCGGCGAACCGCCTGCCGACGCGCGCAGCGTGTTCGAACGGTGAGATTCGATCAGAGCGCGCGGGCGGCGGCCACGGATCGGTTCAGCAATGCGACGAGAACCGACTCGTCGACGTCGGCGAGCTTCTTGACGTAGAGGCAGCCCTTGCCGAGTGTGTGCTTGCCGAGTGCGGCGAATTCGGCCTCGTGCTCGGTGAAGTCGAGCGAGAGGTACAGGGTGAGTGCCGCGGCCCGGGGCGAGAAGCCGATCAGTGCGGTATCGCCCTCGTGTCCGCTGGCATACCTGTAGTGGCGGGAGCCGAACCCGACGATGCTCGTGCCCCACATCGCGGCGGGCTCTCCGCTCGCAGCGGTGAGCAGCTCCACCAGTCGTACGCTGTCGGCGCGCTTGACCGGGTCGGCGATCGTGGCGAGGAACTCGTCGACGCCGGCAGGCGTCTGCGCGGTCTTGTTGCGCCTCGCCATGTCAGTACACGGGGCCGGTGTACTTCTCGCCCGGACCCTTGCCCGGTTCGTCCGGGTGCGAGGACGCCTCGCGGAACGCCCGCTGCAGCGCCTGGAGGCCTTCGCGGATCGGTCCCGCGTGCGGTCCGAGGTACTCGATGGACGCGGTCACCAGGCCGGCGAGGGCGGTGATGACCCGCCGGGCCTCGTCGAGGTCGCGGTGCGGGCTGGAGTCGGGGTCGGCGTCGGACAGGCCGAGCTTCTCGGCTGCCGAACTCATGAGCATGACCGCGGCGCGGCTGATGACCTCGACCGAGGGAACGTCGGCCAGTTCCCGGACGTCGGTATTCTGGTCACCGCCGGTCGGGGTGCCGTCGTTCGGGGTGTCATCGATGTTGTCCGTCATGCCTTAGAGGATTCCACCAGGGCCCTGTGGCGCAACGTCCCGGTATCGATTAGCTCGCGACGTGCGCAAATGTTACTCTTGACGCAACGACCGCCTTCGGATTTGTCGGGGGCAGCAAGTGGAGTCCGACTCCCACCTCTGCGCGGCAGGTAAAACTGCAGTTCAGTGGTCCGGTCGCTCGGTCCGAGGTTACTCGGTTCGAGTTCCTCGAATGTGAGGAGATGAGGGATCGGCGTGAGCCGTGAGTTCGTCTGATCGGTCGACATCGGGCCCCGCATGGTGAGAGTCATTCACCGCCGCGGGGCTTTTTTGTTGGGAATCCGGGCGTACGGGCTGCTGGCGGTCTCGAGACAAGACCGTTCAACCTAGGAGGCCCCATCAGCACTGAGACCCGCATCAACGATCGCATCCGAGTTCCCGAGGTCCGCCTCGTCGGACCCGGAGGTGAACAGGTTGGCATCGTGCGTGTTGAAGATGCACTCCGCTTGGCCCTCGAGGCCGATCTCGACCTGGTCGAGGTGGCCCCCGACGCTCGCCCGCCGGTCTGCAAGATCATGGACTACGGCAAGTTCAAGTACGAGGCCGCGCAGAAGGCGCGTGAGTCGCGCAAGAACCAGCAGCTCACGGTCATCAAGGAGCAGAAGCTCCGCCCCAAGATCGACGATCACGACTACGAGACGAAGAAGCGCAACGTCGTGCGCTTCCTCGAAGCGGGATCCAAGGTCAAGGTCACGATCATGTTCCGCGGACGTGAGCAGTCGCGTCCGGAGCTCGGATTCCGGCTGCTGCAGCGTCTCGGTGCAGACGTCGCGGATCTCGGGTTCGTGGAGACGTCCGCCAAGCAGGACGGTCGAAACATGACGATGGTGCTCGCTCCGCACAAGGGCGCGAAGACCCGTGTGAAGGCGCAGGAAAGCGCCGCTGCGCCGCCGGCGCAGCGGGCAACTCCCGCGCCGGCCGCACCGGCACAGGCTCCGGCGGCACCTGCGGAGCAGGCGGGCGACAGTGCGCCCGGCGAAGCGCCGACCAGCTAGTCCGACTACACCAGCACGACCCGGATCACGGTCCGGATACAGAGAACTGAGGACTCCATGCCCAAGTCGAAGACCCACAGCGGCACCGCGAAGCGATTCAAGGTGTCCGGCAGCGGAAAGATCCTGCGCCAGAAGGCCGGTCGCCGCCACCTGCTCGAGCACAAGGCCACGAAGGTGACCCGTCGCCTCGATGGCGTGGCTGTCGTCAGCAAGGCTGACACTCCTCGCATCAAGCGCCTGCTCGACATCTGAGTCGACACCCTTTTACTGACCACCCGGGGCAGCTCACCGCCCCAAGATTGACAGGATTTTTCAGTGGCACGCGTAAAGAGGGCGGTAAACGCCCAGAAGAAGCGTCGTTCGATTCTCGAAGCCTCCAGCGGCTACCGCGGACAGCGCTCGCGCCTGTACCGCAAGGCGAAGGAACAGCAGCTCCACTCGCTGACCTACGCCTACCGTGACCGCCGTGCGCGCAAGGGCGACTTCCGCAAGCTGTGGATCACGCGTATCAACGCTGCTGCACGGGCGAACGACATCACGTACAACCGCCTGATCCAGGGTCTGCGTCTGGCCGAGATCGAGGTCGACCGCAAGAACCTCGCCGAGCTGGCCGTGTCCGACGCGGCGGCGTTCGCCGGCCTCGTGGCCCTCGCCAAGGCGGCGCTCCCGGCTGACGTGAACGCTCCGGCCGGAGAAGCGGCCTGAGTCTCGCAGCACCCCGGCCTTCAGAGCCCCGGCCTTCAGAGCCTCGGAAACGACCCGTGGACCCGCTCACCGAGCGCACTCCACGGGTCGTTTCTGCTGTCAAGCTGCTGCGCACCGCGGAACGCCGCAAGGTCGGGCGCTTCCTGGTGGAGGGCGAGAACTCCGTCGGCGAGGCACTCGACACCCGTCCCGTGCACGATCTCTTCTACACCGAGGACGCCGAGCAGCGGTACGCGAGGCTGATCGACCGGGCACACACGGCGGGCGTCCGTACGTCGTTGGTGACGGACCGGGCGGTTCGAGCGCTCAGCGACACGGTGACCCCGCCGGGTCTCGTCGCGGTGTGCGATCTCCTCGACGTTCCGCTGGCGGAGGCGATCGGACCCGGAACCCGTCTGCTCGCGGTCCCGGTGGCGGTCGCGGAGCCGGGTAACGCGGGCACCGTCATCCGGGTCGCGGACGCGGTGGGCGCGGACGCGGCCATTCTCGCGGGCGACAGCGTCGACCCGCACAACGGCAAATGCGTCCGGGCGTCCGCCGGAAGCCTGTTCCACCTTCCGGTGGTGCGTGAACGGGACACCGCGGCGGTCCTCGACAGCATCAGCGCGGCGGGAATTCAATTGCTCGCCACGGCGGCCGACGGCGAGGTCGATCTGGACGACGCCGACGAACTGCTGGCCCGCCCCACGGCGTGGCTGTTCGGCAACGAGGCCCACGGCCTCGACGCGGCCACGTCCGCGCGAGCCGATTACCGGGTGCGGATTCCGATCCACGGTCGAGCCGAGAGCCTCAACCTGGCGACGGCGGCGTCGATCTGCCTGTATTCGAGCGCACGGGTCCAGAATCGCAAGCGAACCGACAGCTGAACCGGCGAAAATCGGATCGCATAGGATTTGACGGCGAGCTGTTTCGGTTTCGTCGAGAGTGTTGACTGAAAGAACTTAAGGAGTGGCACCGGTCGTGGCTAAAAAAGAGGGCGCTGCCTCCACGGGCGTCGAAGGCGGCGCGGTCGATGCGAGTGCGCTCACCGAGGACGCTCTGACTGCGGCAGCGGAGAGCGCCGAGAAGGCGTTCGCGTCGGTGGCGGATCTCGACGACCTGGCGAAGGCCAAGGTCGAGCACATGGGCGACAAGTCGCCGATCGCCCTCGCCCGACGCGGACTCGGAGCCCTCCCGGGCAAGGAGAAGGCCGACGCAGGCAAGCGCGTGAACGTCGCCCGCACCCGGATCAGTGCGGCGTTCGACGAGCGCCGCGCCGTCCTGCTCGCCGAACGGGACGCGGCCGTGCTCGTGGCCGAGGCCATCGACGTGACCCTGCCGTCGCAGCGTCAGCCGGTGGGCGCCCGCCACCCGATCAGCATCATCTCCGAGCAGGTTGAGGACGTGTTCGTCGCGATGGGCTGGGAGGTCGCCGAGGGCCCGGAGGTGGAGACCGAGCACTTCAACTTCGATGCCCTCAACTTCCTGCCCGATCACCCCGCGCGGACGATGCAGGACACGTTCCACATCGCACCGGAGGGCTCGCGCCAGGTGCTCCGCACGCACACGTCGCCGGTACAGGTGCGGACCATGCTCTCGCGCGAGGTGCCGATCTACGTGGTGTGCCCCGGGCGGACGTTCCGCACCGACGAACTCGACGCAACCCACACCCCGGTCTTCTCTCAGGTGGAGGGTCTCGCCGTCGACAAGGGCCTCACCATGGCCCACCTGCGCGGCACGCTCGACGCGTTCGCCCGCGCACTGTTCGGTCCCGAGACCCGCACCCGGATGCGCCCGAACTACTTCCCGTTCACGGAACCGTCCGCCGAGGTGGACGTCTGGTTCCCGAACAAGAAGGGTGGCGCAGGCTGGGTCGAGTGGGGCGGCTGCGGAATGGTCAACCCGAATGTGCTGCGCGCCTCCGGCATCGACCCCGACGTGTACACCGGGTTCGCGTTCGGCATGGGGCTCGAGCGCACACTCCAGTTCCGGAACGGGATCCCGGACATGCGCGACATCGTCGAGGGCGACGTGCGGTTCACGCTGCCCTTCGGTGTCCAGGGCTGACTTCGCGTCACCCGAATCCCGCCCACCACAGTCACGACATCTTCACGAACGAGAGAGCTGAGCAGACGTGCGAGTAGCGCAATCCTGGCTGACCGAGATCCTGCAGCGTGCCACCCCGGACTGGGACGTCACCGCCGAGGAACTCGACGCAGGTTTCGTCCGGGTCGGGCTCGAGGTCGAGGAAGTCGACCGGCTCGAGCCCGTCGACGGCCCCCTCGTGGTCGGCAAGGTTCTCGAGATCACCGAGCTCACCGAGTTCAAGAAGCCGATCCGCTTCTGCAAGGTGGATGTGGGGGCGGCCGAGCCGCAGGGCATCGTGTGCGGCGCCCGGAACTTCGCCGTAGGCGACCTCGTGGTGGTCGCACTCCCCGGCGCAGTCCTTCCCGGTGGTTTCGCCATCGCGTCCCGCAAGACGTACGGGCAGGTCTCCGACGGGATGATCTGTTCGGTGGCCGAACTCGGCATCGGCAAGGACCATTCGGGCATCCTCGTCCTCGAGCCGGGCACCGCGCTCCCCGGCGCGGACGCCAACGAGTTGATGGGCCTGCACGACACGGTCATCGAACTCAACATCACCCCGGACCGCGGCTACTGCTTCTCCGTCCGCGGGCTCACCCGTGAACTGGCGTGCGGGTTCGACCTCGACTTCGCCGACCCGGCGTCGGTGGCGCCGTACCCGGCGGAGGGGGAGGCCTGGCCGATCCGCGTCGAGCCGGAGTCGAAGGCGACGCGTTTCGCCGCCCGCCGGGTGACGGGTATCGATCCGAAGGCGGTCAGCCCGTGGTGGCTGCAGCGCCGCCTGCTGCTGTCGGGGGTCCGCCCGATCTCGCCGGCCGTCGACGTCACCAATTACGTTCTGCTCGAACTGGGCCAGCCGCTGCACGCGTTCGATGCCGCGAAGATCAGCGGCGAACTCGTCGTGCGCCGCGCGGTGGCGGGGGAGAAGCTGACCACTCTCGACGAGACCGAGCGCGTCCTCGACCCCGAGGACGTCGTGATCTCGGACGATTCGGGCGTCGTGTCGCTGGCCGGGATCATGGGTGGCGCGTCCACCGAGGTCGGGTCGGAAACCACCGACATCCTGCTCGAGGCGGCCACGTGGGATCCGCTCGCGGTGTTCAAGACCGCGCGCAGGCACAAGCTGTCGAGCGAGGCCAGCAAGCGTTTCGAGCGTGTGGTCGACCCCGAGATCCCCGTCGCGGCACTGGACCGGGCGGCCGCGCTGCTCGTCGACATCGCCGGCGGGCGGGTCGAGCCGGCGCTCACCGACATCGGTGAGGTCACCCCGCACGAGCCCATCCACATGGACATCGACCTCCCCGACCGCGTGGCGGGTGTCGACTACCCCACCGGCACCGCTGCGCGCCGGCTCACGCAGATCGGCTGCAACGTCGAGGTCGGGGTCAGCGACAGCGGACACGGTCAGCTCGTCGCCGGTCCGCCGTCCTGGCGGCCCGATCTGGTGCAGCCCGCCGACCTGGTGGAGGAGGTGCTGCGCCTCGAGGGGCTCGAGAAGATTCCGTCGGTGCTGCCCGCAGCCCCCGCGGGTCGTGGGTTGACTCCGGCGCAGCGCCGCAAACGCGCGGTCGGCCGGGCTCTGGCGTTCTCGGGATACGTCGAGATCCTGCCTCCGGTCTTCCTTCCCACGGCGATATTCGACACGTGGGGCCTGGACCCCGAGGATCCGCGCAGGAACACCAGCACGGTGCTGAACCCGCTCGAATCGGATCGGCCGGAACTGGCCACCACGCTCCTTCCCGGACTTCTCGAGGTTCTCGCGCGCAACGTCTCCCGCGGTCAGCGCGACCTGTCGCTGTTCGGCATCGCGCAGGTCGTGCTGCCCGGCGCCGACACCAAGCCGGTCGAGGCACTGCCGGTGGATCGCCGCCCGACCGACGAACAGATCACGGCACTGCTGCAGTCGTTGCCGGACCAGCCGGTGCACGTGGCGGCGGTGCTCACGGGGCAGCGTGAGCCGAGCGGCCCGTGGGGCGCGGGACGCGCAGCCGACGCCACCGACGCGTTCGCCGCCGCCCGGACGGTCGCTGCCGCCGCCGGTGTCGAACTGGAGTTCCGCGCGACGCAATACCTGCCGTGGCACCCGGGCCGCGGCGCGGAACTGCTCGTGAACGGTGTCGTCGTCGGCCACGCGGGCGAGTTGCATCCCGCCGTGCTCGAGCGCGCCGGGCTTCCCCCGCGGACGAGTGCCGTGGAGATCGATCTGGACGCCCTGCCGCTGGTGGAGAACCTGCCCGCGCCGAAGGTCTCACCCTTCCCCGCGGTCCTTCAGGACGTGGCGGTCGTGGTCGACACGGCGGTACCCGCCGCCGAGGTCCAGGCGGCCCTGCGGTCGGGTGGAGGAGAGCTCCTCGAGGACATCCGGCTGTTCGACGTGTTCGAAGGTGCGCAGGTCGGGGAGGACCGGAAGTCGCTGGCGTTCGCGCTGCGATTCCGCGGCGTCGACCGCACCCTGACCGAGGACGAGGCGAGCGCCGCCCGCGACGCCGCGGTGGCCGCGGCGTCCGCTGCCGTGGGTGCCGAACTGCGCAGCTGACCCGTAGCCTGGGTGGAGGGCCCGAGGCGGTGAGGAGCAGTGCGATGACCGAAGTGCGCGACGTCGTGGCGGCGGCGAGTCAGTTGACCGACGCCGAGTTCCTCGAGGTGGTGCGCGCGGTGGCCGCGGGTCGTCCGGGTCTCGGGGCGCTCCTCGCGGCGGTGGACGTGGGCGCGGCGATTCCGGCCGAGGATCCGGTTACCGCGGAGGTCGTGCCCCACATCGCGCCCGCTGTGCCCGAGCCGGACTACACGCCGGGCGGGGTCCCGACGTTCGACCGCGTGCGTGAGCGGATCGAGGGACGGTTCGGGACGGCGATGGGATCCTCCGAACTCGCGCACGACAGCCCGTCGGGGCAGTCGCTGGACGAGGCGTGGGAGAAGCGGGAGAAGGCGGGAAAGGCCAAGCTCGACGAGATTCGGCGGTCGCTCGGCAAGCAGTGACCACGCATTCCGTCCCGTCGAGAGACCGCGGTGTGTATTAGCTTGCATGATGATGCATAATCAATCGTATGACTGAGCACGCGGGAAAACCGATCAGGATTGCCGTCGCCGGCGCGAGCGGATACGCCGGTGGCGAAGTGCTGCGTCTGCTGCTGGGGCACCCGTCGTATGCGGACGGTTCGCTCGTCATCGGTGCGCTCACTGCCGGCGGCAACGCCGGATCGACTCTGGGCTCGCACCATCCGCACCTGCTTCCCCTCGCCGACCGAGTGCTCGAGGACACCACCGTCGAGACGCTCGCCGGGCACGACGTGGTGTTTCTCGGTCTGCCGCACGGCAATTCGGCGCAGTACGCGAAGGCGCTGCCCGAGTCCACGGTCATCATCGACTGCGGCGCCGACTTCCGGCTGACGAACGCCGAGGACTGGGAGCGGTACTACAAGAGCCCGCACGCAGGTAGCTGGCCGTACGGACTCCCGGAACTGCCGGGTGCCCGCGAGAAACTCGTCGGCGCCACACGCATCGCCGTCCCCGGGTGCTTCCCGACGGTGTCGAGCCTGGCGATGGCCCCGGCGGTCGCGGCGGGTGTCGTCGAACCGCGGGTCACGATCGTCGCCGTCACCGGTGCCTCTGGCGCGGGCCGCGCACCCAAGGCCGACCTGCTCGGCTCCGAGGTGATGGGTTCGGTCCGTGCCTACGGTGTCGGCGGCGTGCACCGCCACACCCCGGAGATCATCCAGAACCTCTCCGAACTCGCCGGTCAGCGCGTCACCGTGTCGTTCACCCCCGTGCTGGCGCCGATGCCGCGCGGCATCCTCGCCACCTGCACCGCGGCCACCACGGCGTCCGAGGACGAGGTGCGCGCGATCTACGAAAAGGCGTACGCGGACGAGCCGTTCGTGCACGTCCTGCCCCAGGGTGTGCTGCCGCAGACCGGTGCCGTCGTCGGATCGAACGCGGTCCAGATCGCGGTGACGGTCGACGCCGACGCCGGTCAAATCGTCGTGGTCGCGGTGATCGACAACCTTGCGAAGGGCACCGCCGGCGGAGCGGTGCAATCGATGAATCTTGCGCTTGGACTACCCGAGACCGCCGGTCTCTCGACAGTGGGAGTTGCCCCGTGAGCAGTGACAGCACGATCGATCCGCACCCGACCCGGGAGGTCGCCGGCGGCACCCTGGTCCGAACCCAGGGAGTGTCGGGGCCCGCGGGCTTCCGCGCGGCCGGGATCAAGGCGGGTATCAAGGCGAGCGGCAACGCCGACCTGGCTCTCGTCGTCAACGAGGGACCCGAGCTCGCGGCGGCCGGCGTCTTCACCGCGAACAAGGTGAAGGCCGCCCCCGTGCTGTGGTCGCAGCAGGTGCTCACCACGGGCAGGCTGCGCGCCGTCGTGCTCAATTCCGGTGGGGCCAACGCGTGCACGGGTGCGGGCGGGTTCCAGGACGCGCACAAGACGGCCGAGGAAGTGGCATCCGCGCTGAGCAACTGGGGAACCGAGACCGGAGCCGTCGAGGTCGCGGTGTGTTCCACCGGTCTGATCGGCGACCGCCTGCCGATGGAGAAGGTCCTGGCCGGGGTCACGGAGGCGGTGCACGAACTCGCCGGGGGAATCTCGGGTGGCACCGACGCCGCGTACGCGATCATGACCACCGACACGGTGCCGAAGCAGGCCGCCCTGCACCATGCGGACAAGTGGAACGTGGGCGGAATGGCGAAGGGCGCAGGCATGCTGGCCCCCGCGCTGGCGACGATGCTGTGCGTCGTGACGACCGACGCCGTCGCGACCGCGGCGCAACTCGACGCTGCGCTGCGGGCGGCCACCCGGGTGACGTTCGATCGGCTGGACGTCGACGGTGCCACGTCGACCAACGACACGGTGCTGCTGCTGGCGTCCGGTGCGAGCAACGTGACACCGACCCAGGACGAACTGAATGCGGCCGTGACGGCCGTCTGCGACGATCTGGCCGATCAGATGATGGCCGACGCGGAGGGCGTCACCAAGCGGGTGCGGATCACGGTCCGCGGCGCGGTCAGCGAGGACGACGCCCTGATCGGCGCCCGGACGGTGGCGCGGGACAGTCTCGTCAAGACGGCGCTGTTCGGATCCGACCCCAACTGGGGCCGGGTACTCGCCGCCATCGGCATCGCGCCGATCGAACTGGACCCCGACACGATCTCGGTGTCGTTCAACGGCGCCCCCGTCTGCATCGACGGCGTCGGCGCACCGGGTGCGCGGGATGTGGACCTGAGCGACATCGACATCTCCCTGGACATCGACCTCGGTCTGGGCGAGCACGCCGTGACCATCCGGACCACCGACCTGTCGCACGCGTATGTCGAAGAGAACTCGGCGTATTCGTCATGACAGCGACCAGCGAGGCACTCAGCGGCATCACCGATCACCAGAAGGCGCACGTCCTGGCGGAGGCTCTGCCGTGGCTGCAGCAGTTCCGTGACAAGGTCGTCGTCGTGAAGTACGGCGGCAACGCCATGGTCGACGACGCGCTGAAGACGGCGTTCGCGGCCGACATGGCGTTCCTGCGGACGGTCGGAATTCAGCCGGTCGTCGTGCACGGCGGCGGCCCCCAGATCAATGCCATGCTCGGAAAGCTCGGCATGACAGGCGAATTCAAGGGCGGCTTCCGCGTCACCACTCCCGAGGTCATGGACGTCGTCCGGATGGTGCTGTTCGGTCAGGTCGGCCGCGAACTGGTCGGACTGATCAACGCGCACGGACCGTACGCCGTCGGCATCTCCGGTGAGGACGCGCACCTGTTCACCGCCACCAAGCGCACCGTGATGGTCGAGGGCATGCCGACCGACATCGGTCTCGTCGGCGACGTCACGACGGTGAACCCGGAGGCCGTCCTGGATCTGATCCGTGCGGGCCGAATTCCCGTGGTGTCCACCATCGCCCCCGACTCGGACGGTGTGGTGCACAACATCAACGCCGACACCGCCGCCGCCGCGCTCGCCGAGGCCATCGGCGCCGAGAAGCTCGTGGTCCTCACGGATGTCGAAGGGCTGTACACGAACTGGCCGGACCGCGATTCGCTGGCCACCGAGATCGACGTGGACGCGCTCGCGCAACTGCTGCCCAGCCTCGACGCCGGCATGGTGCCCAAGATGGAGGCCTGCCTGCGCGCCGTCCGCGGCGGCGTGCCCACCGCGCACGTCATCGACGGCCGCGTCGCCCATTCCGTTCTGCTCGAACTGTTCACCGGCGAGGGCATCGGCACGATGGTCACGCCCGGCCCGACTTCACCTACCGAGGGAGTTGCCTCATGACCGGAACCCCGGAACTCCAGCAGCGCTGGTCCGGCGCTCTGATGAACACGTACGGCGTCCCCCGGGTGGCACTGACGCGTGGTCAGGGAGCGGTGCTGACCGACGCCGACGGCAAGGAGTACGTCGACTTCCTCGCCGGCATCGCCGTCAACATCCTCGGGCACGCGCACCCGGCGATCATCGAGGCCGTCACGACGCAGTTGTCGACCCTCGGGCACGTGTCGAACCTGTACGCCAGCGAGCCGGCGATCGAACTGGCCGAGAAGCTGCTGTCCCACCTGGGCGCCCCCGGACGTGTCTTCCTGTGCAATTCCGGCACCGAGGCCAACGAGGCGGCGTTCAAGCTCGCGCGGGCCACGGGCCGATCGAAGATCATCGCCGCGGAGAACTCCTTTCACGGCCGGACGATGGGTGCTCTCGCGCTCACCGGCCAGGCCGCCAAGCGCGCGCCGTTCGAGCCGATGCCCCCGGGTGTCGAGCACGTGCCGTACGGCGATCTCGACGCACTCGATCGCGCCGTCGACGCCGACACCGCTGCCGTGTTCCTGGAGCCGATGATGGGTGAGGGCGGTGTCGTCGTTCCGCCGGAGGGATACCTCGCGGGCGCACGGCGGATTACCGCCGATCGCGGCGCCCTGCTCGTGCTCGACGAAGTGCAGACCGGGATCGGGCGCACGGGCTGGTTCTACGCACACCAGGCGGTCGGGATCGTGCCCGACGTCATGACCCTCGCGAAGGGTCTCGGTGGCGGGATGCCGATCGGCGCGTGCATCGCGACCGGCGCGGCCGCGGACCTGTTCGGGCCGGGCAAGCACGGCACGACGTTCGGCGGGAACCCCGTCTGCGCGTCGGCGGCGCTCGCCGTGCTGCGGACGATCGCCGAGGACGACCTCATCTCCCGCGCCGACACGCTCGGCAAGTCGCTGTCGGCCGGCATCGAAGGTCTCGGACATCCGCTGATCGACCACGTTCGCGGCGCCGGGCTGCTGCTCGGCATCGTCCTGACCCAGGACGTGGCCCCCGCGGTGGAGAACAGCGCGCGCGAGGCCGGATACCTGATCAACGCCGCGCAACCGGGCGTCGTCCGGCTGGCTCCGCCCCTGGTCCTCACGGACGATCAGGCCGAAGGTTTCGTCGCGGCGCTGCCCGCGATTCTCGACAACGCGCAATCGGCCGCTCAGCCGGGAAAGCAGTGACGACCGTGGTGAAACATTTTCTCCGGGACGACGACCTCACCCCTGCACAGCAGGCCGAAGTCCTCGAACTCGCCGCCAGGCTGAAGAAGGCTCCGTTCGCGGAGCGTCCGCTCGAAGGCCCCCGTGGGGTCGGCGTGATCTTCGAGAAGAATTCGACGCGCACCCGGTTCTCGTTCGAGATGGGCATCGCGCAGCTCGGCGGTCACGCGATCGTCGTCGACGGTCGCAGCACCCAACTCGGCCGCGAGGAGACGCTGCAGGACACGGGCCGTGTCCTGTCGCGGTACGTCGACGCCGTGGTGTGGCGCACGTTCGGGCAGAAGCGGCTCGAGGCGATGGCGTCCGGCGCCGACGTCCCGATCGTCAACGCGCTGTCCGACGAGTTCCACCCGTGCCAGGTCCTGGCCGATCTGCAGACGCTCGTGGAGCGGAAGGGTTCGCTGAAGGGGCTGAAGCTCACCTACCTCGGCGACGGCGCCAACAACATGGCGCACTCGCTGATGCTGGGCGGTGTGACCGCCGGCGTCAACGTGACCATCGCCAGCCCCGAGGGATTCGCGCCCCTGCCGTGGGTGGTCGAGGCAGCCCGGGCGCGGGCGGCCGAGACCGGCGCGACCATCACCCTCACCGGTGACCCACAGACGGCGGTCGTCGGCGCGGATGCACTCGTCACCGACACCTGGACGTCGATGGGCCAGGAGAACGACGGGCTCGACCGCGTCGGCCCGTTCCGCCCGTTCCAGATCAACGAGGCGCTGCTCGCAAAGGCCGACGCCGACGCGGTGGTCCTGCACTGCCTGCCCGCCCACCGCGGGGAGGAGATCACCGACGACGTCCTCGACGGACCGCAGAGCGTCGTCTGGGACGAGGCGGAGAACCGGCTGCACGCACAGAAGGCACTGCTCGTGTGGCTGCTCGCACAGCGAACCGGGGACCGTCCGTGAGTGCGGCACCTCCGCAGAGTGCAGGTGCGGCTCAGCCGCAGCGTGCAGGTGCGGCACCGCCGCAGCGTGCAAGTGCGGCACCGCCGCAGCGCCCCGCGAACGCGGCGACGGCACCCACACGGGCGGGACGGCAGGCACGCATCGTCGCGATCCTGTCGAACAACCCGGTCCGCAGCCAGACCGAACTCGCGGCGCTGCTCGCCGCCGAGGGCATCGACGCCACCCAGGCCACGCTGTCGCGGGATCTCGAGGAACTGGGTGCCGTGAAGCTTCGCGCCGCAGACGGCGGCGCCGGGGTCTACGTGGTGCCCGAGGACGGAAATCCCGTCCGCGGCGTCTCCGGCGGAACCGACCGGCTGTCGCGGTTGCTGGGGGAGTTACTGGTATCGACCGATGCCAGTGGCAACATGGCGGTGCTGCGAACTCCCCCGGGGGCAGCGCACTATCTGGCGAGTGCACTCGATCGGGCATCATTACCTGACGTCGTGGGAACCATCGCGGGGGATGACACCATTCTCGTGGTGGCACGGGAGCCGCTGAGCGGGGCGGAACTCGCGGCCAAGATCGAATCCCTCGCCTGACAACTGAATCATCTCTACAGATCTTCAACCTAAGGAGCACAAGGACCATGGCCGATCGCGTCGTACTCGCCTACTCGGGCGGGCTGGACACCTCAGTCGCCATCAGCTGGATCGGCAAGGAGACGGGCAAGGAAGTTGTTGCTGTCGCCATCGATCTCGGCCAGGGCGGCGAGGACATGGAGGTCGTGCGTCAGCGTGCACTCGACTGCGGTGCGGTCGAGTCGGTCGTGGTGGATGCGCGCGACGAGTTCGCCGACGAATACTGCCTGCCGACCATCCAGGCCAACGCCCTCTACATGGACCGCTACCCGCTCGTGTCGGCCATCAGCCGCCCGCTGATCGTCAAGCACCTCGTCGAGGCCGCGCGTGCCCACGGCGGCACCACGGTCGCGCACGGCTGCACCGGCAAGGGCAACGACCAGGTCCGGTTCGAGGTCGGCTTCGGATCGCTCGCCCCCGACCTGGACGTCATCGCACCGGTCCGCGACTACGCGTGGACCCGGGAGAAGGCGATCGCGTTCGCCGAGGAGAACGAGATCCCGATCAACGTCTCCAAGAAGTCGCCGTTCTCGATCGACCAGAACGTGTGGGGCCGCGCCGTCGAGACCGGGTTCCTCGAGGACCTGTGGAACGCGCCGACCAAGGACGTCTACGACTACACGCAGGACCCGACCGTCAACTGGCAGGCACCCGACGAGCTGATCATCAGCTTCGAGGCCGGCCGGCCCGTCGCGATCGACGGCAAGCCGGTCAGCGTCCTCGAAGCGATCCAGGAGCTCAACCGCCGCGCCGGCGCTCAGGGTGTCGGCCGCCTCGACGTCGTCGAGGACCGTCTCGTCGGCATCAAGAGCCGTGAGATCTACGAGGCTCCCGGAGCGATGGTCCTCATCCACGCCCACCAGGAACTCGAGCACGTCACGCAGGAACGCGAACTCGGCCGCTACAAGCGTCAGACCGAGCAGCGCTGGAGCGAGCTGGTGTACGACGGCCTCTGGTTCTCCCCGCTGAAGGTCGCGCTGGACACGTTCATCGAGAAGACGCAGGAACGCGTCTCCGGCGACATCCGGCTTGTGCTGCACGGCGGTGCGATCATCGTCAACGGCCGCCGCAGCAACGAGTCGCTGTACGACTTCAACCTGGCGACCTACGACGAGGGCGACACGTTCGACCAGTCCTACGCCAAGGGATTCGTGCAGATCCACGGACTGTCCTCGAAGGTCGCGGCGAAGCGCGATCTGGGCCTCTAGGTATGAGTGCTCACGGCACCAACGAAGGAGCCCTCTGGGGCGGCCGGTTCGAGTCCGGACCGGCCGCCGCCATGGCGGCGCTGAGCAAGTCCACCCACTTCGACTGGGTGCTGGCCCCGTACGACGTGCGCGCGTCCCAGGCGCATGCCCGGGTGCTGCACAAGGCCGGCCTGCTCGGTGACGAGGACCTGGCGGCGATGCTCGACGGTCTCGGCAGGCTCGCGGCGGACGTCGCGAGCGGCGAGTTCGTCCCGAGCGAATCCGACGAGGACGTGCACGGGGCGCTCGAGCGCGGGCTGATCGATCGGGTCGGTCCGGAGGTCGGGGGACGCCTGCGCGCCGGGCGTTCGCGCAACGATCAGGTGGCGACGCTGTTCCGGATGTGGCTGCGGGACGCCGTCCGCCGGGTGGCGGCGGGTGTTCTCGACGTCGTCGATGCCCTCGCGACGCAGGCAGCCGCGCACCCTTCCGCGGTGATGCCGGGCAAGACCCACCTGCAGGCCGCGCAGCCGGTGCTGCTCGCGCACCACCTGCTGGCGCACACGCATCCGTTGCTTCGTGACGTTCAGCGGCTGCGGGACTTCGACGTGCGGGCGGCCGTGTCGCCGTACGGTTCCGGGGCGCTGGCCGGCTCGTCACTCGGACTCGATCCCGAGGCGATCGCCGCGGAACTCGCCTTCGATTCGTCGGCCGAGAACTCGATCGACGCCACGTCGTCGCGGGACTTCGCGGCCGAGGCGGCGTTCGTGCTCGCGATGATCGGCGTCGACCTGTCGCGGATGGCCGAGGAGGTGATCCTTTGGAGCACTCCGGAATTCGGCTACATCACGCTCGCCGACGCCTGGTCGACCGGCTCGTCGATCATGCCGCAGAAGAAGAACCCGGACGTGTCCGAGCTCACCCGCGGCAAGTCCGGGCGGCTGATCGGTAACCTGACGGGTCTGCTGGCCACCCTGAAGGCGCAGCCGCTCGCGTACAACCGGGATCTGCAGGAGGACAAGGAGCCGGTCTTCGATTCGGTGGCGCAGCTCGAGTTGCTGCTCCCGGCGATCACCGGACTGGTCTCCACTCTCGAATTCCACACGGACCGAATGGCGGAACTGGCACCGGCGGGATTCACGCTGGCCACCGACATCGCCGAGTGGCTCGTTCGTCAGGGCGTCCCGTTCCGGGTCGCGCACGAGGCGGCGGGGGCGTGCGTCCGCGTTGCCGAGGCGCGGGGCGTCGGACTCGAGGATCTCACCGACGACGAACTTGCCGGGGTCGATCCGGCGCTCACTCCGGACGTGCGGGAGGTGCTCACCGTCGAGGGCTCGATCGCCTCGCGTAACGCCCGCGGCGGTACGGCCGGTATCCGTGTGGCCGAACAGTTGGGCGGGGTCCGTCAGCTGTCCGAGTCGCTGCGTGAGTGGTGTCGATGACGCCCGTGTCGGACGCCCCGGATTAGGGGCTGTGTGACGCGTCGAGCGCAGTAGGGTGAGGGCGGGCGGCAGTGAGACGTGCGTCACGGTTCGAGAGTCTGGGAGAGTGTTCGTGGGACTGAATACCGAAACGGTGATGGGCCCGATCCGTCGCGTGGTGGCGACGGCGCAGAACGGGTTGGAGGTAGTTCGCCTCGGCGGACTCGAGACGGATCTCACCACGTCGCCGTTCGAGGTGGTCGAACGCGCACCGATGTATCGGCTCCGCAGGTATTTCCCCGACACCGACCCTGCCGACGCCGGGCCCCCCATCGTCCTGGTCCCGCCGATGATGATGTCGGCCGACGTCTACGACGTGACCCGGGATCAAGGCGCAGTCGGCATCCTGCACTCGATGGGGATCGACCCGTGGGTGGTCGACTTCGGATCGCCGGATTCCGAAGAGGGCGGGTGGGATCGGAATCTCGCCGACCACATCGTCGCGATCAGCGAGATCATCGACCAGGTGCGGGCGCACACCGGTCGCGACGTCTACCTGTCCGGATACTCGCAGGGCGGCATGTTCGCCTACCAGGCCGCCGCCTATCGCCGCAGTCGCAACATCGCCGGCCTCGTGACGTTCGGCAGTCCGGTCGACACGCTCGCCGGGCTGCCGTTCGGCATCCCGGCGGGGTTCGCCACCGACGCTGCCGGCTTCCTCGCGGACCACGTCTTCAACCGGCTCGCGGTGTCGGGGTGGATGGCGCGCACCGGTTTTCAGCTTCTCGATCCCGTCAAGACACTGAAGTCGAGGCTCGACTTCCTGCGTCAGTTGCACGACCGGGAAGCGTTGTTGCCGCGGGAGCAGCAGCGGCGCTTCCTCGCGACGGAGGGCTGGGTGGCGTGGTCCGGTCCTGCTGTTGCGGATTTGCTCAAGCAGTTCATCGTGCACAACCGCATGATGACCGGCGGGTTCGTGATCAAGGACCAGGTCGTGTCGCTCGCGGAGTTGACCTGCCCCATCCTCGCGTTCGTCGGGGAAGTCGACGACATCGGTCAGCCGTTGGCCGTCCGCGGTATCCGCCGGGCCGCCCCACGGGCGAATGTGTACGAATCAACTTTGCGGGCAGGACATTTCGGCCTCGTCGTCGGTTCGGCTGCGGCGACCCACACGTGGCCCACGACCGGGAAATGGGTGCTGTGGAACGAGGGTCTCGGCCCACGGCCCACCAATATCGAGCTCATGCGCTACGACGAACATTTCGGCAGCGAATCCGGAGTCTCCATCAGCGACCGCATCATTCACACCGTGGCGTCGGTCGCCGAGGTCGGCGTCGGTGTCGGCAAGGGGATCAGTGATTTCGCTTCGGGGGCGCTGCGGGGAACGGTGGAGCTGTCCGGCGAGGCCACGCGGGCGCTGCCACGGCTGGCCCGGCTCGGTCAGATCCAGCCCCACACCCAGATCTCGCTCAGCCGGTTGCTGGCCGAACAGGGGCGGAAGGCGCCGGGCGGCGAGTGCTTCCTCTTCGACAATCGCGTCCACACCTACGCGGCGGTCAATCAGCGGATCGACAACGTGGTGCGCGGCCTGATCCAGGCCGGTGTCCGTCCCGCCGCTCACGTCGGCGTCGTGATGCAGACGCGCCCGAGTGCGCTCGCCGCCATCGCGGCGCTGTCCCGTCTCGGTGCCGTGGCTGTCCTCCTGCCCCCGGGCCGGGAGGTCCACACCGCGATCCGCATCGACGGTGTCGAACGCATCGTCACCGACCCGGAGAATCTCGACGCGGCGATCGCGACCGGGATGCAGGTCCTGGTTCTGGGCGGTGGCGACCAGCGCGACCTCGACGTCGATCCCTCGGCGAACGTCGTGGACCTCGAGAAGATCGACCCCGCCGCAGTGACACTGCCGGGCTGGTACCGGCCCGATCCCGGTCTGGCTCGTGAACTGGCATTCATCATCTGCAGTGAGTCCAACGGCCATTGGGAGACGAAACAGATCACCAATTACCGGTGGGCGCTGTCGGCGTTCGGAACGGCCTCGGCCGCCGATCTGGACCGTGGCGACACCGTATATTGCCTTGCACCCCTGCATCATTCGTCGAGTCTGCTGGCAGCGATCGGTGGTGCCGTGGCAGGTGGCTCCCGGATCGCGCTCTCACGCGGAGTCGATCCCGAGCGGTTCGCCGAGGAAGTCCACCGCTACGGGGTGACCGTGGTGAGCTACACGTGGACGATGATGCGAGAAATCCTCGACGCCGAGAACCTCGCGCTCGACGGCAGTCACCCCGTCCGGCTCTTCATCGGATCCGGAATGCCGCAGGGGTTGTGGCGTCGCACGACGGAGCGGTTCGCACCGGCGAAAGTCCTCGAGTTCTACGCGTCCACCGAGGGCGACGTGGTTCTCGCGAACGTCGCAGGCGCGAAGGTCGGGGCAAAGGGACGCCCCCTCCCGGGGAGCGCGGAGGTCCGGCTCGCGGCCTACGACCCGATCGCCGGCCGACTGCTGGAGGACGAGCAGGGGTTCATCCGGGAATGCCAGGACGACGAGGTCGGTCTGCTCCTCGGCAGGGCGGGCGTGCACGCCGAGATGTCCGGCGGCGCGATGCGGGGGATCTTTGCCGCGGGCGACGCCTGGATTCCGACGGAGAACCTCTTCCGTCGCGACGCCGACGGGGACTACTGGCTGGTCGACCACCGGAAGACCGTCATCGCGACTCCGAGGGGAGCCGTGTTCACCCAGCCGATCGTCGATGCGCTCGTGTCCGTCGATCGCGTCGACCTCGCTGTTGCCTACGGGGTGGAGGTCGGAGGCCGGACACTGGCCGTGGCCGCGTTCACCCTCCGCGAAGGGCGGGCGCCGAGGCTGGCGGAAATCTCCGACGCCTTCGAGGTGCTTCCTCCCGCGCTGCGACCCGACATCATCCAGGTGGTGGAGGACATCCCGCTGGGGTCCTCGTACCGTCCGAACGCCGAGGCGCTGAGCGCGGCCGGACTGCCCAAGCCGGGAACCCGTGTGTGGTACGTCGATCCGGAATCGCAGCAGTACAAGCGACTGACGAAGGCGGTGGCCGCGGAGTTTCAGAACGGCTCGGCCGGGGTGCCTGCCGGTGCGCGGTAACCTGACACTGCTCACCCGAACGGTTGGAGAGGACTTCCGTGGTTATTGATCCGACGTTGCTCGGCATTCTCGCGTGCCCACAGGACAAGGGTCCTCTGCTGTTGGTCGGCGACGAGTTGCTCTACAACCCTCGCCTGCGACGGGCGTATCCCATCGAGAACGGGATTCCCGTCCTCCTCATCGACGAGGCCCGGGACGTCGGCGCGGACGAGCACGAGACGTTGCTCGCCCGGGCTGCCGGCGAGGCCTGATCACACCTGACTCGGGTGAGCCCGATCACACCGGCAGAGCGCCGGTGAGGTAGCGCTGCAACGTCGGTCCGACGATCGCGACGAGGTCGTCGACGGGCAGCGACGCGAGTGGCTCGAATTCGAGGATGTACCGCGTCACCAGAACCCCGGCCATCTGGGATGCCACCAGCTGCATGCGCAGCATCCCGGTTCCCGGCGGCTCGTCGACGCGCGGTCCGAGGTCTCGGAGCACGACCTCCAGCAGGAACGTGCGAATCAGGTTGGGTTCGTTTCCCGCCATCGCGGACCGGAACGCCGCGACCACGGCGGGCCTGTGCGGCGACTCCCAGACGGAGAAGACGGCCCGGGCGAGGTGACTGCCGACCTCGCCCGTCGGGATGTCCAGCACCGGGGCGATCACCTGCGTAGGATCCACGGGAATGTCCACCGAGGCGAGGAACAGTTCTCGTTTGGTTCCGAAGTAGTGGTGGATCAGGGCGGAGTCGACGCCGGCCCCGGTGGCCACCGAGCGCACACTGGTCTTGTCGAAGCCGTTCTGTGCAAACAGTTTCCGTGCACTCGCCAGGATTCGTGACCGTGTGTCCGGGTTGCCCGGGCGTCGTCCAGTGCGCAGACCCGGGGTGGCGTCCGCGCGTGTCGCGGGGCCGGTCATGGTGTGCGACGCCTCAGGGTCGCGGCGCCCAGCGACAGTGCGAGGAGCGCGAAGGCGGCGACCACCGCCAGGTCGCGCCACATGAGCCCCGTCGCCCCGGGATGGGTGGCGACCTGTTGCAGCGCCTCGACCGCGTAGCTCAGCGGGAGGACGTTGCTGATCCACTCGAGCCACGTGGGGAGCTGATCTCGCGGAACGAGCAGACCGCACAGGAAGAGCTGGGGCACCACGACCACCGGCATGAACTGCACCGCCTGGAACTCGGTGCGTGCGAAGGCGCTGCACAACAGGCCGAGGGCGACGCCGAGTATCGCGTTCAGCACGGCGATCAGCAGCACCCACGTCACGCTGCCCTCGGTGGTGAGGCCGAGGAATCCGAACGAGACGACGCACGCCAGCGCCGCCTGCGCGGCAGCGGCCGTGGAGAACGCCGCCGCGTAGCCGCCGAGCAGGTCGAGTTTGCCCATCGGGGTCGTGAGCAGGCGTTCGAGTGTTCCCGACGTCCGTTCGCGCTGCATCGCGATCGACGTGACGAGGAACATCACGACGAACGGAAGGATGCCGAGCATCGTGATCGCGACGCGCTCGAACAGCGACTGCTGACCGGGCGGCGCCGGAACGTTCTGATACAGGAAGTACAGCAACACCATCAGCAGACTGGGTACCACCAGAATCATGGCGACAGTGCGGTGATCCGTTCGCAGTTGCGCGAGGATCCGTCCTGCAGTGGCCGCGAAGATCGTGACGTTCATCAGTTCTCGCTCCCGACATGTGATGCGCGAATGAGGTTCAGGAAGGCGTCTTCGAGGCTCGTCTCACCGGTCTGCTCCCGGAGTTCGCCGGGGGAGACCTGCGCGAGAACGTAGCCGTCGCGCATGAGGAGCAGCGAAGCGCAATGTTCGGCCTCGTCCATGACGTGGCTCGACACGAGCAGGGTGGTACCGGCGTCGGCGAGGGCTTCGAACCGTTCCCACAGTTCGACGCGCAGGAGTGGGTCCAGTCCGACGGTCGGCTCGTCGAGCACGAGGATCTCGGGGCGTGCCACCAGCGCGCAGGCGAGGCTGACCCGTCCCAGCTGTCCTCCCGACAGATCCGCGGCCTTCTGGGTTGCGAAGCGGGTCAACCCCACCGCGTCGACGGCTTCGGTGACCGCGTCCGAGGGCTGGCCGTAGAGCGCGGCGAAGTAGGCCACGTTCTTCTTGACCGAGAGGTCGGCGTACACGCTGGGGGACTGGGTGACGTATCCGACGCGGCTTCGTAACGAGACCGAGCCTGCGGGGGAGCCCAGCACCGTGACCGTCCCCGATTCCACGATCTGCGTGCCGACCACGCACCGCATCAGCGTGGTCTTTCCGCAGCCGGAGGGTCCGAGGAGGCCGGTGATGGATCCGCTCGGCACCTGGACGTCGATGCCGTGCAGCACTTCGTTCTTGCCTCTTCGCACGTGCAGATCTCGGATGTCGATCGCCGGGCTGCCGGTCATGGCGGGCCTCAATTCATCACTGGGTGAATTCATTGCTTGATGAATTATGCGACCGCCGGGGTGGCGACGTCAACGGTTGTGGAGAATCGGGACGTGACCATCGATCGACTTGACCGGGCCGAACCCGTCGACGCCGCGCGAATCGTCCTCGGATCCACGCTGATCGTCGGAGACGTCCGCATCCGCATCGTCGAAGTGGAGGCGTACGGCGGGGAGAAGGACGGCCCGTGGCCCGACCCGGCATCGCACTCGTACCGGGGAAGGACGCCGCGCAACGAGGTGATGTTCGGACCGGCCGGGCATCTGTACGTCTACCGCAGCTACGGAATGCACTTCTGTATGAACGTGTCGTATGGGCCCGTCGGAATCGCGGGCGGGGTGCTGCTCCGGGCGGGCGAAGTGCTCGACGGTTGCGCGACGGTCCAGGCGCGCAGGCCCCGCGTCGCGCGACCCGCGGAGTGGGCGCGCGGTCCCGGCAACCTGGGGTCCGCGACCGGCGTGACCCTCGCGGAGAACGGTGCGGCACTCTTCGAGTCCGATTCACCGGTTCGACTGGAGGTCGGGGAGTCGGACGGCTGGGTGAGTGGCCCCCGGGTCGGTGTCAGCACGGCCGCCGACCGGCCGTGGCGCTTCTGGATTCCCGAGTCGCCGGCCGTGTCCGCGTACCGGAGAAGCCCGCGTGCGATGCCCGCCGACGAGCAGATGGGATGATCGGAGCCGTGACTGAGAACATCATCGATGAACTGACCTGGCGCGGGCTCATCGCCCAATCAACCGATCTGGACGCGCTGCGCCGTGATCTCGACGCCGGACCGGTCACGCTCTATGCCGGTTTCGATCCGACCGGACCGAGTTTGCACGCCGGTCATCTCGTGCCCCTGCTCGCGCTGAAGCGATTCCAGCGTGCGGGCAACCGCCCCATCGTGCTGGCCGGTGGAGCGACCGGTCTGATCGGCGATCCCCGCGACGTCGGTGAGCGGACGATGAACTCCGCCGACACCGTGGCCGAATGGGCCGATCGGATCCGGGGGCAGCTCGAACGTTTCGTCGACTTCGACGACTCGGCGAGCGGCGCGATTATCGAGAACAACATGAACTGGACCGGCAAGCTGTCGGCCATCGACTTCCTGCGCGACGTGGGCAAGCACTTCTCCGTCAACGTGATGCTCGCGAGAGACACCGTCAAGCGGCGCCTCGAATCCGACGGCATGTCCTACACCGAGTTCAGCTACATGCTGCTCCAGGCCAACGACTACCTGCACCTGCGGCGCAGTCACGGCTGCTCGCTGCAGGTCGGCGGATCCGACCAGTGGGGCAACATCATCGCGGGCGTCGAACTGAACCGTCGCATCGACGCCGAGTCGGTGCACGGTCTGACCGTCCCGCTCGTCACGTCGGCGGACGGCAAGAAGTTCGGGAAGTCGACCGGCGGCGGAAGCCTGTGGCTCGACCCGGAGATGACGAGTCCCTACGCGTGGTACCAGTACTTCGTGAACACCGGCGACGCCGACGTGATCAAGTACCTGCGGTGGTTCACCTTCCTCACGGCCGAGGAGTTGGCGGAACTGGAGACGGCGACGGCCGAGCGGCCGCATGCACGCGAGGCACAGCGAAGGCTCGCCGCCGAGATGACGACGCTCGTGCACGGCGAAGCCAACACTCGCGCGGTGGAGCTCGCGAGCCAGGCACTGTTCGGTCGCGCGGAACTGCAGGACCTGGACGAGCCGACCCTCGGTGCCGCCCTCCGCGAGGCGTCCGTCGCGGAACTTGCGCCGGGGGAGCCCGCGGGCATCGTCGACCTTCTGGTTCTCAGCGGATTGTGCGAGAGCAAGGGTGCGGCCCGCCGCACTGTCAAGGAAGGCGGCGCGTCGGTGAACAACCAGAAGATCTCGAGTGAGGACTGGACCCCGGCACCGACCGATCTGCTGCACGGAACGTGGCTCGTGATTCGCCGGGGAAAGCGCAACTTCGCCGGCATCAAGGTGCTGTCGAACTAGCGTGCGGCGGGTCACACCGGCGTAATTCGGCGGACTCCGGTCCGGTGGCCCGCGCGCAGCGCGGGCCACCAGCGGATTTTACCTGCCGGATGCGTGTGACCTGGGGATTTGACGCTCCGTTTCCCGTCGCGTAACTTATTCCAGGTCAGAGCGACACGGACACCAACCCCGACCGAGAGGCCGGGGACACGAGGTTGGACGCAGGCGCCTGAACTTCCCGAGAATACCGAACTTGGTTCGATGTTTTCGAGATGTCCTGATCGCCCCGGTTTGCGCCGGGAAGCGGCAGGAGATAAGTTGGAACGGTTGCCCCGGAGCGGCTGGCGAGTGTGTCAGTGGTGATGGTGTGTGCGTGTTCTT